>JAKBBA010000160.1 GCA_021808665.1 Actinomycetes bacterium
CAGCGACTTCGGGCTGCACAAGACCCTCAACACCGCCAACTGGCGGGCGCTTCGCGCTGCCGGCGATGAGATCAACAGCCGGTTCCTGGCTGCTATCGGGGAGGACCAGCCCGGTCTGCCCGACCAGGCCACCCTCGAAGCGGTCGTCGGGCCCAGCATCCACGAAGGCCAGCGCGCTCCCGGCCTGCGCTTCGGCGAACCCCGAACCATGGCGCTGCTGGCGTCGGTCGCCGGCTTCGCCCATGTCATCGGCGGCCTCACCAACAAAAGTCTACGAGCCCAGCTCGCCGTCTCCTACCAGCCTAACTACAGCTCGGCACAAGCCAGCTACGACCTGCGCCGGCTGCGACTGAAAGGGTTCATCGAACGCATCGACGGCACCCACACCTACCGGGTCACCCACCACGGTCTTCGTATCGCCACCTTCTTCACCCAGCTAGCCGCCCGTATCGTCGTGCCCACCCTCACCGACCTGGCCGACAGCAGCCTGCCACCAACAACCGGACCCCGACCGCTCACTCTCGCCTGGCGCAACTACGAGACGGAACTCCAAAACCTCCTAAGCGCCAACGAGTTCACCGACCACTCACGAAAACTTGCCTCAAAAACTCAGAAACCAAGGCTCAAGGCGAGCTAGCGTCGACCCTGCAAGCCGGTTCGGCGAAAGCCACACCACAGCTGCCAGCCCTAAGCCTGGAACGACAAAGACTGCTGCCAGAACTAGTCCCCAGACGAACTTCCAACCGGAGGATCTCACCGGATTAGATGTCTCCGCAACGAGGACTGATGACTCAAAGCGAGCTCAGGAACTGCCCGTACTTCGTCTCGCACAACCCGCCGGCCTTCCTTTGAGCAGTCGACAGGTTCTTGAACCAGGCCCGTGTATCAAAGAACGAGTGGATCGTCGCGAAACTCGCCGTCGCGGATATCTGCACACCCGCCGCCCGCATGCACGACAGAAACGACGACCGCTGCGCGACCAGAGTGTTCCCCGACAGGTAGTTCTGCCTGTACCACGTTGCGGCTACTCCCACAGCATACTCCGAGTAGCTGTAACGAGACACCTCGTTGAAGTTCGTCGTCTGGGGAGGCAGCTGAGGGCCGTTGTAGCCGAACTGAACCGCATCCATTTACGGCATACCCTGCTCAGATATAAATGTGACAGTCGCCCCCGGCAATTTCTGCTTCACGCAGCTAGCGAAGGCGTGCAACACCTCCTGATACACAGCGTAGGTCATCGGGTGCGTCTCAAGCAGCTTCGCCTCGTACGGCGTCGTCATCACCGGGGGCGCCTTAAACGGCCCGCTCGCCAGCCTCAGATCGGCGATCTCGACCTGCGATACCGAAGTCGGATTGGGCAGCGGGCCACCGGCAGCCGGCTTGGACGGGCTGCAACCCGCAAGCAGCCCCGAACAAGCAACGCCTTCTACCACAATCCCGCTTAGTTTCCTCCGAACCAAACGACGATCGAGCATCCCAGCAGAGCGTATCGCGCCCCTCAGCGGCGCCGTCATCACCCTCGACAACGCGACTCAGGAGACGTAGAAGGTCACGGCACCAGAAGCCCCACCGTAGTCGCCCCCTGAACCGGTGATGCCATAGCTAAACGACGTCGAAGTCGTGTTACCGTCGAAGAACGCACGGAGTACGGCGGCAATAGGGTTCCTAATTGGTCGTGTTTCGCGTCTCGACACACATGGCCGTCGATAACTTGCAGCTTCATTTCTCTTTCCTTTCCTTAAGTGATGGTAGGTACGAGGACTCGGCCAGACGCGCATCTGTCGAAACGCGGATATTTCGCGGATTCTTTGGTTGAGTGCCGGCAGTCGGCATCCTCGGATGGCGGCGTTGCACGGCGGCGTTGCACGACGGCGAGTTTCGTGTAAACAAGCGGCTGCCTTCGCTTACGCGGCCGCCGAGTATGCGCCTGGCCCGTCGGGTTACGCCGGCCTCGCTGTCGCAAGCGCTATCGCGGCACGGTGTAAGCGCTCCCTGGGTTCACGTCGGACCGCTCGGCACGGCGATCGGGGGTGTCGTCGTCGTTGAAGCCGTCCGCCACCCCAGCGACGAGCCCGTCGTCGTAGTGTTAACCTCCTGCTTCATGTGATTAATGCGGCCGGTCAGCCAGGGCTGGTGGACGCCGAGCGGTCTCCGTGCAGTAGCCCTTCAGAGGCGTGGTCGGGGAGGCGCCCGCGCCCTGCCGGCGCACCGTCAGCTGCCGCGTCCCCGAAAAGCAGTCACCGAGGGCGCTCTGGCACCGGCCGAGACGCTACGGAGCCCACCACCACGGCGAGAAGCAAGCCGGCCGGAACCCCCTTACACCGGAACGTGCGACTAACCAACTGCCGGTCGCTGCGCTCGCAGCTCTTCGTAGGAGGGCCCGTCAGCCAAGAGGGCACGCCAACAAGTCAAACGACCCCGGATGTCGTTACATACCTTGCGGCTAGTAAATGAGGCCGTGTCGTTGTGGGCGCCGAGCCAAAGCCAAGTAGAGCGTAGGGCGGTGGATACAGCGACACTCCAGTTCCGACCTGAAGAGTCCGTCTGCCAGGATGATTGCTGGTGGCAACCGCTTGTGAGAGAAGTCCGGCCGCGAACACTCCGCAAGCGGGTCTTGATACCCCGACTCGTCCTCGTCTCCTTAGTTGGAAGACCAAATGTGCATGAAATATACAATCAGGAGTGCTATTGGGACGGGCTGAGCGGCCAATCGGTCCGGCGAGGCACCCATAACTCGCGGGCAGACCTGGGTCCTGCCACAACGCGGGGAGAGACGGAGGGCGGCCCTTCGTCGAGTCCCTGGAACCCCCCTTGCGTGACTTTCCGTTCCGTTGTTCCCGCTACCTCCGAGCCTCCGCCGGTGCCGGTCGATACCTCTTAGTGACTCAAAGTCTCAGCCGTTCGGGGAAGACGTATCGTTCTTGCCCGTCTTTCCGGACGGGCGGATCTCCTTGAGGCGCCGCAACACATCAAGCACTTGGCCCATATGCCATCGCAAGAGAGCCCGTGCCTCCGCATCTCGCAGCGCGTGCGTGCGGACGTATCGCATGACAGCGTCATACTCCTCACCCGCTCGCTCTTCACCTAGCCTGAGACAGCTGCCGACTCCTTCCGCTATCGCCTCTTGGCGTGACCGGAAGGTGGCGCGGGCTTCCTCGGAGATCTCGATGAATTCGCCCCTGAGAGGACTAAGCGTGAGCGTGCCAGGCATGGTTCTGCCAGCCCGTTCCCGTGCTTGCCGCTGAACATCTAGGGCCGAGAGCCCCACTGATGTCAGCAGTGCGTTAACGACTTGACTGTCTTGCGCACATAATGCTACGAGAAGGTCCATAGGCGTAGCCAGGCGACCAGTCGCGGTAGCCCAATCCTTCGCCGTGTCGATGACCTGTTGCGCTGAGGAGTCTGCAACAACAATAACCGCCAACTCTGCGTCACTCGTGGTGGGACCGTCCGAAAGAAGGCGCGCTGTCAGGGCGGCCGTGCTCCCCGGCGCGGCAAGAAGCTCGGAGACGGGACCACGGGTCCGGCTAAGGGCCGTAAGAATCTCACCTGGACCGTATTGTTTCCGCTTCTCCCACGCGAGACGCTGCGCCAACGCGAGTGTATGTCGCGCGCGCCGGTCAAAGCCTGGGCCGAATGACGTCGGCCCAGGCAGTTGCCGCCTCCGTGACACACGAGATATCGTCGGGAACTTCACCTTCACGAGGGAGTACAGGAACCTCGGTAGATGATCTGGGCTGGTGATGTCACTATTCCCTCAATTCCCCCTTGAAATTGGTCACCGTTAATGTAGTAACCAGGGTAGTACCATATTTCTCCGTACTGGTTGCCATTAGAATATACTGGCATCGTTAGGGGTGTACTCGGTCCGTAGTTCGCTTGATCCCAGAATTGGCCGTTTAACCATTCGGCTATCCAGTCTCCATACGGTACGTTTGCCCCGTTTGCAGTATACACCTCGATATAGTTGAGGCAGACGCTATTGCCATTGACATACTGGCACACGTTGCCACCGCACTTCGTAGCAGAAAGCGGCACAACGTGACCATTAGAGTATTGTACGTATTTATCACCGTGTTGGAGCGGATATGCGCCCGGGTGAGAGAACACGATGGTGTTAGACGCGTTGGGTTGCGGTCCACCGGTGGTGGCTATTGCAAGAGGCACCGCATGGACAGTCACACTGGTTGGCGACGCGGATGCGGGTGACGCCAGGAACAGCGTAGTGACTCCGAGCGTTCCCACCATCGCTACAACAGCTTGAAGGGCGGAACGGATAGATCGTCGTGACATTGTGAATCTCCTTTTTGACGAGATGGAAGTGCTAGAGGCGGTTTCGCTGGTCAACGACGACTCGAAAACCACCCCGGGGATACTGGATTCTCTAGGTGCTGCCCGGAAGCAGAGGGCGACCGGGGGGGCAGGACAAACTCCCGCCGGGCGTTCTCGACGAGCAGCACGAGGACAGTGTGCCTTCTGGGATAGTTGCAGAAGCTGGCGGGTGCTGTAGAAGAGGCACCGATACCTTGCCCTTTGTTCTTCTGAGGCACGGAATGGAACTACACAGGCGTCTGGCATGATGAGAGTTGACTCCCGGTTAGCCCCACGGCCACCACCACATGGTTGCTCCTCCTTTCTCACGGGTGTTCGATGCTCACTTTTAGTGATGGTAGGAGGGCTTGGCCGGGTGCGCATCTGTCGAAACGCGGATATTCGGCGGATTTTTCGGGTGGGGGTGCCGGCAGGTGAGAAGATTACGTTTATGCAGCAGATCGCCGGCCGGCGGCCGTTTGGTTCCTCGAGCGGGCGTGCCGTCGTGGTGGCAGCGACGGTCGGCGTCGCGGTGGCGTTACTGGCATTGGGTTGGCCCGCGCCATGGTGGCGTCCGGGGTCGGGCTCGCTTCGCCCCGGCTTCGCGGCGGACTTCCTGGTAGTCGTCGAGGCGGTCGGCATTCTCGGATGGTGGCGTTACACCGCCGCGAGTTTCGTGATAGTACAGGCTGCCACCGTCGCCTACGCGGCCACCGGGTACCCGCCCGGCCCGTCGGGTTACGCCGGCCTCGCAGTAGTAGGCGCGGTAGCGGCACGCTGCGAGCGCTCCTGGGTTCGCGTTGGGGCGCTCGGCGCGGCGATCGGCGGCGTCGCCATCGTAGAAGCCGTCCGCCACCCCAGCGGCGGGCCGGTCGTCGGTCTCGCGAACGCGGCTCTGGTCGGCCTAGCGTGGGCGGCCGGGGCCGGGATCCGCCTGGCACGCCAGCGCAGTACCGCTGTGGCGGAAGCAGCCCGCCAGGCCGCCCTCGCACAGGAGGAGACATACCGCCGGGAGGCGGCCGAGGCGCGCGTGCAAGCAGCGGCAGAGCTTCACGACCGTATCGGGCACGCCCTCGCCGCCGCACTGCGCCAAGTCGAGGCCGCCGGCGTCGCAGGAGACCAACGCCGAGAGGTCCTGCTTGCACGTATACGCGAAAGGGTCCAAGAGAGCCTGATAGCACTAGGAGAAGTGGTGACAACTTGGGACGGCAACCGTAACGGGCGCACCAGTTCCGCCGCTCAGACCAACCTCGCAGCTCAAACCGGCAGTCTCAGCGCAGTTCTCGGGGAGTGGATAGCACCACTTGCCGCCTCAGGCGTTCGTGTCACGCTATCGATCGAAGGCGCCAAAGAGCATCTATGTTTTGCGGCGGAGCAGGCGCTCGCCTCTGCTCTCGACGAAGCGGTAGCCAACGTAGCGCGCCACTCCGCCAGCACGAGCGTGTCAATCGACATACACTTCGATGTTGGTGAGGCGACTTTAAGCGTCAACGACCCAGGACCTCGCCGTACCGGCACCGCCGGGGCCGGTACTGGTCTTAAATTCCTTGCTAACCGCCTCGAAATCGTGGGCGGCAGCCTGCGGGCAAGGCCGACCGACGCCGGCGGTTTCGCTTTCGATGCCAGGGTTCCAGCTGACTGCACCGAGGTACAACGATGATCGACGTAGTAGTCGTAGACGACGACAGCGACGCAGCCGAAGCCCTCGGGGATCTCTGCGAATCCAGCGACGGCCTTCACTTCTCCGGCTGGGCGGCGAACACCCCCGACGGGCTCGCCCTAATCGAACGGGTTCACCCCGACATCGTACTAGCCGACATCCGCATGCCCGGACCCGACGGCGTCACCCTCACCCGCTCACTTGCCTCCGCAGGCCGAGACCGGCGCCCCAGGGTGATCGTGCTCACCGCTTTCGCCCTCGACGAGTACCTACTCACCGCCCTCGCCGCCGGGGCCAGCGCCTTCCTGCCCAAATCGACGCCGTGGCCCGACATAGCCGACACCATCCGGGAAGTAAACCGAGGAGCAGCAGTCCTCCCCCCGATGCTCACCCGCCGGCTACTCGACCTAGTCATGCCTCCCGCCGGCAACGGCGCCAAATTAACCCCCCGTGAAATCCAGATACTCAACCTTGTTGGCACCGCCCAAAGCAACGAGCAGATTGCTGGGCACTACGTAGTTTCAGTTGGCACGGTGCGAACTCATCTCCAACACCTACGCGCAAAGCTCGGCGTCACGAACCGAACCGAGCTCGCCCTAGCCGCACGACGCTACGGGCTTGGATACGACGACCACGAGCAACCCCGAGAGTAGAGGGTATTCGACATCGTTGTCATCAAGCGGATATTCGGTCGGTCAGAAGCGGGGAGCATACATCTGCACCCCGACGCGACCACGCCCGTCAACACAATAGAAGTCAGCATCTCCTGAACCCGACGACTATCGCTCATCGCAGCCAACCATATCGCCTCTGGAGG
>JAKBBA010000161.1 GCA_021808665.1 Actinomycetes bacterium
ACATCAACAGCCCAGACACGTCTATAGAACTCAGATTAAACCGGGCAGGAACTACAAGCCGCCATATTCGAGTACATCGAAGTCCATTACAAACGGAAACGGCTACATTCCACACTTGACTACATGAGACCACAAGAGTTCCATTATCCATACAACGAGCATGCGGAGGCGGCGTAACCAGACGACAACAAAACCGGGGAAAGCCCAGGACCCCCTCGAACTCGACCAAGAGCGCAACGAGGAGGTCCTCACGCGAACAGGACATCCCCAAGCTGACCTCAAACCAGCGACACCGCAACCACCAACAACATCCCCAGCTCCCCAGCCAGAGAGTCGCTCAACAGGTCGGCTCGGCGGAAGGATTGCTGGATCAGCTAGATCGCGCCCCATGGCCAGCTCGAGACGGGAAGTCCAGTCATCTGGGAACGGTATCTTCATGTTCTGTCGGATCGCCTCGGCGGCGGCGGCCGCCTCACGCGCCAAGGGCAACATCCAACAGTTTCGATGTCCCCCGTTGGCGTCACCGTCACCCTTTCGTGACAGAGCGCACGCGGGGCAGTAAAGGGAGAGGCACAAATTTCGATCGTCTTTAAGCTCTGCGAACATGGTTGCAGAGACTGCAGCGTCTCTAACCTAGTCGTCTATGTCGCAGTTATAGAACTTGCCGATCCCCCGATGCAGCAAGCTTGTCGCCTGGCCATGTAGGTCCCCCAGGGCGTGCTGAACGGTTAGGGCCTCATACGCCCATCCGATACACCGTGTAGGACTACCACTGGTGGCCTCTAATAGAGCGACATTCGACGACGCCAGGGCCGCTTCATAGGCGAGGTCCGGCTGCTTGCAAAGATCGAGACTGCCTAGCGACTTCTCTCGTGCGAGATCCAAGTTTCCGTCGAACAAGGCCACCAGACCTTGATGATTGAGGAGTCGAGCTTGTCTCGAATAGTTGTTGTGTTCGTAGACCACGTACTGGTCGCCAAGTAACTCGATGATTTGCTCCATCCAGCGGCGCCCTTCGGCCATTTCTACCCGTCCCTCTCGCCTGGGCCGGCGATCAATGTGGCTGTTAGCTCACCTGCCAGCGTTTGACAGAAGCTGACAACTGACGGCACGTACAGTTCGTATTCTCCTGAATCCCGCCAATTTGGAGCTGCGAACGGTCAGCTCAGTTCTTGATCGCTGAGAGCACCTCGAGTCCACCCACATCCTTGTGTTGCAGACTCTGCATGAGCGTCTGAGCAGCCGCACCACCTTCGAACACGGCAAGCAGGTTTAGCACCATCACCTCGATATCGGGGATGTTCACCCTTTCCATCCCAGTCCCTCCTAGATCACTTCAGCCAAAACCTCTCTGCTGCGACAGGAGCGAAGTGTGCTCAGTTGGCACGACCAAGTTTACTCCGCGCTCACTGTGCGAGCCAGGGACGTTTCGAGCGGCTCTCGGGCGCAGGGCGCTGAGCGCGCCGGGTGGTCGCCTCGGCGCGGTTGCCCCCACCTAGGCGGACGACCCCCTGGCACGCGAAGAAGTGGCAGTATCGCTCCGTGCGAGTTCTCCGTATCGATCACGTGCAACTGGCCATGCCGCCCGGCCGGGAGGCCGAGGCACGTGCCTTCTACGCAGACCTTTTGGGCATCCCCGAGACCGAGAAGCCCCCAAACCTCGCCGTGAGGGGCGGGTGTTGGTTCGAGAACGACACAGTGAAAGTCCACCTCGGAGTGGAAGCCGACTTCCATCCGGCCCGTAAAGCGCACCCGGCCCTGATCGTCGACGACGTCGCTTCGCTCGTCGCCACCATGCACCAAGCGGGAGTCACTGTGCTCGCCGACGAACCCCTCGACGGCTACACGCGGGTTTACGTCGACGACCCTTTCGGGAATCGGATCGAGCTGATGGAGCCGCACGCCTCTTTGTGAAATCCGGACCGCTCTGCCAGCGGGTCCCCGCGAAGCGGTAACCTAGGAACAGAAGCTTCTGCTCCAGACCCGGCGAACAAGTTTCGAGTCGGCCCATCCGGGCTGACTCGAACCCGAAGGGAGAGTGCACGAAGATGCCAGAGCACGACGAAGTTGGCCTCACGGATAGCTCGCTGAGGGATCTGCTGGCCTCCTACGACGACGGTGTTCGGGATGCTTGGCGTGACGTTGCTGACGCTACGGAAGGCACCAGCCGCGTTCAGGCGCTCTTTGTCTTACGTAGAGCGATCTCGGTGCACGATTCGGTAGTCGGTGCGTCGCTGTGCCCTCTGCTCGAGAATCTCCCAAACGGTCCCCGCGTGGCGCAACAGCTTCGCCGCGGATGCGAGGAGCGGGCGACCCTGCTGGCCCGGTTCCAAGACATCAGCCAAGGCACCCAACCGCACAACGTCTACCCAGTATTCGGAGCGGAGATCGAACAGATCATTACCGACCTTCGACACAGTTTCGACCGCCACGTCGACGTTGAGGCGACCGAAGTCAGCGACCTGCTGCAGGATGCTGGAGACAGCGCGAAGCCGGAGGTGGTGGCCGCGAGAATGGCCATAGAGGCGCGCCGCGCGCCCGTTCGGGCACACCCGAGGACTTCACGACACCCCCGGTCGAAGCTCTCACAGTCGATCCGGCGAAATCTCGACCGCATGCACGAGTGGAACGACTCCCACCATGGCTGGTCCTCCTCCAAGCTCGAAGTCACGGCGCCGATCCGTCGACCGAGGCAGTACACACGTCACCCGCCATCGATCCCCGAGCTGCTCGCCGGCTACGACGAGACCGTCGAGGCGATAGTAACTGAGCTATCGAACGCCGATCTGAGCGGGGCACGACGAGCCGAGGCGGCCTACCGGCTCGGGGCGGCTCTAACCGTTCACGACTCGATCCTCGGAGGCACCCTGTGCCGGCTACTTGAGGCAGTACCTGAAGGCCAAGCCGCCTCGGCATTGTTGAGGGAAGGATGCCACAAGCGCGAAGGCCTGCTCCAAGAGTGGAACCACCTGATAGAACACTCGTCGCCTTCCGACCTCTTCGACACCAAAGCGGTCGAGGCGAACCGGATCATCGACGAGCTAGTCGCCAGCTTCGAGACCCACAAGACGCACGATACGAGCGACGTGTCCACTGTCGTCGAGCGGCTCCAACAACGCCCCTGGAAGTACCGCGGCACCGGCCTCATAAACATCGACCAGACACCGGTCTGGCCGAACCCGGAGCCTGGCTCTTTGGCTGCTCAAATGGCTCTATGGGCTGAAAAGTCGCCCACTCAGCCGCATCCGCTCCTCCACAGACATCCCACGAGCCGACTCGTCCGCGACCTGAATCGCTACGCTGACCACTGGCGGGTCCGGCGCCGTTGCCAACGAGGCTGGCCAACCCTCAAATGATCTGGCACTTGCCGTAAGTTCCGCCGACTTCAAAGTTGAAGGGGCCTCTCGCCCCCCTTCGGGAGGCCGTGGACAGCCTGCCATCCACTCAACGATTCGGGTGGGAACTTCCGGTAGCCGTGAAGGCGCTGTCAGGGGTCCCGTGGAAACACCCAATGGTGTATGGGTATTCGAGGGTGGCGTCGTAGTGGTAGACGTCTTGGACTTTGCCGTTCCAAAGCACAGGCGAGGTGGTCCCGTGACAGGAGTCGAGGTCCGCGTTGGTGACGAGCTGGCCGGCCGAGTTGTACTGCACGTAGATGCCGTACCCGTCAGCGGCGTAGCCCACCAAAGTAGATGACCCCGCAGCGTGGCTTGCGGCGTCAACCATGAAAGGTGGAACGAAGTGGTGGTGGAGCATGTCTGGACCGTCGGGATGTTCGTCCCACTGGTCGAATATCTCGTGCGCCCCTCCGTCGAGACCTGCGGCGTCAAGGGCGTTGAAGAGGAACACTCCGTCCTCTAAGACTCCGATCGGACCCATCCCCACACAACTCGGCGACGCCGCCGCCACCGGGTTTAGCGGCAACGTGATAGTCGTCGGATGCGAAGCGACGTGGTTCGGGTTGTGGTCGTATTGGAAGGTCGGATCCGCCGACGTCACCGGAAAGACTCCCGTCGGATGATCGGTGGGAAGGTCGTCGGTCACGATCGTCCTGGTGTTGGCCGACACCGTGACGGTGTAGGTGGCGTCGGGCCAAGTCACAGACCCGGCCGAGTGCGGCTTGGTCAGCGAGTCCCACGTTCCCGCCGACGCGTTGATCCATGGCCCGTCCGGATTTTGAGGGCGATGGAAGTTGGTCACACAAGAATCCACGTAGCCGACCTTGGGGACGTTCGACAGGTGGCCGTCGCCTATCGGTATCGCCGCTGGGTTCACTCCGCCAGCCGCCGAGCTCGGAATCGATGAGGTCGAAGTCGATGAGCTCGAAGTCGATGAGCTCGACGCTGTCGGGCTCGACGTGCAAGACGTCAGTAACCCGGCTGCGACGACCGACAGTAGTGCTGCGCGCCCGGCCATAGTTTGACAGCTAACTGGCCTCAATAGTCACTCCTTGCTGATTGCTGGTTCGAGTGCAGCAGTTTGAGCGCCAAATGTTAAGAAAGTGCAATCATCTCGTTATGATCGTGTGATAACAAGGGCGCCAGCGCGCCGAGCTCGTTTCAAGTGACGCGTTCGGGTAACGTTGAGCTCGGATGGTCCGGTGGTCCCTAGGTAGGTTTCATCAGGTCGGTAGAAGTGGAGTTGTCGGTTAGGGTCACCTTGAATGCCGTAACCCTTGTGAATCATTCGGTGATGTCTGCGACATAGAAGGCAGCCGTTATCAGTATCGGTAGGTCCGTCCGCTTGCCACGGTTGGATGTGGTGAATGTCGACGAAGCTGTGGGTACATCCCGGAAAGCGGCAGCGGCCACCGTCGCGCACTGTTATGGCTCGACGCTGGGAAGTGTTCCACTCCCGGGTTCGCCGTCCCAGCCTGAGCGGTTCGCCCGCTTCGCTCACCACGTGGCGCACGGTGGCAGCGTCGCACGCTACGGTGCGGGCCTCCGAGATGGCGACTGGCGTGCCGTCAAGCAGGGACACGACCGGGCTGTCAACAGTAGCGAGGAGATGAACCACGTAGCGGTCGTCGCCGGCGGCTCCCCCGCCATCCGATCCGGCCGCAGCGGCGGCGACCATGTCCATGAAAGCGTCGGCCATCCGGGCCTGCCTGCCGGTTTGTTCCATGGGTGCTTCACTGTCTACACGTGGAGACTCCCCCACGGACCCTCCCGGGGAGTCTTGGGGTTCGAACTCCCAGGGGTCACCGTAATTGTCTACACGTGGAGACTCCCCTGATGGCTCGACCCCTTGCTCCCCCGCCGGCTCGGCGGGCCGGTATGCCAGATCGATGAAAGCTTGCAGGGTCCTAGCAAAGCTTTCTAAGTCCAAGTCGGACAAGGTGATGGTCACCTGTCCATAACCGTCAGTCCCTCGGGTGAAACGCACTCCCCGCTTGGCTTCGGCCTCGTCGGCTACAGGTTTGTCTTGGGAACTGTAGCGCTCATAGGTCCGTACGAGCTTCTCGATGTCGAGGATGCTCACCCCGACCGCCGAGGCGAACTCCACGATGGCCTCATCGACCTCGGCTGTGGGATCTTCCATACGGGTAATGGCCCGCACCGCCGAGTACGACAACCGTCCCGCCCCGAACGCCTCGGCGATGACGGGACGGCGGAACAACTCTCGGGCTACCCGTATCCGCTCGAACGCTGTCGAGCGGGCCATACCAGTCGCCCACATGAGCCACGAGCAGCAACTGAGGGAACCGTCCAAGGCCCACAGCTGCCCGCGGTCGAACTCGCCGAGACGATCCAGCCACCCCGCTTCACCCCGGTCCATCAAAGCACGATTGTCCGCCAGCCACCTACCCAAGCCGGCCACCCCTACCCCGGCCCGACCTCCGAGGGCGGGCCCTGGGCATTCGCTGTCCTCCATTGCCTCCCCGGCTATGCCCGCCTGCGCGCCGGAAGTCGCCTCGCCGCGAGCTGGCCACCCATCGTCCTGCTCGCTCATAGCGGCGACGCCGCCACAACCGGGTTCGAAGTCCATCACGCCTGCACTCCTCAGGAGAAAGCCGACACCGAAGGAGACCGCCAGGTGGGCCTCGATACCAAACTTCATTCTAGCAGAACATACGTTCGATACACGTAAGAATCCGGGCCGGTGGCCCAACTAAACCTCATCGCAGCCCGAGCTTGCTCTATGGGCAACTCCCCCATCACAACTGTGTGCGCGCCGTGTAGCGGTCACGAACCGTGAGTGTCGCGTTGTCTCATCGACTTGCTAATCTGGAAGCGGCGTCGCCAGCAGACGCTACTACCTCGCAGCGGTCTTTCCGCAGCCGAACAAGGCAGACCGGGCAGCCCACTCCGAGGGAGGAAACCGCAATGACAGGAGGCCCCACAACCACTGTAGCTACCAGGGAGGAAGTTCAACGGCTTATCAATGCCCTCAGAGCAGACCCGACTCTACGTGACGAGCTTGAGCGCGCCATTCTCGCCGACAAGCTGCTCCACCTACCCGAGCAAGTAGCCATCCTCATTGACATCATGCGAAGTTTCGCCGAGGCTGCGGACACGCAGTTCGCTGCGCTGCACAAGCGCCTCGGCAATGTCGAGGCCGACGTCAGCACCCTCAAAGCCGACGTCAGCACCCTCAAAGCCGACGTCAGCACCCTCAAAGCCGACGTCAGCACCCTCAAAGCCGACGTCAGCACCCTCAAAGCCGACGTCAACACCCTAAAAGCCGACGTCAACACCCTAAAAGCCGACGTCAACACCCTCAAAGCCGACGT
>JAKBBA010000162.1 GCA_021808665.1 Actinomycetes bacterium
CCGTCGAGCGGCCACCACGTCCCCGACGACCAGGAACCCTGCGGCCAGGAGCTTTGCAGGACCCTGTCGGGGGCCGCCTCCAAATGGGGCGACGCATCGAGGATCATCGTCGCCTCGCGAGTGCTGTCGTAACGGTCCCATGGCGGTAGGACAGACGAGTCGCCCGGACGTGGCGTTCCGAAGATGACGAAATCGGCAACCATCTGGGCCATGGCGAGGCAGAGCGCAGTCTGTGGCTCGCGCGCCTCAGGCGTGGAGGCGAAGGTGTCGGCACCCCAGATTGCGAGCCCGTCCATACCGTGGCCTCCGCTCAGCGCCTCCGGCACGCCTGGAGGTAGACCGTCATAGCGGTAACGCCATACTGCTGCGTGCGTGGCCTGGGCCTCTGCAAGGCGGCGTGTGGGGACCCCGTAGCGCTCGTCGCCGAGCACGGCGAGGCCGACGGTCGAAGCGTCGGCGCCTGGCAGCGCGTGCTTGTAGGCGTCCAGAAGGACGCGCGCCCTGGTCTCGCCGAACAGCCGGGTCAGCGACCCCTCTGCCTCCAAGCCGGCCGTCGGGTCTCCGAGATGAAATGTCGCTCCCTCGTGGCCGTTGTTGCCTACCAGCAGCGCCACCCCGCTCGCTGCGCCACGGGCGACCGCTTCGATTGGCACGGAGGGCAGTGCCGCTGTAGCTGTGCTGGGACGCCATATCCAGGTGCCACGTGGTCCCGTTGCTATGGCCTCTTGCGCTGCCACAAACTCCTTCGGTGATATCGACAGGAGCGTATCGACGTCGGTGTCGCTCTCGTGCAGGCCGAGCAGGCTGAGCAGGCGTATCCGCAACCGGGACGCGAATGCAGGGTTGGCGACGTGGTCACCGCCCCCGCTTGCGACGATCGCCCGTTGAAACAGGCCGACAGCCAAAGGAGACGTCATCAGATTTACGATGCTCTTGCCCCCGGCGGAGATCCCGTACGCCGTCACACGGGCCGGATCGCCACCGAAGGAAGCCACATTGTCTCGTACCCAGCGCAGCGCCGCTACCTGGTCGAGGAGTCCGGCGCACCCGGAATCCTCGTTGCCCCAGCCCGAAAGTCCACGAAGGTCGAGAAATCCTAGAGACCCCAGCCGGTAGTTGAAGGTGACCACGACCAGACCACGTCGGGCGAGACCCGCGCCGTCGCCGATCGGAGCAGCCGCGCCCGAACCCTGCGCGTAGCCACCGCCGTGAACACTTACCAAGACAGGGTAACCCCGGCCTTCGGCGGCTGGACGGTCGGGAGCAGTAACGTTGACGCTGAGGCAGTCCTCGTCGAAGCGGTCGTCTCGCAGCTGTCCGGTGAACGGATCGGCGACCCGGCTCTGCCACGCTGAAGGGCCGACGGCCATCGCCGTGCGGACACCGCTCCAGGGCTCGACGGCCTGCGGCGACCGGAACCGTAACAGCCCGACGGGGGGCGCGGCGTAGGGGATTCCCAGCCACCGAAGTATTCCGTCTCCGGCTTCGCCGGCTATCCGTCCGGAGGTGGTTGCTACAACAACCTCCGAGCCGGCCGGCAGCGCCATACCGATCATCATAGGTTCCGGGCGGTGAAGCGTGCCCCTGCCGGGCGGCGATCGTTGATTTGATCCCTCGGCTGTCGGTCGGCGGCGACTGGGTCCCGAAAAGGTTTCCCGTGGTTTGGGCCGGCTAGAAGGCGTCTTCGGGGCCCCCGCTAACTAACTGTGACCGTAATTGCACAAAAACCGTGCAATTACGGTCACAGTCTTGGCGAAAGGGGTGTTTCCCGACATTCAGGCGACGGCACCTACCTGTGGAGGAGATCTGATGCCTTCGAAGGCGACACGGGTGACGGTGTCGGCGATGACCCGTCCAGCGTCCCTGCTTCGAGGTCGGTACCACTCGACGAGCGAGTTGACCAGGCCGAAGAGCAGCCGGGCGGCAAGTTTGGCGTCTATGTCGGAGCGGATATCGCCGTCGGCGATGGCCTCTTGGAGTAGCGCTGCGACCTGCCGGTCGAGGGTGCGGCGCCGTGAGAGTGCGCGCCGCTCGACGGCGGTGTTGCCCCGGACCCGCAGCAGCAGCGTGACGTAGGGGAGTTCCTCGACGAGCACCATGACGCTGTCGTGTACGAGGCGCTCGAGCTTTGCGACTGCCGGCGCTTGGAGGGCTTGTACTTCCTCGGCAACGGCGAACAGCCCTCGATGCGCCCGCTCGAGGGCAAGCTCTAGCAGCGTTTCCTTGCTCTCGACATGGTGGTAGATGGCCGACTTGGAGATGCCGAGGCGCTTCGCAAGGTCGCCCATGCTCGTCCCGTCGTAGCCCCGCTCGTTGAACACCTGCACAGCGACGCCAAGGAGGGAGTCGAGGTCGTAGCCGGGGCGCCCCGGACGGCCCGCCCCGTTTACTGCCACTCTTGCACCTGCCGGCGATGCGGATGCGGTCGTCTGTTCAAGTCCTGCCATCCCTCGAAGCCTTGCCTTACTGAACGATCGGTCGCTAATGTTTGTCTCGTCCGATCGTACTCAGCGGAGGGGGCCCACAGGTGCCGGAAGCGTTGGCGAACCGTGGGGCTTCGCCCGAAAGCCTCGAAGCAATCGAGCGGGCATCGCTAGACGAGCTGAGGGAGTTGCAGCTCGGGCGCCTGCAATGGTCGCTCCGCCACGCTTACGACAATGTCGTCCACTACCGCCGTGCCTTCGACGCCGCAGGGGTGCACCCCGACGACTGCAAAGGTCTCGGCGACCTAGCGCGTTTTCCTTTCACGACCAAGCAGGATCTCCGGGACAACTACCCGTTCGGGATGTTCGCCGTCGCGCAGAGCGACGTTACCCGGATCCACGCGTCATCGGGTACGACCGGGTTGCCGACGGTCGTCGGCTACAACGCTGCGGACATCGCTACATGGTCGACGCTGATGGCCCGATCGATCAGGGCGGCAGGCGGCCGTCCCGGCGACAAGGTCCACGTGGCCTACGGCTACGGGCTGTTTACCGGTGGCCTCGGTGCTCATTACGGAGCGGAGGCACTGGGCTGCACGGTCATCCCGGTGTCAGGCGGCATGACCGAACGCCAGGTGCTGCTGATCCGCGACTTCGCTCCCGAGGTGATCATGGTGACGCCCTCGTACATGTTGGCGATCGTCGACGAGATGGAGCGCCAAGGAATCGATCCGAGAGAATGCTCTCTCCAGGTCGGAATCTTCGGCGCCGAGCCGTGGACCAACGACATGCGAGCAGAGATCGAGGACCGCCTTCGCATGCACGCCGTCGACATCTACGGACTGTCGGAGGTCATGGGCCCCGGCGTCGCCCAGGAATGCGTAGAGACCAAAGACGGGCTGCACATCTGGGAGGACCACTTCTATCCGGAGGTGATCGACCCGGTGTCTGGACGAGTGCTTGGCGACGGCGAGAGAGGGGAGCTTGTCTTCACCTCCCTCACCAAGCAGGCGATGCCGGTCATCCGATACCGCACCCGCGACCTCACGAGACTGATGGAGGGCACGGCACGCCCGATGCGGCGGATGGAGAAGGTGACGGGACGTTCCGACGACATGATCATCTTGCGCGGCGTCAACCTTTTTCCGACCCAGATCGAAGAGCTCGTCTTGCAGACGGCAGCGCTCTCCCCGCATTTCCAGTGTGTCTTGACCCGTCCGGGCCGGATGGACGAAATGACGGTCCGCGTCGAACGGCGCCCGCAGGTGACGGCGGCCAGTGCTGGGCAAGAGCTTGCGAAGCTCGTGAAGGACCGGATCGGCGTGACCGTCCACGTGGAGGTCGTCGAGCCGGGAGGTATAGAGCGTTCTGTGGGAAAAATGCGGCGGGTGCTCGACGAGCGCCCGACCCGCTGAATGGCGACTGATGATGGCAGTAGGATCGGCAAAACAAGGGAGGTCCGGCTCCGGAGCTATCGACCTGTGAAGTCCGGTTTCTCCTTGGCCAGGAAAGCGTCGACCGCACCTCGGTGGTCAGCCGTGGCGCCGAGGACCGTCTGGTCGCGCTGTTCCGCCGCGAGGACGTCTGACCACGGCGCCCCCCACGCGTCGCGGATTGCGCGTTTGGCGACGCCATATGCGAGGGTGGGGCCCGCGGCCAACCGGGCCGCCAAGACCTGCACTTCTGCGTCGAGGACGTCTGCCGCCACCACACGCCCGACGAGGCCCCACGCTAGTGCCTGGTCTGCGCTGAACGGCTCGGAGAGCAGTACAAGCTCGCTGGCTCGCGCGACTCCGACCGCCCTCGACAGTGACGCCGACAGGCCGGAGTCGGGTGTGAGGCCGATGGCGCTGAAAGCCGTGGTGAAGCGAGCGCCGACGGAGGCCACCCGAATGTCGCATGCGAGTGCTATTCCGAGCCCGGCACCTGCGCACGCCCCGTTGATCGCGGCGATGACCGGCTTTCGCATCGTTGCGAGGGCCGTGACGACAGGGTTGTAGTGATCGGCGATAGTCGCGAACGCTGCGTCGGCGCCTTCCGCCAGCGCCCTATGGTGCTCGGCGAGGTCCTGGCCGGCGCAGAATACCCGTCCGGTACCGGTGACGACCACGCAACGTACGGCGCCGTCGTTGGCAGAGTCGGTGCAGGCCTGCACCAACTCCTCCTTGTCCGAGGCGTCGAGGGACGGCCTGGTCAAGGTGATGGTGGCGACTGCGCCCTCGGTCTCGTAGCGCACGCTCTGCCTCTGCGATGACTCCGAATTGTCCACGAGAACACGCTAACATGCTGACCGAACGTCCGGTCGGAAACCATCCGGCCTCGCTAGAGGGAAACGCCTATGCCTGCATCTAGCAGCCACGTTGCCGAAGTCCCCGGAGACGAGCGAGCCCACTTCGATTCGCTGATAGCGCGCGAGCAGCGCATCGAGCCTCGCGACTGGATGCCCGACGAGTACCGTGCCACGTTGATCCGCCAGGTGGCACAGCACGCCCACTCCGAGATCATCGGCATGCAACCGGAGGGGATGTGGATCACCCGAGCTCCGTCGCTACGTCGAAAGGCGATCCTCCTGGCGAAAGTGCAAGACGAGGCAGGCCACGGAATGTACCTGTACTCCGCGGCGGAGACTCTCGGAGCGGACCGGGCCGACCTGACAGCCAAGCTCATCGCCGGCCGCCAGAAATACTCGTCGATTTTCAACTACCCCACCCTCACTTATGCCGATGTGGGTGTCATCGGGTGGCTGGTCGACGGAGCTGCGATATGTAATCAGGTGCCGCTGTGTCGCTCCTCCTACGGTCCTTATGCCCGGGCGATGGTGAGGATTTGCAAGGAAGAGTCCTTTCACCAGCGGCAGGGCTACGAGCTGCTGCTCACCATGATGGCGGGCACGCCTGGCCAGAGGGAGATGGTCCAAGATGCAGTCGACCGGTGGTGGTGGCCTTCGCTGATGATGTTCGGGCCGCCCGACGAGAGCTCGCCGAACACGGCGCGGTCCATGGCGTGGGGAGTGAAAAGGCATACCAACGACGAGCTCAGGCAGAGTTTCGTCGACATGTCGGTTCCCCAAGCCGACAGGCTCGGGGTAACACTCCCCGATACCGGCCTGAGCTGGAACGGGGAGCGAGGGTCTTACGACTTCAGCGAACCGGACTGGGCGGAGTTCGCTCAGGTCGTTGCCGGCAACGGCCCGTGTAACGCCGCCCGGCTCGCCCGCCGCCGAGAGGCCCACGAGAACGGGGAGTGGGTGCGTGCAGCGGCAGTCGCTCACGCCACCAAACGCGCCGCACGCGGTGGAGAACGACCGTGAGTGCCGACTGGCCGCTCTACGAGGTGTTCCTCCGAGCGAAGCGGGGTTTGAACCACGTGCACGTCGGGTCCGTCCATGCCCCTGACGCCGCGATGGCTCTGCGCAACGCCCGCGACCTTTACACGCGCCGCAACGAGGGTGTGAGCATTTGGGTGGTTGCTTCGGCAGACATCACCGCGTCGAGCCCCGACGAGAAAGACGCGTTCTTCTCCTCCAGTGCCGACAAGGTGTACCGCCACCCGACCTTCTACCAGATCCCCGACGACGTCCCCCGCATATGACCGGCCACGACGTGACCGTCTACGAGTCGCTCGCAAATTCCGGGGACGACCGCCGGTGGGCTTTCGGAACGGGCTTCGAGGATCCGCTGGCCGGCGTCGACATGTCGGTGCCTTCAGGCGTAGACGGTGCGGACCTCGCCGCCTACGCCACGATGCTCGGCGACGATGCTCTCATCGCATCGCAGCGCGTCGCCGAGTGGATCACGCGCCTGCCGGAGCTGGAAGTCGAGACGGCAATTGCAAACGTCGCGCTCGACCTGCTCGGCCAGGCGAGAATGCTCTTCGCCCGTGCTTGTGGCGCCGACGGTTCGGGGCGAGGGGAGGACGACCTGGCATATCTTCGCGACGCGCACGATTGGCACAATGTGTGCTTCGTCGAAGGACCCGATGCCGACTTCGCCGGGCTGGTGATGCGCCTGGCGTTGTTTGCCACCTGGCGGCTGGCGGTGTTCAGTCGACTGCGAGACTCGACCGACCCGATCCTGGCGGCAATCGCCGCTAAAGCTGCTAAGGAGCTCACCTACCACCGTGATTTCGCGGCTCAGTGGGTAGTCAGCCTCGGCGACGGCACGGAGCACTCCCACCAACGGGTGCAGGCGGCGCTTGACGCACTGTGGCCGCTGGTCGAGGAGTTGTTCTTGTCCTCGCCGGTCGAGCGGCGCTTGCAGGCGGTGGCCGTCGACCCCGTTATGGCGCGCGAGGAGTTCGACGA
>JAKBBA010000163.1 GCA_021808665.1 Actinomycetes bacterium
GTCGGCGGCCGCAGCTCGATCGAGGTCGGCATCGCGGTCGGTTTGATCTCGACAGTGTTCGGACTCCTGTACGGCGCGGTGTCCGGCTTCTTCGGGAAGCTGACCGACGTGGTGCTCATGCGCTTCGTCGACATCGGCCTCGCTGTACCCGTCGTCTTTTTGTTCATCTTCATGTCGCAAATCTTCCGGCCCAGCCTGACGTTGCTGATAGTCCTCTTGGCGATCGTCTCGTGGCAGGTGCCGGCCAGATTGGTGAGAGGGGAGACCCTCACACTTAGAACGAGGGAGTTCGTGCATGCGGTGCGCACGATGGGCGGCGGGTCGACGAGAATCATCGTGCGCCACATCATCCCGAACACGATCGGGACGATCGTCGTCACTGTCACCTTCCAGGTCGCCAACGCCATCCTGACACTCGCAGTGCTGCAATATCTCGGCTTCGGCCTGCCTCCGACGACTCCCACTTGGGGTTCGATGCTTTCAAACGGCACCACCTACCTCCAGGACGGCTACTGGTGGGAGGTCTACCCGGCGTTGGCGATCATCGTGATCACGGTCGTGGCCTTCAACTTCATCGGTGACGCACTGCAGGACTCTTTCGACGTCCGCCTTCAGGAGAGGTAAAAGGACGTGGACAACGTATTGGAGGTCAAGGACCTTCGCACCGAGATCAAGCTTCGCACCGCCACAGTTCACGCAGTCGACGGCATCAGCTTCACGGTAGGTGCAGGCGAGACGGTTGGCATAGTCGGCGAGTCCGGTTGTGGCAAGACGATGACCGGAATGTCGATCATGCGGCTGCTTCCCCGAGGCGGAAAGATTGCGGGAGGCAGGATACTTCTCGAAGGACGTGACCTAGCGTCTCTCGGCGAGAACGACATGCGCGGCGTGAGAGGCAACGAGATCGGCATGGTCTTTCAGGATCCCATGACGTCGCTCAACCCGACTATGACGATCGGCCGCCAGATAGCCGAGGGTGTCCGGCTTCACCGGGGGGTGTCAGACAGCGCTGCAATGGCCAGGGCAGCCGAAGTGCTCGACCTCGTGGGTATGCCCCGACCGAAGGAGCGTCTCGGAGACTACGCCCACCAACTGTCCGGTGGGCTGCGCCAGCGTGTGATGATTGCGATGGCGCTGTCGTGTTCGCCGAAGCTGCTGATCGCCGACGAGCCGACCACCGCGCTCGACGTCACGATCCAAGCCCAGATTCTGAGCCTGCTCGACCGCCTCAAAGCCGAGCTTCACATGGCGATGGTGTTGATCACCCACGACATGGGGGTGATCGCCGGGCGCGCCGACCGGGTGGTCGTCATGTACGCCGGAAAGATCGTCGAGATGGCGGCCACCGGTGAGCTCTTTGGCAACGTCCGCCACCCTTACACCGAGGCACTTCTCGCTTCGATCCCGCAACTCGACCAGGACCGGTCTCAGAAGCTCTACTCAATTCCGGGCCTTCCCCCCGATCTCACGCGGCCCCCGGCCGGGTGTCGCTTCGCTCAGCGATGTGTGTTCGCAACAGACGAGTGCGTACGCGGCGAGCCCCCGCTCGGCGGCGCGAACCCCGGTCATCCATTTGCGTGCTTCCACCCCCGCCAGGTGTCGGCCGAGGCGCTCGTCGGTTCGGCAGGCGCGCTCATAGCTGAAGCCGACCGCAATGCCGCCCTTCGCTCCCGGTACGCCAACGAACTGAAACTTCTCGACAGCGGCCCGAAATCCGCGTCTGGCGGCGATTCCTCCGAGCTCGCCGATGCGTCTGTCGAATCAAAGACTACAGTCACACTTGGATTTTCGTCTTCTCACAGTCGTGGGGACGCAGGCGACGGGTCGGCCTCCTGGGGGCCCGAACCCGAGAAGGTACTCGAATTTCGCAACGTTTCCAAGGAGTTTCCAGTCGCAGCGGGCGTGGTCTTCAAACGACGCGTCGGTTCGCTCAAGGCCGTTTCGGGTGTGAACCTCGCTATCCGACGCGGGGAGACGTTCGGGCTCGTGGGGGAATCCGGATGTGGCAAAACGACTCTCGGGCGGATGGGTGTGGCTCTGGAGGCCCCGACGGCCGGGCAGGTGATCTTCGACGGGACCGACCTGGCTTCGATGAGCGCGAAGGAGCTGCGGACGAGGCGGCGCGACCTGCAGCTCATGTTCCAGGATCCGTATTCGTCTCTCGACCCGCGAGCTCGGGTCAAGGAGATAATCCGCGAGCCTCTCGACGTGGCTCGCTGGAAGCGGCCTGTCGACCGTGACGCCGTCGTGGCGGAGCTCCTCGACGAGGTCGGATTGGCCCGCTCCGCCCTCGATCGCTACCCGCACGAGTTCTCCGGTGGCCAGAGGCAGCGCCTCGGCCTGGCGCGCGCTCTCACACTCAGACCGAAGCTGATTGTCGCCGACGAGCCGGTCTCGGCTCTCGACGTTTCCGTGCGATCACAGATCCTTAACTTGATGAGGCGCCTCCAGGCGAGTCACGGCCTGACGTACGTCGTGATCTCCCACGACCTCTCGGTCGTGCGCTACCTGGCGGATCGCATCGGGGTCATGTATCTGGGCAAGCTTGTAGAGGTCGGTACCGGTGCCGACATCTACGAACGTGCGGCGCATCCCTATACTGCTGGCCTCCTCGAATCGATTCCCGTACCGCGGCCTGAGATAGCCAGACAGAAGGCGGGAAAGGTAGCGATGACCGGCGAGATACCGTCGGCGGTCAACCCCCCTTCGGGATGCCGATTCCGTACCCGGTGCCCACGTGCGCAGGAGCGTTGCGCCGCCGAGGTGCCTGAGATGAGCCTGTTCGGCGGGGAGCATCAGGCGGCGTGCCACTTCCCTTTGCAGACGCCGGTAGCGGCCGCAACGGCTCGGGCGGAGGCGATCGGTTAACAGTCGCCTAGTGTCGATCCTCATGGTCTCAGAGATTTTCGATCCGAGCAGCTGGGTTCCGGTCGCAGGGTTCTCCTTTAACGACATCACGTATCACCGTGCAGTCGACCAGCCGACGGTCCGGGTGGCCTTCGACCGGCCGGAAGTCCGAAACGCCTTCCGGCCACAGACAGTCGACGAGCTTTACCAGGCGCTCGACCACGCGCGTCAGAGCCCCGACGTGGGGTGCGTCCTTCTCACCGGCAACGGGCCCTCACCGCGTGACGGCGGCTGGGCATTCTGCTCCGGCGGCGACCAGCGCATACGGGGTCGCGACGGCTACCAGTACGCGAGCGGGGACACGTCCGAAAGCGTCGACAGGGCGCGGACAGGAAGGCTGCACATCCTCGAAGTGCAGCGCCTGATCCGTTTCATGCCGAAAGTCGTAATCGCCGTCGTGTCGGGCTGGGCTGCCGGCGGCGGTCACAGCCTTCACGTCGTCTGCGATTTGACAATCGCGAGCGCCGAGCACGCCCGCTTCAAACAGACCGACACGGACGTAGCCAGCTTCGACGGGGGTTTCGGTTCGGCTTACCTGGCGCGCCAGGTGGGGCAGAAGTTCGCAAGAGAGATCTTCTTCCTCGGCAGGACCTACAGCGCCGACGAGATGCATGCAATGGGAGCCGTCAACGCCGTCGCCGCCCACGAGACCCTTGAGACGGTCGCGCTCGAGTGGGCCGGAGATGTCAACTCGAAGAGCCCGACGGCTCAACGCATGATCAAGTTCGCCCTGAACCTCGTCGACGACGGCCTAGTAGGCCAACAGATTTTCGCCGGTGAGGCCACCAGGCTCGCATACGGTACGCCAGAAGCAGTCGAAGGGCGTGACGCCTTCCTGGAAAAGAGAAAGCCGGACTGGTCCGAGTTTCCTTGGCACTTCTAGATGGTGCGCGGCGGTGACGTCGCCCGGCCGCAGCCAACGTTCCGCCAGAGCTGCTACCGCCATCGTGTTCGCCGCTCACGGAGCGGTCACCGGCAACTTCGCCGGACGCATACCTTCGATCGCGTCACACGTCGGTGTGGGGGTGGGCCATCTCGGAGTAGCACTGCTGATGCCGGGCGTGGGGGCGATGCTGGCCATGCCATTTTCGGGAAGGCTCGTCCACCGCTACTCCTTCAGACCACTAGTCGGCGTCACAGTAGGGCTTTGGTGCGCAGCGCTGGTGCTGCCCGGCCTCGCTGGCTCGTTCATCGGGCTGTGCCTCGTGTTGGTCCCCTACGGGGCGTTCGCCGGCGTCGCCGACAACGTCATGAACGCACACGCGGTGCGAGTCGAAGCCCTCTACGGCCACTCGATCATGTCGAGCATCCACGGGTTCTGGAGTGTCGGCCTTCTGGCTGGGTCGGGTGTCGCAGCGCTTTGCGCTCATCGTGGCATCGCACCCTTGGACCAGTTCGCTGTAGTCGCTGTGGTTCTAATCTTCGTCACCGGCATGAGTTCCAGCCGTCTGCTTGGGCAACCGGGCTACCCGAAGGCTGACCCGCTTGTGACGGCGGGGTCTGCTGGCGACTCCGAAGCGCCCCCGCTGTTTGCACTTCCGTCGCGACCGATTCTGCTTATCGGTCTTATCGGCCTCTGCGCCGTGTTCGGCGAGCAGGCGGGCACTGACTGGTCGGCAGTGTTCCTGCGGAATGAGCTTCACGGGTCGGTCAGCTTGGCGGCGGTAGCGGTCACAGCTTTCTCCGCAACTATGGCCTTGATGCGCCTCGCCGGCGACACGGTGGTGAGGCGTGTGGGAGCTACGGCCGTTGTACGTTGCGCCGGCGTCTGTGCCACCGCCGGTGCGCTCACCGTCGCGGTATCGCCGTCCCTAGCGGTAAGCCTAGTTGGCTTCGGGCTCCTGGGCGGCGGAGTCGCCGTGGTGGTGCCGCTCGTATTCGCTGCGGCCGGACGTATCGGCCCGCACCCGGGGCGAAGCATCGCAGGTGTCGCAGGCATTTCCTACGGCGCCGGCCTCGCAGCACCTGGTGTCATCGGCGGTGTCGCATCTGTATCGTCGCTTCGAGTGTCGTTCGGCTTGGTCGCTGCACTATCCGCGGTCGTCGCTCTCGGCGCCGGAGTCCTCAGGCCCCATGCCTTGCCGCGAAGACAACGTCCTCGTATCGCAACGTAGCTCGCACCTCAAGGTGCCGATCCTTCGGTCCGAGACGCTACACTGGGGCCACTAATGCCTTTGGCCTAGAGACGACACGACGCGAGCACGGAACTTTCAAGATAAATGCACCTGAAGAG
Organism: Actinomycetes bacterium; assembly: GCA_021808665.1. The sequence continues at coordinate 5,141 of JAKBBA010000163.1, forward strand.
ATCGAGGCGACATTCCTCGACATCCAACGATTCCTCCGCATCTGCTCCGGTGGTGTCCATCGGGACTCCCGAGGAGTCCGAGAGCACGCTGGTGGCGGCGGAGGCCGCTCCGGTCGTTGCGCAGCGACTCAGGCGTCCCTCCCGAGAGCTGCTCGCGACGGGAGCGCTAGTCAACGCAGGCTTAGCGGCATCGTCAATTTTCGTGTCGCTCTACTTTTACGTCTCGTCGTCGGGGAGCATTACAAAGATGGCCCTGTTCGCCTTCGGGCGCTACGGGGGTCTCATAGTGATGTCAGTAGTGGTGGCAGGAGTGTTTCCTGAAGTAGCACCGCGAAAGCTTCTTCGTGCAGGTGTGGCCGTTACGGGCATCTTCTATTTGTCACTCATAGTGCTCGGACACCACGCCACCTCGCTGGCGCTGCCCCTTGGCGTGTTCAACGGGGCGGCGCAAGGCGTCTACTGGTTCGGGGTCAACACACTGATCTACGACATCGTCGAGAGCGACGAGCGTGGCCGCTACTACGGTTTCAACTTCGCCTTCCTCAACGTGGTCAACGTTGTCGGCCCGTTCGGCGCTGGACTGGTAATCGCTGCGATCGGCGGCGTGGCGGGATACTTCGCTGTGTTCGCCGCATCGAGCGCAGCTTTCGCGACGGCGTTCCTCGTATCGCGATGCCTGCGAGACACCGCAGGCATCGGCGGTGTACCGGTCAGGGAGGCGCTGCGTCTGCCATGGTCGCAGCCGGACTGGGGACGTATATGGACCCTCGTTGCTTTCCGCGGCTTCAAGCAGACAGCTGGGGCTCTGGGCCTGATCGTCCTGGTCGCGCTCACGACGTCGAGCTCCGCCGCACAGGGGGAGTTCGCGGCGGCGTCGGCGCTAGCGGGCGTCGGGACCTCGATCCTTGCCGGCAAGGTATCGCCTGACCGGCGGGGAAAAGTGATGTGGGTGGGTGCCGGGGCTTTCGTCGTCGCTACCGGTCTCCTCTTTCACGCAGGTCTGGCATCCCTACTCGCGTACGGCATCGTCACGGGCCTCGTCTACCCGGCGGTGATGGTGCCAGTCGCAAGCGTGATCCTCGAAGCGATGGACACCGACCCCCTCGTCAACGAACGTCGCGGCGGGTATGTGCTCTCCCGGGAGATAGCTGTCAACGTCGGACGTCTCGGTGCTGTCGCCCTTCTGCTGCTCCTTCTCAACCTGGGCTCCGCCAGAATGGCCGTGCTCGTGACCGTCGGCGTCGCAGCGGTGCTGCAGTTGGCTGTAGCCGGCCTTGCTACGGGCAGCCCGGTTCGATCCAAGCAATTTGCCTGACCTCCCCCTCACGTGACGCTGACTCGGGTGGGCCATTCGGGTCCTGGCCGTTTCGCCCGAAGGGGGGCCACCCGGCGAAACTTGCGCTGCGCTCGGCCTCGGTCAACTATGATCTCTGGCGCTCCTGCAGCTGGAGTAAGTCACGTCGGAGTGGCGGAATAGGCAGACGCGCTAGCTTGAGGGGCTAGTGCCCGCAAGGGCGTGGGGGTTCAAGTCCCCCCTC
>JAKBBA010000164.1 GCA_021808665.1 Actinomycetes bacterium
TGGGTACCGCATGTGTCATCCAACTGGACCCTGAAGCGGGGGCCGCTACTTGATGTGCACCCCGCTGATGGCCCGGGCGATGACCAGCCGCTGGATCTCCGACGTCCCTTCGAAGATGGTGTAGATCCATTTAAGGAGCCCGACCAGGACTTTCGCGTCCGCCCCGACCGCTGCGTCCAGGACTTTCTCCATCTGGTTGGGCCCCGTCCAGCGCGTTGTAGGGACAGTAGGGATGGCGGGGGGCGGCGGTCTCCCCTCTAGTCCTGCCCACGGCAGGCCGCCCAGCCCCAAGTACGGCTGGGAGGCCCGCAAGCGGATCCTGCCGTGGGACGTCGGGATCCTTGCGGACGCAGTCGACCCCCACGTAGGACGGCAGCCGGTTGCCCGTCAGGCGACCGGCCACAAGATATCGTTGACGCCCCGGCGGTGCCGAGTTGGCGTACTCGCCAGTCTCGGCGTGGGCGAGGCCGCGGTTGTCGGTCCGGCCCGGCCGACGGCCATCATTGTCGTGACCTCCCCAGTGTTCGGGAACACCGAACTCGACGGTCACGGCCTCAAACGGTTGAACGCCCGGAACTGACGGGCGGAGAGCCCGAGCGCGCCGGCCTGCAAGGTCATGTGGGCGACGGCCTGGCCGAGGTCGTAGACCGAGAACTCCGAGTACTCCCAGTCGGTGCCCTCCACGTAGCGGTGCGCCAGGTTGGCGACCAGCAGGCCGGCGGTCGGCGCCCATGCCGCAGAGCTACCGGCCAGGTGGGCGACGAGGCGCTCGTGGGTGGCGTCTCCACGCCGGCCGACGATGAACGCCCACGGCTGCGAGTTGCCGGCTGAAGGCGCCCGGCGAGCGGCTTCGAGGAGCGCCTCGACTTGGTCCTCGGGCACATCGTGGGAGGCGTCGAAGCTGGTCGGGCTCGACCGGCCGGCAAGGAGCGGATGCAGCAACGGCGACCCGAAGTCGTTCTCCATGACCTCAGGATTACTCACCGGGGCGGGTACGTGCGACTGTCCGCCTCCCGCAATACGATCGGCGGATCCCCTTCTGGGATGGTCACGACGTGCCGCCGGAGCGTGACGAGTCGGCGGTGGCGTTCAGTTGCCGGGTTCGGTGTCGCCCGTTTCACGGCGGGCCCGGAGCTGCTCGACCAGGATCTCCCCGTGGCCGGCATGGCGGGCTAGCTCGATAAGCAGGTGGGCATAGAGGAAGCGCAGGCTGACCGCGGTCCCTCGCCAGTCGAAGACCTCGTCGAGGTCGTGCTCGCCTGCGATCTCCCGGGAGCGATCGCAGGCGTCGAGGTAGCGCCGCCGTACTTCGACCACGGTGTCCTCCGGAGCCAAAGCGAAGCTTTCGTCGACGGTCTCCGGGATCCCTACCTGCTCGCGCGACACACCGGCCACTCGGTGGTGGAACCACACCTGCTCGACGAAGGTGGCGTGCTTCACCAGCCCAAGCGGCGTGGTCAGCGACGGCACCAGCCGGGCCCGCGCCTCCTCCTCGGTGAGGCCGTCGAGCAGGGTCGCAAGGTCGGAGCGCTGCGTCTCGAGCTGGTACTCCATCACGGTGCGCTCATCACCTGTCCATGCCCGCATTCTCTCATCCCGCTTTGCCAGTGAGTCAGACCAACCCTCGGGGCCCCGGCGAGCCGGACCAATTGACCAACCCTTGCGGGCGTACCTATGCTCCGCCGCGGGCGAACGTACCGCTGGAGGATCACCTACCGGTCGAGGTCGGTGACTCAGCGAATCCGGACACCCGCTGCTTTGGATGCAGCTAGGGTTGCTGCATGGAATGCAGATGCGGTTGCGAAACCCCGGTGGTGGGCAGGCGGGTCTTCGTCAACAAGGAACACCAGCTGGCGTGGATGGTCGCTGGCGGCGCTCGGGAGATTGGCGCGCTCCAGCCGATCGAAGCGAAGCGGCTTGGAGGGCAGGTCGCAGGTCGCGCCGGTGCGGAATCGGGGTCCCTCGCGGCAGCCGGCCTCAAGGGCGCGAAGCGAGCGCATGAGATCGCTCAGGAGTTCCGCCAGCGCACCCACAACGAGGGCGCGAGAACCTCTTCCGGCTCCTAGAACTGTCGGATAACCTTACAGTTGACCTGGAGGTTCCGTGGAGAGATTCGTTGGAGTCGAGGATGCCCGCTCGTCGTTGGGTCGGCTGGTGGAACAAGTCGCTACCGGCGGCGACGTGGTGGCGCTGACCAAGCGGGGCAGGGCCCTGGCCATGCTGGTGAGCCGGGACGAGTACCTGCAGATGAAGCTTGCCGCGAGCGAGCGAGCCCGAGCCGAGCTGGCCGAGGCCCTCAGCTCGGCGCGCCGGAAGGTTCGCGACGCCGGCCTGGACGCCGGGGTGATCGATGAGGCGATGGCGGCTGCCCGTCAGTTGTGATCTCCGTCGTGCTCGATACCAACACGTTGGTGTCGGGGCTCGGCTGGTCCGGCCCTCCCTCAGTGATCGTCGACTCAGTGGTGGCCGGCGAGCTGCTGCTGGTGTCCAGTCCGCCGCTGCTGAGCGAGTTGGCACGGGTCCTGGCCTATCCCAAACTGGCCACGGCGTTCCCTGATCCAGCGGGAGTCACCGAGCGGATTCGGGTGTTGGCGGACACGGTGGAGCCACTGTTCACACTCGCCGTGGTGGCCGACGAGCCGGACAATCGAGTGCTGGAGGCAGCAGTCGAGGGCCGAGTCGACGCGGTGGTCACCGGCGACGGCGGCCTGCTGGGCCTGGGAGACTACAACGCCATCCCGATCATGTCGGCAGGCCGATTCCTTGAGTGGCGCGAGGGTCACCAGCGGTAATGAAGGCCGCGTACCGGCCAGTGGACCAGACTGTCTCACTCATCGGACCTCCTGGGGCACCGCCGAGGCGATCCGCAGGGTTGCCGAGATCGACGACACGTACATAGCAAACGCGCTGTTCGACGTGTGGCGTGTACGGCATCGACAAGTGCCACGCGGCAACGCGCCGGTCCGGCCACCAGCTCGGCCGGGACCACGTCGCCCGCCTGATGTGCCTCCTGGGCGTCTGCGGGGCCGTGCGGGGCGTGCGGGGCTGTCACGCCATGGTCACGACCCGACGCGGTTGAAGCCCCGTGCCTACCCCGACCGAACCACACCGATGTCAGTAGTACGCCTCGCTACCAAAAATCTTGGCGTCAGACCCAACCGTTTAGGTGCCTCTTGGCGTAGTACGGGTTGATGGCCAGGGTCGATCACGCCGAAGACTTGCGATCACCCCCAGCCGAAACGCCGCGCTCGTCGGACGACTTCGCCGCTTGGGTGATGCCGTGCCTGCAAGCGATGACGAACCTTGCCGTCCGCCTGGTCGGCAGTCCGGACCGGGATGATCTGGTTCAAGAGTCACTCTCGCAGGCGTGGCGACGCTGGGAGACCTACAAGCCCGAGCGAGGTAGCCCCCAGACATGGCTGTTGGCGATCGTGGCGGACAGGGCCCGTCGGGCCCGTCGCCGACGCAAAGCGACGGCCATGTGGTCCGGGCAAGAACAGTTCACGCCCGACGGAGCGGACCCAGATCTCGAGCGAGCCGTCCAGGGCCTAGCAAAGCGGCAACGCCTAGCGGTGGAGCTGCACTACTTCGTTGGGTTGACCACGGCCGAGACCGCCTTGGTGATGTCCTGCGCGGAAGGGACCGTGAAATCGGCCCTGCACGACGCGCGCACCAACCTGCGCCGAGTCCTGGAGGAGCCATGACCGACAACATCGACAACGACCTGCGAGCCTACGCAGAACGCTGGCGAAAGGCACAGCCCCTATCCTCGCCACCAGCGATCTCCGGGGGCTCGGCCACACCGAAATCGGGGCCGCGGGTCGGGCACTCAGCGCTCCTGATCGCGACCGCAGCCACCGTGGCCGTCGTCGCCGTCGCCGTCGTGGCCGCCGCTCGCCACGCATCCCCGACTCGGGTGTCGACCTCCAACTCGCCAGCGGCCCTTCTGGCCAGACCGCCGCTGGTCTTCTCCGCCCAGGGCGCACCGAGGTTGCTCCACCTCACGACCGGCAGCTCCGGCAGCCTCCAGTGGATGTTCCTGGCCGGTTATATCCCCACGGAGACCCCCGAGGGCCTCGGTCCCGGGATCTGCCTGTCTTTCGCCACCACTGGATCTGGTGTCTCACACTGCGACGACCCGGCCACCACGCCTTCGCTGACGGCGAACGTCGAACCTCTGCAGAGTGACCCACCCATGCTTCTCGTCGCCGGGGTGACCTCCGCTCCGGCCGCCACCTTCTCCGTCACCATCGGAACCATGTCGGTGTCCACCCCCGCGCTCACCACCCCCGCACTCGTGGGTCTTCGCTTCTACGCGGTCCAGGTACCCGCCGCTGGCCGCAAGCAACGCCTCACGGTCGCTGTTGAAGCACGAGCCGCCGACGGAACCGGGCTCCTTCGCAACGATCCACAACTCACGGCAACACTCCAACCCCTCCGCCCTCGGTGTGAGGCACACGGACCTTGTTCTTCGGGTCCGCCTTGAGCAGGGATCGGAGGCCCCTCAGGCGAGCGGTCGACTAAGCCTAAGGCGAACTGACGCTCGTGCTAGGTCTTGAGCCAGGCCTGCCCTCGACGTCCGTCACTGCTTGGCTTGCCCGCCACGAGGTCGGAGGTAAGCGCGGTCAGCGGCGATCCGCTTCTGTAGCTCAGCCCGACATCCCGTCCTGCCGTGGCCGGGCACGAACACCGCGACATCACCTGCGACCTCCTCATACAGATCGTGTAGCCATCGGGCAGGTGCAACAGCATCGTGTAGCCGGTGGTGCGCTCCACCAGCGTGCCGACGGCGGACAGGTAGCGCTTGCCGATGATCAGATCCCCCTCCCAGTGACCGGGGATCGCCCGGTCCTTGGCCTCGGCGGGGCGCTCGGAGATGTTGATCAAACCGCGTCATCGCAACTACCTCTCAGCTCGGGCGTTGCGATCACCGCGAGAACCCAAGCCCCCCCATGCGGGCAACGCCCGGCGAGTTGATCGCAAGGCTTCGAGAGCATGACGGCGCTCAACACGTACCGAGCGCCGACGGCGGGGTCGCCTTGCTGTGCGCGGTGATGGCCCCAACAACGTTGCCTCGCAGGCCCACCCGAGGCACCATGAGCCCAGCAGGTCTAGTGGGTCGCCAACGGTGATGCCGCTCATGACGGGCATGCTCAGGGCTGACTTGATACTGGCGCCGTGAAGTCGCAACCATCGGGGAGGGCTCCACCGGCGCCCGCCGGCGCTACAGGCTCATTCCCGGAGAAGTTCGTTCGGCCGCAGGGTCGACCCACGAGGCCGGGGCCGCTCCTGGAGACGGGCGCGTCGTGCCCTGTCTTGCGCTCATCCGTTCCGCGCGACGCGCGTGGTCGAGTACGGATCGGGCCTGCATGGCCAGAGCGGCCCATTCGGTCGGCGCGGGGCGGGGGTCGCTCGCTTCGAGTACACGGTCGGCGACGGCGATCTGGCGGCGGGCCCGGTCGGTTTCCGGGCTCCATCCGGTCCAGGCCGAGATGCGGCCGTCGTGTCGGTCGAGGGCGGCTTCGACATCGAGAGCGTGATGACACCACACAGCCCTGCCTGCCGGTGTGTCCGGAGGCGCTCCGAGCCGGGCGACCAGGTGCCTGGGCGGGTCGTCGGCGAGGGCGGCCACCCGATCGGGGCGAGTGCTGTCGAGGGCGGCATCAACCCGGGCGAGGGCGGTGTCGATCTGCTTGCGGTGGTCGACGACATCGGCGAGCGCCCGCTGGCCGCGCTGGCTGGCGCGGACCAGCTCTACCGCCTTGTCGACGGTGAGCCGGTCGCCGTCCAAGTCGTCCCACCGCAAGGCCGCCAGCTCTGCTCGCCGCAGGCCCGCCACCGCGGCGAGACGCAAGGCAACCCCGGCGGCGGGGTCGATCTCTCTGGCCGCCACGATGGCCGCCCTCAGCTCCTCGATGCCCATGCCCTCGCGCGGCGTGCGCGTCGGCTGGCGCAAGCGAGCAGCGGCCGCCGGGTGGTCGGGATCCATTCCCAGCGCACCGCTTGGGCCAGCGCCGCTCGTAGGGCGGCGTTACGACTGCGGATAGCCGTCTCGCCGACCCCACTTCGACGCATCCGGGCATGCCACCGCTCCACGTCGGCCACGCCGAAGCGGGCCACAGGCACCGATGCAACCGGGTCGGCCAGCACCTTTGCGACCCGGCCCTCTTGGTCACGCCTCGTCGACTCGGCCCAGACCTCTTGGTTGACCTCCACCCATGCGTTCAGGATGTCGCTGACCGTCCGGGCCCCCGAGCGCGTCGCCGACCGGCTGTCGAAGCTGGCCGCGAGGCGCATCGCATCGCGCTTGGTGCCCCGCACGGTCCGGCTGGTCTGCACCGGCCGGCCAGCCGCATCCCGGCCCGTGAACACCCGGACCTCCCACACCCCCCGCCGACGCTCGCGGATGGTCGCCATCGACCTTCGAACCGTAGCCGAGTAGGGATGAGTAGGGATGTATCGCCCCTACAGGCAGGGAAGGAGGTTCCGAGAACCCAGCCCGGCGGCGTCGCCGCCAGGTAGCTAAAGCCCAGCTCAGCCCTAACGGATGTGCACCCCGCTGATGGCCCGGGCGATGACCAGCCGCTGGATCTCCGACGTCCCTTCGAAGATGGTGTAGATCTTCGAGTCACGGTGCCACCGCTCGACGGGATGCTCCCGGATGTAGCCGGCG
>JAKBBA010000165.1 GCA_021808665.1 Actinomycetes bacterium
CGTGTGCTTTTGTACGTGCTTGACGATCAGTAGCGATACCCGAGCGAGACTCCCGCGCGCCTTTGCCTGCCCGTACTCGGCTGCAACTGCCCGCTCGCCGGCCCGCACGGCCGACGCAGCGTTCCTCCCCTTATCGACGCCGAGCAGGAGCTTCGCCATCCAGACCCGCACGGCCGTGCTAGAGCGTAGCAGTGGGCCGACCAGGCCAGGCGCGCCGATGTCGGAGTACGCAAGCGGAGACGCCACCCCCTTACTCGTTCTGCTCCGGTCAGAAGATCATCGTCATCTAACCCGCTACCGACCAGAGGGGAACTCAACGGGCCCGGGTGCCGAAATGGGGCCTCCTCAGCGGGCACCCTTGTCAACGGGTTTGTCAACCAAACTCAACTTTGCCACCCTCTGGATGCCCAACTAGGCCGCACGGAGCCTCGGGGCACATCCCTCCCGACCTGGGCAAACACGCTCGACCAAGCCGAACCCCACGAACCAAGGCTACTTTGGGAGCAGGAGGCCGGGGGTTCGAGACCCCCCTCCCCGACCATAAGATCGTCTGGAGCCTCGGCTGTTACACGGTGTCGTCCCGCACGCTAGGGTGAAGGGTGCTGCGGGCGTAACTCAACGGTAGAGTGTCAGCCTTCCAAGCTGGTTACGCGGGTTCGACTCCCGTCGCCCGCTCTCGTAGATGACGAGGTTCGAATGACCGAGGTAGTGACACGATCGGACCGCAAGGGTGGCGCGATCGTGATGATCGACTCGCCTTCCAACCGCAATGCCCTGTCTCGTGCCGTCGTCGAAGGAGTGTGCTCCCACCTGGAGGCCGCCCGATCCGACGACGCCGTCAGGGCGGTGGTGCTTACGGGATCCGGCGGAACCTTCTGTGCAGGAGCCGACCTGACTGCTCCTCCCGTCAGTGCGGGGCCGGGCAGCTTCGAAGAACTGCTCCGCATGCTATGGGAATACCCCAAGCCCGTCATCGTCGCAGTCAACGGCCACGTCCGGGCGGGTGGTCTCGGGCTCGTCGCATGCGGCGACATCGTGGTATGCGCATCGGCTGCGACCTTCGCGTTCAGCGAGGTGCGGATCGGGGTCGCCCCTGCGATGATCTCGGTTCTGTGCCTTCGCCGCATGACCCCCATTTCGTCGGCACGCTACATGTTGACCGGGGAGGTCTTTACTGCCGTCGATGCGCTTCGAGCGGGGCTAGTAACTTCGATGGCTTCGAGCGACGACCTGCCCAAGGTGGTCGACGGGCATCTTGATGATCTCGCGCTCTGCGAGCCGGGCGCACTCGCTGCGACGAGGTCGCTGCTACGCGAGGTTCCGCAGCGCGGAGTCGTCGACGGTTTGGCCTGGGCGCAGGAGATTTCGGCGGCTCTGTTTGCCTCGCCGGCAGCGGCAGAGGGTATCGCCGCCTTCAAAGGGAAGCGCAAGCCGTCCTGGGTGGCCTCGCACTAGGAACTAGGCTGCTCGGGACGACTGTGTCCGTAATTGCACCGGAAATGTGTAAAAAGGGTCACAGTCCTCTTCGACGATCAAGGTCTGTCCGCTGCGGGGCACCAAACGCCCGCGGGGCGCGGACGCATCCGGCGCGGCGCTCCTGCGGCACGGTGCTCCTGCGGCTGCGGCGCCCCCGGCCGGAGCCGGGCCAGTCCTCCGACAGTTCGTCAGGCTGATCCGGCGGTTGGAGCTGGCTTGACGGGACCCCTTCTTGCACGGGCTTGAAGGAAATCCTACCCAGGTAGGCGGCATCTGAGTATGATTTCCTTCCATGAGGACGGCAGGAGTCCCGGATCTCCGAGAGCAGCTGGGTGACACGTTCACCTACGGCGAGGCCAAGCAGGCAGGTGTCGGTGACAGGCGTCTGTACGCCTTGCGCGATAGCGGAGAGATCATCTCGCTCGGCGGTGGCGTCTACCGCTGGGCCGACGCGCCGCCCGCCGACTCCGACCTGATCGAGATCGCCGAGCGAGTCCCGCACGCCACGCTGTGCCTGAAGACCGCGCTCGCTCGCCACAGTCTGATCGACGCCATTCCGGCCGCCATCGACATCGCTATCCCCCGAGGAAGCACTCGCCCAGCCCTCCAGGCGCCGTCTCGCATCCACCAGTTCGACCCCCGCACCTTCGACCTGGGGCGCGAAGAGCTGAACGTCGGTGCCCGTCGGCCCATCGGGCTGTACTCGGCAGAACGGTCCCTGGTCGATGTCGTCCGCCTTCGCCACATCGAAGGCAGGGAGGTCGCCTGGGACGCCCTGCGACGCTGGCTCGGCCGCCCGGGCCGCAGCCCGGCCCTGCTGATCGAGCTGGCCCAGAGATTCCCCGGCACCGAGCCCGCACTGCGCCGAGCTTTGGAAGTCTTGCTGTGACCGCTCCCTCCCGAGCCACCTCGGCGGGTCGGGCCTACCTCGACCTTCGGGCCAAGGCCCGTGGCGACCGCAGCCCGGTCGACGAGCTGTTGCAGCTCTACATACTGGAGTCGTTCCTCGCCCGCTTGGCCGAGTCGCGCTTCGCCGATCAGCTCGTCCTGAAAGGCGGGGTGCTCCTGGCCGCCTTCGGCGAACGCCGGCCGACCCGAGACGTCGATCTCCAGGCCGAGGCGCTCGACAACGACGAGGACAACGTCCGGACCGTCATCTGCGAGGTGGCGAACCTTCGCCTCGACGACGGCGTCGCGTTCGACGTGGACGGAGCGACCGCAGCGGAGATCCGCGACGTGGACGCCTACAGCGGCGTTCGGGTCACGATGAGCTCCGAGCTGGCAACCGCCCGTCCCCACTTCCATGTCGACGTCAACGTGGGTGACCCGATCACCCCCGCACCCCAGGAGCTGCACATTCCACGCCTGCTCGGCGGTGAGGTCGTCGTACGGGGGTATCCGCTCGTGATGGTGCACGCCGAGAAGATCGTCACTGCCGTGGCCCGCGGAACGGTCAACACCCGCTGGAGGGACTTCGCCGATGTCTATCTTCTGAGCGGCCGTCATCCACAGAACCGCCTGACACGGCGATGCTCGCGTGGGGGTCGATCATGGGTACGGACGAAGCACGTGCCCTCGACACGGTCGAGCGCGCACTGGGCGACGCCGTCGGAGCTGGTGATCTGTTACCCGGTGCCCACGCTGGCAGGCCAAAGCCGCGGCCATCACCGGGCGGTGCTCAGCCGGTCGCTTGACCTGCCGCCTGGGCAGACCCTCGCCGGTCTCGTCACGACCGAACGCATCGGAACCTGGATCGACGCTGCCCGGCACCCCATGCATCAAGAGTGGCGATCAGCGGTGGCGAACGGTCTGCTGCATCCCATCGAAACGCCGTCCAACCCGGGCGATGTCGTGGCACCGATGCGCTGGCTGTTGGAGCTTGCCGCGGAGCGTGGTTGACCCAAAGCAACTACCTCGCACGGGCGACGGTACTGGCCGCGGTGGAACGCTTCGGTTGGTGGGACTGGGACAAGCCACCACGGTCAGAAGCCGATGTCCATCAGCTCTCGACGCCTCGCAATGCAGCAAACCGACTTCGGCTGCTTCGACGACGCGGTCGACGGCTGCACCTCACGACCCGCGGTGTTGAGTTCCTCGCCTCCCCGGATCGGCTGTGGGAGCAGGTTGCTTCTGAGACCGAGGACGGCGAGGACTTCACCCGTGCGGTAACTGAGCTGGCCGGCCTACGCCTCCTCCAGGGACGAGTCGAGCAACGCAAGCTCGTCGGCGAGATTGCTCCGATCCTCATCGCACAGGGCTGGCCTGGCTGGTGTTGGCGGCGGTATGCCTTTGGCCAATCACTGTGGCGGTGGCGGTGTTCGAGGTGGTCCGTCTCCGCCGGCTCAATGTCGCTCCGTCCATGACGGCCAAGGACAACCCATTCCCGATCGACGACTGATCATCGTGCTGGGAACCACAATGACCGACACCAGCGCCCAGCAACCCTTCGGGTCCACCATCGCCGGACGCCCTCTACCTCCAGGCATCCAGACCCGTGATTGCCGCAACCGAGAGGAAGTGCCCCCTCAGCAGCAGACCAGCCATGGACTACAGCCTGAGAAATAGTCAATACCTGTGGATGGGAATCTGACCGATCACGCAGCGACCTCCTCGTTCTTGCCTTCAGGGCGCTCGACTATCACCCCCTTCTCGAACTTGACACCGGCACGGACCGAGGCGACGAGGTGGGGTGAGTTGACCGTCCGCCACCGGTTCAATTTCCCTCCGCTACAAGAGCGCAGCAAACTCTTTTGGCGAGATCGCTGCTTGGCGAAGCACGCGAACGAGTTCCTTATGGAGCGGCGCCACGGCAACCTAAACACGATCGCTGTGGCGAAGTTTGATGTGGCTTGCTCGTTGGCTCACTCGAACGACGTGCTTCCGGTGGCGACCGCTTCTCTCGATCACCCCTCCCGCCCTCTATGGTCGAGGCAGGACGTGAACGTTGCCAAATCAGCGCCGGAAGGCCTACAGCAATGGGCAGCCACATCAGCAACACCGCAATACCTAAGGTGCTAGGTCGCAGCTGTCCATTGACTGTCTTGGAATTGATGTCGAGAGGCCACAGTAGGTAGAGCGCGGCCGCCAAGAAGATCCCGATTCTCTTCCAGATCGATTTTGGTTTGCGTGTCTGCTGAGAGGGCGTCGCTGATGCGGCTCCCAACCGACCTGAAAGGTCGTTTCGCCGAACGGACGTCGTCGTGGACGTGGCAGCTCCTCGTCGGGCCCACCCCGGTATACGGCGGCTGTAACCGCCCAACTCAGAGAGAAACAATCCTCGGCGGTAGCTGCGGCTTTCGCCGGTGCCGTCAGGACGCCTCACCGAGACGGTCTTGAAGAAGGACGCCCTCCAGCGACCCCTTCCCCGGGAAAGCGTCACACGGTTCCCGTTGGGGAGTTTGTAGGTCCGACTGGTCCGACGTCTCGGCATGTTCTTCCTCTTCGCAGGCCGTCGCGCACCAAAGACGATAACAGATCGCAACCCTGCCGCTGTCCCTGCCGATCATCGGCGATGGCGAAGCGGGCCAGAAGGACCATGCCGATGTCGAACTTGGGCAGTCCCCGTCCGTACCGGGCGGGCAACGCCTCCTTGCGTACTCCCCCCATCGTGAGGGCGTAGTACCCCACCACCTGATCGGCATCGTCCACGAGCAGGATGCTCCGCGATAGGTCACGTCGTCAATTATCCAGAGCGTGGACTCTCAGCCGCTCGTCGAGGTCCACCACACAACAGATGCGATGAAGCTGCGCAGCGTCGCTCTTGCGTGACGAGATCGATCAACCGAGCTCGAGCGCCGAGAGCTGGGAGATCCGGTCCGTTGCCAACGAAGAGCGGCATTGTCACATCCGGCCGATCCAAGCCGAGTTGGAGCTCGCCTTCATGACTTCGACGCGCTCCAGCTCGACGTCGTCTGCCAGCCGGCCGACAGCGCCCTCGATGTCGCAGCCACCCTCTACGATCTCGGCAACGAGACTGCCCAGTCCGCCGCACCGAGAAGTGCGGAGGACTGGTACGGTACGTGCCCCCGGCAGGACTCGAACCTGCGACCCGCTGCTTAGAAGGCAGCCGCTCTTTCCAGCTGAGCTACAGGGGCTTGCCTTAAAGACGATACTGCAGCCGTCGGGCAGAGAATCGGGCTCCATCATCGTTAGGTCCGACAAGATGTAAGGGTGCCTGCCGATCACAGCCGACCGTGCGCTACGGACTCCGGCCCGGACTACGAAGGAGTCGGCGGTCGGGTGATGCTCGCCGGCGACTGGCACGGAAATGAACACTGGGCTCGTATCTCCTGTGAAGCCGCCCTTCGAAACGATTGCCGGCGTATCTTGCAGCTGGGCGACTTCGGGCTGTGGCCCGGCCGGGAGGATGCCTGGCTCGACCACGTCGATCAGTGCGCCCGCAAAGCAGGGGCTCACCTCGTGTGGCTCGACGGGAATCACGAGAATCACGATGTGCTCGAGGAATGGCGATCTCTCGCCAACGAGAGCGGCCTGGTTCAGATGCGTGAATCCGTAACGTGGGCGACGAGAGGCGCCCGATGGGAGTGGGGAGGTCTGCGCTTCGGGGCTCTCGGAGGCGCGGTCAGCCTTGACCGGTTCCTCCGCCGCAAAGGTCACAACTGGTGGCCGGGGGAGGAAATCACCCGATCGGACGTCGAGCGCCTTGGGGACGGGCCGCTCGACGTTCTCGCCACGCACACACCACCCACAGCAACAACTCCTCCGCGTCTACGACCGCTCCCCTTCCCCCAGGCAATCCTTGACGACGATCGTCGCGCAAGGTCACTCGTCGACCAGGCGATCCGTCGTACGACGCCGAAGCTGGTCGTGCACGGCCACCTGCACGTTCGCTATACGTCGGAGCGCGACGGCTGGAGGGTGGAGGGACTCGCGCACGACAAATCGAGCGAACGGGAGTCTCTCGCTGTGCTCGAACTTGACTCGACATTGCTAGCCGGATTACCGGGCTGACGTGAGACGTAGCCGTCATGCGGCACTGGCGGCGTCAGGATGTGAAAGAATGGAGGTTTCTTGGTGGCCGTAGCTCAGTTGGTTAGAGCGCCAGGTTGTGGCCCTGGAGGTCGGGGGTTCAAGTCCCCTCGGTCACCCCACTTGCGTGAAACTGCTCCACGTCTGGGGTAACATCGCCGTC
>JAKBBA010000166.1 GCA_021808665.1 Actinomycetes bacterium
CTGTGCACAGCCGACCGGCCCGACCTCGCCGAGTTCGTCGAGGCGTGCATCGTCGGCGGCGTCGACATCGTCCAACTGCGTGACAAGCGACTCGACGCCCGACCCCTGATCGCCAGGGCGGTGATCGCCAGAGAGATATGCGCAAAGCATGGCGTCCCCTTCATCCTCAACGACCGCCCCGACCTGGCCCTCGCCTGCGAAGCCGACGGTGTGCATGTAGGACAGGACGACGTGCCTGCTGCCGCGGCGCGTCGAATCCTCGGGGAAGGGGCGATCATCGGCTTGTCTACGCACGGCCCTACGCAATGGACGGCTGCGGCGGACGAACCGGTCGGGTACCTATCGGCGGGACCGGTGAACGCGACACCCACCAAGCCGGGGCGCCCCGGCACGGGCCTCGGATACCTCGACTTCGTGTCGTCGAGTCCCACGGCGAAGACCACTCCTTGGTTCGTGACCGGCGGGGCGAACCCTGACACGGTCGACGAGATGGCAGCGCACGGGGCCCGGCGCTTCGTCGCTGTGCGCTATCTCACCGAGTCCGCCGATCCCGAAGCGTCCGCACGTTCGCTGCGAGCGGCTATCGACCGGCACTGGAACCTACCGAAGACGGCGCTGACGTAGAGGTCGAAGCCACCTTTCTGCCCAGACACGACGTCCTCGGGCAAACCCGGACGGGTGGATTCGACTCAATCACAACTGGTGCTGCGCCCGGCGGGTCGTTCACGGTCCGTTTCCAGATCCCCCCGGCCTCGGTGGCGCTGCCACCCGCGGATTGTACGCGTACACGACCTCGCCGTGACCGAGTAGAGCGTCGATAGGGCCTCTCGCGGGGATTCCGCCGTATTAGCTCAGCGGTCCTGGCGGTCAAGCCACCCGAGCAGCAAAGCGACAGCTCTAGGGTCGTGGCTGAGACGGTGCGCTGCGCCTGGGAGGATCTTCAGTTCCGCGCGCTCTTCCGCAGCGTCCGCGAGCGCCCGGGCGTCGAGAACGTTGACAACCTCGTCGTTGGCCCCGTGCACCAGCAGCAGCGGCCGCGGCGGAATCAGAGAAATCGAATCGAGAGGTCGAATCTCGCGCAGCTCGCGGGCCCAAGCGTCGAGGTCACCCGGGAAGGACCGGTCCTTGATCAAACCTGCGACGCGCGCCTGAGCTACGAAGCGACGTGCGTCGGAGGCCCGGTCGGCGAA
This sequence comes from Actinomycetes bacterium, assembly GCA_021808665.1. The sequence goes on from JAKBBA010000166.1 coordinate 1,191, forward strand.
GTCGGCGGGAGCTGAGAAGGAGGCGACGCCTCGGATTCGGGTGTCGTTGCCTGCGGCGCAGATTGCGAGCGCTCCGCCCGCAGCGAACCCGCAAAGCCACAGCGAGTCGACCCGTGGTGCCGCAAGTGTCACTTCGACTGCCGCTTGAAGATCTCTGAGCCAGCCTCCGAGCGAGAAGTTGCCGGTCGATGCGGCAGTACCGCGGAACGAGAAGGTGACCACCGTCCAACCGGTGTCGTTGGCGAGGCGGTCTGCCAGCTGGTGGAAGCTCCCGTCGGATCCAGGCTGGCTGTCACCCGAGGGGAAGCCATGGCAGATGAGCAGGCAATGACGGGCGCCCCCAGCTGCCGAGGCGGCGGGCCGTGCCGCGTACGAGGCGAGACTGACGCCGTCTACCGGGATCGTGAACTCGCCCCCCTGATCCGGGACAGCCTCGGGAAGCGTCTGCACAGCCTCAGGAAGCGTGCCCATGGACGGTTACCTCACGTTTCGTCAGGTGACGACTCATGGCTGCAGCCGTCATAACGCGAGATTGGGGCCACTGCGATGAGTGACCCCAATCCCGACAATATCTGGATGGAACACGGCGAAGAAGTTGAAAATGACAGGCGGGACCAGCTCCTGTCCCTCCTCGCCTGGGTAACTGGTGGAATTCACCAGAAGGCCCAGCGACCGACTAGCGGCCAGTCACCTCCGAGGTCCCAGTACTTCGACTTATCAGCTGGACCACCTCCTTTCCTCGGTAGAAATATATTAACCGGCGGAGGGGCCAACGCCAAGCTTTTGCCGGGCCCTCAGATGCCGATCCGCTGAGCGAGGAGCTCACGGTGGTATGTGGGATCGCCGAAGAGCAGCTCGGAGCTCTTAGCCCGCTTGAAATACAGGTGCGCAGGGTGCTCCCAAGTGAAGCCGATACCGCCGTGGATCTGGATGTTCTCGGCAGTCGCGTGGAAATAAGCCTCAGAGCAGTACGACTTCGCGAGGCTCGCAACCACCGGGAGTTCGTCGCTGTCCTCGGCCGCGGCCCAACCCGCGTAGTAGGCGGCCGACTTCGCCGACTCGACCTCCAAGAGCATGTCGGCGCACTTGTGCTTGATCGCCTGGAAGCTCCCGATCGGACGCCCGAACTGCACCCGGACCTTCGCGTACTCGACCGCCATCTCGAGCACCTTCTGAGCGCCACCGACCTGCTCGGCCGCCAACGCTACCGCCGCCAAGTCGAGCATCTTCGAGATCGCCGCCCATCCCTCGCCTTCGACGCCCACGAGACGGGCAGGTGTCGAGTCGAAGGTGAGCTTCGCCTGCTTGCGGGTCTGGTCCATCGTGGAAAGCGAGGTCGCCTGGTAGCCGGCGGCTGCCTTGTCCACCGCGAACAGTGACACCCCGGCGCCCGTTCGTGCCGCCACCAGGACAAGGTCGGCGGCGTGGCCGTCTAGCACGTATAGCTTCTCGCCACTCACATGCCAGTCGTCACCCGAGCGGCTCGCCGCGACGGTCACACCTTCCTCGTCCCAGCGCCCCGATGCCTCGGCCAAGGCGACGGTGGCGATCTTCGAGCCGTCGGCGATCGAAGGAAGGTAGTCGGCCTGCGCGGCTTCGTCCCCAGAAACTAGGAGCAGGTTCGCGGCAAGCGCGACTGCGGAAAAATACGGCGCACACAGCAGTGCCCGGCCCATCTCCTCGAGCACGACCACGAGCTCGACGTAGCTGAAACCCGACCCGCCGAAGCGCTCCGGAATCGTCAAGCCCTGCAAGCCGAGCTGGTCGGCCATCTGACGCCACACGGCGAGGTCGTAGCCGTCCTCGGTGTCCATCAGGCGGCGGACCTCGGTCTCCGGGGACTTGTCCTCCAAGAAGCGCCGGACCGCTTTGCGGAGTTCTTCCTGCTCTTCACTGAACGCGAAATTCACGGTTGACGTCCTTTTTTCCCTGGATATTTTGACCTAAGCGAACCCGCGCCAAGGCGCTAGCCCTACTGCTCCCCTATTTCTAGCCCATAGGCTACCTGTCATGCACTACGAAGACTCCCGCGTAGAGGTGCACCGTGTGGTCGTAGGTCCCCTCGACAACAACGTGTACGTCGTGCGCTGCAAGCGGACCGGCGAAGCGGTCCTGATCGACGCGGCCAACGAGCATGAGATGCTCCTCGAGATGGCCGCAAGACTCGGGGTTCGCCGCATCCTCGAGACGCACGGGCACTGGGACCACATCCAGGCGGTTCCCGCGGTGCGCGACGCCGGCTACGAGGTGGGGGTGACCGCCGCGGATGCTGCGATGCTGCCCTCGTATGACTTCGTGCTCGACGACGAGTCGGTCATAGAGTTCGGCGACCTGCGCCTTCACAGCATTGCGACGCCGGGGCACACGCCTGGGTCGATGTGTTTTCGTCTCGAAGGCGCCCCGCTTCTATTCAGCGGCGACACGCTGTTCCCGGGCGGCCCCGGTAACACGAGCTTCGAGGGTGGCGACTTCAAGACGATCATCTCGTCCATCGAGCGCCGGCTGTTCGCGCCGCTGGATCCCTCGACCGTCGTCCTGCCCGGCCATGGCGTCGATACGAGTATTGCGAACGAGAGCCCACACCTAGACGAGTGGGTCGCCCGCGGCTGGTAGACGGGCGCTGGCCAGGTGGACCGCTCAGGTGCCCGTCAGTGGGTGACGCGGGGCGTCGACAAGGGAGAGGCCCTCAGGAAGGCCCTCCACCGACACGTTGTCGCCTTCGACGGTGACAGTGACACGGGCCCCTGCAAGAGGTATCCCCCCCACTCGCAACCTGCCCACCTGCTCGGGAAGTGCGGGGTGCAGCCAGACCTTACCCCGGGGCACCCACGGGTCGAGTCGAAGCAGCGTGCGAAGCATGAGCAACGGTGAAGCCGCCGACCACGCCTGAGGCGAGCAGGCGGTCGGATACGGGACCACCAGCGGGTGCTCGATGCGCTCCAGGCCGCTGTAGAGCTCGGGCAGGCGCCCCCCTTGGGCGGAGCCGGCGTCTATGACGCCCATGATCACCCGGTGGGCTTCCTTGGTGTAGCCGTAGCGCATTAGGCCCGCGGCGGCGATAGCCGAATCGTGGGGCCACACCGAACCGCAGTGGTAGCTGACCGGGTTGTATCCCGTCATCGACGATCCGAGCGTGCGTACCCCCCAGCCGCTGAACATCTCGGTGCCGCTCAGGCGCTTCGCGACCGCCCCCGCCTTGTCGGCGTCAAGGATGCCGGTCCAAAGGCAGTGACCCATGTTGGAGGTGAGGGCGTCGATCGGCTTCTTGTCCCTGTCGAGCCCCATGGCAAGCCAACCGCGATCCTCCAGCCAGAAGTCACGGTTGAACGCCGCCTTCAACTCCCCAGCGCGCGTTCTCATATGACTGGACAATGTATTGTCACCTTGTTCGGCAGCAAAGAACGCCCGAGCAAGATACGCGCTATATGCGTAGCCCTGCACTTCTGCGAGGGCGATCGGCGGGTCGGCGAGGCGTCCGTCAGCGAAACGGATGCCGCCCGTCGAGTCCTTCCACCCCTGGTGGCGCAGTCCACGGTCCGAAGCCCTCTGATATTCGATGTAGCCGTCGCCGTCGCGGTCGCCGAAGGTCTCCATCCACTCGATCGCACGGTCGGCGGCGGGAAGCAGGTTGTCGACCGCTTCACGGGCCAGACCCCAGCGGCGCAACTCGCCGAGCAGCATGACGAACAGCGGTGTCGCGTCGGCTGTCCCGTAGTAGATCGGGCCGCCGCCGAGCGAGAGGGAAGACGTGTCGCCGAAGCGCATCTCGTGGAGGATCCGCCCGGGCTCCTCCTCGTTGCCGGGGTTGACCTCGGTCCCCTGGAATCGGGCAAGAGTCTGCAGGGTTCCGAGCGCCAGCTCAGGGTCGACCAGTAGGGCCATGTAGGCGGAGATGAGCGAGTCCCGGCCGAACAGCGTCATAAACCATGGAGCGCCGGCCGCAACGACCGTCCGCTCCGGGTAGTCAGGGTCGAATATCCGCAAGGATCCGAGGTCCTCGGAGCCGCGAGCGACAACGCTGCGCAGGCCGTCGTGGTCGGTATCGACGACGGGCACGCTGCGCCGCCACGCCGCCATCCTCTCCGCCGGCGCCCCCCTGGTGACCGGCTGGCCGACAAGCCACCGAGGTTCGATGTCGTCGCCGTCGATCCCGCAGATGAACTGGGTGCAAAGTGACCATGCGCTTCGCGAAGGGATGATCACCTCCCAGCTGGCGGAGTCGCCATGGATTACCGCAGGTATCGTGAAGGCCACCCTCAGACTCCGGCGATGGCCGCCGTTGCGGTGGCTGAAGACGATCGCCCCGTCGGCGCTGTCGACGGCAACGTCAGGGGGAGCCGAACCTCTTCCCTCTTTGACCGTGAACAGGTCAGCGAAGTCCGCTCCGACGACCATCTCCAAGGCGCAATACGCCGGCTCCTCGCCGAAGTTGCGTATGAGCAGGTCCTCGCGCATTCCCCGCCCCACGTAGCGGCGACGTTCGATGAGCAGGTCCGAGTCCGCCCGACCCGCAGGCGGGAGGCTCCGCGAAATGAATGTCGCCGAGTACGGCTCCGCCATGGAGCGAGCGAGAGGCTCGGGCTCGTCCCCATTGACTTTCACCGAGTAGGAGGACAAAAAGCGGGTGTCGCGAAAGAACAGCCCTTCGCCGCGCTCGGCGGAGACGTTCCCTCCGAGGTCACAAACCAAGAAGGCAGGTCCCTCGACCAAGGTGACCCTGTCATGGTTGCCGGCGGATGGTCCACTCGCTGTCGAGTTCCATGGGCTTGGCATCGGTCCTGACGCTACACGCCTACTCGAGAAGCGCAGAACAGACCGCCCTCATATTTTCTACTATCCAGATAGTGCTAATAGGCCACATAGTGCTAATAGGATTGACGGTGCAATGATCCCGCTTCTGCAGGTCGAAGATCTCTACGCACAAGTTGGCGGGAAGCCTGTACTTCGAGGTGTCGATCTGGAACTGCGAACCGGTGAGTTCCACGCCGTTATGGGGCCGACCGGGCCTCCCGGCTCGGGGATCTCAGCGCTTGCGAATGCGCTGATGGGTGATCCGTCCATTCGGTTCACCTCGGGCACCATCCGATTCCACGGCGAGGACATCACCCGCTGGCCCCCCGACGTACGGGGCAAGGCTGGCCTGTTTCTGGCCTTCCAGCATCCCGAGGCGGTGCCGGGCCTGCCACTCACCCAGTTTCTCGGCCTGGCGCTGGCGGCAAGGGGCGGCCCCGACCGCTCCGTAGTCGAACTACGCGAGGCCGTTGCGGACTGGGCGAGGATTCTCGGGATCGAACCGGGGCTGGAGACGTGGTTTGTCGACGAGGGGTTGTCGGCGCATGACAGGAGCCTCCACGAGATACTGCAGATGGCGGTCCTCGAGCCCG
>JAKBBA010000167.1 GCA_021808665.1 Actinomycetes bacterium
AGTCGTGCCGGTCAACTAGACTGGCTCTACGGGAAGTAGCGCAGCTTGGTTAGCGCGCAGCGTTCGGGACGCTGAGGCCGCGGGTTCGAATCCCGCCTTCCCGACCAGGAAAACCGCTGGTCACAGGGCCGCGAGGCTCCAGTCCATGGCGGCGCCGGCGGTTCAATCGCACATTCATCGCACAGCCGGTTTCATCGCTGTCGTTCTCAGTTAGCGCCGGAGCGGCCCCGGGCTTCATGAGCAGCTCCCCCACCCGGTCGGCGGCGTCACGATCCGCCGCCGAGGTGGCCTGGGCGTATACCGCCAGGGTCAGCCGGGGATCGGAGTGGCCGAGACGGGTCTGAGCCGTCTTCAGGTCGATGCCGGCGCTCACCATGGCGGTGGCGTTGGCCCGGCGCAGATCATGGAAGGTCAGCCACGGCAGGCCGACTGCCTTCGTGGCCGGGATCCAGTAGCGCATCCGCCAGTGGGCGTAGTCGAGCGGCCCACCTTCGGGCATGGTGAACACGTACTCGTCCACGTCGTCGGTGGTGAGCCCCCGCCCGACGATGTGCACGGCCAGGAGCTCCATCAGCGGGCGTGGCACCGACAGGGTGCGTCGGCCAGCTGCCGACTTGGGGGGACCGGCCACCATGACCCCGTGCCTGGCGCGGGTCAGCTGCTCGGCCACGAACAGGGTGCCCTTGGCGAAGTCGAGCCGACCCACCCGCAGGCCGGCGCACTCGCCCCAGCGCAGGCCGAGCACGGCGCCCAGGTGGATCATGGGCGCCCAGTCCGCTCCGATCTGCATGGCCAGGTCGGCGAGCTGCTCGGCGGAGATGACCTGGCGGTTCTGCTGCTCGACCTTGGGCAGCTTGATGTTGCGGCACGGGGAGCGCAGCAGCCGGTCGTCATCGACAGCGGCGGAGAAGATGGCCCGTAGCACGTCGTACTGCCGGCGGACCGTGCGGGGCGAGGACGTCTCGGTCCAGGCGTTGACCAGCCGCTGGATGTCGGACGGCGCGATCGAGGCGAGCTGCCGCTTGTCCAGCGCGGGAAGCAGATGTATGCGGACGACCGATTCGTCGCGGGCCAGGCTGGAGGGGCGCTTCGACGGGTCCCGGACCAGCCAGTGCGCGGCCCACTCTCCGAACGAGATCGCCGACCGGCGGGGGTCCACCCAGCCACCGCGACTCAGGTCAGCCAGTTGCTGCGCCTCGAAGTTCTCCGCCTCCTTGCGGGTGCGGAAGGTCCGACTCAGTTGCCGGCCATCGGGCGTCCGGAGGCGGACGTCGTAGACCACTCCCCTCTTGACCTGGCGCCGCTCGATGCTCACGGCTACGCGAGTCCTCCCGTGCGGCCAGAGGGCTCGAGGCTGTGCACGAAGCGGTCCAGGGCTTCGGTTGAGATCCGCCGGCTGCCCCCGATGCGGATGGACGGTAGGAACCCATCGGCCAGCAGCCGGTACAGCTTGGTCCGGCCGATCCCGAGCGCCTGGGCCGCCTCCTCCGGGGTCAGCAGGAGTCTCGGCACCCCGGTTCGGCCGTCGGGCCCGGAGAGGGTCCGGTCAATGCCGCGGCCGGCCAAGTCCACGTCTTCACGATGAGCGGCTGTCCAAGCCAATCCCTCACCCCCACTAATCCGGAGTGTGCACTGCACGACTACATGTCTATACCAGTTGAGCTTCCGTGTCAAACACCCCTTTTGGCCTCGGCTCCGCTCAGCGGGCGGGGAGCTCGTAGGTCAGGACGTAGCGGTCCGCGGCCATGACGGTGTCGCACACCTCAACCGGCTTGCCGTCGGAGTCGTAGGCGGTGCGAACCACCCCGATGACCGGGACTCCGGGCATCAGCCGAAGGGCTTTGGCCTCCTCGGGCGACGGCATACGGGCGGTGACCTCCTCGGCGAAACGCTCGAGGCGGTGCCCCCGCTCCTCGATGCGGGCGTAGATGCCTCCTGGCCCGGTGTTGGCCTCGGTCATCTGGGTCCCCTCGGCGATCTTCCAGGGGACGTATGAGGTGGCCAGCTCCATAGGGAAGCCGTCCGCCAAGTAGCGGCGTCGACGGACCAGGACCTGCGCGGATTCGTCGAGTTCGAGGCGCTGGGCGGCATCGGCCGGGGCTGTTGCCTGGCCCACCTCGAGGATCTCGACCTCAGGGGTGCGGCCGGCCGTCTCCATCTCGGCCAGGTAGGCGGCGTTTCCAGCCTGGCGGTGCCGGCGGAGGAACCGATCGTGCGCCACTCTGCGGATCGCCGGCCTCTTCCGGACGAAGGCGCCCCTGCCGTGCTCGGTCTCTACAAGCCCTTCCGATCTCAGCAGGGAGATGGCCTGGCGGGCGGTGCCCCTGGCCGCGTCGTACTGTTCCATCAGCTCCCGTTCGCTCGGGAGCTGCTCGCCGGGCGCGATCTCGCCGGCGTTGATGGCCTCCCGGAGGTGGTCGGCGATCTGGCGGTATCGGGAGCGGTCGCTGGTAGGGTCAAGTGGGCGAAGCAACTGGTGCAGCCTTCTGCTCGTCTGTACCAGTCACTGTACAAGTCGGCTTCGCCGGAGGGAAGGCTGATACCTGTGAGCACCCCCAAGCATTCGGTGAGCGTGGCTGGGGCCGTCGTCGACGACCAGGGCCGTCTGCTCGCCATCCGTCGGCGGGACAACGGTCACTGGGAGCCGCCCGGCGGCGTGCTCGAGCTCGACGAGACGATCGAGGCCGGAGTCGTACGTGAAGTGTTGGAGGAGACGGGCCTCACGGTCCGACCAGAGCGGCTGAGCGGGGTGTACAAGAACATGGAGCGAGGCATCGTCGCCTTGGTCTTCCGGTGTTCCGTGGTCGAAGGAGCCCGGGTAGCGACCGCCGAAGCGGTCGAGGTGGCATGGCTGGCACCGGGCGAGGTCCGCGAGCGGATGGATGAGGCGTACGCCGTCCGGTTGATCGACGCGCTGTCCACCTCGTCACCGGCGATCCGTAACCACGATGGAGTTCATCTCGTGTCGATCTAATGACGGGTTAAACAGCTTTTGAGAGGTTACGGGCGAAATCCAAGCCAAATCGGCTCTTACTATCTGGGCCCCTCCTGATTGCTCATCTAAAATAGCAGCCACCGCTGAGTAATATGGCTATTCACACGCAAGATCAGGCCGATCTGACGGAGCAACGATCCAACGACTGTCCCGAGCGAGTTGCTTCCTAACTGCCTGCGTCTTTCGCCCAACGACCTTTCCGTGTGCGGGCTCCGTGTCCTCAGGCCAAACCTGTACTTCAAGATCAGGAAGGTCATTGCGGGCGTTGATTCCTGTGATCGTTACAGCTACTAAGCCGTATCCCGGGAAGGGCGCTAAGACGTCCTCAGCAGTTCGCCCCGATTCTAGAACGAGAGACTCAATGAGCACAGACATTGGATCTCCGTCGTCGTCGTCCTCAAAAGCGGGGCTCTGCGGATGCTTGCTGTCAATCCGAGGAAAATGCCTCGGAGGAATCCGGCGCCAGACTACCGTCCCCTCTGGCAAGGGGTTCCCGGGACTAGGAGCGTCACCCGTCCCGCCTTCAGGTGACACCGAGCTAGCCGAGCTTGGATGCCCAGGTCAAAACGTCAGCAAGTAGTGGGTCGTTGAGATCCTCGATGGCGCCCTCTGCAAACTGGCTACCTGCTTCTATCAACGCCGAGAGATGCCCGTCGGCAGACGCTTCGATCTCAACGCTTTCGTCGTCATTGCCCCATTCAAGGTGGATGCCTCCAGATCCCATGGGAACGACTCGCGGGATCGGCCCAGACCAAGCCACGTCCTGAAACAGCTTCGCCACCGCTGCTATCGCAATCCAAGTTGGGGGGTGACCACCGTAGGAGTTCCAGTTGCGCGAGAGATTGCGAAGCTCCAACATTTCATTCACCAGTGGCTCTAGCTCCTCAGGGAGTCGTATTACCTCCGTTTGCGGACGCGCACCGAGTGCCGCGTTGGACGGCTGCATCGAGCGTTTAGCCTGTAACCACCGATACAGAAGTAGGTCAGTAGCAGAAGAAGATTCCAGGATGTCGGTCATTCTTTCTCCCAAGCCATATGCATTGCGGGTGCGGTCAAGGAGGCAAAGCCCTTAACGATCCACTCGTGTTCTAAGTCGAGAAGCTCTAAGGAGCGGGCCACGTCGGGCGTAGTCGGTGTCCCTCTTGCGGAAAGCTGTAACAGATAAACAGATTTCGGTCCCTCAGGCGTTGATCGAAATGCATCTCCGAACGAGATACTTAGAATCCCTTGGGGCGCTTCTGATTCCGGAAAGCGATAGCTCAGCTGGAGCTGAAGGCCATCGGGTCTGCCCAAGAATGAGTCGCTCATCTGTCCTGACCACGGACTCAACACCCGCGACAGGTCCCCCCCGTGAGCCTGGAACTCAGCAGGTATTGGATTGATGTAGGTGACTTCGCATTGCTGAATGGCTGGAAGCGGGACATTCTCCTCATCCAACACGTTGAACAACTGGTCAATATCTTCCTTGAATTTCGGAAGAATCTGTGAGTAGTGGGGATAGGGATCATCGGGCGACACGCGGCGCCAATTTCGAATAAGCCGGTCACTTTGCACCTGCACAACCTCATTGCCGGAGTCTGAGAGGAACCAGACTCTTGGGGTTGGATGTGTGATCTGTATAGAGAAGCTGGGTCGTCCGTCGCCAAAAGTCAGAGGCTGAACCGGCGGCAGTGGGGGCTGGTCCTCTGATCGTGCAAACCGCGAGCGCCACCGCTGCCAGAGCGCTCCCAAAGTGGCCGTGGAGAGCCGAAGGCCGGGAGCGAAGTAGATGGCCACCGCTACTTCTTCGACTGGCGGTCGATCAAAAACGGGGTACTCGGTCGTCACCGCACCACTTTTGGAACGTAGTGCTGGATGGCCGCCCGCTCGGCCCGTCGCCTCATAGTTTCATCGTAGTGATTCCGCCACGGTTCTCGGGGACAGGGTGCCGAAGGGGCGACTCGTGTCACGGCGCCACGACGCGGCGCATGCCAACGATCTGCGAGGACCATGTCGCCAAGGGCGTGAGCTCGATGTTCCTGCCGGTGTAGGGGGCGTCGATAACGAGGCCGTCGCCGATGTACATTCCGACGTGACCCGGCGCTCCGCCGGGTCCGGGATCCGAGCCCTCGATGAAGATCAGGTCGCCGGGGGCGAGCACTCCGGTGTCGTACACAGGCTGGCCGGCGTACACCTGCTCATAGGTCGTTCTGGGCAGGGAGATCCCGGCCGCCCGGTACGCCATCATCACGAGCCCCGAGCAGTCGAAGCCGGAGGGGCCGGTACCGCCCCACACATAGGGCTTGTCGAGCTGGGCGACGGCGTAGCCGATGGCGGTCCTGACCGGCGCCGGCGTCCCGGCAGGCAGGGAGAAGCCGGCCGGAAGGGCGGATAGGACCTTCCCTCCGGCGGAGCCGCCCGATCCGTTCGAGCACTGCCCAGCCCCGGTCAGCCCCGCTACCAGGGACGTAGCTGGCTGGACCCACCGGTCGTAGGCATTCGGATGCCCGGACCGTTCCACGTCCTGAGCGGCGACGGCGGGGGCCAGGGACGACCAGTTGGGCAGGGCGATCAGCCGGCTGAGGAACTGGTCCGTGGCGTAGACCGGGTCCATAACCTGTGCGGCGCTCCCCCATCCTTGGGACGGCCTCTCCTGGAAAAGTCCGAGGGAGTCCCGATCCCCGTAGGCCACGTTGTTGAGCCGGGACTCGGCGAACGCGGCGGCCACGGCGTCGACGGCTCCTCGGATGCCCACGCCCTTCTGGCCAGCGACCGAGACGATGATCGAGGCGTTGGCCACCTGGCCGGGTGCCAGCCGGCCGCCATCGGGCAGAGCGGAGCCGACGGGGAGCGCCCCGCACACCAAGGCCCCCCAGCCGGTCGACCCGCTCGCCAGTATCGACCCGCCGAGCGACAGCCCGGCGACCAATCCGAGGCCAGCCATTCCGAGGCCGGCGCGCCCCACCCAGCCCGTCATCCGTTCGTCCAACCAGGAGACAACTCGCTCCCCTCGCGCCAAGAAGCCTGTGAGTTACGGCTTGCTACCGTCGATAGCGAGGATAAACCACAAACCTGTGATTTATCCGTGCTTAGATGTGAATGACCCAGTGAGCGGAGATTGGGAGGCTGAATAGTGCTTAACGCTGTTCACCATCTTGCGATATCGGGGATCCTGGCCGGAGGCGATCCGGTTGGTCCAGTAACCCCGTCGTCGAGCGGCCTGCCAGGGATCGGAGGGATTCATACCATCCTTTCCTGGCTGATGTTCTTGGCCCTGGCCATCTGCGGGGCGTCGGCCATCATCGGTGGAGCGACGCTCGCTTACGCCAACCACAGCGCCCGCCCGGACATGGCCGTCCGGGCCAAGAGCGGGCTGTTGTGGGCCCTCGCTGGTGCCTTCCTCATCGGCATCGCCATTCCGCTGGTCAACGCCTTCTACGGGCTGGGGTGACCGTGCGGCACAGGTGGATCGCGGCGTCTGCCGTGATCGCCACCGCCGTCCTCGTCTCGGTCCTCATCGCCATGACCGGCCGCAGCTCCACCCGAGAAGCGTCCAGCCCCCGCCTTGCAGCCGGGTCCGACACGACCACC
>JAKBBA010000168.1 GCA_021808665.1 Actinomycetes bacterium
CGTCCATGAAGGGTCGTAACGGGACGCCCACGGTTCCGGCGTGTCGAACGGTTCGTGGGGGTCGAACTCGTCCACGAAGACAAAGAAGCGATCGTGTCTGGCGGCGCATTGGTCGAGCCAGTCCGCGGCGGCCTGCATGGTACGGGCGCCGGGGAACTCTTCTTCGGAACGGAACCATGTCCTGGACTTGTCGTAGAACATCTTTCGGGGTGACGACACAGCAGGTAGGGCCGGGGCTCCGGCCCACGAAGGGTCTGAGGTGGTCTTCCACGGGTCACTCTCGTGGCCGCGTTGGTAGTCCCACGCAGTGAAGTCGGTGTGGTAGTTCTCCCCGCCTGTCTCGAAGAGGTGGGGGTGATCGGAGAACAACGCCGTGGCCACGTCGGCGTCGATAAGGGAACGAACGACGGACTGTTCCCACACTTCGATAGATCCCCACGGTCGCCAGAGGAAGTCCATTGCCCCCACCAAAATGTCATGCCGGGCAGGCATGCACGGAAGCGAACCAGAGTAGTGGCGCTCGAACACCAAGGAGCGCGAGGCGAGACGGTCGATGTTCGGTGTTTCGAACTCTGCTCCCCCGTAAGCGCCCAGCATTCGCCGATTCAAACTGTCGAGTAGGATGACAATAGCATTCTTCGGGACCACCGGCCCAGGTGCTCTCGGCACAGCAGTTTCACGAACATCCGACATTTGATATCTCCTGTCTGACTACTTGTAGACATTCGGTTCGGGCGATTCCCACCACACCGAGGGTGTGCCGACCGCGACATCGAGCCGTTGCTTCAGGTCGACAGCGAGCTCTTTGCGGCCAGTAGAGCGCAAATGCTCCATGTAGTCGCCCGGGTCGGCGTAAAAGGTAGGGCCGGTTTGCAATGTGGTCAGCATCGGATCCGGGGGTGAGCCGGGCACGCCTGCAGTTCGGTGCCACCATTCGCTCAGATTGCAACGCATCTCGGCAGCCAGATCGGGGAGCTCTGGAAGCAAATCCCGTGTCAGGTAGGGATCGTCGGTCACGTTGAATAGCTGCTCCCACTCGGCTCGGAAGGAGCCGGGATGGTAGGTGCGGATATAGAGATGGTCCTCGGTGCGGACCGACCGCTGATAGGTGTGCGCACCCTGGCCGAGGACAAGATACGGACGTGTCTCGGCATTCTCCCCTCGGACGGCTGGGGCGAAGGACCGGCCCTGCCAGCCGGGAGGTACCGGGATGCCGAGCAGGTCACAGAGGGTCGGGGCGAAGTCGATGTTGTAGATCAGTTCGGACCGGTGACGGCGACCGGGCTCCACCGTGTCGGTGACGCCCGGCCAGTAGACGACCAGCGGGACCCTCAAGGTCGGCTCGTTTGCCAGGCCGTGCTCAGCGTAGGAGCCGTTCTCCCCCAAGGACTCGCCATGATCTCCGCTCACGATGATGGCAGTATCGTCGGCGATTCCCAGCTCGTCGAGCAGGTCGAGGAGCTGCCCGAAGTACCGGTCCCAGTAGAGGATGGTGGCGTCGTAGCCGTTGATCAAAAGCTCGAAGTCGCCTCGGGAACATATCGCGTCGGGCATGGCGTGCGGCACCGATGATTTCCGGGGCCCGGACCTGGTGTAGTGAAGGTCGAGCGCCGAGCGAGGGCCGTAGATCCGCGCGCCGTGGTCCACGATGGTCGCCTCGTCGGGCCACGCCTGCACCGGCCCGGTAGCGGCCGCCTGTTCCACCCACTCCGGGCCGATCAGGTAGTCGGTGTGGGGTTCCCAGTAGTGGACGTGCAAGAACCAGTTGTCTCTGTCACGGTTGCGGCGGATCCACTCCAATGCGACCGGGTTGATCTGGTGGGCCTGCTCGTCGTTTAGCTCGCTGCTCGCCCGGATCACTTCCCGATAGTTACCGCAGAACCAGTAGGCGCGGTGGCGTTCCGCGAACATGGATACTGCCGCGGTGTACAAGCCGTGCTGTTGGAGCCGCTGTCCGAGCAACGGCCGGCCGGGAGCCGGTCCGTGCCCCGGGTCGAGGCGGAACTGTCCCGCTCGACCGAAATGGCCTACCACGCCGTTGGTTATCCCGAACTGCCCGCTCGACAACGCCGCACGAGAAGGCAGGCACGGTGAGTCAGAGCAGTAGTAGCGGTCAAACAGCACGCTGCGCTCTGCGAGGCGCTCCAAGTTCGGGGCGGTTGAGCGGTGGTAGCCGTAGGGCGCAAGATGGTCGGGGCGGAGGGTGTCGACGTCGACGTAGAGAATCCGCATTCAGTGGCTCCTGTAAGCGCTCATGGGGTGGCTGTTGCTTGCGCGATTCTCCCGGCGTCTTTCCTTTCGAGGGCCACGAGCAGAGCGACGATCCGGTCGGCTGTTTCTGGGTCCTCGACGACCAGGTTGCGGGTTTCATACGGATCGGCGATCAGGTCGTACACCTCGTCAGGGTCGTCAGGCCTGGAGAATCTGTGGGTATTGCGGTTGGCGATGTACTTGTGTGTGGTGCTGCGAATGGCTCGATAATGCTGCTGTGAGCACACGGCCACTGTCCTGGCCGCGCTGCTCGTGTCGTTTCTCAGCAGGGGGGTGAACGAACGAGCGTCGAGCCCAGGTTGAGTTGTGAGCCCCGCCAGGTCGCACAGGGTCGGGTTCAAGTCCGCCAGTTCAACCGGAGCGTCGACGACTCCTGGTGCGATATCAGGTCCGACGACGATCAATGGGACTCTCATAGCCGGGTCGTACGCGACGCTCTTCTCGAACAGGCCGAGGTCGCCGAGCATCTCGCCGTGATCGGAGGTAAACACGACGTAGGTGTTGTCCTCCAAACCGCGCTTGCGAACGACATCGAGGATCCTGGCCACCTGCGCGTCGATCAGAGCTGTGGCGGCAGAATATTGGCGGCGGGCGGCTCGGACTTCCTCGCTCGAGAGACCCCAACGGCTCGGCCACACGTATCCGGGCCTGCCGGCTTCAACAGCCGCGACATGGTCCGGGACCGGGGCGTCGCGGAACTGGTCCGCCCATTCGGTGGGTGGGTCGAAGGGATCGTGTGGACCTACGAAACTTACGAACAGGTGCCATGGGAAGTCGTCGGGGACAGTCTGTATCCACTCGACTGCCCGTTCGCCAAGCCAAACGTCCTCGAATGCATCGCTCGGCAGGACCGAGTCGCGATAAAGGCCCGTACCTGCATATGGCGGTGCCGAACTGGTGGTAAGCGCGTCGAATATCTCCGCCATTCGTCGCTCGTAGTCCTCGCAGAACGACTCGAACAATCCTCTCTCTTGTAGCCAGAACCCATACGGGCCAAGCGGCTTTCCGGCGTGCCCCCGGGCGTGCATCTTGCCCTCGGCTTCCAAGGGGTGTGTGAAACCCCAGCTGTAGACCTGGGGCCGATCGCCCCTGTAGCCGTTGTAGATGTCACGTTTAGCGAGATCCAGCTTTCCTACGATCCCCACCCGGTAGCCGCTATCGCGCAGCCGTTGGTAGTAGGTGGTGTCCCCCGGCTGCAGCATGGCCTCGTTTCCCCATGCGTTGATCCGCTCCGGTCGCAAACCTGTGGCAAGTGCCAGTCGGGCCGGAACGCAAATCGCCGAGTTGGTGGTCAGATTGGTGAAGCGCACGCCCCGGGCGGAAAGCCCGTCGATAGCCGGTGTCGAGACCCCGGGTGTGCCACAAACGCTCAGCCAGTCGTGGCGCAGTTGGTCGGCCATGATCACCAGGAGGTTCGGCCGGTCCAGCGAGGCGACTCCGTTCATTGCGTCCCCTCCGCCGCAGGTGCTGGTCTCACCGGGACATGCCAGCCCGAAAGAGCCTGCTCCACCTCGCGTTCCACCAGGGCGTGCTCGGGGCGCCCGGCCAGATCTCTGTGGTCTGAGAAGAACAAGGTGACGGTGCGACCAGACCGGCAACTGCTAGCAAGGGCACCCATGATTCGTTCGAGATGATGGTCTAGGCGTGACACCATGCCATAGTAGGTGGCTGTCACCTCCCGCCACATTCCCGGGGTGACCTGACCGAGCCCGCGCCGTTGTCGGATTGCCGCCTTAAAACCAGGTTCGCGTTCGGCGGCCGGCAGAGAGTCAGGAATGTCGGATCGGTCGTACATAGAGAACCACGGCTGTTCGACCTGAAATGGACAGTATGGGGCGATGACGAAAGTTCTCCTCGATAGAACATCCGCGCCCAGACACGAGCCCGGGTACCCGCCTGGCCCATCCTCGCCAGTGAGCAAGCCGACGTAGGAGTACCCGAGGTCGTTGGCCAGCACGGTTCTCCCCGAATCCGCCCTAGGCGAAGCCCGCCCGGGCTGGCGCATCCACCGGCGGGGCTACTCGACCGACCGACCCGCTAATCGATGGTCGTGTCAGCCCCCTGTCTCGTTCCCGTCGACTGAGACCGGGAGCGGAAGAGTGAGGCCCCCGGTGACGATTGTGAAAGCTACCTCGGTCAGTCGCTGATCGTGGATTTGCGCGTAGCGCCGGAGAAGAGTGAAGGCCTGGTCAAGTTCGACACGATTCGACTCGGCGAGCATCCCTTGTGCTTGCTCGACGATCGTCCTGTTCTGCATCGCGATGCCAACCCGCGCGGCCAGGGCGTCATGGTCGTGGGCGACAGCGAACTGGACTATGCCCACGCTCGCTACGTCGGCAAGCGCCTTGGCCCGGCGAGCCTCGTCGGCGCTCAGCGCGGCGGTTTCAGTTCCGAATAGTCCGAGCGCGCCGAGGAGTGCATCACGAAGGTGTAACGGGAAGGCAAACACACTGCGGATCCCGGCGTCGATGGCAAGGGGCGCGAACGTCGGCCAGCGGGAGCGGGCAGCTTCAAGGTCGCCGTCGCTGTTCGCCTTTCCGCTGCGATAGCTGTCGAGGAGCGGTCCGTCGTGGTTCTGGGCTTGCAAAACGTCGGTCAACCAGATCTGCTCAGTGGAGCACGCCATCACCCGCAGGTAACCGTGTTGGTCGACGAGCACGGCTCCTGCTCCTTTGAGCGAGAACAGCTGGGCACAGCGCCGGGTGAGAAGGTCGAGCAGGCCGACGACGTCGAAGTCGGCCACCAAAGTGTCGGCCAACTCGACCAAAGTGTCGAGAAGGAGTCGCTCCCGCGTGACGGTGTCGATCTCCATGTCGTGCTCAGGGCTCGAGACGGAGCCGACGTGAGATGACTTCACCGGCGATCTCCGAGACACTTTTCGAGGAGGCGTACGCGTACGCACGGAGCCGCCCGAGGGCGTCGACCGTGGAAAGACCGAGCTGGGCGGCCACCATGCCCGTCGCCTGATTGATCTGTGTCTGGTGGGCCCCGATATCGCCAAGTGCCCCGACGAGGTCGTCGGCACCCGCCTGGAGTGCCAAGATCGCGTGGGCGACTACGTCTGCGAGGAGCAGAGCGTCTTGGTGCTGGTCGACGCTTAGTTGTCCGGCATTGCGGGCGTAGACGTTGAGCGCTCCGATGCGCCCGGCTCCGGCGTGAAGCGGGAACCCGAATACAGCGCCTGCCCCGGCGTCGAGCGCACCTGGGGTGAAGCCAATCCAGGTTGTGGCGCTGTCGTTGGCGGCGAGGTCGGCGACGAGGACCGGAACGTCGTGGCGAAAAGCGTCGAGGCAAGGGCCCTCGCCGAGGGTGTGTTGGAGCTCCTCGATTTTTTCCATGACTTCGTCGGACGCCCCGAGAGTCCGATGCGTACCCCCAGGAGCCATGAGCATGATCGCGGACCCTTCGAGGCCGAGAATGTCAACGCAAGTAGCACACAGCGCCTCTCCGAGGGAACCCCCCTCTCGAGCGTGAACCGCGTAGCGACTGATGACGGCCGCGAGCCTGTCGCGTTCCAGTTCCTCCATCAGAAGGACCTTGCTTTCAAGCCTAGGGAATGGCGGGTCTTGCAGCGAAACATCGCGAGTTCCTTTCGACTCGGCCGCCTGCCCCGGACCTGGACAGGAACTGGGGGCATGTGGCAGCTTTGAGCGTACTCACCCTGAGACGGAGCCGCGCGGCCAAAGACGCAATTCGCGGCCGTCTGGCGGCGGTCTGTGGGTGCTCGACACAAAAGGCGTTTGCCGATCTCTCTATGAATCATCGCTGTAAGGGACGGGATGGTTCTGACCCATCTCGGAGAACCGCTCGTTGATCGCGTGGACGACAACGTCGTGGTCGTGGTCGTTCGGCTCCAAGGCCCCGTAGCAGAAGGCCTCGACCTGAAGTGCGCTCGACATGCCGCCGAGCTCGAAGTAGCGCAAGAACAAATCGCCGTGGGTGAGCTTGGCGTCCATTCGAGCCCGATCCAAGGCGTCAGTCGCGTGTTCGGCCATAGTTCTTTCACTCTCCTTGCGCCTGGGGGCGGGTCGAGGCGACGACATCCGCCGCGAGTTCGGCGAAAGTCCGGTCCTGGCTAACAGCGAAGCGACGCAGAGTGGCGTACGCCTCCTCGGCATTCAAGGTCTCTCGGGCCATCACGATCCCCTGGGCCAGTGCAATGACCTCACGGACCCTCAATGACTCGGCGAGTCGAGCAGCCAGATCGTCCTCGCTGGCCCCGACACCGGCGTAGCTGAGGATGAGCGACGCCTCGGTCGCAAAAGTGCTTGCAATTTCATG
>JAKBBA010000169.1 GCA_021808665.1 Actinomycetes bacterium
TCAACGTCGTCCTCGGCCTGTTTCTGTGCTTCGATCGGTTGTACGTTGGCGCCCACTATCCGGGCGATGTGGTCGCAGGGTACCTGCTGGCATCCGCGACCGTGGTAGCGGTCTCGTTCCTGCGACCGGCCGCTTACCGCCTGTCAGATCTAATCGAGCCCACTATCTTCGGCGTCGTGCTGCGACGCCCGGCGCCTGCACCTGCACATCGCTGACACCTGCCTTTAGGTAGATCCATATGGTGGTGTCGGACTCAAGTACAATCGGAAGAACCGTGTCGTTTGCCTCGTGACTGCCGTGGCTGAGCGCAACTCTGGAGGTTGCCAGGACCTCGCCGGTCCAGTCGAGCTTGACGGATTGCGACGAGAAGTTCGTAACGCAGAGAAAGCGTTCGGAGCGCAGGAAGGCTAGAACGTCGGGGTCGCTCATCTCTAAAAATTCCAGATGTGAGAGGTTCAACTCACTCAGTGAACGCCGCACTTTGACTGCGTGACGGAAGACCTCGAACGTAGACGAGGATTCAAACGACTGAAGGGCGACAGTCAGCGTGGACCAGTCCTCTGGCTGCGCAAGCCACGGGTTCGCTGGTCCTGATGTGAAATCGAAGGGGGGGTTCCCGCCGCCCCACGGTAACGGGACGCGGCATCCGAGGCGCCCTTCTGCTGGGTCTGACAAAATGGCGATCGCGGTAGTCTGATCCGTAGTTGGAACCTGGGTTAGCCCAAGTTCTTGGCCCTGGTAGATGCAGATGGGCCCCGGCAGAGCGAGCATCAGCAGGGCAGCCGCGCGCGCCCTCCGTGTGCCGATCGGCTCAGCGCTGCCGTTGCCCGAGTTTTGCGTGGCTGATGGTCTGATGAAAGTCGTTCTGCTGCCAGAGTGACCGGATGGCTCGTCTGCGAGGCGTGTCGCAGACCGGATCTCGTCGTGGCTCTCCAAGGTCCAGCAAGCGTTAGGGTAATGACGATGGTGAGTGTCGATCGCCTCCCTGAAGTCCGTGCTGGCCCAACGAGCCTGTAGAAACTTGCGATCAAACGCGCTGTGTAGCTCGCCAGGGCGCAGATAGTTATTGAACTGCGCATGCGTGGATGTCGTGACCTCTCCCACGAGGAACACGTTCCGCCCGGACTCATCGCACACATTTCGCAGGCCCTTCAGAACGTCGTGGACCTGATGAAAGTCCCAAAACGGAGAGGCAGTCCACGATTCGGGGTCGAAAGCGTCGTTTGGAGCAAATCCCGCGTCGGGCAGACCCGGTTTCTTGGCGAGCGCGGAGGCGGCATCGATACGGAAGCCATCTATCCCGCGGCCGAGCCAGAAGCGCACCACCTGGTGGATCTCACGCTCGACGTGCGGGTTCGACCAGTTGAGGTCCGGCTGCGATGTCGAAAAAAGATGCAGATACCACTGCCCAAGTCTGCCCTCGGAGTCGCACACTCTGGTCCACGAAGGGCCACCGAAGGCGCTGATCCAGTCGTTTGGGGGTTCACTTTGCTCGGGACCGCGGCCGTCAGCGAAATGGTAGAACTCACGTGCAGGTGATCCCGGCGACGACTCCAACGCGTTCCTGAACCACGGGTGCTCGCTCGACGTGTGATTGACGACCAAATCGGCGATGACCGCGAGGTTGTGCCGGTGGGCCTCCTCGATCATATTGTCGAGGTCGCTGAGCGTCCCGAAGCGTGGGTGCACGCCGTAGTAGTCAGCGACGTCGTAACCACCGTCGCTCCACGGCGACGGGTACCAGGGCGACACCCAGATCGCATTCACACCGAGGTCGGCTATATGACTGAGGCGGGATGTCAAACCGGGAACGTCGCCTATTCCATCGCCGTTCGAGTCGAGGAAACTCGCCAGGTACACCTGGTAAAGGATGGCGCTTGGTGCCGCTACGCTACGATAGGCGCTGGGCGTGGCTCGTCGCGAAGTTTCGCCTAGCACGCCGGGGGATGGAGTTGACTTACCTTTCAACCCTTGACAGCGCCTTGAAGGAGGGCTTTGACGAAATGGCGCTGTAAGATGATGAAAACGACGATTGTCGGTGCCATGATCTCGAGGGCTCCGGCGTTTAGGAGCACGTCGTTAGTTCCGTAGCGGGTAACGAATGCCTGCAACGCTTCGGCCATGGTCCCGCTGTTTGGCTTGCCGATCAAGACGAGCGGGAGCAGGAACTGATTCCACGTTGAGAGGAACATCAGCAAGGCAAGTGACGCTATTGCGGAACTCGCCAGCGGGATGTGTATCGAGCGTAATGCCCGCCATGGACGCGCTCCATCTACGAGGCTCGCTTCTACGAGTTCTTTAGGGACCGACTTGAAATGAGCGCTCATCCAAAATACCGCGAAAGGCATGTTGAGGCCGATAAGTGGAAGGATGAGAGCCCATTTCGTGCCGAGAAGGCCAAACGACTTGTCCTGTTCCCAAAGCGGCACGATGACCAGCTCAAAGGGTAACGTCAGTGTTAGTAGCAGTATTGTATAGAAGACCTTCCCGAAAGGGACCTCAAGGGTATAGATGGCGTACGCGGCCATCGTGGAGATGAGGACCCCGATGGGTACTACCCCGGCGACTATGAGCAGGCTCGATTTGAGCAATGTCGTGATGTTCGCGATGTTCCACGCCGAGACGAAGTTCGACCAATGCGGGTGGAGGGTAAACGTCAGTCCGGACGGAATCGAGCCGGGTGCGGCCAGCGAAGCGCTGAGCATGCTGAGAAGCGGCACCACAGAGAAGATCGCCGCAGCAACGATCAGCGCTATACCGGGCGCTCGCTTCCGCCAAGACGTGGTCGGGTTCTGTGTCATCTAGTTCTCCGCCCTGAAGATGCGCTGAAGTGGGACAATCACAATGATCACGATTAGGGCGAGGACGACACCTAGAGCCGACGCAGAACCAAACGCGTTGTTCACGAAAGCCAGGTTGTAAACCTCGACTCCAGGAACCAGGGTTTGGGTTCCAGGACCTCCCTGTGTAGCGAGGTAGACGACATCGAAGCTTGCCAGGGCTGCGATAATCGTTATAGTGATCGCAACGCCGATCTCTTGGCGTAGACCCGGCAGCGTGACTGCCTTGAACTGGTTCCACGCTCTCGCCCCGTCGAGTTGTGCAGCCTCGTAGAGAGTCGGGTCGATTTTGCCGATGCCTGACATGAGCAGCAAGGAACACAAACCCGTCGAGAGCCAAGTGCCTATGAACCCGACGGCCGTGAGCGCCCAAGTGAAACTGCCGAGCCAGGGGCGCGCCAAGGAGCCCAGCCCCACACCTCGCAGCGCCTGGTTGATTACGCCGTTCGGCGAGTACATCCAAAGCCACGCGACACCCGCCGCTGCCCCAGGGATGATCTGCGGCAAGAACAGCAGAGTACGGGCCGCGGCGCCGCTGATTTTGCCTTTCACCTCCCTCATGACAGACGCTGCGATCAGTCCGAATACGACGGGCACAATGCTGAAGAAGATGACCAGGTAGAAGGCGTGCAGAATGGAGGAAAGCTGCTGGGGATTCGTTATCACGCTTCGGTAGTTAGCCAACCCCACCGGAGTGGCAGTGCCGATGCCGTCCCAACGATAGAACGAGTAGTTGATGGCGTTGATGATCGGCGTAAGGTCGAATACGGCGTAGAAGCCCAATGCTGGGAGAGCAAACAACCATCCGGCCCAACGTGCCGACTTCTTCCGGCGGCGGCTTGGCCGTCGGGAGTTTCGCTGCGAAGGCAGCGGCGGCTCCGGGGCATCCGATTCCGGAGTCGCCGCCACTGCTTGGTCGCTCACCGTGTGCTACTTGCTGGCAGCTATAGCGGATGAGTAAGTAGATTCAAGGGAAGCGACCATCGCAGCCGGGCTCGTTTTGCCGGCGAAGAGCAACTGGAGTTCCTGGGTCTCGGCGGTGTTGACAGCTCCAGCGGAGTTCTGCAGCCAGTTGGTGAAGCCGTTCTGAGCGTCGATCTGGGCAAAGCCACTCTGGATCTGCTGGCTAAGTGTCTCAGTGAGTGTCGGAGGTGCGGCGGCCGAGGCGGACCCTCCGACTGCTCCGTAGCCGGCTTGGACCGCTACCGCTGCAGCGGCCGGGGTTGTCAGGAAGTTCAAGAACAAAGCGGCGGCCGCCTTATGAGGCGAGTTGGCGGCGATCGAGAATGACAGCGAGTTGCTGAGCATCGCTGAGTGCGGACCTCCGGCTGTCGCCGGCGGGAAATCGAAGACGCCGAGTTGGCTGGACGTGAAAGCCGACGGGAGGCTTTGGAGCATCCAGCTGCCCTGCACCATGAACAGCGCTCCACCCGACGAGAAGGTCCCATATGACTGCTCTTGCTGGATAGCGTTCGCGTCAGAGTTGAAGTAGCCGTCCTTGATCCAGGTTTCGAGCATCGTGGTCGCCTGAACTGCTGCCGGAGTGTTGAGCGTGGCGCCCGGAGCGTTGTTGACCAGCGCGTTCAGGGCAGACGGCCCCATATAGTCACCCAGAAGGAGACTATAGAGGTGGCCAATCAGACCGTCCTGATTGGAGGCGACTATGGGTGTGATGCCGGCAGCTTTCGCCTTGGCTAGATCCGCACCGAACTCTGCCACCGTCTGCGGTATCGAAGTTATTCCTGCCTTGGCCAGGAGCGACCGGTTGTAATAGACACCGACTAGTGGGCCTGCGGCACCGCCGGCCTCGAAGAGGGTTCCCGATCCGACGACACCCTGGGAGGAGACCTCTCCTCGCGCAAGGACCGTTGAGGGCACCGAAGAGTTCCATCCGTATTGGGTCGCGTAGGAGTCAAGGCTCGCCAGGAGCCCGTCCTGGGAGTTTGAAATCAAGTCAGCAGGAGCCGCAATGTCGGGTCCTCCCGACGCTGACATTAGCCTCGGTAGGACCGTGTTGTAAGTGTTGTCCGGCACCACGTCGAGCTTGACTGTGATGGCGGGGTACTTGGCATGAAAAGCGTTGGCTAGGTCCTGTTCGAAGGTCTGCAAGCCAGCGGCCGAGAAGAGCGTCAAGGTCACGGGCGTTGAGGCGACCGAAGCGGCGCCGGAGGTCGCCGACGTCGACGATCCCGATGTCGTGGCGCTGCTCGCCGCCGAACCCGATTTCGTGGCCGTGCCGGGGCTGCACGCTGCGAGGACGATCCCCCCGGCGACCAAGCTCGCCGCCTTCACAGCTAACTTCGAGTTCTTCGTGCGCCCTGCGGCCTGCTTCGGCGAACCTGACGATGACATTTGATCTCCTCCCTATAGTGCAAGCACGAACTGCCACCCCGGCTACCTCGTTACGAAAACGCTTGCGTTATATCTGTACTGTATACACGGCCACAGTTGTTTGTCAACAGAGAAAATGCGAAAGCGTTTCCGACTCTGGCCCAAGAACGGCGGATGATAGAATCCGGCCGTGGCGCGCAAGGTGATCCCGCTTCACCGCCGATCCGGGAATGATGTGGTGAAACTTGCGGACGTCGCGGAGGCGGCCGGCGTGTCGCTGGCGACAGCATCACGGGCTCTAAGTGACAACAAAGGGGTGTCCGAGAAGACTCGGACGAAGGTCAAAAAGGCGGCCGAACGTCTGGCGTACGTCGTGTCTCCCGAAGCATCTCGCCTTGCCGGCGGCCGGACAGGGCGCGTCGCCGTGGTGGTTCCTCACCTGTCGAGGTGGTTCTTCGGGGAGCTACTCGAGGGACTAATAGCCGTCACTTCGGGCGCCGACCTCGACATGATTCTCTACCATGTGGACGGTATCGACGACCGCCGAGACTTCTTCGAACGTCTACCGGCCAGGCGTAAGGTCGACGCCGTGGTCGTCTTGGCGTTCCCGGTCGATGAGGACGAGCGTCGCCGGCTGCAACTGATGGGAGTCGACATTGTTGCCGCTGGTGGCCAGGACGCCCCCTACCCGCACGTCTACATAGATGACCTGGCGGCGGGCCGACGAGCCGTTGACCACCTGATAATGCTCGGTCACCGCCGCATTGCGATGATCGAGGCTACCGACCCAGACCAGCCCGTCCAGCCTTCTGGACGTTCCGAAGCCTATTTCACTGCGCTCGCCGACGCTTCGATCCAGGTTGATAAACGCCTTGTTGCGAGCGTCAGTTGGAGCGCAGAGCACGGAGCTGATGCCATGAACCAGCTCCTCAGCCTGCGCGAACCACCCACCGCGGTCTACGCTCATTCTGACGAGCTTGCGCTCGGAGCGATGCGCAGTATACGTCGAGCCGGTCTGCGCATCCCTGAGGACATATCGATCGTCGGAATCGACGATCATCCCCAAGCGGCGATAACGGACCTTACGACGGTCCGCCAACCTGTGCGCGAGCAAGGTCGCCTCGCCGGTGAGATTCTTATGAAGCTTCTCGCAGGTGAGAAAGTTCCGAACAGAATCGAAGTCCCGACGAATCTGGTCGTCAGGTCCAGCGCCTCGCGCGTCTAGATGTACCGCCCAGTGTGTTGCCAATAGGGCGCCCGCAAGCTCGCTTTGAGAAGTTTACCGGCTTCGCTTCGAGGCATCTGGTCGACACTCGACCAG
>JAKBBA010000170.1 GCA_021808665.1 Actinomycetes bacterium
GATCGACTCCCCGCCGGGCAGGGAGGATATCCGCGCCAGCTCCGACGTCGTGTAGCCGCTCAGGACGCGGCTTTCGAACATGCGGTTCCACATGCCGGGAAGTTCCCACTCGCGGCCCGACAGCGACGAGGTCACCGTCGCCTGCTCCAGTTCGGTAGCGACCGGCGGCTGCTTACGCCCGCCTACCGGCATGTCTCGGCCTCCCACTGGTGCAGCCCGGTCAGCCTGCGGGCGAGGGACGGCAGTTGGGGGACTATACGGTTGAACTCCTGGCTCATCCTCATCCGCAACACCGTGTACATGTACACGCCGTAGACGCACGCGAGGAACACGTCCAAAGCGAACGGGTCGCTTGAGATCATCCCCGCGGCGGCAGCCGACGCTTGCAGCACGGCTAGGTTCGCCCCGACGAGACGGTAGGTGGAAACCCGGTCGGGGCCGTAGAGGTCTACGTCGTCTGACGCTACCAGCTTCAAAGCACCGGTCTCGGTTCTCGGGTTCCACACCCACGAGCTCCACAACCAGAATCTGGCCGGGTCGTAAAGATGCAGCAGTTCCCACGGGAGGTCGAGGGCGATATGTTCGAAGGCGTCGAAGTTGGCAGCGAAGTCGTCCAGCCTGTCAGCCAGAGGTCGCTCGCCGTGCACGAGGTCCGCCAACGCGCTCTTTACCTCTGTGGGGTCGTGGGTTGCGAGGACGCTGCGGGCTTTGGAGCGCGAGGAGAAGAAGGATCGAAGCAGGCTGAGCGTCTCCGCCTCGGTCATCGTGGGGATCCGGTCGGCCCGCAGGGCCTCACCGAGCCAGGCGGACTTGTCCGCCAGGCCGCTCGCCATCTCGCTCAGAGCGTCCCGGTCGACGCTTCGGCGGATCGCCTCGGCGAACTCGGCTGCCGTCCCAAGGTCGACGGGGTCTGTTTGGCCCCTCGCGGGCAAGTCGACTTCGAGGGTCGACGTGCTCATGCGCCTACCGCCATGCGAGCAGCGCTCAACGCTCTGGCCGCTGCCGCCGCCCCGCTAGACGCGCAGTCCTCCAGGTCGGCGGGGCCGAGAGCCGCTCCGGCAGCGAAAATACCCGGCCTGGAGGTGGACACCGTGTCTAGGGGAGGGTTCGCCGCTTGGATGAAACCGTACTTGTTCTGCTCCACGCCCAAGATCCCGGCTAGCTTCCTAGTGCCGGCAGACGGCTCCATCCCCACCGAAAGGACGACCATGTCCATCAGGGTCTCCATGGGGCGTCCCATGGTGGTGTCCTCGCCTCTAACCAGGAGCTTGTCGCCTTTGGCGAGAACCTCGCTGACGATACCTTTCACGTACTGCACGTGGTGGCGTTCCTGGGCGGGCCAGTAGATCTGGCTCTCCCAGTAGCCGTACATGCGCATGTCGATGTAGAAGATGAACACTTCGCAGTCGGGGATGGCCTCGCGGACTTCTATAGCCTCCTTGGAGGCCACGCCGCAGCAGACCTTTGAGCAGTATTCGTTGCCGATGTGGCGGTCCCTGCTGCCGACGCATTGTATGAAGCACAGCCGCTTCGGTGTCTCACCGTTCGAAGGCCGTCTCACGTCGCCGGCTTTGAGCATCGCTTCGAGGTCTTGCAAGGCGATGACGTCGGGGTATTCGTAGTAGCCGTACATCTGGGTCTCCCTGCCCGGGTCGAAGTGGCGGAACCCCGAGGCGACGACGATGGAAGCGCATTCGACACTTCGTAGGGCACCGCCCGCCGCGACGTCCAGAGCGAACGCCCCCGCCTCGCCGCTCAGGCCGCTCACCTCGGCGTCTAGGATCACCTCCAGGGACGGGCTGGCGCTGAGGCGCTCTACCATGGCGCCGACAACCTCCTCGGCGCTTCGCATGTGCGGAGTCAACGACGCGTAGTTCTCGGCTATCGGCGTGCCGCCGAGGAAGCCCCTCTGCTCTATCAAAACGACGCTAGCCCCCAGGTCGCACGCAGTCTGGGCGGCGGAGATCCCGGCGGGCCCGCCGCCTATCACAACTATCGGTTTGTCGGTCATCTGCTGTCTCCTTCAGGCTTCCACGTCGTCCCAGGTGATGAACTCTTTCCCGCCGTCTCGCAGGTCGTCGAGTTGCGCTTCGAACTCTGCCCACGCCTGGCGCCAGTCGATGCCCATCTTCTCCAGAAGCGGCCGGTAGTTCGCCGAATGCCAGTGAAGCTGGCAGACCTTGTAGGGATGCGCTCCCATCGCCAGGGCGGCGAACTGTGCTTCTGACATGACCGGCACGTCCACGTCATGTCCTTGCGCTCTCGCAGCGAACTGGCTTTTGTCCAAGGCGGTGACACAGCCGGTGTCGTGGGTTAGCACCACGTCGGGGTTCGCCTCCTCCTTCATCACTTCGAGCTTTCTGGTGGTGGCGAACGACCGGGTGAAGTCCCGTTGCACGAGGATGTGACGGAAGCCGAAGCCACAGCAGTCGAACCAAGTGCTGTAGCTTCTGACGTCCGCGCCCAGTGCTGTCGCGATGCCTGTTACCACAGCGGTGCGCTGACCCCCGTAGATGTCAGGGTCGAAGATGGCGTCGCCTTCGACGAGCTTGTAGTAGTGACAAGCTGGGTGGACGCTGACGGCAATGTTCGAGAAGTCCCTAACCTGTCGGGCTGCGATCTCGTCTCGAAGAGCGTGGATCCACTCCGAGTAGTGGACGATCTCCTCGGGCATGACCATGGGCTTGCCCAACTTCTCTAGGACTTTGCGGACCTCGTGGCGTAACTCGGGGTGGCCGAGAAGTTCCCTTCTCACATCCTTGTAGTGGCCGTAGGAGGTGCCGCAGTGTATAAGAGGGTAAAAGCCCGTCTCGTAGGCTGCGGCGAAGTTGCGCAGAGCCACCGCAGCCTGAGCGGCGGGGTTGGAAGTTGCGCTCGCGTAGTAGTTCCAAGCGGTGCACGACGTCTGGTCGCGGGGATCGTCGTAGTCGTAGCCGAGCTTTCGCATCAGCCAGAATATCGACGTGGAGTATCCCGGGATGTGGCCGCACTGACCGCAGGACTTGTGGTGCCAAAGGTGGCTTCTAGGTATCTTCTTTGACAGCCCGTACTTGGTGGACACCGACACGTGGTCTTCGGGCACCCGGTGCACGATCCACTCTCCCCGGGCTTCGAGGTCGAACACCTCCTCGTGGAAGTCCGCGCTGCGCCGGTCGGCCTCGCGGTCGAAGCGCTGCTTTTTGGCGAGGACCACCGATACTGGCTCGGCGCTCATATCTCTATGCCCTCCTCTTCGAGACGCTCCTCCATGACCTCTTCGAGGATCATGTGCAAACCCTCGTCGACGTCTTTTATCATCGAAAGAGCTCCGGTCTGCATCCAGATCAGGTACAGCTCTATCAGCGTCCGCTCCGACACCGACCAGCCGGTGGAGGTCGTGTGGTGGGTCTCGGGCGGGAGCGCTCTTCGCCAGAGGTCCAAGTTCACCGAGACGTCTTTCACCTCGGGTCCCCAGTCGGGGAAGGCGTCGGGTTGTAGCATGTCCGGCGACACCTGGGTTCCTGTGGACATGATCTTGTAGATGATGCGCGAGTAGCCCTCCAAGGCTTGCTTGGCGGTTGCCAAGCCCTCGTTGATTGCCACTTCGCGCATGACGGTGATGATCCCGCCTGGGTTGTTCCCCCGCGGGCAGCGCAGACAGGAGAAGCACTGGGAGCACTCCCATATGTCCTCCTGCATCTGCTGGAAGACCAGCTCGAAGTCCTGACGCGCCACAGCCTGCGCGATGCGCCTGGGACTGAAATCGTAAAAACGCGCCGACGGACACACCGCCACGCATATCCCGCACTCGTAGCAGCCGTAGATGTAGTCGGGCATCCGGTGATCCGCCATGACCTGCTCAAACAGGCGGTGCTTGTAGCCCGGGTCGACGTCGGGGAAGCCGGCGGGGGAGTCGTTCTTGTAGTGCGCCGGCGTGGCGGTAGGCATCAGAAGCTGACCACAGCAGAGGCGTTGATGGCCAGGTCGTTGAAGCTCGCTCCGCCTATCATCTCGACACCGTCGATTAGATCTTCGATTGCGAGATCGTTTAGATCCAAAGAAGGCTGGCAGACCCACAGGCGCACGCCCAGGTCCGTGGCCTGGCGTATGAAATATGACAGGGGTTGGCCCCGGTCGCCTTTCGGACCGATCTTGTCGACCACGTCGCGGCGCAATAGCTGCGGCCCGTACATCGTGAAGTAGATCCCCACCTCCACTTCCATGGCCGCTGCCGAGGCCGCAAGAAAGAAAGGTGTGGCCGAACGTCCCGGGTCCGAAACGCCGTGCGTCTGCACGTAGAGGACCCGCTCCTCGGCGTCGCTAGTCCAAAGTGACACCTATGCCTCCCCTCCGGCACTAGTTGCCGCGGCGCAAAAGCACACGGTAAGCACCGCCGCTCTGCTCGATCGACACCAACTCGTTGCCTGTGCGGCTCGCCCACGCCTTCATGTCAGGCTCGACCCCAGGGTCCGTCGCGAGAAGTTCGAGGATCTGTCCCGGTGCAAGCTTCTTGACCGCCTGAGCGGTCTTGATCACCGGCAGCGGGCACTGCAAGCCCTTGCAGTCCAAGGTCTCGGCTATCTCCAGGTCGGCCATATCTCCCCCTTAGCTCGCTCCACGTTCCCCCAGGACACGTGCATGCGTAGATTCGCATGTGCTTATGTGGTTGGAAGGTTTACCATCTCGTTGTCCGCCTGTCAAGTGTTTTGCGCCGACCTCTTAGCGCTGGCTGTCTTGCCTCGGTCTCCTTCGGGTCTGGTGTTACCAGCTGGGGTCGGGTATCGTGCGCAGTGATGAGCGCTTTCGCCTATGAAGATATCGGTGTCGTCGATGACCGCCTCCGGCGGCAGTTCGACGAGCTGGTATCGGGTATGTGCAAGGCTCTAAACGACCCCAAGCGTCTGCTGATCATCTACGCCCTACGCAGCGCAAGTCGCTCGGTCGGCGAGTTGTGCGACATGCTCGGCGCCCCTCAGTCCAACGTCTCTCAGCACTTGGCGGTGCTTAGGGACAGGGGTTTAGTCGAAGCCGACAGGCGTGGTAACAGCGTGTTCTATTCGATCCGCTACCCGGAGCTGGTCGACGCAATAGAGATTCTACGCTCCGTCATGGGCAAGGAAGCCGAACGCCAAGCCGAGGTTCGCCTGTGAGCTTCTCAGGTATCGGCGGCATCGCCCGTTATCGCCACGGCGAAGTCGTCGGGGCTCACGCCCGGGCAGTCGACGCCGTGTTCGAGCATGTAGGAGCCGACCGCTTGGCAGACTGAGCGGGCGTCGAACGCGACCCCGGCGAGCGACGCGGCTAGGCCAGGGAACGCTTCGGTGGGAACGAAGGTGAAGTCTCCGGTAACCTCGGCGGCTTCGACGACTCCGTCTCGCACGTCGACGACGGCTCGGATGAGCCCGCCCGGTGCCTTGTAAGATCCCAAGCGGGTCTGCACGCCTTCTCTTAGCTTGATCGTGTTGTGCGCCCGCCCGGTTCGCCGCGCCAGCTCGGCGGGTGAGGTCAGCTCGGCGCAGATTGCCCTGGCCCGCGCAACCGTCTCGGCCGGCAATTCGCTCCGCTCGAGCTGTCCGGTGAGCTCCTCGAAACTCTCGATGAGGGCTGCCGACACTTCGGTCGTCGAGGGCTCTCGGCCCGTGGCAGCGGATATGGAAGTGACGTTGTCGGCCAGGGAGCGGTGCAGCTTGTAGCGCATCTTCTCGTCGGGTACCCGCAGGACCTGAGCCATCAGCTCGGTGTCGAAACGCCGGAGCACGGCCCCCACGAAGCAGAATGACCCGGCGATGTCAGCGGCTCCCTGACCGGAGATCTTTCGCTGGTCGGCAGTGACCAAGTCGTTGACCGGCCGGTAGGTCACGGGCACCCCGAGCTTGGCGTAGGCGGCGATGACCGGCTCGGACAGGCGCCGGTAGGTGTCCGACAGGCTCCCACGGATCAGGGTCGAATCTCGGGGTAGCACCAGCTGGTAGAAGACCTGTCCTGGCCCTAGAAGAACCGGGCCGCCACCTATGCGGCGCCTGGCGACCGGGAGGCCGAGCGTCTCGCAGCGTTTCGCGTCGATGGCTTCCTCGAAGTCGTCGAAG
The DNA here is from genome assembly GCA_021808665.1 of Actinomycetes bacterium. Next base: position 6,066 of record JAKBBA010000170.1, read on the forward strand.
AAGCCGACGCTCACGAAGGTGTCGTCTGGTTCTACTATGACCAGCCCGTGCACGCCGTGCTCTGCGAGAGCGTGCACGTACGCGAGCGCCATGACGCCGTCGCGCTGGTCGGGAACAAACATGCTAAGGCCGCCGCCCACAAGCCAGACCATAGCATCGCCAATCAGGACTGGTAGCGGGCTGAACTGCTGACCCATCAAACCAGCCGTCTCCGTCCGGCGCACTTCGCTCCGTTTGAGGTGTTATCGGCCTGCGGTGGGGAAGCCTTGAAGAGCAGCGCCGATGGGGAGCAAGAAGCGCATCCGCTTGCGAAGTGAGCCGACTACGAGCTGGGCTGGTCCTGCTTGGACAGGTGCCCGTAGCGTTCGCGCAGTTCGCGCTTTAGGATCTTGCCGCTCGGGTTCTTGGGGAGG
>JAKBBA010000171.1 GCA_021808665.1 Actinomycetes bacterium
GCGGGCCGGCTTTTGGTCGCCCAGATCGGATACCAGGTCCGCCTGCTCATCTCCTCGGGCCGGGCGATCGCCGTCGGTGTCGGGCTGCCGGTCATCTTGCTGGTGGCCTCCAAAGGCAAGGACACCCACCCCAACGTCGCCGGCTACGCGGTCTTCGGCCTCACCATCACCGCCTGGAGCACCTACGGCGTGCGCCTCGTCGCCGCCAGAGAAGATGGCGTCCTCAAACGCTGGCGAGCCACTCCGCTGCCGCGGTGGTGCTACTTCCTCGGCCGCATCCTCGCCACCGCGCTGGTCGCCGTTATGGCCGGAGCGGTCACCGTCGCGGCCGCCCTCGTCTTCTACGGAAGCCACTTCGGCGACGGCCCAGACACCCAGCTCACCGTCACCGCAGCCCTCGCCATCGTGGCCGTCCTCCTCCTCGGCGCGTTCGCCTGGGCGGCGACCGCCACCGCGCTCACCAGTGTCATCCCCACCGTCGAAGCCGCCTTCCCGACGCTCATCTTCATCTACTTCCCGGTGATCATCATCTCGGGCGTGCTGTTCACCAACTTGAGCGAGCCACACTGGCTGTCCACGCTCGCCACCTACCTGCCCGCCCAGTCCCTGATCGACGCCGTGACCCGCGCCGTCCGCCACCCCGCGGGCGCCCCGCTTCTCCCGGTACGCGACGTGATCGTCCTGGCCTGCTGGGGCATCGGCGGCATGCTCGGCGCGATCGTCCTCTTCCGTTGGGAGCCACACCGCTCCACCCAGCGGCGAGCAGCTCGAATCCAGCAATGACCCGGCATCTTGAGCGGGACCGGTCCGGCAATCGAAAGAGACCTGTCACCTTTCCCTCTCTCCCCCCATTCGCCTTGGGATCGTCTTTGGTGTCGTCGGCTCAGCGCTCCTGGCAACCGGCTGTGCCCCCGCTGCCCCGGCGACCACAACGAGTGGCCATGGGCTACCAGCGACTCGCGGTGAGCTCGAGTTGAGCGGCACCAAGTGGGTACGCAGGCCCCCATGTGCATGGCCTACGGCGGTCAACTCCGCCACGATCCCCGAATACAACGGGTTCAACAACAGCAACCCGGACACGGCTTCGGCGTACCGGTTGCTGTTCTTCACCGTACAAAGCGGACTGCGCATCACCCTATCCGGGCAGTTCCCAGACAGCCGCTACATGACCATCGAGGTCTACGACTCCCAAGGCGAGCCGTTCACCACCAACGGTGTCAGCTCGGCCTTGGCCGACTACCAGGTCGCGCCGGACCCGGGCAGCATCAACCCGTGGCAGCACAAGGCACGGCCGGGCGGCACGTTCACGGTGGCCCTGCGTAGTCATGTGACACCGGGCGAGGTCAATACGCTGCCGCTCTCGCCAGCGGGAACGACTGCCGGGTCCGCCGGCGTCATCTTCTTCCGTGTCTACGCGCCGTCCCACGGGAACCGCTGGGGGGTGCCCGCTCCTCACGTCGCCCTCACACGGAACGGGCTAACCACGCAGCTCCCCGCGTGCCCGGCCAAGGCAATCATGGTCCCAACCGACGCCGGTCAGCTGGCGACGGTCGGCGCCACCCTCCCAACAGACGGCCGGCCGTGGCACCGCCGACGACTGCCTCAACGGCACGCAAGCCGGCCACACCGACCACCCCCAGAGGCGCCTCGCCGAGCCCATGGCTGGCATCAGGGACGGACCTGCGGTACTGGTCGCTGTGCATCGACCAGCTCGCAGGGCACCAGCCTGTCGTCGTCAACCATCTACCCGGCGGGAAGGTCGACCTCGGGTGCCGCTATGACAGCCAAATAGCACTCGACCGGGACGGCTACTACACCATCGTCATCGGCAGCGAATCTCAGCGCAGCGCGATCGAGCGGATCGCTGGCGCGACGTTCCTGCCGTTTTCACTCGACGATCCAGCCCGGCCGTACGTTCTGAGCTTGCGCAATATGCTCCCCAGCCCGTGGTTCGGTGCGGCGAGGCCCGAAAGCTCGAAGGCCTCACCGACGACCGCCCACCGCCACCGCCCGGGGATGCAGATCAGCATCGAGTCTCTGCCCATCCAGCCTGGAGCGTCGGGGGTGACTCCGCCGTCGCCGTATCCAACCGTTCGACGGGGATCGATCGGGCGCCTCGACGAGGAACAAGGAGCGGGAGGTCGACGCCGAGCCTGAGTCGGTGCGCCACTTTCTGTCGAGGCGATCGGGCATCCAAGAATTGCACCTGCTCGCAAACTTGCACTTGGCCCTTGGCGTCACCGGAGGGGGGCAGTAATCTCTACCCGTGGGATACACCGATGCTCCCCAAGGCTGGTGGCAAGCGTTCGTTTCTGGTACACCACCGCGAACGGCTAAGTTGGCCGTGGTGCGAGCTGATGGGTCGCCGCACGTGGCTCCCATATGGATCGAGCTGGACGGGGACGAGGTCGTGTTCATGACCTCCGCCAGCACCGTGAAGGGTAGGGCCATCCTTCGTGATCCGCGGGTATCTCTCTGTTGGGACGACGAGCGGCCCCCGTTCAGCTTCGTCACCGTCACGGGAATGGCAACGACGTCTGTAGACAGTGCTGACCTCCTGTATTGGGGAACGCGCATCGGAGGCCGCTACATGGGTGCCGAGCGAGCCGAGGAGTTCGGGAGACGCAACGCCGTCCCTCCAGAGATGGTCGTGCGAGTAAAGCCATCGCGCATAGTCACCAAGATGAATGTAGCGGATTGAGATCGCGTAATCTGTTTAGCGCGGTGGGCCCACGTTGTCTTGCCGCCGTCGGCAGCGCCCAGATCAACGGCTCGGAGCCCTCAGCCAGTGCGGCGGTTGTCCGGCAAGCTGAGTTGAATACAAAGGCGTCCCAAGTCAGCGGCGGCGCCCAGGGAGCGCCCCGTAGCCCGTTCGGGCGAGGATTGTCTGCAGGGGAGTTCCCTGTATGGGTGCCTGAGCGCCGCTCAGCCACGCCCGAATGCAAACCACACGTTTGGCGAGCCCTGGGCGCGTTTTTCGCGCAGCTCAGAAGCTCAGTTGGGCCACGCCGCGCCAGGTGAGTGGAGGTCACTATCATCCTGAATAGCGATCCGATGTCGCATGCGGAGGCGACTCAGGAGTGGGGGTCTGGCCGCTAAGCCGAGACGGCGGGGTTGCTGACTCGGTCGATCAGGGCGCCAGTAAGCTGCCGTCGCCCTTTGATGTCGAGCTTCCTGAACACCTTGCGTAGGTGGAAATCCACCGTGTGGGGGCTGAGGAACAGCTGGGTAGCAATCTCCCGGTTGGTTTGCCCTTCGCTCGCCAGACGGCCCACAACTGCTTCTTGCGCGGTGAGTTCAACGACGAAGCGGTCCCTGCCTCGCGGCTGCGCACCGCCAGTGGCGAGGAGCTCTCGACTCGCCCTGACCGCCAAGAACGTGGCGCCCATGGCATCGAAGGTCTCGTAGGCGACGCGTAGCTGCTGACGGGCGTCGATCCGCCGATGGCATCGGCGCAGCCATTCCCCATAGACGAGCCGGGTGCGAGCGAGTTCGAGCTTCATTCGAGTCCGCTCCAGTCGTTCGACCGCGGCCCGATAGAACGACTCGGCAACCTCATCCTCGCTCAGCAACGCCTGCGAGCGTGCCTCGACTCCGAGCGCACAATCGGTGCCAGCGAGCCGGGTTCGCTCGCACAACCGGAGCATTGTCTCTCGCGCGAGGTCAGTGGCGCCCGTTCGAGCGGCGGCCTCCACCATCTCGGCGATAGCAACTCCCACGCCTCTCTGGGGGTGCCGTTCGCAGTGCGACAAGCCCACAGCCAGCGCGTCTTCGTAGCGGCCGAGGCAGTTGTACGCTCTAACGGCAGATACTTCCGAGACGCTACGCAACCTGTCGTCTCCTGCCTCGATGGCGTCGCGCAACACAGCATAGACCTGCTCGCATGCCGGCCCCTCCCCCAATTGATAGACCGAAAGCCATTGTCTGCCGCGCTCGAGGGCAACGACAGCCCCTGCGCTGCCGGCGGCGTCGGCGATCAGCAAGGCCTGTTCCATCGTCGCCATCGCCAGGCCGAGATCTCCTGCATAGAACTGACAGTCGGACAAGAATCCCAGAGCGACAGGGAGGGTGGCGAGCGCTCCCGTGTCTCGGGCAAGGCGCACCCAGCGGGAGACGAGGAGGTACATGCTTTCGTCGTCCCAGTCCGCGTAGGCGACCTGGTACGCGACTGCCAGGCCGTCCAGATCGCTCGCTGACGGCGATTCGTCGACGATAGCTCTCTTGGCCTGTTGCAACAGATCAATGCCGCGGGGGAAGCCGTCGATGATGAGGTGCATGTACCCGGTGAGGAGGAGCTCGGTCGTGCTCGGCTTGTGGGAGGGCGACCTTGCAGGCATCGCCTCGAACACCCTCCGCGCGGTGTTGCCTTCAGCCGCCACTGCCATCCAGAGCGCATCGAGATAGGTCTCTCGGGCTAGCGCCGGAAAGAGTCGCTCGAGGCGGCTCGTGGCGGTCATTAGTAGCAGCGCCGCGTCGGTGGTCCGCTCTTGGAACAGAGCGACCTTGGCCTGGATGCGTTCGGCGCGAGCACGTTGCAGGTCGTTGATCCGTCCCGACTCGGCTAGAGCTACGAGGTCGAGCGCGGACTCCGGGGCGCCGGCATCGAATTTCGCTTGTGCCGCCGCAAGCGCCCGTTCGACGCGACGATCCGGGTCGAGCGTGAGGATCGCCGAGCGTTCGAGGAACGCGGCCTCCGCCGCCAGGCCCCCGCGAGTCTTGGCACGTTGGGCAGAGCGCTCGAGTTCAGCGGCGACGGCATCGTCGGGGCCGAGGGCCGCTTCGCCGCGATGCCAGGCCCTCCGGTCAGGGTCGAGGGCGGGATCACTCGCCTCGGCCAAGGCGGCGTGAGCTTCGCGTAGCCAAGTCGGTGAAGCCGCCTTGGAGATTGCGGAGCGGACCAGCGGGTGACGAAAACGCACCATGGTCCCAAGCTCGATCAGTCCTTCGTCCTCGGCAGGGCCGGCTGCGTTTTCGGGAAGGTCGAGCAGCGAGGCCGCCCTAGCGACCACCGCTGCATCGCCGACCGGCTCGGTAGCGGCGAGCAGGAGAAGTCGGCGGGTCTGGGGTGGCAGATGTTCGGCCCGGTCGAGGAAGTTCGCCTCCAACCGACTCGACAGCGGCGCCACGGTCAGCGCGAAGCCCCCGGCAAGGTCAGCGGGCCGCCTCGCTCGCGGCAACTCGAGGAGGGCGAGCGGGTTGCCCTGCGCCTCAGCGACGATGCGGGCTGCCACCTTGTCATCGAGGCGTCCCGGAACCGCCGAGGTCAGCAACTTGCGGGCGTCGACGTCGGAGAGGCCGGCAAGGTCGAGCTTCGGGAGCGAGGCGAACTCGTCTCGCTGGCTCGGCTCTCGGACCCCGAACAACATGGCCACCCGGTCCGCCTGAAGGCGGCGTGCTGCGAGGGCGATCGCCTGGGCTGACGCGTGGTCGAGCCATTGAGCGTCGTCGATCACGCACAGCAACGGCTGCGGATGCCCGGCGTCCGAAAGGAGACTGAGGGTGGCGAGCCCGATAAGGAACCCATCGGGCCGCGGCCCATCCGCCAGCCCGAAGGCCGTCTCGAGCGCGCTTCGTTGCGGCGTGGGCAGACGGGCCAGCCCACCAAGCAGCGGCCCGCACAACTGATGCAGGCCGGCGAAGGCGAGCTCCATCTCTGACTCGATCCCCGTCGCCCGGGCAACTCGAAAGCCGGCAGCCGAAGCGACGGCGAGGTCAAGCAGCGCCGATTTTCCAACCCCGACACGTCCACGAACGACGAGAACCCCGCTCGCGTTTGAACGGGCCCCTTCGAGCAGCCCGGTCAGCGCGGAGTGCTCCGCGCCCCGACCGAACAGCATCGCTCAACCGCCAGTCGGCGAAAGGACACCCATAATTGGCACTGTACAGCTCGCCGGTCACACCTGAGGGGCTGAGCGTGCTGGGACGCGACGGCCCAGTCGAGCGTGACGAAGACACTGGACATGGGGATGCCTAGGTGCCGGGCGTGTCGTGGCCGCCATTTTCCGTGGCCCCGACTCGCACCGTCTCACAACGCATGCCCCAGGCGGATCTAGGGGTCACATCCGCTCAGCATGCGCCGGCCGTCGAAGCAAACCCGTCGGTTGGTGGGAACAGTTGACGAAGCACACCGCCGGGCAGGGGGAGCACCCCAGGTCAGCATGTTGATGGGCGGCCGCGGATCCTCGGCGTCGGACCCGGGCCCGGGGCGGAGCGCCACCGCCCGGACGGCAGCGAGGAGCCTCTGCGGCAGCCGCCTGGAGTGACGTCCGCCGACTAGTCAACGAAGTTCCCTGCAGCGTAACTGTTCGATGATGGAGGCGAAGGAGAGCCTGTAACTTATTCTGTGTAAGAGGCTTTATGTGTTTATTGTTTAGTTGGGCCTCTGGTCTTATGTTAGCATAAGTTGAGTCTTCCGGGGAAGAACATTTCGAATGCGTTTAATGCTTGTTTCCATCCGGGGGTTGA
>JAKBBA010000008.1 GCA_021808665.1 Actinomycetes bacterium
CAACATCAAAACCCCAAGCGGCCCGTAGTCGTAGGTGGACCGGAACCCCCCGTATATCTCCGCTGAGGGGAAAACGAACCCGCGCTGCTTGCACAGCCTCACTATCTCGTCCATCTCGACCGGCATAGCCGGCAAGGCTAGCTTGCTCCTCCCAACAGGTGGACCGCCTTGAGCCGGCGCTCCAAGTGCGCTTCGAGCGCTGCCGTGGCCATGCCGGCCGCGGCGAACACCTCGGGACTGGCCGGAAGCGCCAGGGCGTCCGCCAGCCGGCCTCCCAACACTTGGCGCACGACCGCCAAGGTTGCGGCATCCACGGGGGCACCCTGGCGATGGGTTCGACACAGCGTTCCGCCTACGACGACGTCGAAGCTGACCACTTCGGGTTCCCCGCACGCCACGCAGTGCTCGACGACGGGCACGACGCCCTCGGCCGCCAGAAGCTTCCAGTAGAACGCTCCGACCAGCAACGCCGGCCTTTGGGGCGAGTAGGCGAGGGTTCGCAGTGCCCCCGTGAGCATCTTGAACAGCCCCGGGTCGGACTCGCCTTCCCTGCCCACCTGCTCGGCCGCTTCGACCAGGGCACCGGCGTCGGTCATCCGCTCCAGGTCACGTCGAAGCGGGGCGTACGCGTCGACGGTCTCCACCTGGTTTATTCCGTCGAGGTTGCGACCCTCGTAGCCGAGGAGGCTGACACGGCTCGGCGGCTCGAGGCGTCCACCGAAACGACTCTTGGTGCGTCTCACCCCTTTAGCCACGGCGCGCACCTTGCCACGCGTGGCGGTCAGCAACACGATTATGCGGTCCGCCTCGCCGAGCTTGTAGGTGCGCAGCACGACGGCCTCGTCGCGATATAGACCCATCTGCTAGGCCTCCAAACCGTGGGCGATTCTCACGGGATGGCGTCGTCGGGACCACTGCCGGCGTTACCGTAGCGACGATCGCGTGACTGGTATTCGCGCACCGCGTCGGCGAGATGGCTCCTACGGAAATCCGGCCACAGCACGTCGGTGAAGACAAGTTCGCTGTAGGCGAGCTCCCACAGCAAGAAGTTCGACACTCGGAACTCGCCCGACGTGCGTATCACCAGGTCCGGATCGGGTAGCTCCGGCTGGTACAGGTGACGGCGCAGCGTCTTGTCGTCGATACGTCGAGCTGGTATCCCCTCTTGGACTATCGCCCTTACGGCGTCGACGATCTCGGCTCTGCCCCCGTAGTTGAACGCCACTGTGAGGGTCATCTCCCGGTTGGAGGCGGTCAGCTCGGCCGCTTCGTCCATCCGTCTGAGCACCCATCTCGGCACGCGCCAATCCCTCCGGCCGATGAACTGGATGCGAACGCCCATCCGGTGCAGGTCGTCGCGCCGTCGGGTCAGCAACTGGTCGGCTATGACGTCGAGGAGGAAACGGACCTCCTCGTGCGGGCGGCGCCAGTTCTCCGTGGAGAAGGCGTACACGGTGAAATAGGAGATTCCCAGTTCCAAGGCCCCACAGGCGGCGTCGAAAAGGGCTTCTTCGCCCGCCCGGTGCCCTTCGGTGCGAGCCAGACCCCTATTGGTGGCCCAACGGCCGTTGCCGTCCATGACGCAGGCTACGTGGCGCGGTATACGCCGGTAGTCGATCCCGTCTGGCTGCACGCCTGTCACGGTAGCTTGCCCGGGCGTTTTGCGTCAGACTCTTGCGATGATCGACGCTGTAGCAGCCGCGCTTGGCAAAGCAACGGGGGCGTTGCGCGACGCCGAGGACCGGCCCAGCCAGCGTGACATGGCTGAAGCGGTCGCCGATGCGATCTCCGAGCGACACCACCTCATAGTCCAAGCCGGAACCGGTACCGGCAAAAGCCTTGCTTACCTGGTCCCCGCTCTTGCTTTGGGAGCCAGAGTCGTCGTGTCCACAGCGACGAAGGCCCTCCAGGATCAGCTCGCAACCCGCGACCTACCGGCGCTCGCCGAGTCCCTCGGAGTGCCGTTCGAGTTCGCCGTGCTAAAGGGACGCTCCAACTACGCGTGCCGCCAGAGGGTCAGGGAGCTGCGCGGCGGCGGGGACCAGCTCAGTCTGGAACCCGCCTGGTTCGACGCCGGCACCGGCGCCCCCGCTGCCGGCCCTGCCTGGGCCGACGCAGGCCTCGGAGCTCTCGGCCGGGAAGTCAAACGCCTGGCAGCTTGGGCCGAGAACGCCGCGACGTCAGGGGACCGGGCTGAGCTCGACTTCGAACCGTCGGACCTGGCGTGGGCACAGGTCAGCGTCACTTACCGCGACTGCCCGGGGGCTGGGCGCTGCCCGTCGGGGGCTGACTGCTTCGCCGAAAGAGCCCGCGAGGCGGCGTCGCTGGCGGACGTCGTCGTGGTCAACACCCATCTCTATGTGACTTCGCTGGTGTCGGATGGTGAGCTTTTGTCAGACCACGACGTGGTCATCTTCGACGAAGCCCATGAGCTGGAGGACATAGCGACAGCGTCGCTGGGAGTTGAGCTGGGTGGTGGGCGCTTCGCAAGTGTCGGACGCATGTGCAGAGCCCTCTTAGACGATCCCGCCGCGGCACTCGCCGTGGAGGAGTGCGCAGGGATCTACGCGGATGTCACCGGCGCCTGGTCGGGACAGGCGATCCCGAGGCCCCTCGAAGCTGGGGTAGCGGACCGCATGACCATGATCCGCGAGCGTTTAGCGCATCTCGGCGCCGAACTGCGCCGGGCCTCGCGTTCGCTGGGCGGTGAGACTGCTGGTGGCGGAGCGCTACCCCAGACGGCTTCGGTAGGGTCGCCTGCCGCTTCGAGTGCCCGTTTCTCCAGGGCGGAGCAGGCGCTCGGCCACCTGCAAGGCGACTTCGAAACTCTGCTCGGCGCTTCAGGAGACGACGTCGCCTGGGTGGAGGACACACCCCACGGCCCCCTCGCACGTCTAGCACCCCTCGACGTCGGCGCGCGCCTGAGCGAGCTCATGTGGTCCAAGCAGGACGCGCCCACTGCGATTCTGACAAGCGCCACCATCCCACCGAGAATGGCGGAGCGGGTGGGCTTGGCGACGGGGACGTTCGACCAACGCGACGTAGGTAGTCCCTTCGCCTACGACGAGCAGGCGCTGCTTTACTGTCCGCTTCACCTGCCCGACCCGAGGGACCCCAACTTCGAAGGCGCTATGCACGACGAACTGGTAGCCCTCATCGAGGCGGCACGCGGCCGGACCTTGGCTCTTTTCACCTCCTGGCGGGCGATGCGCCTGGCGGCTACCGAGGTATCCCGACGCGTCGAGTGGGAGGTGTTGACACAGTCGGACCTTCCCAAACCGGCGCTCGTAGCACGTTTCGCATCCCGGGAGACGTCGTGCCTGTTCGCCACGATGGGGTTCTGGCAGGGAGTCGACGTGCCCGGCTCTTCGCTGTCGCTGGTCACGATCGACCGTATACCGTTCTCCCGGCCCGACGACCCGCTACTGCTGGCCCGGCGCGCAAAGGCTGGCAAGGGAGCTTTCGAGCTGATAGACCTTCCGAGGGCGGCGGCGATGCTCGCTCAGGGTACCGGGCGACTCATCCGGTCACGCTCTGACCGTGGCGTAGTCGCAGTGTTGGACACCCGCCTCGCCCGCGCGCGCTACCGCTGGGCGCTCATCGGGGCGCTGCCACCCATGAGACGCACCCGGCATCTAAGAGAGGTCGAGGCATTTCTGGCAGGCACCCGGAATGTCGCAGAACCGGCGGGAGAGCCGGCTCAGTAGCCCAAGCGTTCGAGAGCTTTGGGGCGGCTCTGCCAGTTCGGGTCAACCTTTACCACGAGCTCGATGTAAGCCCCCGGCGCCAGCTGGGCTCTCACGCGGCTGCCGACCTGCTTCAAGTTCTTTCCTCCCGTGCCGATCACGATCGGCTTCTGCGAGTCGCGCTCCACGAGGATCTCGCAGCGGATGTGCGGCCAGTCCCATTCGGTCACCTTGCACGCGATCGAGTGCGGCACCTCCTGCCTGGTGACGAACAGGAGTTGCTCTCGCACCAGGTCGGCCACCCACAGCGCCTCGGGCACGTCGGTCACCATGTCCGACGGGTACAGCAGCGGCCCTTCAGGCATTCGGGAGGAGATCTCATCGACGAGGGCTGCTACGCCCGCCCCGGTCCTAGCCGACACCGGGTAGAGCTCCTCGAAGTCTGCGAGGGCTTCCGCCGAGCGAAGGCTTTCGAGAACTACCCGACGGGGAACCCGGTCCACCTTGTTGACGACACATATCGTCGTGGCCGGTGTCAGTTTCGCTATGAAACGGTCGCCAGTGCCGACCGGTGACGACGCATCCAGGACCAGCAGGGTCAGATCCACACCGCCCATGCTGTCTCGGGCGGTGTCATTGAGCCGGGACCCGAGCAACGTCCGCGGTTTGTGTATCCCCGGGGTGTCCACAAACACGATCTGTGCGTCCTGCCTACTCAGAACTCCTCTTACCGGGCTACGCGTCGTTTGAGCTACAGGCGAGGTAATCGAAACTTTCGTGCCGAGGATCTGGTTCAGGAGTGTCGACTTTCCGACGTTCGGCCTGCCGATCAAGGTGGCGAAACCGGATCTCAACGTCTGACGCCCGCATCGGGAGGCGATCCAGGTTCGTCTCTGGGTGCTAGCACCTCGACGCGCACGAAGCCGATCCGCCGGCCGATGACCTCTTGGGCTGTCAGGGTGTAACCATCCACGAAAGCGGTCTCGCCCTCGTGTGGTACATGGCCCAACGCCGAGTAGACGAGCCCGCCGAGAGTATCCCAGTCGTCGCTTTCTGGCAGTAATGGCTGACCGAGCGACTCGAGAAGCTCGTTCACCTCGTCGATCGGGGTTCTCGCTTCGACCACCAGCGTGCCGTCCGCGAGAGTTTCTGGTAGGACCGACTCGGTGTCGTACTCGTCGGTAATCTCGCCTACGAGCTCTTCGAGAAGGTCCTCCAAGGTGACCAGTCCAGCGGTCCCTCCGTACTCGTCGACGACGATCGCTATATGGAATTTGCCGGCCTGCATCTCGCGCATCAGCTCGGAGACTCTTTTGCTCTCCGGGGTGAAATTAGCCGTTCGCATTACGGTAGCTACTTCGGCCTCCCCGTTACCTTCCCGCTCAGCTCGCATCAGATCTTTCACGTGCACGACACCGACCACGTCGTCGATCCCTTGCGAAAAGACGGGTATCCGGGAGAAGCCAGCCGGGATGACGACGTCGATCACGTCGGTTATCCGAGCGTAGGACTCGACGGCCACCATGTCGGGGCGTGGCACCATCACCTCCCTCACGACGGTGTCACCGAAGTCGATTATCGAGTGGATCAGCGTCGCTTCTTCGTGCTCGATGACATCCTCCTGAGCAGCCTCGTCGGCTATCGCGCGGAGCATCTCGTCGGAAGTGTAGGGGCCTGCTTTGATTCCTCGGCCTGGTAGGAGGCCGTTGGTTATCGCTATCAGGGCCCGGGCTGTCCAGCCTATCGGGGCGAAAGCCACCAGCAGCCGGATGGCAGGGGCAGCCCGCAGCGCAGCCCTTTCGGGATGTTCGACGGCCCACGTCTTGGGCGCGAGCTCCGCGACGACGAAGACGACGATCACTTCGAACGCCGTCGCTGCGACAACCCCGAGGGCTCCGAGATAGTGCTCGGAGACCACCCCGACGAGGGTGGCGGCCACCAGGGTGCACAACTCCAAGCTGAAAAGCACGACAGGTAGCACCCTGTCGATGTTCTCCACCAGACGCAGAAGGGTCTGAGCGCCTCGACGGCCCTCCTCTACTAGGGAAACGGCCTTCACCTTCGAGACTCTGGTCAGAGACGTCTCCGCCATTGCCAGGAAACCTGTGATGGCGATGAGCACCACGACCACTGCGAGCAGAGCTACGTCCGAACTACTGAAGCGAGCTGAGGCAACAACTCCTGGAGGTTTCACGGCGCACCTCCGACGCCCGGTGACTCTTGTGGCGGCTTGGCTTCCGGCCCGACCACCTCGGCAGCGTCGGGCTTGGCGTGGTGGCGTTCGAGGAGCACCCGCTCCTTGGCTTCCATCGCCTCCGCCTCTTCGGGATCCTCGTGGTCGTGGCCGAGAAGGTGAAGTAGACCGTGAACCAGCAGCAGCGCTATTTCGTCGTCGTAGGTTCCGGCGTGCTCAGGCGCGTTGCGGTTAGCGACGGCCGGGCAAATGACCACGTCGCCGAGAAGCGAGGGCATGTCGTCGATGGAGCTAGCGAAGCCCGGACCGCTGCCACCCGAGTCCGGGGACCGACCGCCCTCCACCGGCTCGTCGTCGATGGGAAAAGCCAGGACGTCCGTCGGTCCTTCACGGCCCAAGAACCGGGAGTTGAGGTCTGCGATCGTAGCCTCGTCGACGAACAGCACAGACACTTCGGTGTCACTTCGGACTCCCTCGTCGGCTAGCACCGCCTCGGCGAGAGTCGCCCATCTCATGGTCTCGACGTGGAAGTCCGATTGCTCGTCGGCCACGAACACGGATGCGGGCAACTTCGATCTCTCTCCTATGCTCTACTTCTGGGACAGACCGGCCGAGACTTCGACCGGTCCCACTGGGCGTTCGGCTGCGTCGTAGGCGCCGACAATGTCCGCCACGATCCTGTGACGGACCACGTCACGCCTGGTGAGCCTCACCCAGGCAAGCCCCTCGATGCCGGATAGTATCCTCTCCAGCCCGCTCAGACCGGACCGGCCCCCCGGCAGGTCAACCTGGGTGTCGTCCCCCGTGACTACGACCTTGGAGCCAAAACCGATTCGGGTGAGGAACATCTTCATCTGCTCGGGGGTCGTGTTCTGTGCCTCGTCCAAGATGATGAAACTGTTGTTGAGCGTGCGGCCCCTCATGTAGGCGAGGGGCGCCACTTCCACGGTGCCTGCGTCCATGAGCCGCCGTGACGTCTCTGTCCCGAGCATGTCATAGAGAGCGTCGTACAGCGGACGCAGGTAGGGGTCGACCTTGGCCATCAGGTCCCCAGGTAAGAAGCCGAGCCTCTCCCCCGCTTCGACGGCAGGACGAGTGAGGATGATCCGGTCGACCTGCTTGGCCTGTAGCGCCTGGACGGCCAAAGCCACCGCCAGGTAGCTCTTCCCCGTCCCAGCAGGTCCGACTCCGAAGGTGACGATGTTGTCTCTGATCGCCTCGGCGTAGCGCTTTTGCCCGCTGGTCTTGGGTCGCACAGGGCGTCCCCTCGGAGATCGAAGCAGTTCCGAGGTGAGCACCTCTGACGGCCTCTCGTTGGCTTTGACCATGTCGATCGTCCGGTGGATCATCTGAGGATCGACAGGCTGACCGTGCTCCAACAGGAGCCTCAGTTCGTCGAATAGACGTCCGGCGGTCTCCGCGTCGTCGCCGGCGATCGTGAACTCGTTACCCCTCGCATGAATAGACGTGCCGGAAAAGGCCTCTTCGACCAACCGCAGGTTCTCGTTCAAAGGGCCCACCAGACGCGGCATCAGGTGGTTTGGGATGGTTACAGTTACGGTAGTGGACACTTTGGTTTGAAGCTGATCCTAGCCAATGTCGAGCCGGGCTACCGTGAATTCCCAGCCGGGACGGCCCGACAAGACACAGAAGGTGGCTTTCACCACTCTTGAAGTCTCAACGTATCGATTCAACTCCAGGGGGCCAGCCCATCTGCTGACCTCCGATCACGTGCATGTGGAGATGATTGACGCTGTTCAAGGAATGCTTACCCACGTTGAAGACCAGACGGTAACCGTCGGACGCAATACCAAGGGACTCCGCGCCGGCGCGAGCCGTGGTGAACATCTCCGCCATGATGGCGCCATGCCCCGGCTCCACGCAAGCAGCATTGTCTATGTGCACCCTCGGGATGACAAGGAAATGCACCGGCGCCACAGGGTTGAGATCGAAGAACGCGTACGTTTGGCCGGTCGAAACCACCTGCCGGGCCGGCAGGTCACCTGCGACTATCCGGCAAAAGATACATTCGTCCACGCACTTCACACTACCCTCGTGGCAATGGCGCCCGCGGATGATTCGTACGCGCCCGACCCGAGGGCCGTGGAAGACCTGCTTGGACGATTGGGAGCCTGGCAAGCCTCCGAGCGCGTCGTGGAAGCAGCGGCGGAGCGCACCAGTTCCCGTGAGATGCTGGAGCGGGCCGCGAGCACCGCCACCTGGACCGGACTACTGGTGGACCTTGCCGAGACGTCTAGCGTCGTGTTGGCTGACGCCGGCGGGCACCGGGTGTCTGGACGGCTCGTAGGGGTTGCAAAAGACTTTGTCACCCTCGAAGCGGCTTCGGGCAAGCCAACACTGGTACGGATAGACGCTTTGGTGTCGATCACTCCCCTAGCAGACAGCGCCGCGAACAGAACAGGGCGCCCAGCCGGGGCGCGATTAGCTCCGATCTCCACCACCATGGCTACCGTGTTAGACCTTCTGTGGGATGAGTCGGCGCCGGTCACCCTCCGGACGGAGTCCTCGTCCTTCCACGGCGTAATCGTTGCCGTCGGAGAGGACGTGGTTAGCATTCGACCTGACGGCCAAGAACACGCAACCCGCATTCGTTCGTCAGCGATCACCTGGTGCGAGATCTTCTGACACGAAAACCAATCCGCCCCGAACGGTGCTCAGTCGACCTCTGCGTGGACGGACCCGTCCTGGCTGAAAGTGTCGTCGCGAGCAGCGCGGGGCTTGGGCTCGGGATAGAGGTGCTCCAGGGTCCCCGGTTCAATCTTCATTCGCGAGATGAAGTCTGTAATATCCGAGGCCTGAACTCTTATAACCCGGCCCATCTTGTACGCGGGTAGCTGTCCCTCGTCTATGAAGCGGTACAGGGTACGCAGGGTCACACCAAGCCTGTCGCAAGCTTCGCGCGTGCCGAGCCACTCGATTCCTTCGCTCATGTCCCAATCCTATCTCAAAATTGGACAAAAAGGTGGCTTCTCGATAGATTTCATATCCAGTGCGGTGGTTGCCCGCTGATGCTTCTCTTCGACGGCGGTGGCCGGGACGCTCACTTGAGCGCCCCCGTCCACTTTCGCCCAGCCCCCCGTCCCGACGCCTCCCAAAGGACCCCGCAGCAGGGGTCATCTCGCCCGGACGCACCCGACGTGTCAACGCCAGAGCAGTACTGGGTGGCCTTATGGTCTGCGCTGCAGGGGTAGTCGCCTTCGCCTCGGTCCTCTCTGGGGCGAAGGCGACTACCAGGCAGTACGTTGTAGCCAACCGCCCCATCCCTGCTGGAAGCGTGCTCGAGCCTTCGGAGCTTTCGAGCGCAGCTATCTACCTACCCCCAAGCATCTCAGGTAACGCGTTCAGCGCCGGATCGTCACTAACGGGCAGGACCCTTGCGAGCCCGGTCCAACCCGGCGAGCTCATCGAGTCCTCGATGCTCGACCCGCCAGAGCCACCAACCCGCCCTGTTAGTATCCCGGTGAACCCCGACTCGCTTCTGGGCCTGTTTCCCGGCGAGAAGGTGGACGTCTTGGCCGTCCCACCTTCCTCCCCCGCGAGCGGCAGTTCTGGGGCGGCTTCTACTGGGACCGCCTCTGGCACGGCCCAGCCTGCCGGAGGCTTGGCAGGGTCGCCTGTCGCTACACCCGCCTCGACGGTGGTAATGCGAGGCGCTGTGTTAGTTTCAATTGCCCATTCTTCTTCCGGCCTGGCCGGAAGTACCGGGACTCTGACGGACGTGACCCTCGGCGTGGCGAACCTGAGCGACGTCGAAGTCCTGGTGGCAGCTTCGCAGACTTCCACCGTAGAGCTGGTTCTCGCTGAGCCATCCGACGGCACAGGACCAGGCCCGGGTACGGCACAGGGAACTGTTCAAGGCACCGGCGGTTAGAGTGGTCAACTCGGGGAATGAACGCTACGTCCTGCTCGGGCTTGCTCCAGCCCGTTCGCAGTGGTTCGAAGCCCTCGGACAGTGGGCCATGTCGGCGACGATCCCCGCCGATTTCGTCAAGTGCATATCGGCCGAAGAGATCCGCGCTCGGTTAGCATCGGGGCGAACTCACTCCGCTGTATTGGTGGATGGGTTGGCACCAGGTTTCGACCGTGACCTCGTCGGCGCCGCTTCAAGGTCTCAGGTCCCGGTGATAGTGGTAACCAGCGGCAAGCTCCCGCGTGTTACCCCCGACGATCTCGGTGTTGTAGCCAAGTTGCGGTCGGATTTCAGTCCCTCCGAGCTGCTGGACGCTTTGGAGTCCCACTGCCGGATGGTCGGGCGCGCCGTTGGCCTCCCGCCGGTGGCCGACGACTTGACCCAATCACTGTGGTTCGGGCAGCTGATAGCGGTCTGCGGCCCTGGAGGGACCGGCGCTTCTAGTGTCGCCGCCGCAATAGCGCAGTGCATGGGCACCGACGCACGCTACGTAGGTCAAGTGGTGCTAGCCGATTGTGCTCTCCGGGCAGAGCAGGCCATGCTCCACGACAGCCCGCAGCTTGGTCCCGGGCTGCAAGAGCTCGTGGAGAGTCACCGCCTTGGACGTCCCGACCCGAACGAGGTGCGAGCGTTCACTTTCGACTTCCCGAGGAGGGGCTACCGACTGCTGCTCGGACTACGCCAGCCAG
Source organism: Actinomycetes bacterium (assembly GCA_021808665.1). The sequence goes on from JAKBBA010000008.1 coordinate 10,501, forward strand.
AAGGGTGGGTGGCGCTACGGCCGAGGGCCACCGAGGCAGCCATCGCCGGGCTGCGCAGAAGCTTCCAAGTGGTCGTCGCTGACGTCACGGGCGACGTGGAGGGGGAGAAGGAATGCGGTTCTGCTGACGTCGAGGACCGAAACCATCTCGCCAGGTCGACGACCCGGCAGGCCAACGTTACCGTCGCTGTCGGCACGGCAGGCCTCAAAGGGGTCCACTCGCTCGCCGGCCTCATCCGAAGGCTCGTGCGTTCAGGCGTGGACCAGAATCGTATCCTGGCGGTCCTAAACCGTTCCCCCCGCCATCCGGCATCTCGTGCCAGCTCGGCTCGGGCACTCGCTGAACTGCTCGCAGCCTCGGGCGTCGAACTTGCCTTAGCTGCTCCTCTCACGCTCCCTGAACGCAACGTGGAGGAGGTGTTCCGCTATGGAACGTCCTTCCCCGAGGCGCTCACCAAGCCGCTGTCCCACGCAGTCGAGTCCCTCGTCAGTCGCGTGGCCGACTCGGCACCGCGGTCGAGCCTTCCCCAGCGCATCGAACCCGGGTCGCTCGGGACCCTCACCGAAGGTTAGAAGCCAGATGTCCGAGTGCGAAAACGCGCCGGGGCTATCAGAACAACCTCAGGTCGTCGCTCTTACGACCCCGTAGCTCGTCGTAGTCGACCTCGACGCAGAGAATCCCCCTCGCCCCAGCGAGCACACGCGCCTGGGGACGGATCTTCTGAGCGGCGAATATTCCCCTCACGGGGCGGAGACGCCCGTCAAGGTCTAGGCGTTCCACGTAACGAGCGAGCTGCTCGACCCCGTCTATTTCGCCGCGCCGCTTTATCTCGATCGCTACTGCCCTGCCTTCTTCGTCCCGACACAGCAAGTCGACCGGCCCGATGTCGGTCGGATACTCGCGTTTCACGAGACGTAAGCCTTCTCCCAACGCGGTCGGGTCAGCGGCCAAAAGCTCCTGAAGATGAGCTTCTACCCCGTCCTTGAGTAGGCCAGGTTCGACTCCGAGATCCTCACTCACATCCAGATGCACGGCATCGAGGTTAATGGTCAGGGTCTCATTCTTCTGGTTCGTGAACACCCAAGAGCTTCCATTTTCGGTCATCGCACACGGAGGGGTCATCCAGTTGAGAGGCTTGTAGGCCCGATCGTCGGAGTGCACTGAGACCGATCCATCGGCTTTGAGCATTATGAGCCTGGTTGCCGTTGACAAGTGCGCGGACAGCCTGCCGGCGTAGTCGACGCTGCACGTGGCTATAACAAGGCGCATGGCAATTATTCTGTCCGATCGTTTCTCCTGTGACGTGCCTTCCCCTAGTGAGCCCCGGGTTGGGCGACGTACGCTCGGAGCCTGACGTACGCTCGGAGCCTAGAGGCGAGAGCCTCCAGAGAACGGCTCATACGGTCAGTCCGAGGGCTTTTTGTCCGTAGAGGTGTTGTCCAGCGACATTCTTGCCGATAGATATGTCGATGGCTCTTGCTACCGTCGACCGTCCGCCTACCAACGCTCCAAGGTCCGAAGGGTTGCCCAAACCTGTGGCGACTTCCCCCAACCTGACTACTGCAATCGCACCCGGATCCTGGGGCCGGCCGTTGCGACCCCAACCACCAAGGCCCGCCGAGGGGGTCATCGGGTGGGCGAGCTCTCCCCCGCCGGCCCCGGACATTGACCTTAGGGGATCCAATACGGGACCATCCGATCCTGGCCGCGCCGTCAAGGAGACTTGGGGGCTCGTTGCACGAGCCACGAAGCGGACCGCTCCAGCAGCGGCACTCGCGGTCGCTCTCGTCGGCGTCGCCGCCTTGGCTCACCGTCCGTCCTCAGCAGCGAGCCCCCAAAAGGCGTGGGCAACCAAAGTCACGCCGTACCTGGACGCTGTCGCCTTGGACGTGGAACATCTCGACACGCCGATCCAACCAGCCGTCCAGGCCTCATCGGCCTCAGCCGAACTGAGGTCCGAACTTCAGGCCGCGCGTGCTGTTGGTCGCTCTCCGGTCCCTGCGTGGGGAAGACTTTGGACATCGGCACTAGACGAAGCCCAGGCCGCGCTCGGCGCGCCTTCGTCAGTAGAGCAAACAAGGCACGCCGACCTGACGTTCGCCGCTGACGATCTCGTCGCCCTCGGCCAAGGGATCGCAGCCGGGAAATAAGCACCGGTGAACACTGCGAGCACTGCCGCCTAGCCAGCCTGGAAACTGGCTGGGTTCTCAGCAGGCCAGCAACCGTGGCGCCCCAAAGGCCGCAGGTCCGGTGCTGACCACCGGACTGTCAGCTACGACCGCCGTCGCTGTGGACGACACCACGACCCGGCCCACCCCGGGAACTCCTTGTACGAAAATCCCCTGCGTAACAGCGCTCGCGGTGACCTGCACCCACAGGCCCGACACGGACACCGACACCGCCTGCACTACAAGGCCGTGCGCTCCCTGCGCCGAGATAGACGAGCAGACTTCCCGGTCGACGAGTCGGGGTGCCAGCACAAGCGCGCCGGTTGAGTAGAAAGACGTCCCACTCAGGCCCGCAGCGGCCCCGTCGTTGGCGGCAGCAAGGAGAACGTCGTGGAGCTGCTCGCGTGCCCTGTATGCGACCGCACTGTTGATCGCCAGAGCAGCGAGGATGATCAAGATCATGAAGCCGGCTGGCACCAAAGCGAGCACGCTGCCGGCTTCGACCCCGTTCCAGCCCGACGCGCCACCTCCGGGGAGGCGCCTGGAGGACGAACAGCAGACGCTCACGGGCAGTTCGCCTGTCCCGACAGCCCGCTCCTGTAGGGATCGACGAGCTCCGACTGGCTCGAAGTGACGGTAGTCGAGCTTCCTACATCACCCACGAAAGGAAGCACGAGCAGCGGAGAGGGATACGACACGCTGACAGTCACTCGTGCGCAGCGCTCGAGGCCTCCCCCGCTTAGCGTCACTTTAGCGAGCTGAGGTTTCTTGCCCCAACCGGTCAAAGTGGCCATCGCTGCGCTTTGGGCTTGCGCTGCAGCCTGCGAAGGGTCGGTTGCCTCGACGTAGGTGCGAACAGCCTCTCTGGCAGCCTGCGCTGTCGCCGACGAGGTGTCGACAACCGCCCACGCGTAAGAGACGAGAAGGGTGCCCGCCACGAACAGGAGCATCCCGAAGAGAAAGCCTTCGAAGCCTGCGACGAAGCCTTCCTCTCCTCGCTTGCGCCCCGACCGTGACGTCAACGGAACTGCTCAGTTCTGACAGTCACCGTACGCGATATGATGCCCCAGCCCGGGAACCCGGGCAGCACCTCGGGGCTCGACGCGCTGACGCGTAAGACCACGTCCTGGCTGTCGACTCTCTCCCAAACGAAGACGGTGTGAGAGGCTCCGAACGATCCAAGGGACTGGCGCGCCACCGCCTCGGCTTGTGCCACATCACCGCCAAGAAGTGGCGACTGAGCTACCGTCTGGGCCGCCCTGATAGCTACCTCGGTCAGAGTCGACGTGGCGTACAGGCGTATTACGACCTGCACTGCGAACAGCAATAGGACCATGAAGATCAAGAAGCCGAACACCGTCCCAAAGACGCCGATGCCGGCGTCGCTCAAGGCTAGTTCAGCACCCCGTCGTCGTCTGACCGATGCAGTTGACTTGAGTATTGACATGCGCTGCAGCGTTTTGGAAAGTGGCGCTGAAGGCTATCCACATCGCCACCCCCAAGAAAGCCATTATCAGTACAGCGATGGCGGCGGAGATCACTCCCTCGCCTCTTTCGTCGCGCCGGCGGCAGAGTCGGCCCTCACTTCGAGCGCGCCCGTTCATAGACCCTCCCTATCTCTAACAAAGCACCACCAGGCCGACCGGCACCCAACCCGGGCCGATCAGCGTGTCCACCTTCTACCAACAGATGATACTTGAACTACATAGATGTTATCAATAGGTGATTAAGAATCAGTATAAGCAAGGTCTTGGCGCTGTTGCGGCCTGGCACCTTTCAGCGGGTCCGGGTGAAGCGGTGGACAGCCTCTAGAAGCTCCTTGGTCTTCTCGTTCGCGACCGCCTCGTCCCCCGAGGCGAGAGCGTTGCGCACGCAGTGGTTGACGTGGTCTTCGAGGATTAGCCCGGCGACGGCTTCGAGAGCCGTGGACACCGCCGCCACCTGGGTGAGAATGTCTATGCAGTAGCGGTCCTCGGAAATCATCTTCTCGATACCGCGAGCCTGCCCTTGGATTCTACGCATGCGCCTGAGAAGCGCATCTTTGTCCTTGACGTACCCGTAGGGGGGGCCGTCACTGGGGCCATCGTGGCTGAAGGCTCCAGGGCCGGGGGAATAGGAGTCGGTGGGATCGGGGGCGGCGGGTGGCGTCACGCTTCGTCGAGCGCCCATGCACGCGATGACGGCTGGGGTTGCGAATGGGAGCCGTCGACTCCCGAAGCGGGGCGGGACCCTCGGACAAGGTCGAACCGGCGTAGGCGAAGGGAGTTGGACACCACGAACACGCTCGAGAAGGCCATGGTCGCAGCCGCGACGATAGGGTTCACGATTCCTGCGACGGCGAGGGGTATAGCCACGACGTTGTAGCCGAAGGCCCACACCAGGTTTGCTTTGATCGTCCTCAGCGTCCTTCTAGCCAGGCGTATGGCAACGCCGGCCGATCGCAGGTCCCCGGCGACGAGAGTCACGTCAGCAGCCTCGATCGCCACGTCCGACCCGGCTCCCATCGACATCCCGAGGTCGGCTTGGGCCAAGGCGGGAGCGTCGTTGACGCCGTCTCCTACCATCGCTACGACTTCTCCGCCCGCCTGCAGGCTCGCTACCACAGCCGCCTTCTCCTCGGGCAACACCCCGGCTATGACGATGTCTATGCCCACTTGAGCAGCGACAGCTTTAGCGGTGCGCTCGTTGTCCCCGCTCAGCAAGATGGTCTTGAGACCTAGAGCCCGAAGGTCGCTTATCGCCTGACGGCTGGTCGGCTTGATCCGGTCGGCGACGGCGATCAGCCCTAGTGTCCGGCCATCCGCCGCAGCTGCTATCACCGTAGAGCCCGCTTCCTCCAGCCTGGTTGCCTCAGCACGCAGACCGTCGGGGACTTCGATCCCCCAATCTCCGAGAAGGTTCGGTCGGCCTACGACTACCGCACGGCCGTCGACTACGGCTTGGACTCCAAGGCCAGGTCTCGCACCGAAAGATTCCGCTGGCGCAAGAGCACCGAGACGGTTCCGAGCGTAGGCCGCTATCGCCCGGGCGATTGGGTGCTCGCTCGGATTCTCGGCGGCACCTGCAAGAGCGAGCAGCTCGTCCTCGTCCGCGTCCGGCGCTGGGATCACAGCCACCACGGTCATCTTGGCTTGGGTGATTGTTCCGGTCTTGTCGAGCACGACCGTCGTGAGGCGCCTAGTCTGCTCCAAGGCCTCCGGGCCTCGTATGACGACCCCGAGCTGCGCTCCGCGCCCTGCCCCTACCATCAGAGCGGTCGGAGTTGCCAGCCCCAAAGCACATGGGCAGGCGATGACGATCACCGCGACGGCCGTGGCGAACGCGGTCGTAACACTCACTTCCCCGAACAGCAGCCACCCGACCAGGCTGAGCGCCGATACCCCGATGACTGCCGGTACGAACACCGACGAAACCCGATCGGCGAGACGCTGGGCCGGGGCTTTGCCGGCTTGAGCCTCGGCTACCAGCCTGGTTATCCGTCCGAGCGCCGTGGCGGAACCCACCTTGGTCGCCTCTACGACAAGCCTCCCCGACGTGTTCAAGGTAGCGCCGGCCACCTTGTCGCCGGGTGCTACTTCAATGGGTGTCGACTCGCCGGTGAGCATCGACTGATCGACCGCCGACGAACCTTCGACTACGACACCGTCGGTTGCTACCTTCTCACCGGGACGGACCACGAAACGGTCCCCTACAGCCAGTTCACCAGCCGAGATCGTGATCTCCATCCCGTCTCGCAGAACGGTCGCCTCCTTAGCTCCCAGTTCGGCCAGACTTCGTATGGCATCCCCTGAACGTCGCTTGGCCACGGCTTCGAGGTACCGGCCTGTCAGGATCAAGGCGGTGATCGCCCCGGCAGTGTCGAAGTAGACTGCGCTTCGGATTCCCCCCGCGACTACCACCGCCGACCAGGCCCAAGCGGACAGCGTTCCGACCGACACGAGCGTGTCCATCGTCGCAACGCCGTGGCGGGCGTTGAGCGCTGCAGCCCTGTGGAAAGGCCACCCGGAATATGACACGACCGCGGTGGCCAGCACCAGGGAGATCCACTTCCACCCGTCTGGGCGGCTGCTTGGAGACCACGCGAATACGAGCATCGGGATGCTCAAAGCGATCGCCAAAGCCAAACGCAGCCGATAGTAGTGGGTGGTGTCCTGGTCGCCTGTAGACTCCGGTAAAGCCGCCTGGTACCCGGCGGCTTCCACGGCCGCGATCAGCTTCTCAATGTCGACGCTGGCCGGATCGTAGCGGACTGCGGCGTGTTCGCTAGCGTAGTTGACGTCGGCTGACACACCGTCGAGCTTGTTGAGCTTTTTCTCGATCCTTGCAGCGCACGATGCACAGGTCATGCCCGAAATGGCGAGTTCGACGTAGTTACGCTCAGCTTTGCCATGACTCCCGGGCTGAGCGAGAGAACGTGCGTCGGACTGGGTGTCGGACACCATCAGGCCACCTCGTAGCCGGCCTCTTCGATGGCATCCCGAAGTGCCCGGTCGTCGAGATCCTCTCCTGTGACGGTCACGAGCTTGCCGGCAAGATCGACCTGAACTTCGCTCACCCCCTCGACGGCCGACACCTCAGCTGAAACCGCCCGGGTGCAGTGCTCACAGGTCATCCCAGGTACCCGGTAGAGCAGCTTTTGTACCATATCGCACCTCTATTCCGCTTGAACCTCACCTACAAGTATACCCGCTGGGGGTATACCATCGGATGGGCGTTCGCCGTTTCGCCCGGCTCGGCGAACCCTGGCGCCACTCAAACGTGACGCGCGTTACAGGCGACCCAACTTCCACTACACCGACGGGGCATCTTGGTGTCTGGACGAGTCGACAAGGTTCCTCGCAAATCTGGTTCCGAGTTACTACTACCAAATATTTGACCTCCTTGATGCTTCTGGTCCCCTCACGCGTTAGAGAAGATGCGCAGAGCGTCAAGAAAAGGCACTGCAAGCAGGATCGTTCCAGGCACGAGCGCAGCGACAGTAACCGGTATCCACACCTGTTCGGAGCGACGATCGAGACGCGTCAGGGTACGGGTGTGCAGATCACGTCGCACCTGGCGGGCCTCCGATGACACGAGCCGTGCGAGGTCCGCCGAATCAGAGTGAAGGCTGAGGACCCGCGTAAGCCGTCTGACGCCTTCGGAACCTGACAGCTCGGCCCACTCGCCCAACGCCTGGGCCTGGGTCGATCCCTGGGCCACCCGGTTTAGAGCCCGTCTCAGGTCCTGCGCTACGCAGCCACCACCTCTCTCAGATATCCGTGCGAGCACCGAGCTCGAAGAGAACCCTGCGCTTAAAAGCATGGCCATCTGCTCCTCGACAACCGGTAACTCTAGGTCGGTGGTGTCAGTCCAGCTTTTCGCCCTCCGCTCCAAACCCTGCTCGATGGCCAAGAAGACCAGTAGCGGCAGTCCCAAAATCATCAGCAGCCCGATCGAGGGGTTCGGCGCAACAGTGCTGGCGACGACTGCTGCCGCAACTAGTGCCAATAGGCTCAGTCCCATCTGGCGAGCCCGAAACCTCTTCGCTGTCTCGGAGGAGTGGATCCTACGCAGACGTTCGTCAGGGCTGCTAACCACGCCAAAGAGGGTAGAGATACGATCGCCTATCTGCCCTGCCAGCGGACCGAGGACCGCCGCAAGTGACCTGTCCCTCCCGCCGTCGCGGCCTTGCCGGCTGGCCGACCCCGGGTTGAACGGTCCTAGACGGTCAGTGAGTGTTTCACCGCCGAACCGGCGAAGCTGGGATAAGAGCAGAGCGGAACCCGCCCAAAGCAGCAACCCCAGCACTAGCTCCAGACGCGTCAAATGTCACCTACCCCCAAAGCTTGTCATCTGAACACCCTCGGGGGACTTTCAACTCTCAGCAGCCGCCCTGACCAAACCCAACAGCCAGCGATGGCCAGGAGCGCGGCTATCACGGCCAGCTGGCCGCCGGCACTCGCATAGGCAGCTCTGCCTGAGCCTATCGACAGTCCTGCCAAGGCCATCCCAAGCGGCACGAACAGAACGAACTTGCGTGCGAAGCGGACCCCTGCCTGCTTGGACGCAGCCTCCTTGCGCGCTTGAAGATCCGAGATCCGGTCTTCTATCAGGTCTGCGAGCCTGCGGTCCACGTCCGAGCCACCTACCTCGTAGGCCACTAGGAGGGTCTCGCAGACGGCGTCCGCGGTCGGGTCGGCAAGGCCCTGCTTTAGAACAGCGGTCGTGGCCGCAAAGTCGGTAGTCAGCAACCAGTCTCGCTCTGCGAGCGCGAACGCGTTCCTCCAAGGGCCAGGGGATGTCCGCCCGGCCTCGAAGAGAGCTTGGGGGATCGACTGGCCCATGGAACCGGCCCTCATCCTGATCTCCTCTAGCATCGCCGGCCACGCATGTCTGGCCGCGTCTATGCGGTCAAGGCGACGCCTTCGGTAGCTGGCCAGCGGAAACCCGCCAACGAACAGAGCCGTCGCTATCGCAGGGGCAGCGGCGTCGAAGATCAAGTATCCCCCTATCGCCCCAGCAGCACCAGACGCGCAAAGAGCAGCGAAGAACGCTCCGGGAGTTACCTCAGCCAGACCGGCCTGCACAAGCCACGCTTTCGAACGCTGCCCGAGCATGTCCATCCGCAGCTTGGTCGACCTCCGGCGTTGCTCGTCCTTCGGGCTGTAAGCGTTCAGCACAAGGTAGGCGCCAGCGCCGGCGAGTACCGCCGCCAAAGCGGCGACGTCGGACGGCTTCATCGTAGAGGACCTCCACCCAAAAGATCCCTGACGTCGAAGTCGTGGAGTTCGAACGCCCTGGTAAGGCGTACCGGGATATTGCCCGACCAGCTCAGTTCGTCGTTAAAGCGACCCCGTGCGAACACTGTCGTCGTGGTGAACGCCACCGTACCCTCCGACACCTGAAGGTCCTCGACCGCCAGGACCTCGCCCACTCGGATATCACCTCCCACCCGAACGCAATGGACCACTACGTCCACAGCATCGCTCACCAGCGCCGACAACGCAGACGTGGTCATCTCCGACCCGATGTCCGCCAACTGGCACACGAAACGAAGACGCGACAAAGCCTGGCGCGCTGAGCCGGAGTGAATCGTAGTAAAGCCCTGCACGCCCGACGACAGAGCTAGCAGCAGCGGAAGCGCTTCCCGGTCGCGAACTTCACCAACTACTGCTACATCTGGTGCCATCCTTAGAAATCCTGACACCAACCGGCGCAAGTCCACTTCCTTACGATCCGCGCGGGCGGGACGTGTCTGCATATGAGCGACGTTTGGCAACTCCACCACGGTCTCGAACACCTCTTCCGCTACCACGACGCGTAGCGACGCATCGACCTGCGCTACGAGACACCCGAGGAGGGTCGTCTTGCCCGACCCGGGAGCACCCGAAACCAGTACTGACGCTCCGGTCCTGACACAGGCCGACAAGAACCCAGCCGACCGCGCGTCTAGCATTCCGAGGCTCACAAGTTCGTTAAGGCTCCGGCGGACAACCCCCGAGAATTTTCGTATATTGACCAGCATGTGCCCGTCCCTGCCTATGTCAGCGTGGACGATGTGCATGCGGGCTCCGTCGTCGAGCTGAGCGTCTTGGAGGCCATCCGCCGGGTCAAGTTTGCGGTGCGACGCCGCCGAGTCCTCCATGATCTTGGTGATCACCCGGGCGACATGGTCGTCGTCGTGGAACACCTCGTCGTGGAAACCGCCCGGACCTGAGCGCCGCTTGACGAAGATCGACGAAGGACCGTTAACCATAATTTCCCAGACGTCGGGGTCTGCCAGCAGGGGCTCCAGGGGTCCATACCCGACGAGATTTCGAAGAGCCTTGTCGACAGCGGCGTCAGGATCGACAATGTCGAACGGCCGGCTTCCTTCCCTGTAATCGCCTCTCCACTGGGCCACCTCGTCTACTAGGAGGTTGCGAAGCGCGTCTTTGGCGCCCGGATTGGCCATGTCAAGGTCCGCTTCTTTCGCGCGTTCCTGCGCCGACAGTTCGATCTGGCGGAGCGGCGAAACCCAGACCTGCCTACCCGGCTGTTCCCCGAGGATAGCCACAGCCAAATGCTATGTAAATGACAAGCCTGTCCGAAAGGGTCTAGATAAGAAAAATATTGTTCGTCCTCTGCTGCAGCTGGTCGCTAGGTAGGCCCACCTGTTTGGCCGTCGGAGCAGGTCTGTACGCCTAGTGGAAAGGCTGCCGCAAAGATCAGGGCTGCAGGCCCGTGCTCGGCTCTGCGAGTAAGCCTTCTATGAATGTCGCTATGAGCCTTTCGTTGTCGAGTTCGGTCACGACCTCGACTTGGGGCTGGCCAGGGTGGTGATGCTCGGCCGCGAACTCGCGCTTGTCGACGATCAGCATCCCCCGGTTGGTCACTGAATGCAACTCCACATCGACCGGAGTTGCGAACGACCGCGAAGCCAGGCTGGCGTCGAGGGCGACGAGAGCAGCGCTCGGGTCGTGCAGGGGACAGCCGGGGCGGCTGTGACGGGTCGAGTAGAACTGCAAGTAGTGCTGGAGGATGTCCCAGCAGAACCTGCCGGCGGCGGTCTGGCTACGCTCGATCCTCTGGAGCTCCTCCGGGCCTATCCACGCCGACATCGTTACGTCCAGGCCGACCTGAGTGACGGGCCAGGCTGACTCGAACACTAGCTTCGCAGCTTCGGGATCATGGGCGATGTTCGCCTCAGCGTACGGGCTGATGTTGCCGGGATGGTCAATGGTGCCACCCATGATCACCACCTTTTCGACCATCGACGCCACGTCGGGATCGAGCATCAAGGCAAGGGCGAGGTTGGTGAGCGGACCCGTCGCGACGATCGTGCAGTCGCCGGGATGGTTGCGCACGGTCTGGACTATCTGCAAGGCCGCTGGGATATCCAATGGGTTCGTCCCCTGCGGCAATTCGGGTGCCCTGCCGCCGAGGCCGTCGTCGCCGTGCACCATCGAAGAAATGTCAACGGGTTGGGCCAGCGGCCTGCGCGCTCCGACGGCGACAGGAACGCGGCGACGTCCTCCGATAGCAAGGACCGACAACGCGTTCTTGGCCGCCGCGGCCGCGGTGGCGTTGCCGTGCACGGTGCCGACGGCGAGGATCTCCACGTCGGGATCGTGGCACAGATACAACGCCGCCATGGCATCGTCGATGCCGTAGTCACCGTCGAGTATCAGCTTGCTAGCTGGCATGGCGCTCCGATCTGTTGGGTATTCACGTCGATCTCTTCCACTATCGTGGAACTTACCGTTCCGCCCAAGTGGAGCTCGGCGAGCGCCGCTTCGCCGTGACCGCCGGTCCCACCATACGGTGATGACGGCAGTGCCTCACAGGGTGGCTAGCACTACAGCCAAGATGCCGGCCAAAAGTACGCCGTCGAAAGTGCCAGCGCCTCCCACGGACGCTATGGGCGCGCCGAGATTGCGGATCCTGGGCAGGTTCAATATGTCGGCGCCGACAAGAGTTCCGAGCGTGCCGCAGACGTAAGCCGCTGCGGCCACCGCTGGAGCTCCGACTAGCGTGGCAGCGTACCGAGGGCACGGTATATCTGACGCCGAAGGCCACCACGTGGGCGGTTTCCACTCGCTCTTCGTCTGGGAAGCGCCCTACGGGGATGTTGACCCGGCTACCCAAGATGCTGGCGATTATGATCATCTGGAACCAGCCAACCGAAAGGCCGACCCGCTCGTAGGCATATCCGGCGACATCGATCAGTATCAGCGCGCTCAGCATGAGCACGACCAGGCTCCCCACGAAAGGAGCGGTAACGGGCCAGTAACCGAAGCGACTATTTCTACGGTCGGGCCGACCCGCGCTGCTTTGACTCACAGCACCGTGAACTCTACTGAGAGCTGGCCGGGCCACCGCCACAGTGCAAATTCCGCAAGTCAAGCGACCGGTCGACGGACCATCTCCGCCAGGGATGTCGACGACAATCCTCCCGACACGTGCGCCGCGGCCGCTGCAGAGGCTAGCTCTGCCGACTCGTCGATCCGCCGCCCGCAGGCGAGGGCATGGCACAGCACACCGGCGAAGGCGTCCCCCGCACCGACCGCGCTCGTGACTTTCACCTGGTAGGCGGGCACATGGTGGGCGCCGCCAGCGTCCACATACACCGCCCCCTCACCACCGAGAGTCATTATCAAAGTGGGAAGCCTCGCAGACTTGCTGTCCGCCCCGCGTAGCCAGGATGCGACAGTTTCCGCGAGGCGTTCATCTGGGATCTCATGTCCCTCCGCAGTATCCGGCCAGCCAGACCAGTTCTGTTCGGCGCTGCCCTGTCGGGCGCCGCGTTGGGGCAACCGTTGCGCAAGCGCGACAGCTTCGGAGCGGTTGACGATGACCACATCCGCTCCTAGAAGTACCGCTTCTAAAGTCTCGTCGGCAGCGGCGTCCACGGGTGCGGCGTTGACCACCGTGATCAGGCCCAGCGCCCGGCCCAAGTCCAGAGTCGCCTTGACGCTTGGTAGGGGCACTTCCAACGAGCACAGCATGACTCGGTATACGGCTGGGTCCACAGCCTCACGGCGGACCGGGTTTGCCCTGGAGTTCGCGCCGGGGTGGACGACGATCGTGTTCTCGCCGCCAGCGTCGACCGTGATGAGGGCGAGACCGCTAGACGAGCCCGCCACGATCTGCACCATCGAGCGCTCCACGCCAGACCGGTCCAAGTCTGCTAGGAGTAGCCCTCCGGCCGGGTCGTCACCTACCGCGCCGGCGATCGACACGGTCCCGCCCACGGAGGCGACCGCCACAGCCTGGTTTCTGCCTTTACCACCCGGAGCCGACTTGTAGCCCTGCGACAGGACTGTCTCGCCTGGTGCCGGCAGGGTCCGTACCCTGACCAGGTGGTCCATGTTGATCGACCCGAATACGAGCACTCCGGGCTGCGAGCTTCCCATCTCCTCATTGTTCTACCCGCTGGGGCGCTCTGGTAAGAAACCGCGAGAAAGCCAGCCACGTAATTATTGCTATTTAAGTATGTTTCATATATTCTCCGACTTGTGAGGATCGTTTTCGGGGCTGAGACGGTGGAGAAGGTGGCCTCTACAGCGGACGACAGAGATCGACTCCGAGTAGAAGCCGCTACGCTCCGGGCCGTTGCGCATCCCGGGGTGGTCAGGCTGGTGTCGGCGGCCGGCGGGAGTGTCTGCGTGCGGCGCGTTCAGGGCAGGGTCCTCTCCGAGGTGCCACCTCAGGCCCCGCAGGTCACGGCGGCGTGGGCTGCGGCCCTGTGCACCACCCTCGGGGACCTTCACGGAGTCGGATGCATGCACACTGCCATCACCGCCGACCATGTGATCTTGGACGGCGATGGCCACCCGGTGTTGTGCGGATTCGGAAACGCGAGATGGCCCTCGGACCCTGCTGAGCGTGACCGGCTAGCCCGGGACGACCGTAGAGCCGTAACAGCGCTGATAGCAGAGCGCCTCGCTAGCGATCTCGGCGGCAGGACAGGAAGGCCCGGCCGCCTTGGCTATTCGAGGCTCATCCCGGTCCACCACCCTAGTGCCCGTCGGGCCGAGCGGACGCTTAGGCGCATGCTCGCAGACGGGGGCGCAGGCGTAGGGCGAGACGAAAGCTGGCTCCGGGACCTGGCAAGGCGACTCTCGGAATACTCCCGCTGCTCCCAGCCTGGTCCATCCGACCAACCTGACCCGACTGGCCCGACTGGCCCGGCTGACCCGACTGGCCCGGCTGGCCCGGTTGACCATGCAAAGCCGGCAGGCCACGTTCCCAGCCGAGGAAGCGCCGAGGGGGCTAGAGGTGACTCTGGGTCACCCGACGGTCAAGCACCAGGCGGCTCGATCGCCGCTCGCCTGTCCATCCATCCCCGAAGGAGGACGACATCCAAGCGGAGGCTCGCCGCCGCGCTCATGGCAACAGCGGTGGCGATCGCGTTGACCGCTGGTGTCACCTTCGATAGCAGGACCAGCCCACGAAGTCCGACGGCGCACCTATCTCGGACTGTTACCGTCATCGGACCTTCCGGACCCTTGGAATTGTCACCTGGATCAGCGGGAAGGCTATCTGTGACAGCTGGCCGGTGGACCTGTTCGAAGGTAATGCCGGCGCTGCTCGACTTGAGCAACGGGAACATCTGGACTTTTCCGGGCTGGCCGGGACCTGGCGGACATTATCGGGGAAGCCTGGTCGCGCACGTAGCCGGCGCCGTGGCTTTGGCTAGTTTCCCAAGTGGCCGGGGCTGTGACATTCTTCGGGCTAACACGGCGAGCGGCGCGTCGGTGGTGTTGAAGATTGGAGGATCGCCGTGAGGTTCTGGCGCGCGAACCCAGGGTTGGAGCTTGCGGGCTTGGGGTGCGCCGCCTGCCTTGCCTGGATCCTCGTGTTCACGCAGGGACGGACATACCTTGCGCCTCCATCCGCTGGCGACCCGGCTTCTTGGGCGGGTTGGTACGAGAAGGTGGGACCGCTCGTCGCGGTGTTCTCCTTGTCCCGCCTCGTTCTGCTCGCAGCGTTAGGCCTGTGGACGCTTGCAGCTTTCGGCCTCGCCGCGTCCGGCTTGGGCCGAACCGGCCGGCTGCTCGCCACCGCCGCTGCCAGGACACTCAGCGCCGTTCGTCTTCCCGGCTCCACCACTATGGTCTCCCTCGCCGTCGGACTATCGGTGTCGGCTGCCGCTCTCAGCGCATGCAGTACCACCAACAAATCGACCCTGACGGCCTCTCAGGTTCCGGTCCTTTTCAACCCATCCAAGGAGCCTGCTACTACGACGACGCAGCCAGCTCGTCGAGCGCCGAGAGGCTTAGAGTCTCTGAGACAGCCCACAGTATCGGCCCCAACACGAGCGCTGGCACTGGCCAAGCCTTCCGCCCCACCACCTGTCCCGCCGGCTGGACATGTCTCGGCAGGCCCGCCGGCAGCTGGCGGGTTGTGGGTAGTCCGGCCCGGCGACGACTTGTGGTCCATCGCCGCCGACACGCTGCGACTTCGGTTGGGAAGAGAACCTGATCGCCAAGAGGTAGCAACCTACTGGTTGCAGGTGATCGCCGCTAACAGGAGTCGACTACCTCATCCTGACGACCCCAGCCTACTCTACGCTGGCGACGTGATCATCCTGCCCGCGGGCTGACTCCTCGGGCGCCGACACCACCGGCGCGGCCAGACGCGAAGCGACGCGGCCGGGACCGGTTTCCGGCCGCGGCTACGAGTCGGGTTCGACCAGCCGCACGGCTACCTCGTTCGCCAGGAGACGGCCCTCCCGGGTCAGTGAGACCCGCCCCGGGGAGGCGGGTTCAACCAGGCGTGCAAGCACCGGATCGTCCCGCCAGCCTGGCAGGCTGGTGTCAGGAACCCCACCGGAGGTCCGAAGCGCGAGGAGCAACCCCTCAGCATTGCGCTGCGACGCGTCGAGCGTTTCCCCCGAGGCCTCGCCGTCACCGCCGGAGGCGACCAGCGCCGAATAGCGTTCGGGGGTCCTGACGTTCCACCATCGTCGCGAGGTACCAGAGCCAGGGTCGACGGAGTGGGAGTGGGCTGCGCAACCGATGCCACGGTACTCGCCGCCGGACCAGTAAAGCTGATTGTGACGGCACTCGGCTTCGGGAAGCGCCCAGTTGGAGATCTCGTACCAGTTCAGTCCGCCAGAGCGGAGCAGGTCGTCCGCTAGGAGGTACTTGTCTGCTTGGTCGTCTGGGTCGGGGTGGCGGCTCGGGTCTCGAGCAAGTGGCGTGCCCGCCTCGACGGTCAGGCTGTACGCGCTCACGTGCGATGGGGGCGGGTCCAAAGCCAGCACCGCTTCGACGGTACGCACCCAGTCCGAAACTGACTCGCCGGCCCCGCCCATGATCAGGTCGACGTTGAACGCCCCGGCGAAGCCGGCCTCGCCCGCCGCCGCAGCAGCTTTAAGCACTGACTCCGGGTCGTGACGCCGCCCCAGGGATGCCAGGACGTGGGGGAGCATCGATTGCACACCGAACGACAGCCTGTTCACACCAGCCGCCTTGTAGGCGGCTAACTTCGCCAAGTCGACCGTCTCGGGGTTGCATTCGACTGTCACCTCGGCGTGAGGGTGGGTCGGGATCGATTCAAGTATGGAGCATAAAAGGTCGGCGTCGATAAGCGACGGAGTCCCTCCACCGAAGAACACCGACGTCGCCGGGCGGTCCTCGTACAAGCGCCTGATGGCGGTCCTGCAAGCCTCGACGTACCCGCCTACCAAATGGCCTTTGTCGGTCCAAGTAGCGAAAGCGCAGTAGTCGCAGCGCGAAGCGCAGAACGGGATGTGCACGTACACGCCGAAAGGCGCTTCCCCGGCCATGGACCTAGGCGCCGGTCGCTGGGGCCACCAGGCCGGCTCGGAGCGCGGCGAGGAGAACGCCGGCGGCTACCGCCGCTGTCTCCGTGCGAAGGACAGCCGGCCCGAGACCTATCGTCGCTGGGGCGTCAGAAAGTTCGTCGTCGCTCCACCCTCCTTCAGGTCCGACCAGGACAGTACGAACCTCGGGGCCCATTCCCGGCGCTCCCGGCTGGGCGAGTGCCACCTCGGACGGTCCCGCCTCGGTGAGCAATGTGCGCCATGAAGGGGCTAGCTCGATGTCGGGAAGCCAGCACTGGCGGCTCTGCATCAAAGCGGAACGAGCTACGCGCCTCAGGCGCTCCAGGTGCCTATCAGCTCTGGCGGCGTCCCAGCGGACCACGCAGCGCGCAGAGTCGAACGCTACGATCCGGTCCACTCCAAGCTCTGTGAGCTTCTGAACGGCCCACTCCGGACGGTCGCCTTTGACCGGCGCAAATCCCACGGTGACCTTAGGTCGGCGCGCCTGCTCACGTAACACCGGCCCGTCGACACGCACGGCTCCCCGGCCTGCGTACACGCAGAGGGCGTACCCACCCCGCCCGTCAGTAACACCGACAAGTTCCCCGGGACGCAGTCGCAGCACCGTCTCCAGGTGATGAGCATCCGGTGCGCCGAGCACGGGATCTGAGATGTCGGCGACTATCACATGGGCCCTCAGTGCGGCTTCGCCCCTGCAGGGCGAGCCGCCGCCTGGCACGGCGCCGGCTACTTGAAAGCCCCCCGAAGCTTGGACATCAGACCTCCCTCGGCGTGGGCCACCGTCTCCCCTCGCATCTCCGCGAGACGCCGGAGAAGCTCCTCCTGCTCTTTGCTCAGGTCGTCTGGAGTGTCGACGACAACCGTGACGACCAGGTCACCGCGGCCCCGCCCGCCCAGGTTCGCAACGCCGCGTCCCCGCAGTCGGATCTCCTTACCGTTCTGGGAGCCGGCTGGGATCTCGAGCTCTTCGACACCGTCGAGGGTGTCGAAAGGAACGGTCGTCCCGAGCGCCGCCTGGGTCATCGCGACGTGCACGAGCGCCGAGAGCTCCGAACCGCGCCTGGTGAAAACCGGGTGCGGGCGGACTCTCAGGTGCACGTAGAGATCCCCCGGCGGGCCCCCGCGCAGTCCACCGGCCCCTCGGCCGGGAAGGCGCAGCGTCGCCCCGTCGTCGACTCCCGCAGGAACGTCCACCACGAAGCTCTGCTCCACCCGCCGACGTCCCTCTCCCTTGCAGTCGGGGCACGGGGTGGGTATCTCCTCTCCGGTACCACCGCAGCGGGTGCAGGGCGCTGAGGTGACCATCTGACCGAGGATCGACTGGCGCACCTTGCGCACCTCGCCTGCGCCCCCGCACGCGCTGCATCGGATCGGAGTGGTACCCGGCCTGGCGCCGCTGCCGGAACACGTCAAGCAGGTCTGCGGGAGCCGTACGGTGATCTCGTGCTGCACTCCGAACACGGCACCGGCGAATTCGATCGTAATCGTTGCCTCAGCGTCTTCGCCCTTGCGGGGACCGGAGCGAGAACGGCCGCCGCCACCCATGCCGCCCGCACCGAAAAAGGCATCGAAGAGATCCCCGAAGCCTGCTCCGAATCCGCCGAAAGGATCGGCTCCCCCGCCACCGGAACCCCTGGGAACGGACCCGAACATGTCGTACTGGCGCCGGCGCTCAGGGTCCCGCAGCGTCTCGTAGGCGAGATTTACTAGCTTGAATTGATCCTCCGTCGAAGGATCCCCCTGGTTGGCGTCGGGATGCAACTCGCGAGCCAGACGGAGGTAAGCTTTTTTGATGTCGTCCTCGGTGGCGCTTCGTGAGACGCCGAGGATTGCGTAGAAGTCGTCGGATGAAGCCGCCGGCAAGAGTTCGTTACCTTTCTTCGGAGCCTTTGCTCAGTGCCTGGCTCAGCCTTCTGCTCACTACCCCAACAGCAGCGAGCGTCTGTTCGTAGTGCATCCTGGTCGGACCAAGTATCCCCACTGTACCGGCCCGCTCGCCTTCGATGCGGTACGGAGCTACGACGATCGAGCAGTCCGCCAACGGGACTACCCCGTGCTCCGCTCCGATAGCGACGCTCAGCCCGCTGTCTATGACATCCTTGATAAGCGTCACCAGCACATACTGCTGCTCGAGAATATCGAGCACGTTTCGGATGGTGCCCACCGCGTCGAAAGCCACGGCCAGATGCGACGCGCCTCCGACGAACACCTGGGGGGAGTGAGAACCGGTCTCCCCATCTCCGTACAAAGCTCGAAGTGAGGCTTCCACGACCGTCGTGACCTCGTCGGTGTCGGACCCCCCAGGATGGCCGCCGTCAAGGCTTGGCCCGCCAACCGCTGGGATGTCCACACGGGTACCGAAAGTAGACCCCACCATTAGCCCCGAGAGGCGGTCGGACACCGCAACAGCTACCCGCTCGTCGCAACCGTCGGGCAGCTCCACAGTTCGCTTTTCTACCGCCCCACTCGCCAGGACGACTACGAGCAGGGCTACGGTCGACGACAAACAAACGAGCTGCACTGACCGCACCCGGGCGGGATCCTCTGCGTCGCGGACCACGACAGCTGCGTAGTCAGTGAGACCGGCGAGGAACTTGCTCGTATCGGCGAGCATTCTTTCCAGTTCGCCATGAGCCGAAGCGAAAAAGCTGCGGATCTGCTCTGCGTGGGCTTCGTCGAGGTGAGCCGAAGGAGCGAGATGGTCGACGAAGAAGCGGTATCCCTTGTCGGTTGGCACCCGTCCGGCGCTGGTGTGAGGCTGGACGAGGTAGCCGTCGCGTTCCAAGGTGCCCATCTCGTTTCGAACCGTCGCTGCGGACACGCCCATGCCGTGGGCGCGTGTCACCGAAGCCGAGCCGACTGGCTGGGCTGTCTGGATGTATTCCTCCACTACCGCCCGGAGGATCGCGGCCTTTCTTTCGTCCAACACGTTGGCATCCAACGATATCGACTGGCGGCGCCAATCGGCGGCACCTATTCCTCCAAGCGTAAGGCCTGGATGAACGCCTCTTGAGGAACTTCTACTCGGCCGATGTTCTTCATCCGCTTCTTACCTTCCTTCTGCTTTTCGAGCAGCTTGCGCTTACGGGTGATGTCACCCCCGTAGCACTTGGCGAGAACGTCCTTGCGCTTGGCCTTCACCGTCTCGCGGGCGATCACCCTGCCACCGATAGCGGCCTGGATCGGAACGTCGAACATTTGGCGTGGTATCAGCTCGCGCAGCCGCTCGGTCATCTTGCGGCCGTAGACCGTTGCTCCCGAACGGTGGACTATCGCCGAGAAGGCGTCGACCGGCAAGCCGTTAAGAAGAATATCTATCTTGACCAGGTCGGCTTGGTCGGTCCCGGACTGCTCGTAGTCGAGGCTCGCGTAGCCTTTCGTACGGCTCTTGAGCGCGTCGAAGAAGTCCATGACGACCTCGGCCAGGGGAATTCGGTATACCAGCTCGAGCCGCTCCGGCGAGATGTACTCCATCCGGACCATCTCCCCCCGGCGGCTCTGGCAGAGGTCCATTAGCGTGCCGGTATAGTCGCTCGGGGTGAGGATCGTAGCTTGGAGGTACGGCTCCTCGATGGATTCGAGCTTCTGAGGTTCGGGCATCTCTGATGGACTATGCACGACGACGGTGGCGCCGTCGGTCAGATGAGCCAGGTACTCCACACTGGGCGCTGTCGCTATCAACGACAGGTTGAACTCCCGTTCGAGGCGTTCCCTGACGATCTCCATGTGAAGCAACCCGAGGAAGCCGCAGCGAAAGCCGAACCCGAGCGCCCCGGAGGTCTCCGGCTCGTAGGTGACCGATGCGTCATTGAGCCTGAGCTTCTCAAGCGCCTCACGCAGGTTGGAGAACTCGTCGCCGTCTATAGGGTAGAGCCCGCAGAATACCATCGGCTTGGGATCCCGGTACCCCTCCAGAGCGGCTTTGGCCGGGGCGCCCGCAGACGTCACCGTCTCGCCGCTTCGGGCTTCCCCCACGTCTTTGATACCGGCGATCAGGTAGCCGACCTCCCCGGTTCCGAGCTCGCTGACCGGTTCGTTGGCGGGTGTGCGCACCCCGATCTCCTCCACGTCATGGACGCGGCCCGCTTGCATGAACCGAACTCGATCTCCGCTTCTCAGGGTCCCGTTCACGACTCGCACGGCGCTGACCACGCCGCGGTACTGGTCGTAGTAAGAGTCGAATATGAGCGCCTGGAGCGGCGCCAACGAGTCACCCGACGGGGGAGGGATCCGCTCGCAGATGGCATCTAGAAGCTCCGGCACCCCCGAACCTGTCTTCGCCGAGATCCGCAATATCTGCGACGCCGGGACGCCGAGAACCTTCTCTATCTCAGCCGCGTAACGGTCAGGATCCGCTGCGGGCAGGTCGATCTTGTTCAGCGCGGCGACGATCTCGAGGTCGTTCTCCAAGGCCTGGTAGGCGTTGGCCAGGGTCTGGGCTTCGATTCCCTGCGCTGCGTCGACTAGCAGGACGACGCCCTCGCAGGCGGCGAGGCTCCGGCTCACCTCGTAGCCAAAGTCGACGTGCCCTGGGGTGTCGATCAGGTGAATAGTCTGACCCTTCCACGTGACGCGCACGTTCTGCGCCTTTATCGTGATGCCGCGCTCGCGCTCGATGTCCATCGAGTCGAGGTACTGCTCGCGCATGTCCCTGGCGTCTACAGCACCTGTCAGCTCAAGAATACGATCTGACAGCGTGGACTTTCCGTGGTCGACGTGCGCAACGACGCTCAAATTCCTGATATTTGCGAGGTTCACTGGTCGACCATCTTCGGGGATTTAGGGGGTTTGAATAGAAAAAAGTAGGGGGAAGACTCTGCTGGCAGGCCTCTCGGCGACATATGGTTGGCACATCGAAAACGACTACCAGCCCGTCATCACGATATCTGCTACCTACGGCGCCGCAGGAAGCGTCATCGCACCGACGCTCGCCGAGCGGCTCGGCCTGGCGTTCGTCGACCGGCTTCTAAGCATCGACGGCGTCTCGGACCCGTCCGGGGTAACACGCTCCCAGGAGGGCTTGGCAGGCGGCGAAGCCGAGGCAACCCCGGCGGGACGCTTCCTAAGCTACTTCGCCAGGGTAGCTACCGTGGGTACCGTCGTAGCCCCCGACCCTCTTGTCGACACCGACGATACGATCAAGGCCCGCTCGGAGTCCGCGCTCCACGACATAGCGAGAGGCGCAGGGGGCCTGGTGTTAGGGCGTGCCGGCGCGGTCGTGCTTGCGGGACGCCCTAAGGCTTTTCACGTTCGCCTCGACGGTCCCGTAGCCCGTAGGATCGAGCTGGCGTGCGAGATGGAGGGCCTTGACCAGGCCTCGGTCAGGCGCCACCAAGAGGAAGCGGACCGAGCGCGTACCTTGTTCGTCAAGCGCTTGTACCGGGTCGACCCGGCCAGCGCGGCGCTGTACCACATGGTCCTAGACAGCACCGCCCTCGGGGTCGACGCGTCCGTGGACGTGATCGCCGCAGCCGCCGGTGCTTTCTTCTCCAGGTTCCCGACCCCACCGGCCGGGTCGGACGCCCCAGGGTGATCGCCGACCGTCCGGCAGCGTGGGTCCTATCGCACCTGGACAACCTCAGGTCCCTTGCAGTCCTTCCCCTGTGCTGGGCTTACCGTCTAAGTGACCGGCGCGACGTCATCGACGCAGATACGCAGCGCTGGGCGGAGCTTCTGTGGGTGCCCGAGGACGACCGGGGTCGGATGCTCCCCCGGCTTTTGTTCGCGTTCCCCGAGTTCAGGTGCGTCTTCTACCACCGCCTAGCCTCGGGTAACGCTGCCGGAGCCCTCGCAGCTCGGTTGGCGAAGCACCTTTGGCGGGGCGTAGCAGGCATCGACTTGGGCAACACGCCGATAGGCCCGGGCCTGTTCATCTCCCACGGCCAGTCCACGATCCTCTCAGCCGAGTCGATAGGCGCGAACTTGCAGGTCCACCAGGGGGTCACCGTGGGGTGGGACTACCGGTCCCCGGGGCGGCCAGTGATCGGCGACGACGTGTTCATAGGAGCCGGAGCGAAGATCCTGGGAGCCGTCAAGGTCGGTGACGGCGCACGGATTGGAGCTAACGCCGTGGTATTGCAAGATGTCCCTCCAGGCGCGACAGCTGTCGGGGTGCCTGCTGCGCTTCGATCCCGGGCACCTAGCCGGTGATGCTAGAATGTCGCTTCCGCCGGCATGGCTGGTTTGCCGGGCTTTCTTACGAGGTGAACTGAACCCAAGTGGCCAACATCAAAAGCCAGATCAAGCGCAACCGAACCAATGAAGCCGCGCGCTTGCGTAACAAGGCAGCCCGATCCGAGGTCAAGACCCGTATCAAGACGGCCGTCGCGTCGGCCGCGGCGGGATCGGAGAGCACCGTAGAAGATCTCCGTCTGGCCGTGAAGCGTCTGGACAAGGCGGCAGCTAGGGGGATCATCCACAAGAACCAGGCTTCTAACCGCAAGTCCCGTCTCGTCAAGAGGATCAACGCTCTCAGCACCCCGCCGGCGGCGTAACCTCCGCGCCGGCCTCTCAGGCCGGGCTTCCGGCATCACGACCCGCTATCGCACCCCTGTGGCCGCCCCTCGGCGCGGACGTCGCCCTTGCCAGGCGGCACAGGCGGGCTACCAGCACCTCCAGCACGGCCTCGCCTGGCCAGGAACTGGCGCCTTTAAGGTCGGCGTCGGCGTCGGCTACCAGCCCGATCGCCTCGGCTATGTTCGCCGAGCCCCACTGGCGCGCGGCTCGCAGCGCCTTTTTCGCGGGGAAGGTGCTGCGCCCGGGTGCTATGCCCATCGCGGCAGCCGCTTCGGCCTCGGTGGATATAGCCGGGCTGTCCACCCGCATGAGCCCTCCGATGTGGCGAGCCAGGATGGACACGACCACCAGGGGATGTCTCCCGCCCGCCCCCAGCAGCCGGTGCAGTACACCCAGAGCCGACGCGGCGTCACCGACGTCGATGGCGTCGGTAAACGCCCACGGGGTAACTGACCCCGCCTCGCCCAGGTACACCTCAACCTCGCCGGGACCGAGTTTCGCTCCCGGCCCGTAGGCGGCCTCGAGGAGCTCCAACAGCGGCACGACGCCGCTCACATCCTCCCCCAGGTGGCTTCCAACAAGATTTTGGGCGTCCCTGTCCAAGCGGACGCTGGCATGTCCAAGCCGGTCCGCAAGCCAGTCCCCCGCCCGGCGGGCATCGACGGCGGTCGACACAACGATCCCCTTGGCTTTCGCCACCGCTACGAGCTTCGGGGCCATCTGGCCGCCACCGCCGGCTAGAACCAGCGAAGTCGTCGGCAAGGGATCCTCCAAGTATCTGAGCAGCGGGTCGACGTCTTCGGTGTTGTAACGGCCTGCTGAGCGGACGACTATCACCCGCCTGGATACGAGCAGCGGCGGTGTCAGGCACGAGTCAGCTACCGCAGCGAGGTCGACTTCGTCGCCCTCGTAGTCTTCGAGGGCCAGCGAGCGGTCCTCCCCGCCCAGCAGCTCCCCGATCGCCTTGTCTACGGCCTCGCCGACGAGGGTCGGGTCGTTACCCTCGACCAGCACGACCGGTGTCAAAGTTTCCTAGCCTTAGTCACTGCCGGTCTCATCGGGCTTCGAGGATCGCCTCGACGCTGTCCGCGACTCGTCTCGCTGAGCGCACGTCGTGCACCCTTAGGATCCGGCATCCCAGGCTCACCCCTACTGCATGCGCAGCGATCGTAGCTTCGAGGCGTTCGGCGACTTCGAGGCCGAAACGCACGCCGAGGAAAGTCTTGTTCGACGCGGACAAAAGCAACGGCCATCCAAGGCCGGCGAGGCGGTCCGAGGCGCGCAGCAGCTCCGCCGACTGGGAGGCCGTCTTGCCTAGGTCGAGGCCGGCGTCCAAGACGATCCGGGTGTCGTCGATACCGGCTTCGCGGGCTAGTCGAGCCCGACTCACCAAGAAGTCGGCGACCTCGCCGACAAGATCCGCGTAGACGGGGTCGGGGTCGGGGATGCGAGGGCCGAGGCGTATGTGGGTGGCCACGACGGTCGCTCCTGCTGCCGCGGCCTCGGCGAGGTAAGCGGGGTCGGCGAAGCCGCTGATGTCGTTGCCGACGACCGCCCCGACCCGGTACGCCTCTCGGGCGACCGCCGCCCGCCACGTGTCGACTGACAAAGCGACGTCGAAGCGGCGTCGCAAGGCTTCGATCGCGGGGACCACCCGGTCCATCTCCTCGGCTTCGCCCACCTCCGGCCCCGGCCCTGCCTTCACGCCGCCGACGTCGAGGAGGTCGGCGCCTTCAGCGACGTGCTTGTCGGCCAGAGCGAAGAAGTCGTCCATCTGCCAGTAGCGGCCGCGGTCGTAGAAGGAGTCCGGCGTCCTGTTCAAGATGCCCATCACCAGCGCGCGGCTGGTCAGGTCGAAGCTCTTGGCGCCGAGGTGCAAGATCATCGCGTGCGACCCTACACGCAAGCTGAGACCATCCGGGCGGTCCAGGCGGATTGTGGACTAGGCAGTCAGACCAGCCCGGCAGTTAGAACAGCCTTGCGGTGAGGGCCTTGCGGTAGGTGGCCGTGCGAGGATCTTCCGGTCCGAGGATCTCCAGCAGGTCGATGAACTCCTGCCTGGCTGCTTCGTCGCCTCGAACCTTTTCGAGTAGCGCGTCGAGGCGAGCTTCGACGCCCTCGCCGGAGGTCGATTGCGCTTCGTCGGCTTCACCCCCCAGGCGTGCCTCTGCTGCGATCCGCCTGGATTCGGGGGACTCCGGCAGCTTGGCGAGGAGGCGTAACGCCTCGTCGCGGCGCGAGCTGTCACCCCGGTCAGTGGCGAGGATTGCTGCGAGGCCGAGCAGGGCCTTCTCGTTGGCCGGCTCCAGATCCAAGGCGCTACGCAGCGACGCCTCGTCGCCTCGTTCGATCAGCAGCTCCACCTCGCTCGGGGCCCGGCTCAGGCCGGCCACCCAGGACCTGACGGCCGGTTCTGGCAGGGCGCCTACGAAACTGTCGAGCACCTTTCGGTCCTTGATGGCGTACACGGCGGGGATCGACTGCACCTGGAATGTCGCCGCTGCACGCGGGTTGGCGTCGACGTCTATCTTGACTAGCTCGACGCCGTCGGCCTCTCCGACTACCTTCTCCAAGATGGGGCCCAGAACCCGGCACGGTCCGCACCACGAAGCCCAAAGGTCTACGACTACCGTGACGCCCGTCGAGCGGGCGAGGACGTCAGCTTCGAATGTGGCGTCGGTTACGTCGGTGACTGTTGCCATTTCGCTCCCTACCGGCCGCCAGCAGGCGGCACTTTAGATCCGATCAGTTCCAGTACCCCGTGACCGTCCGGACGGATGGAGGTCCGGGTATGCACAGATTGGGATTTTCGCAATAGCTTTGGGGACATGAACTCCGCTCAGAGTACCGAAATGCCGAGGGGAATCGACGCCGAGCGGGTCAACGCATGGTTCGCGGGCAGCGTCCCCGCGGCCCTGCCGCCCCTCTCGTACTCTTTGGTGGCCGGGGGACGCTCGAACCTGACCTATGTCGCTACCGACAGCCGAGGCGAAAGGTTCGTGCTTCGCCGCCCGCCGACCGGCCACCTGCTTCCCAAAGCGCACGACATGCACAGGGAGCACCGGATCATCTCGGCTCTGGGCCCGGCCGGGATTCCGGTCCCCCCCGCCTTAGGGCTGTGCGAAGACCCCGAGGTGACCGGCGCGCCTTTCTACGTCATGGGTTTCGTGGACGGGGTGATCGCCCGCAACGAGGACGACGTGGCGGCCCTCTTGGACCAAGACGCCCGGGAGAAGGTCAGCTTCGCCCTGATAGACACGCTCGCTGACATTCACATGGTCGACCCAGACGCCGTCGGGCTGGGTGAACTGGGGCGTAAGGATGGCTACATCGCACGCCAGCTGAGCCGCTGGTATTCGAACTACAAGGCTGCGAACGACGGCCGTGGGGGCACGCCGCTGGCGTCGATGGACTCCCTGCACAGCCGGCTGGCGGCTTCCATACCCGACCAGGCCCGCTCTGGGATCGTCCACGGCGACTACCGCCTCGACAACTGTGTGGTCTCCCCCGACGGGCAGCGAGTGCGGGCGGTTCTCGACTGGGAGCTGTGCACCCTTGGGGATCCGCTCGCGGATCTAGG
Source organism: Actinomycetes bacterium (assembly GCA_021808665.1). Next base: position 37,037 of record JAKBBA010000008.1, read on the forward strand.
CCAACTCTTGTCGTACTGGCCCGAACCTGGCGAGCGCTCCGCCCTCGGTCACGCTGCGACGGCCATGCCGGGATTCGCCAGCCGGGACCAGCTCGTTCGCCGCTACGGCGAACGCACCGGCGTCGACCTGAGCGCGCTCGGCTTCTACGTGGCCTTCGCCTACTGGAAGTTGGCTTGCATCCTCGAAGGCGTCTACGCCCGCTACCTCGGCGGGGCGATGGGCGACGACGGTTTCGACTTCAGCTCCTACCCTGATTCGATCGCCTGGCTCGCTCAGCGCTCGGAGCAGGCCGCCGACGAAGTGGGCATCTGAGGCCCCCAGGGTCGCACCCCGGCATCGGCGGGAGAGTCCCCTAAGGCTCGACGGGCGGATCGTGGAGGAGCCCGTGGCCGCGCGACAGGCTCCGCGTGCACCAAAATGGATGATATGAGCGAGACCCGACCTCCCCTGGCCACGATAAGCGCATGGCCCTCGGTCGAGCGCCCGATCATGGTGATGTGCTTGGACGGGTGGATCGACGCTGGCGCGGCGGCGGCCGGCGCTCTCGGCGCCCTCACGGCTTCGACGCAGAGCACTCTGGTGGCGACGTTCGACTCCGACGAGTTGATCGACTTTCGCGCCCGCCGCCCGACGCTACGGATCGTGAACGGGGTCGACGAGCAGCTGCGCTGGCCTGAGATCACCGTCCACTCCTCGGTTAACAGGACCGGACGTACCGTGCTCACGCTGTCAGGCCCCGAGCCGGATATGCAGTGGCGTCGCTTCACTACTGAGGTCGTTGCCCTGGCAAGCCGCTTGGAGGTGGAGCTCGTCGTCGGCTTGGGCGCCTTCCCAGCCCCGGTCCCCCACACCCGGCCTGTACGTCTCGTGGGCACGTCGCCGAACCCGGAGCTTGCGGCGCGAGTCGGCGTCCTGCCGGCCAGCATCGAGGTGCCCTCGGGCGTTCAAGGAGCCCTCGAAGTGGCCTTCGGAGAGGCTTCGATCCCCGCCGTCGGCCTGTGGGCACGAGTTCCCCACTACGTCGCCGCCATGCCCTACCCGGCCGCTTCCGCAGCATTGCTGGAAGGCCTGGGGCGTATAGCCGAGATCGAAGTGGACTCCAAGGCCCTTCACGCTTCGGCGAGCGTCACCAACCAGCAGATAGGCCAGCTTCTCGCAGGCAGCGACGAGCACACCGCCCTCGTACGCCAGCTCGAAGAGCAAGCCGACCAGGAGCTGATGAGCGGCGCTGCCGACTTCGGGGACCTCCCCTCCGGCGACGAGCTTGCCGCCGAGTTGGAGCGTTTCCTACGCGGCGAAACGTGAACCGACCCCCTCGCATAGCCCGGCCCGCTCGCATGGCAGGTCCGGCCCTGCCACGGCGCGGGCTACACCACGAGGTTGACGAGCTTGGGCGGGCGGGCTATCACTTTTGCCGGTTCGCGTCCGCCGAGCGCAGCCCGGACCCGCTCGGAGCCTAAAGCGACTTCGACCGCTTCGGTTTCACCGATAGTGGTAGCGACGTCGAGCTTGTCGCGGACCTTGCCGTTCACCTGCACGACCATGACGGTCGTGTCCTGCTTGAGCTTTTCGGGGTCTGCCGCCGGCCAGGCCTGGGAGTGCAACGGCTCCGCGTCGGGATGCCTGCGCTCCCACAACTCCGCAGTGACGTGAGGGACCATAGGGGCAAGCAACTTGAGCATGGAGTCGACGGCGAAGTCGACGGTCAGCGTGCGGGCCCCTTCGGGGGACTGAACATACCGGTAGAGGGTGTTGAGCATCTCCATGCACGCCGCGACAGCTGTGTTATAGGACCACCGCTCGTAGTCCGAGCAGACCCTGTCGACCAGTCGATGCACCTGGCGGTCTATCTCCGCGTCGGCGGCGGTCTCGTCGCGGTCCACCAGGCCGGAGCTTTCCAGGGACCTGGAAGCGTCCAGGGACACGGTGGCCATCCTCCACAGCCGGCCCAGGAAGCGGTGGCAGCCGTCGATCATCTGGTCCGTCTGCTCGCTCCAGTCGAAGTCGTCCCCCGGCGGACCCACGAAGAGATGAAATAGCCTGAGAGAGTCAGCTCCGACAGTGTCGAAGTACTTCTCCGGGGACACGAGGTTCCCCTTGGACTTCGACATCTTGGAGCCTTCCATCGTGATCATCCCCTGGGTGAACAGCCGGGTGAAAGGCTCACGGATCTCCGCCGGCGCCAAGCCCCTGTCGGCGAGGGCTCTGGTGTAGAAGCGGGCGTAGAGCAAGTGCAAGATGGCGTGCTCGATACCCCCGATGTACTGGTCGACGGCCATCCACCTGCGGGCGGCATCCGAGTTGACCGGTGCCGTGGAATCCCAAGGATCACAAAACCGCAGGAAATACCATGAAGAGTCGACGAATGTGTCCATGGTGTCGGTCTCTCGTTGGGCCGGACCTCCGCACTTAGGGCAGGTCGTCTCCAAGAACGCCTTGTGGTGGCGCAGAGGCGAGTCCCCGCCCGGCAGGAATTCGACGTCGTCCGGCAAAAGGACTGGTAGCTGGTCTTCGGGGACTTTGACGATGCCGTCAGCCGGGCAGTGCAGCACCGGAATCGGGCATCCCCAGTAGCGTTGACGCGACAAAAGCCAGTCGCGCAGCCGGTAGTTAACCTTGCGTTCCCCGATGCGGTTTGCGACGAGCCAGTCGATGGCCTTCTGCTTTGCTTCGGCGGTGTCGGTGATCCCGTCAAGCCATTGACTGTTTATCCTCGGCCCGTCGCCGGTGTAGGCCTCTCCTTCCCATCCGGCCGGCGGGGCGACGGTCCGCACGACCGGCAGGCCGTAGGCTGCGGCGAAGTCCCAGTCACGCTGGTCCTCCGCCGGGACTGCCATTATCGCCCCCGTCCCGTAGGTCATAAGGACGTAGTCGGCCAGGTAGATAGGCACGCGGGTGGAGTTGAAGGGGTTCATCGCGTACCCCCCGGTGAACACCCCCCGCTTGTCGAGAGGCCCTTCGCTTGACTGACGGTCGATGTCGGACTGTCCCCGGACCCGCTCGACGAACGCTTCCACCTCGGTGCGCTGCGCGTCCGTCGTCACCGCCGCTACCAGGGGATGCTCGGGGGCTAGAACGACGAAGGTCATCCCAAACGCAGTGTCGGGTCGTGTGGTGAACACGTCGATCCGCGCTCCTTCGACCCCTTCGACGGGAAGGGCGAACTGGGCTCCCTCCGAGCGGCCTATCCAGTTACGCTGCATCACCTTGACGCGCTCCGGCCAGTCCAGGCCGTCGAGCGCTTCGAGCATCTCGTCCGCATAAGAAGTGATCCGGAAGAACCACTGCTCCAGGTCGCGACGTGTTACCAGGTCCCCGCTTCGTTCGCATGTACCGTCGACTAGAACCTGTTCGTTGGCTAGGACAGTCTGGCAGCCCGGGCACCAGTTCACCGGGGCGTTACGACGATAAGCGAGACCTGCGTCGAGAAAGCGCTGAAAGATGACCTGGTTCCATTTCATGTACTCCGGGTCGTGGCTGTGGATCTCTCGGCGCCAGTCGTAGCTTGCACCGAGACGGCGGAGACTGGACTTGAGCTCCTCGATGCGGGCGTCCGTGAACGGTCGGGGGTGGATGCCTGTCCTGATGGCGGCGTTCTCGGCGGGAAGCCCGAAGCTGTCGAAGCCGATCGGGCTGAGCACTGCATAGCCCTGCATCGTGCGCTGGCGCACGATGAGATCCCCGAACGTGTAGTTGCGGACGTGGCCTTGATGGGCCGGCCCGCTCGGGTACGGGTACATGCACAACACGTAGTACGGCGGCCTCGGGTCGTCGTTGTCGACTTGGTAGGCGCCCTCGGCCTCCCATCGGCGCTGCCACTTCGCCTCGACGGCTTGGGGATCGTAGAGCTCTGCCATGCCACCAGGGTAGTTACCCTCGACGTGCCCCACCGCCACGGCAGGGCTGCTAGAGTCTCATCTGCCTTCTGGGGGCGTAGCTCAGTTGGTAGAGCGCTTGCATGGCATGCAAGAGGTTCGTGGGTTCGATTCCCATCGCCTCCACCACCCCTAACCAGGAGTTTTACCCTCGGGAGGGCCTCGTAGATTCGCCCGGTTAAAGGGCCTGGCGGCCAAGCGGGCAGGGTGCCGCTCGGCGCAACGCGGGCCTACCGGGGCGTCTACCGATTGATCGAACGGGCTAGGAATGACACCGCGTGAGGTCAGGACTATTTTTTTCGACGCGCTCATACCGCCGACGTGATGAACTATGTCCATGCCCTCCAACATCACCATCGCGCGGACCGCTCTGGACGGGTACCCGGATGTCTACACTCCCCTAGCCCTGTCGACTCTGGAAGCGCTGGCTCCTCTCGACGGCCGTCGCTTCGAGCTCATGGATTCGCGAATGCAACGCCGCCGTCGCCGAGCAGCGGAGCGCGAACACCTCAGCTTCCTACCCGAGACCTCGGTGATCGACGGGACCTCTATCACAGTTGCCGATGCTCGAGCCGGCCGCTTCGAGGGAGCGCCGATCCCCCACGACCTGCGCCGCCAGTGGATCCAGGGCACCGGGCCGGCAACCAAGCCCCGCGCGTCCACGCCGGTGGGGTTGCGCAACGTCGCCTACGCGCTGCTGTCGGGGGCCGACGGCTGGATGTTCGACGGCGAGGACGCTCTGGGCCAGGTCGACACCATGTCCTTGGACAACCTCCGGAATATGAAGCTGGCCTTCGCCGGGGACCCGCTGTTCCACGAGGTCGCCGAGGTTGTCGCCGGGGAGATGAACAGGTGGGCCGTCGGCTTCCACGGCCGGGAGATCATCGCCGACTGGCGGGAGCAGCTGGAAGTTACCACGCGCATCTTCAGGGCCCGCGGCCTCCACCTCGACGATCGCCACATCACCCATCAAGACGGCCGTGGCTACTCCGCCAGCATGGCGGACGCTGCGCTCTACCTCGCCAACAACGCAGAGACGTTGCTCTCCCAGAATCGCTCGGTGGTGCTGTACCTGCCTAAGATCCAGACCGCCTCGGAGGCTGCGCACTGGGCCAGCATTCTCGACGCGATCGAAGACCACCTCGGCCTCGACCGAGGGACCGTGGTCGTCTACATCCTCGTCGAACAGCTCGAAGCGTGCTTCCAACTCATGGAGATCCGGGCCGCCCTCGGGCGTCACTTCGTTGGTTTCAACACCGGCCGGTGGGACTACATCAACTCGGTGTCGGACGCCCTCGCCTGGGACCCCGGCTTCGTGAACCCCAACATCGACGCGATCACAATGACCTACGGATACATGCGGGTCTACGAAGAGCGCGTCCGGCGCGCCGTCAACACGCCCGACCTGAACGGCCGCTATGCGCTTTGGCAAGGCGGCATGGAAGCGAACATACCGGTCGGCACCGACGCTGCCGTCGACGCCGCCATGAAACGAGCGGTGTCGGGCGGGCGGCGCGAGCAGAAGGAGGGCGCCTCCGGGAAGTGGGTGGCCCACTGGAAGATGGTGCACGTCATGCGTCCGGTGTGGGAGGAGGTGGGAGAAGACAACCAGCTCGGCCGGCAGTTCCCTCCGCTCACCTACACGGCTCGGGACGCCGAGGATCTGAGGACGCTAGACGAAGCGCCTCGCACGGTTCGGGGTGCCCGCGACCTGATCAGCGTAGGCCTTCAGTACGGCAACGCCTTCGGTCGAGGGTTCCAGGCTGCAGCTCTCAAGCCAGCCGACTTCTTCGGCGACGACAGCGTCTTGTACCTCATGGAGGACGCTGCGACCGGTGAGATCCGCCTGTCCGTGCTCTGGGAATGGCTCCACAAGAAAGCGGCGTTCAGCGAAGACGACCCCGACAGCGGGGTCAAGGCGGGCCACCCACTGACGCGCGAGTTGTTCCTGCGACTATTGGAAGAAGAGCACGCCAAGCTCCTGCGAGCCGGCGGTAACGACGTGCACGACGACTCGAAGGCCACGACCCTGCCCATCGCCAAAGCGATTGTGGAGGCCTACGTGCTCGAAACAGTGAAGGCGCCCTGGTACATCGACCTCCTCAACGTCAACCTCAACGTCACCGACCTCTCCGTAGCCGAGGAGCGGATCCGAAAGTTCCTCGACGCGTTCGCCCAAGACGGCACCCGCATCACCCGCAACGTCGATTTCGACACCGAGAAATGAAAGAATCCACCATGACATTCGACGACAACGTCGCTGCCGCTCGCAGCTACATGGAAAGTGACCGCTTCAGCGGCATAACCCGCCTCTATTCGGCCCGTCAAGTGGCCGAGCAGCAGGGGAGCATCGAGAGCGGCTACCCGGTCGCCCGGGCAAACGCCGCCGCGTTCTACGACCGTCTACGGGAGCTCTTCTCGGCGCGCAAGTCGATCACCACTTTCGGCCCCTACTCGCCTAGCCAGGCCGTGACGATGAAGCGGATGGGTATCGAGGGCATCTACCTTGGTGGCTGGGCGACCTCGGCGAAGGGCTCGATTCAGGAGGACCCAGGTGCCGATCTGGCCAGCTACCCGCTCTCCCAGGTGCCCGACGAGGCATCCGCGATTGTGCGCGCCCTATTGACCGCAGACAAGAACCAGACTTACCAGCGGTCGCGCTTGTCGGCAGCCGAACTTGCGAGCGCCCCCGAACCGATCGACTACCGACCGTTTATCATCGCCGACGCCGACACCGGTCACGGCGGCGATGCTGCCGTGAGGAACCTGATCCGCCGCTTCGTCGAGGTCGGGGTCACCGGCTACCACATAGAAGACCAGCGCCCCGGCACCAAGAAGTGCGGCCACCAAGGCGGCAAGGTCCTCGTCGGAGTGGACGAGCAGATCAAACGCCTGAACACCGCCCGCTTCCAACTCGACGTGATGCGGGTACCGGGCATCATCGTGGCCCGAACCGACGCTGAAGCAGCGAACCTGCTCGACAGCAGCGGCGACGAGCGGGACCACCCCTTCATCCTCGGAGCGACACGCGCCGACGTCCCGTCGTACAAACTGACGACGCTGGCTCTGATGCGCGCCTTCTACAACGCAGGAGCCCGTATCTTTAACGGATTCACGCTTTACAAGGTCACCGACAAGGAATATGCAGCGGCCGACGAGTGGCTTGAGCGCACGGGCATCGCCGCGTTGGCCCGTGCCGCAGCCGAAGATACTGCCGGTGCCGACGAGCCTGTAGTAGAGCGGGCCTACGACAAGGTCGCCAACGAGATGGTCGGACGTTGGGAGGTCGAGTCAGGTCTCATGACCATCGGCGAGGCGGTATTGGCCGCTTTGAAGAGCCGTTTGGAGGATGGCGACGAGGCACCCGTCAGCGAGGACGACTGGGTCGCCTTCGCCCGAACGGCGTCGTTTTGGGCTGTGCGAGCCGAGGCGCGCGAGCTTGGCATCGACTTCTACTGGGACGCTGAGGTGGCCCGCACCCCTGAGGGCTTCTACCAGGTTCGCGGCGGGTTGGACTACGCGGTCCGCAAGTCCCTGTCGGTCGCTGCGTACGCTGACCTGGTGTGGATGGAGACTGCGTCCGCGGATATCCGCGAGGCGCAGGAGTTCGCCGAGGCTATCCACGCGGAGTTCCCCGACAAGATGCTCGCCTACAACCTTTCGCCGTCGTTCAACTGGGACTCGACCGGCATGACCGACGAGGAGATGCGCGAGTTCCCCAAGAAGTTGGGCGAGGCGGGCTTCGTGTTCAACTTCATCACCTACGGCGGCCACCAGATCGACGGTGTCGCAGCCGAAGAGTTCGCAACGGCCCTGCGGGAGGACGGCATGCTGGCCCTGGCTCAGATCCAACGCAAGATCCGCCTGCTCGAGTCACCCTACCGTACACCGCAGACCCTCGTCGGCGGGCCACGCCTCGACGCCGCTTTGGCGGCGTCGTCGGCGCGTACAGCGACGACGAAAGCCATGGGGAAAGGCTCGACGCAGGTCCAGCACCTGGCGCAAACCGAGCTTCCCAAGAAAGTTCTCGAAGACTGGCTCGCCGAGTGGAGGCAGGTCTACGGCTTCGAGGAGCCGCTCACGGTACGTCTGCGGCCGAGCCGCGAGGGTGCTGACGTCCTCGAACTGTCGGTGCTGGGCGCCGGTGGCGACGACGACCGAAGAGCCAACTTGATCTTCGCTTTGATCACTGATCGCCACGGGCAGGTGATCCTTTCGGTCCGGGACCAGAACACGTTCGGCTCCGAGCTGCGCCAAAAGCGTCTGATGACCCTGCTTCACCTCTACGTCCTCAAGCGCTACCGGGTGTCCACCGTCCACTACGTCACACCGACCGAAGACAACGACAATCAGACCAAGAGAATGGCCGAGCAGGGCATCTACAGCGCCGTGAACACCGAGGTCGGCCAGATCATCGTCGCCAAGGTCAACACCACAACAGTCGACACTCTCGCCGACAACGTGGCCGGTGCCCTCAGCAAGCTCATCCGCAAGGAGGACTGAGGGGATAGCCCGCTCCCGCCACCGGCCGGGCTCACGGCGGGCCTGCGCGATCTTTGAGCCCAAACTGCCCTCGTCTGCGGTCGCCGGCGGGTAGCTTGTCGATCATGGCCTGGGTCGAGCGCAGCGGGTTCCGTCTCTACGCTGAGCGCGCCGGTGCCGGCCCTGCGCTGCTGTACATCAGCGGCACCGGCGGAGACCTGCGCAACCGGCCCAACGGTTTCGACACTCCCGGTGTAGGTTCGTTCGATTGCGTCTGCTACGACCAGCGGGGTCTCGGCCGCAGCGGCCGCCCAAAGGACTCTTACACCATGGCCGATTTCGCGGACGACGCGGCTGCGATGCTCGACTGGGCGGGGTGGTCACGTGCTGCGGTGCTGGGAGTCTCCTTCGGCGGCATGGTCGCCCAGGAGCTCATCTTGCGCCACCCGGACCGGGTGAGCAGAGCTGTCCTGGCTTGCACGTCGAGTGGAGGCATAGGCGGGTCTTCGTATCCACTCCACGAACTAGCGACACTCCGACCTGAACAGCGCGCGGCTAAGACGGCCGAGCTGATCGACACCCGCTGGGCGAACCCAGCGAACCCCGACCCGCTACGCAAGACAACGCTGAGCAGCCTCGGCGCGGCCCGCGCCCTCGACGGTGGCGCTATAGCGCAACTCCAAGCCCGCCGAGGCCACGACACCTGGGATCGCCTCGCCGGCGTAACCTGCCCGGTGCTGGTGGCCGCGGGACGCTACGACGGGATCGCCCCGCTCGCCAACGCCGAGGCGTTGGCCGCCCGAATCCCCCGAGCCCGCCTCGAAGTCTTCGAAGGGGGCCACTTGTTCTTAGCCCAGGACCCTTCCGCTGCGACGAAGATCACGGCGTTCCTCGCCGCCTCGTAAGCCCAGCCCCGGCAGCGCAGGCGCTGTACCGGCAGTGCAGGCGCCATCCGGGACGAAATGTCACCGGCTATGAAGCCTCGTGGCAGTCTGCGGCCGGCGGGCTTATCCGGGCCGCCATCGAGCGAGCGGCCGCTGTTACGGTGTTCCTGTCATAGGTCAGCACATAGCGGAACCTTCGCTGCAAGTCGGGGGAGTCGTCGCCCAGGTCCGAGGCCAGCAAGGCGAAGGACTCCTGCGCTCCGACCACGACAACCGACCACTCCAGGCGCATCGGGTCGGTCCGGCTCAGCTCCACCCAGCGCATCCCAACCCGACCGGCCGGCGAGATGGCCGCCCCATCGCGCCCTGGCCTGCCCGTTCCGAAAGTGGCGACCAGAGGGGAGTTGCGCGACATCGCCTCGTAGCGAGCCTTAGTCAGCGAAGTCAGCCGGGCGTGGTCTTGAACTGCGGCGAACACCACCGGAGCTACCATCTGAAACGCCCGATCCTCCACATGACGTGCGATGCCTAACAGCAAACCTTTACGAGCCACCCTGACCCTGCTGTTCGCCTCCACGAGAGAGAATGGTGATGCTACGGGCCTCTCCGCTTTCATGGGCTCGAACGCAGCCTGGTGAGGGAGGTCCGAGGCGCTTAGCGGTCCCGGCCTGCCGAAATACCATCCCTGCCCGAGCGTAGCGCCGAGGGCGATGGCCTGTTCAAGGTGACCTCTGGTCTCGATGCCCTCCGCTAGGACCAAAGCGCCGCTGTGCTCGGCGTAAGCCTGGACCCCGGCAATGACCCTACTCTGGGTGGGTCCCGGCCATGCCTGCACCAAGCCTAGGTCGAGCTTTACCACGTCGGGCGATACAAGCGGCAGGAGAGCAAGAGCCGACGGGTCAGCACCTACGTCGTCGAGGGCGATTCCTATGCCTTCCCTGCGGGCCAGGGCGATCACGGACATCAGACCGGCCGGGTCGCCGCTCAAGGCTCGCTCTGTCAGCTCCAACGTCACCCGCAGCCTCCGCGAGGCTTGCTCGAACAGTCGGCTCGAACCTGCCCGTGCTAGACACCCGAGCGCTGCCGGTTCGACGTTGACGAACAGATGCTGACGGTCGGAAAGGCCCGCGTCGATTGCTCCTCTTATGGCGGCGAGCCTGCACGCCGAGTCTACTTCGGTGACGCGATCCCCGGCTCGGGCGAACACGTCGGCCGGCGAGTAACCCAGGCGAGGCCACCTGGCCAGCGCTTCGAAGGCGACCACCGCACCTGTACCCAGGTCCACTATCGGCTGGTAGGCCGGGCGCAGCTGCTCGGGGTCGATCAGAAGGTCGATCACCTCGTCGCTGTAGGCGAGCGTGCCGCCTCGGGCCTCCGAAAGCCCGGTGACCCAAGCCGAGGCGGTGCCGCCACCAGGCGAAGCGACACCCGTGTTCCTGGGCTCGCCGTGCGGCAGTTCGATCTCAGGTCGGCTTGTCGACGGCGACAGCATTTGATAAGTCCTCGGTCACGTGAAATGAGGGCTTGAGCGATAGAACTCCGGCGGCGATGCCGCAGTCACTAGCGTGTGGACATGACCGACCCTTCCGACCGTCACACCGGGGACCTAGCGTTGGGACCACTGCTCGACGCCGGTGTGGACACCATGTTCACCTTGAACGGCGGCCACGTGTGGCCTCTCTATGACGCCGCACGCAAAGCTGGCATGCGCATCGTCGACACCCGCCACGAGCAGACAGCCGTGTGGGCCGCCGAGGCATGGGCCAAGCTCACCAGAGGTCCCGGCCTTGCAGTGCTGACAGCCGGGCCGGGAGTTACCAACGGTGTCAGCGCTATAACCTCCGCATTTTTCAACGGCTCCCCCCTCGTGGTGCTCGGCGGCCGGGCCCCGCAAGGTCGCTGGGGCTCCGGATCCCTCCAGGAGATCGACCACCAGCCGATCGTCAGTTCGATAACCAAGATGGCAGCCACGGCCTTCGACTCTGACGAAGCCCGATCCCTAGTGGCCCGCGCTCTTCGGACCGCCACGGAAGCCCACCGCGGTCCTGTGTTCGTCGATTTCCCGATGGACGTGCTCTTCTCGCCGGCCGCGGGGACCTCCCCGGGGACCAGCAACGACGCACAGGGCGCTGGCTCCCGCAGCGACGCCCATACCGCCAGCGTCGACGGCGACTTCGGTCGCGTGGCTGAGTTGATCGCGGGGGCCGAAAGGCCTGCGCTGATAGCGGGCAGCGACGTCTACTGGGCGGGCGCATGGGAGTCCCTGCGCCGAGCAGCCGAGGCGATGGAGATACCGTGCTATGCGAACGGAATGGGCCGCGGATGCCTCCCCGGCGACCACCGCCTGGCGTTCAGTCGAACCCGCTCGATGCTGAGCAAAGAGGCTGACCTGGTGGTCGTCGCTGGGACTCCGCTCGACTTCCGCCTGGGCTTCGGGCGTTTCGGGGACGCACACGTCGTGCACCTAGTGGACAGCCCGGAGGACAAGTCCCCGCTCGCGCCTAGCGTGCTGGGCGTGGCCGGCGACCTGACAGCGGCCTTCGAGACGATTGCCGCCTGGAACGGACCGGTCGCTGACCACAGCGGCTGGGTCAGCCGTCTGAGAGAGGAAGAGACCGCTCACAACGCCGCCGATCTGATCAAATTATGCTCAGGGTCGGACCCGATAAAACCCACACGTGTTTTCGGCGAGCTAAACCGGCGCCTCGACCGTGACGCCGTGGTCATATGCGATGGCGGCGACTTCGCGTCCTACGCAGGCAAGTACGTGACCACCTTCACCCCGGGCTGCTGGTTGGACACAGGACCTTACGGTTGCCTTGGCAACGGTCTCGGCTACGCCGCAGCAGCACGCCTTGCGAGACCCGACTCCCAAGTCGTGGCAGTACTCGGCGACGGTGCCGCAGGATTCGCCCTCGGCGACTTAGACACGCTGGTGAGGCACCAGCTACCCGCTGTCCTCATCGTCGGCAACAACGGGATCTGGGGCTTGGAGAAGCACCCCATGCGCGCCGTGTACGGCTACGATGTGGCCTGCGACCTTCAGCCGGGCACCCGCTACGATCTCGTCGCCAAGGCACTCGGGGCAGACGGCGAGACCGTGACCACCCCGTCGGCGATAGGGCCTGCTCTAGACCGGGCGTTCGCCTCCGAGGTCCCCTACGTGGTCAACGTCCTCACCGACCCCGAAGACCAGTACCCGCGAAGCTCAAACTTGGGATAACAGGTAAGGTCTCAGACCTTACTCACTCAAGGTGACAACCTGCGCGGCCTGCGCGGAGTGTCGTACACTGGGAGGCAGTGACCGCCTTCACGATGCCGCCTGCTGACACACCCGACCCGGCGACTCCGCCACGTCGCAAGCGAAACCCCCGAGGACAGGGCTCAAGGCTTCGTGAGGAGATCATCCAGGCGACCAGCGTCCTGTTGGAGCGCACAGCCAACGAGGATTCGGTCACCTTGAGGGCTATCGCACGGGAGATCGGGATCGCCTCACCGTCGATCAGTTCTCACTTCGCCGACCGCATGGAGATCCTCGACGCGGTAATCGCTCGCGAGGTGACTGAACTCTACGAGATGCTGGCAGAGGCAGTCGCCGCCCAGACCGACCCGGTCGAAAGGCTCCTCGCAGCGGCGCGCTCCTACTACAACTATGGCGTCACCCGTCCCAGCCGGTACCGCCTCCTGCTCGGCAGGCGGTTCCTCCCCGACTGGAGCGAGGACCGGCCGATGACCGAATCCTTGCAGGTCACCGGCGCGACCTTCCAGATGATCGAAGGTCTGGTCCAAGACTGCATCGACGCCGGAAGGTCGCGTAACACCGACGCTTCGACGACAGCCGTATCACTTTGGGTGCTTCTCCACGGTGTGCTTGCGCTTCCCACCTCTATAACCAGCTTCCCGTGGCCGGATATGGAACAGGTACTTGAAGAAGCGATGCACCGCGTCGCAGGGCTCGACGTAACCGGATCCTGACCAGCCGGTTCGCTGGCCCGCCCGCTCGCTGACCTTTCCCGGACAGCTACTCGCTGGGGACCGTTATGTGACCTAAGCCTCTTGTAGGCGAACGTCGCCGGGGGGACACTTAAAGGCATGGAGCTAAACACCACCGGCGATGCTGGCGCGACCAGAGGACCTTTGAGCGCCGAGGAGTTGCGTGACATCAACTCTTACTGGAGGGCCGCCAACTACCTTTCGGTCGGCCAGATCTACCTTCTCGACAATCCCCTGATCGGCGACGGGCTACGACCCGAGCACGTCAAACCCCGCCTGCTCGGGCACTGGGGGACCACGCCGGGCCTCAACTTACTGTACGCGCACTTGAACCGGGTGATCAAACAGCGCGACGTGGACGTAGTGTTCGTCTGTGGCCCCGGGCACGGGGGTCCCGCAGTAGTGGCCAACAGCTACCTGGAGGGCACTTACAGCGAGATATACCCGCACATCTCGACCGACGCGAACGGGATGCGGCTGCTGTTCCGCCAGTTCTCCTTCCCGGGTGGGATCCCGAGCCACGCTGCACCTGAGACGCCAGGGTCGATGCACGAAGGGGGCGAGCTCGGCTACGCCCTTGCGCACGCTTTCGGCGCTGCCCTCGACAACCCGGATTTGGTAGTCGCCGCGGTGGTCGGGGACGGCGAAGCCGAAACCGGGCCGCTGGCGACAAGCTGGCATCTAAACAAGTTCTTGAACCCTGCCAACGACGGGGCCGTGCTTCCGATCCTGCACCTAAACGGTTACAAGATCGCAAACCCGACCGTGCTTGCACGCATACCTGAGTCCGAGCTCATCGACCTGCTCAGGGGGTACGGCTGGAACCCTCTTGTCGTTTCAGGCGACGACCCGGCCGACGTGCACCAGCTTTTGGCTGCGACTTTCGACGACGCGTTCGATTCGATATCCGAGATACAAGCCGGCGCCCGGGCCCACGGTGTGGGCGCCCGACCGTCATGGCCGATGATCGTGCTGCGCACGCCCAAAGGCTGGACCGGGCCAGCTGTCGTGGACGGCAACAAGACGGAAGGCTCGTGGCGGGCCCACCAGGTGCCGCTCGCGGACGTGCGCGATAACCCTGAGCATCTCCGCCAGCTAGAAGAGTGGATGCGCAGCTACCGACCCGACGAGCTCTTCGACGCCTCCGGACGCCTCCGAGGGCACCTGGCTGCCCTTGCTCCCGCCGGGGATAGGAGGATGAGCGCCAATCCCCAGACTAACGGGGGGCGCCGCAGCGTCGACCTGACGATGCCTGACTTTCGCGACTACGCCGTCGAGGTGACAGCCCCCGGTGCCGTCGAAGACGAAGCGACCCGCACCCTCGGACGTTTCCTGCGCGACGTCATGACAGCAAACGCCGCCAACGTCAACTTCAGGGTGTTCGGCCCGGACGAGACTGCGTCTAACCGTCTCGACGCCCTGTTCGAGGTGACAGGGCGAACCTGGATGGGCGAGACTCACCCCGACGACGACGAGCATCTGAGCCCGACGGGCAGGGTTACCGAGGTCCTCTCGGAGCATCTCTGCCAGGGGATGCTCGAAGGGTACCTCCTGACCGGAAGGCACGGGTTGTTCTCCTGTTACGAGGCGTTCGTGCACATCGTCGACTCGATGTTCAACCAACACGCCAAGTGGCTGAAGACCACCCGTGAGATCGAGTGGCGCCGGCCGATCCCGTCCCTTAACTATCTGCTCACCTCGCACGTTTGGCGCCAGGACCACAACGGCTTTTCACACCAAGACCCCGGCTTCATAGACCACGCCGTCAACAAGAAGGCGGACATCATCAGGGTTTACCTTCCCCCCGACACCAACTGTCTGCTGTCGGTAGCAGACCACTGTCTGCGATCCCGCCACTACGTGAACATCGTCGTCGCGGGCAAACAACCGGCCCTGCAGTACCTAGACGTCGATCAGGCGGCGGTCCACTGCACCAGAGGATTAGGCATTTGGGAGTGGGCGAGCAACGACGCTCCCGGCGGGCCCGACGTGGTCATGGGCTGCGCCGGCGACGTCCCCACCTTGGAGGTGCTGGCGGCGGTGGACATCCTGCGCCGCAACCTTCCGGAGCTCAAGGTGCGGGTCGTCAACGTGGTCGACCTCATGACCCTGCAACCCCAAAGCGAGCATCCCCACGGCGTCTCCGACGCCGAGTTCGACTCGCTGTTCACCGTCGACAAACCGGTGATATTCGCCTACCACGGCTACCCGTGGCTGATCCACCGGCTCACCTACAGGCGAACGAACCACGCCAACATCCACGTCAGGGGTTACAAAGAGGAGGGGACGACCACCACACCGTTCGACATGACCGTGATGAACGAACTGGACCGCTTCCACTTGGTCATGGACGTCGTGGACCGCGTGCCGGGACTCGGACAGAAAGCCGCCTACCTACGCCAGAACATGGCAGCCCGCCTGGTCGCCCAGTGGGATTACACCAAAACCCACGGGGAGGACCCCCCGGAGATAGCCGGCTGGACCTGGAATGGTTGACCGGTGCCGGCCGATCGAATCCTGGTGGTCAACTCCGGCTCGTCGAGCGTCAAGCTTCGCGTCGTGGAAGCCGACGGCACCGTCAGCGCTAAGGAGGATCTAGGCCCGCCCGGCGAACACTTGGGCGACGCCCTCGCGGATTTCCTCGCACGATCGGAGCCGCCGGACGCGACCGCGCATCGAGTGGTGCACGGCGGCGGGGTGTTCAGCGCGGCGACGGTCGTAGACGACGTAGCCCGTGCCGCGTTGGACAGGACCGCTCTCCTGGCACCGTTGCACAACCCGCCGGCTCTCGTTGCGATCGACGCTTCCCGACGGCTGCTTGCGGGCAAGCCGTGCGTAGCGTGCTTCGACACGGCCTTTCACGCCACCATCGGGCCTGCCGCTTCGACCTATGCCATCCCGACGTCTTGGAGGGCAGGCTGGGGTGTCCGCCGTTACGGTTTCCACGGGCTGAGTTGCGCCTGGGCTAGCCGCCGTGCGCCTGAGGTTCTGTCCCCGGCTTCGCTGCGCCTAGCCTCGCAGGCGGGGCGCGGCTTGCGTATGGTCATCTGCCACCTTGGCTCGGGAGCGTCGGTCAGCGCGGTCGAGGACGGACGCTCTGTGGATACCACGATGGGTTTCAGCCCGCTGGAGGGTCTCGTCATGTCGAGCCGGCCGGGGGACCTGGACCCGGCGGTAGTGCTTTTGGCCTTGCGCCGGGGCCTGACAGTGGAGCAAGTCGACGACGCTTTGGAGCACCGCAGCGGGCTGCTCGGCCTTTCAGACGGCCGGTCGGCTGACATGCGCGACCTTCTCGAAGCACGCCGCCTCGGGGACGGACCTGCCGGTCTCGCCGTGTCGGTCTTCGTTCACAGGCTGAGAGCCAAGATAGCCGCCATGGCGGCAGCGACGTCGGGCGCGGACGCCGTGGTGTTCACCGGCGGGATCGGAGAGAACTCCGCTCAAATCCGGGCCGAGGTGTCCGACGGTCTGGGGTGGATGGGCGTCGACATAGACACCGAAGCCAACGAAGCGGCCTCCGGCTCCGACGGCGACATAACCGGGCGGAGCTCGACTGTCGGCGTCGCCGTGATCACCGCACGCGAGGAACTGCAGATGGCCGCAGAAGCGCAGGGGGTGCTGCGGGCGGGCTAGAAAGTACAGCGTGATCCCCTATCGCCTCATCGACTCGGCTGAGAGGCTCAAGGACGTTCTCGACTCGGTGTTCCTGCTCGCCTCCGACCTCGCCCCCGACGCTCTTTTCGGCAACGTAGTCGCCTCAGCCACGAGGCTGGTGGACGCTCGATGCGGGGCGCTGGTGCTTTTGGACCCCGCCACGTCGGGAGCGTCGAAGGTCGTGCACGTCGGGTTGGACTCCGACGCCGTGGCGGACCTCGGAAGGCGACCCGAGCTGCCAGCGCTGCTCGAGGTGATGGTCAAGGAACGCCGAGCGTTGCGCCTCGACTCGTGGAAAGGCGACCCCGGCCAGCTCGGACTTGCCGGACCTGCCGGCTCGGTGACGAGCTTCCTCGGCCTACCGATCCTGCTTGGCTCCAGGCTGTTCGCTCTGTTGTACCTGGTCGACAAAGCATCCCGACAGCGCTTACCCGGACTCGGCGACGCGGCAACCCCGCCGAGCCCGGCGAGCCCGCCGGGTCAACCTGCGTGCTTCGACGACCAAGACGAGGCGGTCGTGGCAACTCTCGCCTTTGCGGCGGGCTTGGCTTTCGAGATCAACCGGCTTGAAAGCCAGGTCCGCGAGTTGACACTCATATCGGACCGGGAACGTATCGCAATGGAGCT
Organism: Actinomycetes bacterium; assembly: GCA_021808665.1. Next base: position 54,553 of record JAKBBA010000008.1, read on the forward strand.
GCACGACAAGGTAATCGGAAGGCTCTTCTCGCTCGGCCTGTCCCTGCAAGGAGCGGCGCGTACAGCTGGCGGTCCCTTAGCGGCGAAACTGCACGGGGCGGTCAACGAGCTCGACACGACCATCCGCGACATTCGAGACACTATCTTCTCGCTTGGACCCGTCGGCGACCCCTACGCTGAAACTGCCGTAGTCGAGGGGATCCGCCCGGAGGTGGAGCGGTGAGCGGCGAGCCCGGCGCCAGCCCCTCGTGGGCTTCTTGCGACGCCGTCCTCGCAGACGGGGGAACGGTGCACATCCGGCCGATCACACCCTCCGACGCCACCCGGCTGGTCGAGCTGCACGGACGGCTCTCCGACGAGACGATCTACATGCGCTTTTTCTCTTTCCATCCCCGGCTGGGGGAAAAGGAGGTCGCGCACCTCACTACCGTCGACGGCGTCGACCGCATGGCGCTGGTTGCGACCCTTCGCGGGGACTTGATCGGCATCTCCCGCTACGACCGTTCCCGCGACGATCCCGAGGAGGCCGAAGCGGCTTTCCTGGTCGAAGACGCTCATCAGGGTCGCGGTCTCGGCACCTTGCTGTTGGAGCACCTCGCCGTCTACGCGAGAGGCCAGGGCATAAGGCGATTCGTCGCTGACACCCTCCCGCAGAACACGGCCATGCAGGCGGTGTTTCGAAACGCCGGCTTCGTAGAAAAGGCGCGTTTCGACAATGGCGTCGTAAGAGTCGAGCTCGACATCGAACCGACGGCGACCACCACCGAGGCGATCGAGAGGCGCTGGGCGGACGCGGCCGCCGCGTCTATAGGAAGAGTGCTCAGGCCACGCTCGATAGCTGTGATAGGCGCAGGACGGGCCCGTGGCGGTGTCGGCCACGAGCTTCTTCGTAACATCCTCGCCGGAGGTTTCAACGGCCCCGTATACCCAGTAAACCCGTCCGCCCGTTCGGTGGCGAGCGTTCCGGCCTTCCCGAGCCTGTCCTCGATCGAAGCTGACGTCGACCTCGCAGTGATCTCCGTCCCGGCTGCTCAGGTCCCCGGGATCGTCGACGAGTGCGCTGCTAAGGGCGTCAAGGGTCTCGTCGTGGTCACCGCCGGTTTCGCCGAGCTCGGAGCGGGCGGGGCCGGCGTGCAGGCGGACCTGGTCCGCAAAGCCCGGGGTGCGGGGATGAGAATGGTCGGCCCTAACTGCATGGGCGTCGTCAACACCGACCCCGACGTGTCGATGAACGCCACATTCGCGTCCACGGCTCCTCTCGCCGGCAGGGTGGCCCTTTCGTCGCAGTCGGGTGGGCTGGGAATAGCCGTCCTCGAAGAGGCGCAGCGGCGGGGCCTTGGGCTGTCCAGTTTCGTGTCGGTCGGCAACAAAGCGGACATAAGCGGCAACGACCTGCTCAGGTACTGGCAGCGCGATGATTCCACCGATCTCATCCTCTTGTACCTGGAGTCGTTCGGCAATCCCCGCCGTTTCGCCCGAATCGCCCGCGAGGTGTCACGCACCAAGCCGATAGTCGCGGTCAAAGCAGGGCGCAGCCGGGCAGGCATCCGCGCTGCCGCTTCTCACACTGCGGCGCTCGCAAGCCCCGACGTGATGGTCGACGCATTGTTCCACCAGACCGGTGTCATCAGGGTCGACACATTGGAAGAGATGTTCGACGTAGCGGAAGTTCTCGCGTGCCAACCGGTCCCTGGCGGTCGACGGGTTGCGATAGTCGGCAACGCTGGCGGGCCGGGGATCCTCGCAGCGGACGCCTGCGAGGCGGCGGGCCTGGTGGTGGGTGAGCTTTCCCCAGCCTCCCAGGCGGCCCTGCGGGACTTCCTGCCGGCCGAGGCAGGCGTGGCAAACCCGGTGGACATGGTCGCCTCCGCGACGGCCGCGTCCTACCGGCGGGCTCTCGAAGTCGTCCTGGCAGACGACGGCGTCGACGCCGTGCTGACCATCTTCGCGCCGACGCTGCTGGCCACCGCTGACCACGTCGCGGCAGCCATCAATCAAGCAGCAGCCATCAACCAGGCTGCAGTCAACGATGCTGCGGTCGCCTCGGGCCAGAGGGTGCGAGCCAAGCCTGTGGTCGCCACTTTTCTCGGTCGATGGGACATCCCCGAAGGCCTTCGAAGCGATGATGTCAGAGTGCCCTCCTTCGCGTTTCCCGAGCCTGCCGCCCGCGCTCTCGCCAAGGTTTGCGCTTACGGCGACTGGCGTGGCCGGCCAGACGGGGATCTCCTCGGGCGTGAGGGGCTGCGAACTGGCGAAGCTGAGGCCGCAGTGCTCGAATGCCTAGCCGAGCATCCCGAGGGCGCGTGGCTGCCCCCGGAGCAGGTGGACAAGGTGCTGGCGGCCTATTCGATCCCCTCTGCTGCGTCGGTCACGGTGCTGTCCGCCTCCGAGGCCGCTGAAGCCGCCTCAAAGGTAGGCCTGCCCGTGGCGCTCAAAGCGGTCGGCCCGCTCTTGGTTCACAAGACCGACGTGGGCGGCGTTGAACTTTCGTTGAAGTCACCCGACGAAGTATCCGAGGGATTCCAGTCGATGAAAGCCCGTCTAGGCGACGCCATGACGGGCGCTCTAGTCCAAGCGATGGTCCCGGCGGGCGTAGAAACGGTGGTCGGGCTGGTCCAGGACCACCTGTTCGGGCCGTTGATCATGTTCGGCAGCGGCGGTACCGCCGTGGAGGTCTTCGGGGACCAAGCTTTCCGCTGCCTCCCGTTGAGCGACCTGGACGCAGCCGAACTGGTCCGCTCCACGAAAGGGTCCGCCCTCCTCGGCGGCTATAGGGGTGCGGCCCCTGTCGACATCGCCTCCCTCGAAACTTTGGTGATGCGGGTCGCTCAACTCGCAGAGGACCTCCCCGAGATAGCGGAGATGGACCTCAACCCGGTCGTGGTGAGCGAGAGCGGAGCGGTCGTGGTCGACGCGAAGATACGCGTCGAGATCCCCCCGTCCAGACCCGACCCTACCCTAAGACGACTTTAACGAGCGCCCGGCAAGCCCGGGGCCCGGGCCGATCCCCGCCCCCGAACGCCGAAGCCGAACGCCGAACGCGAAAAAGGCCCGGAGGCTAAGCTCCGGGCCTTTTGACTATCGGTTGGAATGATTAGCTGACCGGCGTGGGAGTGGGGATCCCGAGGTGGCCGGCGAGGACTTCCTCAGTGGGCGCTACCTTGCGTACGTGCCAGAAGCCGAGCCCTGTGAGAATCGCCATGACCGCTGCGAGGATGAAGCTTGCGATGCCTGCTACCAGCGAGATCGTCGCGAACTCCGAGAAGGCGTAGGCTTCGAGGAGAAGACCCCTAAGCGTGGTGCCTTGGAAGACCGTCTGGACCTCAGCTTTGAGCGCGGCGTTGTTTGGCTGGGCCTGCGATGCGGCGGAGACTTTGGCGTATACCCCTCCGTAGGGCATTTCCGACAGGTGCACTGCGATGAAGTGGTCGGCGTACGCTTCGGCTTCGGGACCGGTAGTCAGTGGCTTACCGGCGTACTGGCCTAGGTACTGTTGCATCGACGCTGTGATCTCGCCCCCGTTTGGATGAGCCAGCTGTGACGCTGTCGGGAAAGTTATCTGCTGTTCGGCGAGCTGGCTGTGCACGTTGGAGTTGGCGAACGAATAACCCCACATGAGCAAAGCCCCGGCCACGATCAACACGATCGTCAGCACGAGTCCACCAGCTGTCAGAAGTGTGTCGAATGTCTTACGGCGCATTATTCCCATCTCCTTGTCGTGTCGGGTCGCCCGGGACCACCTTGGTCTTCGGACCTCCAACCCTGAGCACATCTCCATCATGAACCAAGGTGGGTTCCCTCCGGTAGGGTCCGAAGACCCCTATTGGATGTGACGAAAGTCCCGGGTAGTGACTTTCGGCCCTGTCTCATTCTGGGCGCGGCTCTTAACATTGGAGGGTAGGCAACTTGGCAAAGGGAGGTGTGATGCCGGCAACTTCTAAGGTGGCGACACACGAACGGACGGCCGAGGTGATGCTCGGCTTCGCCAAGCGAGGCTACGCCCGAGCGCTGCAAGTGGCTCACGGCCATCTTTGGTGCCCGTCGTGCGACACCGACTTCGACTCCCACGACTTGGCCGTCGAAGAGACGGTCGCTACCAGCGCCGGACCGGACGGTTCGCAAGCCACCGTCTACGCTCTGCGCTGCACCACCTGCGGAGCCGCCGGGGTCTGGGTGGTCCGCCATCCCGCGTCAGACGACGACCTCCGCCTCATCGAATGGGTGGATGCCCTCTCGAAGCCCTCCGGGAACGGGGATCGACCTCCACAGCACTGCCAGAACTTCTCCCACGGCTAACGGCCTAGTCGAAGGGTACTACCGCTACCGGGCACGGCGGCCGGTGAGCCAACTGGCTGCTCGTGCTTCCAAGCAGCGACGATCCACCTAGCCCCCGGCAACCAACGACGATCAAATCCGTCCGCTCGGAATTGGCTACTTCACGTAGAACCCTTTCGGGAGGGCCGTAGGCCAGTTGACAGTCGAAATGCCGTTTTCTGCGGACCAGGGGTTCGCACCACTCCTCTGCCATTCGGCGCCCTATCTCAGCTTCGTGGTGCTCTACTGGGACAGGCTCGCCGGCCGGTCGAAGGTGCTCGATAAGACCGAGGGCGTGCACCGCTATCACTTCGGCCCCGGTCGCGTCGCCGAGCGCGGCGGCCCACTCGACCGCCGCGGTGCTGTTGGGTGACCCGTCGACCCCGACGACGATCCTTGAGATCACTGTCCCGGTCGAATGGTCGTTTTGGGATGCCACTGGATGCGAAGGCCGTCAGCCGCGCACCACGACCACCGCCGGGGCGGTCGCGTGGCTCACCAAGTGGAGGCTGACCGAGCCGGCGATCAGTCCCGCGACCGTCGAGTGACCCCGGGAGCCGACCACGAGCATCGCTGCTTCGCTTGACGCGTCTTCGAGAACCTTCGACGCATGACCACGGACAGCTCTAGCGCTCCAATCAACGCCGGCCGGGGTGGCTACGGCGTCGACTTCTTTCTCCAAGCGCGTCTGGGTGTAATCCCCGAGCTCCGAGTCGCTCCCGAACTCGCCAGGACTCCACGCCTGGACCACCTCCACTGACATGCCCAACGCAACAGCGTGGCTCAGAGCCCAGTCGAGGGCCCGCTGCGAACCTGGGCTGCCGTCGAATCCGACGACTATCTTCTCGGAGTTTGCTGCATCAGCTTGATCGGCCATGACCGCTCTCCTTACCTTGCCGACATGTCACCCATGTCACCGAATGTTCAACTCCAAAGCTAGGACTCCGCGCTGACGGGTCGTAGAGCCGGAAGTCACTTTCAGCCGATCGTGACCTAAGGCCCTACCGGGAACACCTCGGAAGCGACGATGATTGAGTCACAGCCCTTGAGGCACACAAGCCAGGAGGACCCGAAAGGGTCCACTTGGGTGACAGCACCGCCTGTCACAGCAAGCAATTCCAAAGGAGCAGCAATGAACGAGCACACCAACGAACCGCAGCCCCAGGCCGATGCCGGCCAACCCAGCGCCGCCGACCTGCAGAAGGTCCTGCAACGCTACGCAGATCAGACGGGTAGCGTGTCGGCTGCTAGCGCTCACCGTCTCGCCCAGGAGAACGGATGGTCCGGCCGTCTGGTCGAAGTGCTCGAGCTGCTGGCGGAGAGCGACCAGAGGATGGGTTACGTCGCCGGGGGACGCCATCCCGACGAGATCGCCACCTGGGTGGCGGTTTGGGCTGAGTCCCCCCTGGAAATCTCGAAGATCGCGATGGTCATGCGCTCGGGCGGCTGGGATCCCGACCCGTTCGTGGCGCTCGACAAGGCGGGAATCTTGGAGGCGCTCCTCGTCGCACCCGACGGCACCACAAGGCACGTCGAAGGTGAGCTCGTGGGTGCCTGGTTGAGCGACGAGCTCGCCATGGCTGACGACGACGAGATCGTCGCCAAGGCGACAGCGCTGATAGCCAGCGACGGCGTCGAAGCCAAAGCCAAGTGAAACCGGCTGACCTCGCCGCCCTACCCGACCTGGCAGGGGAGGTCCCTATGGCAGGGCCGACCAGGACCCGCCGGCCGGTGTACGTGGACCTGCTACCACCCTGCAACTCGGCGTGCCCGGCCGGCGAGAACATCCAGGCGTGGCTGGCTCACCTCCAAGCCGGTCACGCTAAAGCAGCGTGGGAGGCCTTGGTCGCCGACAACCCCTTCCCGGCGGTGGAAGGCAGGGTCTGCTACCACCCTTGCGAGAGCTCCTGCAACCGGGCCGACCTCGACAGCGCTGTCTCCATCCACGCAGTCGAGCGCTACCTGGGGGACTTGGCAGTCGAGCACGGGTGGGAGCTACCGCCGCCGCTACCAGACAGCACCAGGAGGGTCCTTGTCGTAGGCGCAGGGCCGAGCGGACTTTCCGCCGCCTACCACCTCGCCAGGGCGGGACATAGCGTAGAGGTCTTCGACTCCGGCGAAGCCCCTGGCGGGATGATGCGCTACGGGATCCCCGCCTACAGGCTGCCCCGCGAGACTCTCGACGCGGAGATCTCCCGGTTGGCCTCCTACGGAGTGTCGATCACCACCAACCGTAAGGTGACCGACCTTGAGGCGATTAGGGCCGAAGGTGCTTTCGACGCAGTGTTCGTGGCGGTCGGCGCGCACCTTTCCAAGAAGGTGGACATACCCAACCGCGACGCGGGCCGGATCCTCGAAGCGGTCAGCTTCCTCCGTGACGTCGCGAGCGGCGAACGGCCGGTGATAGGCCGGCGCGTCGCTGTGTACGGAGGTGGTAACACCGCTATGGACGCCGCCCGAACCGCGCGCAGGCTCGGCGCGTCCGAGGCGGTCGTCGTGTACCGCAGGACCGCCGACCAGATGAGCGCGCACCCCGAAGAGGCAGCCGAGGCCCAGGCCGAAGGAGTGAAGATCAACTGGCTGCGGAGCATCAGCGCTTTCGAAGGCTCCGACCTGCTCGTGGAGGTGATGGAGCTCGACGCAGACGGGATCGCCCGCCCGACCGGGCGGGCCGAGCGCATCCCCGCTGACAGTCTGATCCTCGCCGTCGGTCAAGACACCGACACCTCGTTTCTGCGTTCCGTGCCCGGCGTCGAGTTCAACTTGGACGGCACCGTGGTCGTCTCGCAGGCGATGATGACCGGCTGCCCCGGCGTCTTCGCAGGTGGCGACATGGTCCCTGCCGAACGGACGGTTACCGTCGGGATCGGGCATGGCAGGAAAGCCGCCCGCCACATCGACGCCTGGCTACGCCACGAAGACGGTTACGCCCCCCCCAAGCACGATTTGGCCTCGTTCGACAAGCTTCACCTGTGGTATTTCGCCGACGCGGACCGCCGGGCGCAACCCCAAGTATCTCCAGACGAGCGGCTATCCGACTTCACCGAGGTCACCGGCGGTCTGAGCGACAGGCAGGCGAGCTTCGAAGCCGGACGGTGCCTTTCGTGCGGTAACTGCTTCGAGTGCGACGGATGCCTTGGCGCTTGCCCGGAGGACGCGGTCATAAAGCTCGGCGTGGGCAACCGGTACCGATTCGACTACGACCGCTGCACGGGCTGCGCTGTCTGCTTCGAGCAGTGCCCGGTGCACGCGATCGTAATGGTCGAAGAGTCCGGTGTAGCGGCCGAAGACTCCGGGGCCGAGAAGATGGAGGTCTGCTAGATGACGGTGACGATAGACGGCAACGAGGCGGCGGTGTCGGTCGCTTACCGTCTCAACGAGGTGTGCTCGATCTATCCGATCACGCCGGCATCGCCGATGGCCGAGCTCGCCGATCAATGGTCGGCGAGCGACAAGGCGAACGTGTACGGGACCGTCCCCCAGGTTCTCGAAATGCAAAGCGAAGCGGGCGCCGCGGGGGCGCTGCACGGAGCGCTACAGGGCGGGGCTTTGGCGACTACGTTCACAGCTTCGCAAGGCCTGCTTTTGATGATCCCCGACATGTACAAGATCGCCGGTGAGCTCACGCCGACGGTCATCCACGTGGCAGCCCGGTCGATAGCAGCCCAGGGCCTTTCGATCTTCGGTGACCACCAAGACGTGATGGCAGTACGCCAGACAGGATTCGCGATCCTCGGCTCGACGTCGGTGCAAGAGGCTCACGACATGGCGGCGGTAGCCCAGGCGTCGACGCTTGCGTCCCGGGTGCCTTTCGTGCACTTTTTCGACGGTTTTCGCACCTCCCACGAGCTGAACTCGGTCGAGTTGCTCTCCGACGCGGACCTGTTGAAGCTCGTACCGCCCGACGCGGTCCACTCTCACCGCCAGCGGTCTTTGAGCCCGGAACGACCTGTGATACGCGGCACCTCCCAGAACCCCGACGTGTACTTCCAGGCCCGCGAGGGCGTCAACCCCTTCTACGGTGCCGTAGCCGGCATCGTCCAAGCTCAGATGGACCGTCTCGGCGCGCTAAGCGGCCGCAGGTACCGGATAGTCGAGTACTACGGCGACCCGCTCGCCGACAGGGTGGTAGTAGCGATGGGGTCAGCCACAAGGACCCTGCGACGCACGGTCGACGCCCTGGCAGCCCGCGGGGAGAAGGTGGGGGTGATCACTTTGCGCCTCTTCCGGCCGTTCCCTGGCGAGGCGCTCCTTGAGGCTCTGCCCGCCTCGGCGCGCCGGGTGGCGGTCCTAGACCGGACCAAGGAGCCGGGGTCGATCGGCGAGCCACTGTTCCTCGACGTCGCAGCGGCGCTCGAAGCCGCCGGGCCTGCGAGCGAAGCCCGCCACACCGAGGTGCTCTGCGGGGGCCGCTACGGCCTGTCGTCCAAGGAGTTCACGCCTTCGATGGCAGCCGGAGTCTTCGCCGAGCTCGCCGCGGACAACCCCAAGAAGCACTTCACCGTCGGTATCAACGACGACGTGTCAGGCACCAGCATCCAATACGGGGAACCCCTCGACGTCGAAGCCCCGGGGACGCTGCGGGCGGTCTTCTTCGGCCTCGGAGCCGACGGCACAGTCGGCGCAAGCAAGAACACGATCAAGGTCCTCGGCTCGCACGGTTTCTTCGCGCAGGGCTACTTCGTGTACGACTCCAAGAAGTCCGGCTCGTGGACGGTTTCGCACCTCCGCTTCGGCAAGGAGCCCATCGACGCCCCTTACCTGGTCGACGAGGCGTCGTTCGTGGGGTGCCACCAGTTCAGCCTCGTCTCGCGTCCCGAGGTGTTGGACAGGGCCGCCCCGGGCGCCCAGGTGCTCATAAACAGCCCCTACCCTGCCGAGCAGGTGTGGGAGCACCTCGACAGCACCGTTCAGGGCAAGATTCTTGCCAAGAGCCTCGAGTTGTGGACGATTGACGCTGCTCGAATAGCCCGCGAGGAAGGCATCGGAGGTCGGGTGAACACCGTCCTGCAAGCATGCTTTTTCGCGATATCGGGGATTCTCGACTACCCGAGCGCCCTGGAGAGCATCGAGTCGACGGTCACCAAAACCTACGCCCGCAGGGGTGCAGCGGTCGTCGAAGCGAACCTAGCTGCGCTTCGCCGGGCGCGCGACGCCGTCGCAAAGGTGCCCACAGCTGCGTCGGTCACCTCGGAGTTTCCCACTCCGGCGCTGGTACCGGCCGGGGCTCCCAGGTTCGTCACCGACGTCACAGCGCCGATGCTCGCCGGTTTGGGAGACGAGCTTGCGGTGAGCGCCCTACCAGTCGACGGCACGTGGCCGACCGGCACCGCCGCGTACGAGAAGCGAAACATCTCCGAGCTTGTCGCTTCTTGGGACCCCGATGCGTGCATCCAGTGCGGCAACTGCGCTTTCGTCTGCCCTCACAGCGTGATCCGTGCGAAGTTCTACGACCGATCCCTGCTCGAAGACGCCCCTGCCGGGTTCAAGTCGGCGCCGCTTCGCGCTCGTGGTCTTCCCGATACGGCTTACACCCTGGCGGTGTACGTGGAGGATTGCACCGGCTGCGACCTGTGCGTCCAGGCCTGCCCGGTGGACGTCGACGGGACGGCCAAGGCGATCAACCTCGCCGAGCGGGAGCCTCTCCTAGCCGAGGCGCGGCTGTCAACCGCCTTCTTCGAAAAGCTACCCACGCCCGAGCGGCCCCGGGTGGATTTCGCTACAGTGCGCGGAACCCAGTTCCTCACGCCGCTGTTCGAGTTCTCGGGGGCTTGCGCCGGGTGCGGCGAAACCCCCTACCTAAAGCTTCTGTCCCAGCTGTTCGGGGACAGGGCTCTGATAGCGAACGCCACAGGGTGCTCGTCGATCTACGGAGGGAACCTCCCGACCACCCCTTGGACCACCGACAGTTCCGGGCGAGGACCCGCATGGTCCAACTCCCTCTTCGAGGACAACGCAGAGTTCGGTCTCGGCATGCGCCTCGCCGCCGATCAGCACACGGCCATCGCCCGCCGACGTCTGGCGGGGATGCGAGACCGGATCGGAGCGGACCTGGTCGATCAGATCCTCTCCGCCCCCCAGCGCAGCGAGTCCGAGATCGCCGCCCAACGCCGGCGCCTCGAAATGCTGGCCGAGCGTGTTTCGGGGATGGAGGATCCCGACGCTACCGACCTTCGCAGCGTCGCTGATCATCTGGTCCGCCGCAGCGTGTGGATCGTCGGGGGCGACGGCTGGGCTTACGACATCGGATCAGGCGGCCTCGACCACGTGCTCGCCGCGGGCCGGGACGTCAACGTGTTGGTTCTCGACACGGAGGTTTACTCCAACACTGGAGGACAGGCGTCCAAAGCGACGCCGCTGGGAGCTACCGCCAAGTTCGCATCGGCCGGCAAGACCGCCGAGAAGAAGGACCTGGCGTTGCAGGCGATAGCCTACGGCAGCGTCTACGTGGCACGGGTCGCCATGGGCTCCGACCCTCAGCAGTGCCTAAAAGCTTTCCGGGAGGCCGAAGCCTTCGACGGTCCTTCTCTGATAATCGCCTACAGCCACTGTATCGCTCACGGGATCGACATGAGCCAAGGCCTTGCCCAGCAGTACCGGGCGGTCGCGAGCGGCTACTGGCCGCTGCTCCGCTACGACCCTGTACTGCGCGAAAGCGACGGCAACCCGTTCCTGCTCGACTCGCCCCGCCCCCGCCTAGCGCTTCGCGATTACACCAACCGCGAGATCCGCTACACGAGCCTTGCTGTGAGCGATCCCGAGGAAGCCTCCCGGCTTGAGCTGCTCGCCCAGGACGCCGCGGACATGCGCTGGGCGGTTTACGAGGAGATGGCTACACGCCCGGCGCATCGCTTTCCTGTCGACTCACGGAGGAACCGCTCGGCGTTACCCCGCTAGGCGCCGATCCGCCTGATGGGATGTGGCGGAGTTCGCTTACAAGAGACCCGACGCCCACCCCGGCAACAGAAACGACGACCAAGACTAGGGGCAGCCCGAGATGAGCGAGGTTGTGCACGTGCACTCCCGTGGACACGCTGAACGACGCAAGGTTGGGAAAGGCTATTCCGAACAGGCCCCCCAGAACGAAAGCGACCCCTCCGACGGCGAGCGTGCGCCCGGCGACTACAAGGCCGAGACGGCGACTCATCTGGGGCGACGCACCCTTCCTGCGCACGAGCCATCCCACTAGTCCCCCGACCATGACCTGCACTGCGGTGGTACCGAGACCGAACAGGGCACCGGGAACCCATCCCCACCACGCCGAGGGCATCGACGGGGCGAGGACCGTGTAGACGATCAGGGCGAACGCCCCGAAGCCCCACCCGGCTATGAAGCCGTGCAACGCCGGCATCCATGCTCTCGGGTCGACCAAATCAGGTTCGTGGCATTCGGAGCAGCTGTCGGCGGTCCAGTGCGGGACGGCGGGGTTCAGCTCGACCCCGCCGTGCACGTGAGCGTGCACGTGTGCGTGCTCAGGGTCGTGGCCGACACCGGCAGCCACCATCCCCCCACCTGACTTGACTCGCGGCTTTCCCTCGTGGAGGTGAAGGTCGAAGTGCCACGGCAGCTTTCCACCATGGATGTAGCGGGCCGCCCAGAACATCGCGAATCCAACGACCACGTAGACGATGTAGTCGCCCCGTGATCCGAGTGTCAAGAAGTTCCCCAGCGCCAGGAAAGCCAGTTCGCTCGCCAGGGCTCTTTGAAAGGTGAAGGCGAGGGAGAAGACGAGCGCGTTGCGCATACCCGCACGGCTCGAGTACCCGCCGACCGCGTATGAGAAGGTGATAGGCCACGTGTGCTCGTCTGGGGTGACCCCGTGGATCATGCCAAGCAGGAACGCTGTGGCCAGTACCGCCCACAGCGCCAGCCCGACGTGAGGGTCCCACAAGTTCAAAGCGAGTATCGCAGACTTCGCCATCAGTCACCCCGCTCGCTCTGCATACTCCCTAGGGTACCTTCCGCGCCTTGAGGAGCGAAGCCCTTGACACGAGTTGGAGGCCCGTCAGGGTCGCGGCCATCGAGCTCAGCCATCTCCGCGTGCGCGGACCTGGACTAGCTTGGCTGAGGATGGATCTGAGCGGACCCTGGCGTGTTGCGGAGTCGACCGAGGCGTTGCGGGCAGAGTTCGTCGAGGGCGCTTACGCCGATGACGGCTGGGCCGTCGCCGATATTCCAGGGCACTGGCGGGACGTCCCAGGTCTGGAAGGCTCTGACGGACCGGTCCTTTACCGAAAGCGCTTCGACCTCAATGGCCACGTAGCCCATCGGGACGATGAAGCGCCGTTGCGGCGCTTCGTGATATTCGACGGAATCTTTTATCAGGCCAGCGTCTGGTTCGACGGGGAGTACCTGGGGGACACGGAAGGGTACTTCTACCCGAGCTCGTTCGAGGTCACCGAGCTGCTCAACGCGCGACACGGCGAGCACCTGCTAGCGGTGGAAGTGAGCTGCCCCCGTCCCACCGACCGGAGGGCGAAGCGCAGCCTCACCGGCGTGTTCCAGCATTCGTCGTACATCGACCCCGCATGGAACCCGGGGGGAATCTGGTCGACGGTGCACTTAGAGGAGACCAGCGCTGTGCGGATAGCGTACCTGAAGGTCCTATGCCAGGAGGCGAACGTAGACCGGGCGGTTTTGGCCTTGGAGGTCGAACTGGATGCGCAGAATTCCTCGCCAGCCACTTTGCGCACCACGGTGGCCAAGCTAGCGGTCGAAGGCTCCGCCCAAGCCGTGCTGACGAGGGAAACTGATCACAGCCTTTCGGCGGGGTCGAATCGGCTGCGCTGGACGGTCGCTATCGAAAACCCTGACTTGTGGTGGCCTCACAGCCTCGGGACGCAACCCCTCTACCAGGTGGTAGTCGACGTGTACTCTGCGCAGGAGGCGACTCGAAGTGACAGTCGGGAGGTGGTTACAGGGCTACGACAGGTCCGAGTTCGCAATTTCGTCGCTTCGGTCAATGGCGAGAGGATGTTCCTCAAAGGCGTCAACTGTGCCCCCACCAAACGTGACATTGCTAACGCTACGGCTTACGAGATCACCCAGGACCTCTCCTTGGCGGTTGAGGCCGGCTTCGACCTGATACGCCTCGACGGCCACGTCGCACGCCCGGAGCTCTATGCCGAGGCGGACCGTCGCGGCATGCTCATCTGGCAGGACCTTCCCCTGAAATGGGGCTACTCGGGCATCCGCCGCAAAGCCCCAGAGGAAGCAAGAAAGGCGGTGCGCCTCCTTGGCCACCATCCCTCGATTGCGTTGTGGTGCGCTCACGACGAGCCGCTTCGAGAGGACCCTTCCGAGGCCGGATACTCCAAACGGACGTCACCGCTGCGCTCAGCGGCCGCGGCCGCCAAGCCGGACTGGGAGGGGAACCTCCTCGACCGCGCCACCCGTCGGGCGTTGCGCAGCGAGGACGCCACTCGCTCCACGGTCGGGCGCTCGGGGCTGCTACCCCACCCGGGTGGCGCCACAGACACCCACCTGTACTTCGGCTGGTACTACGGGGAGGCGTCCGGGCTTGCCTCCTTCATCGCCCGCCTGCCGAACGCCGGACGTTTCGTAGGAGCCTTCGGAGCTGCTTCGGTGCCCGACAGCGCCGACTTCATGGATCCCCAAGCCTGGCCCGACCTCGACTGGGATCGCCTCTCGGAGCATTACGGCCTGGACTTGGAGACCTTCGGGACGAGAGTCCCCCCGTCACTGTTCGCTACCTTCGAGGACTGGCGAGCGGCGACCCAGCGGCTCCAGGCAAACCTGCTTCGCTACCAGGTGGAATCTCTACGCCGGCTCAAGTATCGGCCGGCTGGAGGCTTCTGCGTGTCGATGCTGGCCGACGCCCAGCCAGCCGTCTCCTTCGCCTTGGTCGACCACGACCGTCTGCCCAAGCGTGCTTACCGGGCGCTGAAAGCAGCCTGCGCTCCGGTGATCGTGACAGCGGACCATCTCAGCGCCACGTACCGGCCCGGCGAGCGGGTGCGCTTGGCAATCCACGCCATCAGCGACCTACGCCAGCCGGTCGAGCGTGCAGCGCTAGAGGTGGTGGTTCGCTACCCGGGAGATGAGCGGCGCTGGCGCTACGAGGGAAGCGTCGCAGCGGACTCGTGTGTGTTCGTGGGAAAGCCATCTTTCGAACTGCCCCGCGAGGTGGCAGCGGGGAGGATGGTGGTAGAGCTAGCGCTAGGGTGGTCCGGCGGACGGGTTTCCAACAGGTACATGTCAGAGATCGTGGCCTGACTGGATGTGGAGTCCTCACGCGCAGATGATTGTCGGTAGATGACCGATAGTGAAGGTACCCTCGGCGGCGACGACTTGCAGCGAACGAGCACGTGGCCGTTACGGTTCTTGTCGACCGCTTGGTTCAACATGGTCACAGAGATGACCCCGCCGTGGATAGCACCTCCGGGACGCTCAGTGGTATTGGAGCAGGTGGTGGAAGGCACCCCCGCGGGAACCGTGCGCTATAGGGTCGAGGCTTCGTCTCGGGCCTGCCGGATCGTCTGGCCTGTGGATCCCAGCGCCGCACAAGCCGATCTCACGATCATCTCCAGTTGGGACACGGCCGCTGCGATCGCGTCGGGGGAGATGAACGCCGATGCCGCGTTGACGCAAGGCCGTCTCAAGGTGAGAGGAAACCCTCTCGCGATCGACATTCCCGATGGCGAAGGAGCCTTCAGGGACCCGGTGCCAAGCGAAGTTCGACACTTCACAGACTTCTCGGTAGCCGGCGGAGCGGCTATGTTGGGCGAACCACGACCCAGGAGGTAGGGCAAGTGACGCTGTCGGAAGTAATCGACGACCAGTTCCTCACCCGCTACCGGGCGCTGCTCGACGCCGAGGACGCAGCCTTCGACGAGCTTGAGCACGCCTTCGAAGACGGTGACAGGGACCATTTCAACAAGGATCTGTCAGCTTGGCGCCAAGCCGTCGAGCGCAAGCTTGGCTACCTTCACCGCTTGGGTGTCGTGTCACCCCCGACGATCAGCTCCTAGACTTCGCCGACCTCACCTGCTCTAAGCTTCTTCCCCCACGACTGCGGCGGGAAGAAGCTGCCGGTTGGCCGTCAACCCCCAAGGGGGCCTATCGTCGGTGCGTGCACACACCGCCGAGTCAACGGCGCTCTCGATGGAGGCTAGAAGACAACATATGACTGCCACACCCGTACGAATTGCAGTGACCGGCGCCGCGGGCCAGATCGGCTACAGCCTGCTGTTCCGCATCGCGAGCGGCGCCGTTCTAGGACCGGACCAGCCCGTCATCCTGCAGCTTCTTGAGGTGACCCCGGCGCTTTCGGCTCTTCGGGGGGTGGTGATGGAACTCGACGACTGTGCCTTTCCGCTGCTTTCCGGTGTGGTCGCCACCGACGACGCCAACGTCGCTTTTGCCGACGCGAACATCGCTCTGCTCGTCGGAGCCCGGCCTCGCAGCAAGGGCATGGAACGCAAGGACCTCCTTGAGGCGAACGGGGCGATCTTCACCGTCGCAGGCAGAGCCTTATCCGACAACGCCGCCAAGGACATCAGGGTGCTCGTGGTCGGTAACCCGGCTAACACGAACGCCCTAATCGCCATGCACAACGCCCCGGCTATACCTGCTGAGCGTTTCACGGCGATGACCCGCCTCGACCAGAACCGGGCGAAGGCGCAACTTGCCGCCAGGTCAGGGCGCACAGTGAGCGACGTCACCAACATGACGATTTGGGGCAACCACTCGGCGACTCAGTACCCCGACATTACCCACGCCAAGATCGGCGGGATACCGGCAGCCGAAGTGATCGCAGATCAGGAATGGGTCGAGAAGGAATTCATTCCTGTCGTCCAACAGCGAGGCGCTGCCATCATCGAAGCCCGAGGAGCCTCCAGCGCTGCGTCAGCGGCCAGCGCTGCCATCGACCACGTCCACGACTGGATGGCCGGCACGTCCGAAAGCGACTGGGTGTCTATGAGCGTCCCTTCCGACGGCTCCTACGGTGTCCCCGAGGGGCTGATCTCGTCGTTTCCGGTCACGACTTCTGCTGGGTCCTACAAGATCGTGACAGGCCTCGACATCGACGAGTTCTCCCGGTCCCGCATAGATAAGACGGTGAGCGAGCTAGCCGAAGAGCGCGACGCGGTCCGCTCCCTCGGTCTTATCCCCTGATCTCCACCTCCGCTAGTTAAAGACGGCGCGAGCACTTGGCGCTCCGGGCGTTCCAGTCAGCTGGTCGCCCGGTGCGCTGTTTGCTCAGAGACGGTCGACTATCGCCGAGGCGAACTCGGAGGTCTTGACCTCTGTCGCCCCTTGCATCTGCCGGGCAAAGTCGTAGGTGACGATCTTGTCCGCGATGGTCGCTTCCATGGCCCTAACGATGTCGGCTGCGGCCTCGGACCAGCCGAGATGCTCGAACATCATCACACCCGAAAGCAGCACCGAACCAGGATTGACCTTGTCTAGCCCGGCGTACTTGGGAGCGGTGCCATGGGTCGCTTCGAAGATCCCGTGACCGGTCACGTAGTTGATGTTCGCCCCTGGGGCTATGCCTATACCACCGACCTGTGCCGCTAGAGCGTCGGAGAGGTAATCGCCGTTCAGGTTGGTCGTGGCGATCACGTCGAACTCGTCGGGACGGGTGAGGACCTGCTGGAGGGTTATGTCGGCTATAGCGTCTTTGACGAGGATCCTGTCACCCGGCTTGCCGTCGCAGTCGTCCCAACCGACAGCTACGTCGGCGAACTCGTCTCGAACCACTTCATACCCCCAGTTCCGGAACGCTCCTTCGGTGAATTTCTGGATGTTGCCCTTGTGGACAATCGTCACGGACTTGCGCCCGTGACTGACCGCATACTTGATCGCCGCCCTCACCAAACGCTTCGAACCCGTCTCTGACACCGGCTTAATCCCCACCCCGCTGTCAGAGCGAATGTCCCAACCGAACTCGTCGTGGAGAAGTTCGATCATTCGCTTGGCCTCGGGGGTGCCCTCTTGGACCTCCAGACCTGCGTATATGTCCTCGGTGTTCTCCCTGAAGATGACCATGTCGACTAGGTCAGGGCGCTTCACGGGCGACGGCACACCTTCGAACCAGCGAACAGGTCGCAGACATACATAAAGGTCCAGCAGCTGGCGCAAAGCTACGTTCAAAGAACGGAACCCGCCACCTATGGGCGTAGTGAGAGGGCCTTTGATCCCGATCAGGTATTCACGAAACA
This sequence comes from Actinomycetes bacterium, assembly GCA_021808665.1. The sequence continues at coordinate 72,054 of JAKBBA010000008.1, forward strand.
CGTCTACGGTTTCCTGGGGCAGCCAATCGCCCACCTCGTTGAAGGCCTTCTCGCCTGCGAGAACTTCTTTCCACGCTATGCGCTTGGAGTATTTCGCTGCTGCGGCGTCTAGTACCTTCTGAGCGGCAGGCCAGATGTCCACCCCCGTCCCGTCACCTTCGATGAATGGGATTATCGGCTCGTCGGAAACCGCGAGAGTCCCGTCAGCCTGCATCGTAATCTTGTCAGCCATATGGCATAGATGCTACCGGGAAGCTGGCCTCGATCCGGGCTTTGAGCAATTCGACGGTTGGCACCCGTCGCACACGACCCGTTGCATCGAACACCACCGAACCGGCAAGCACAGCGAACTCCTCTCTGGTCACCCGGACCTGATCCGAGGGTACCGGCTCCTCAAAATGATCCCGGTAGGCGCACTTGAGCGGGTCGTAGTAGGAGCAACGCAGAGGCCGCTCGTCTTTGCCGAAAAGCGAGCAACGTCCACCGGCGAGGTGAGAGCATGAGGTCCTGACGACCACCGTCCAGCTTTCCTCGGCGATCGACAGCTCGACGCTCGGAAAACCCAGACAATAGCGAAAGAAGTCGAACTCCGACGCGTCGGTAGGTATCTGCCTGGGGAAGACGAGGTTGCTGCAGCAGTACGCAGCGCACCCGTTGCAAGGGTCTAGGACTGCTCTGTCGTGGAAGTGCAAGTCGTCGTAGGTCGTCGCTGCCGTGCGACCACTCAAGACGATCTGTCTCCACTCGGCCTGGGCCGAGTTCTCCGGAGGGATCGGCGCCCTCGTACGGTCCAGTGGCATGGTGGCGAAAGCCTCGAGCAACTTGTCCCAGTCAGGCAGGTCGACCACGTGGCGGGTCTCGTCGAAAGTGACCTGCTCTGCATACCACCGGGCGCGCCGTGCGTCGAGGAGAGGCTGTGCCGGGTTCAGGTCGGCCGTCATCGCAAAACGGTAACGACAAGCGTGGGCGTTGTAGTGCGAGCAGATCGAAGGTTGGGCGGGTGTCCCGTGAACCTTGCATAGCCCTTCATCGTCGAGAAAGCCGCAGGCTTGGGACAGGTAGACACGGAAGTTGCCTCCTGCATCTACATCTAGGAGTATCCCAGTGAAATTGGAAACGTACAGCACGTAATCCACGTCACCGAGGTCTTCGATGCTGAACTTGCGCAGCAGCAGGTGCGTGCAGCATGGCGAGGCCTTGCACGACAAGCACGGCGAGTGCATCGCCTGCTTGAAGGTGAGGCTCACCGGCGTGGACGGCACCACTTCGACATCCGGGTCATTTGTTACTCTGTCGACGCCCAACCCATCTCGACGCTGCGATCGTGGAGGGGCAACGTCAGTGGGCAGCTCCTCTCCCACCTCATCCTTCATATTGGGTCTCCCTGAATGTCATTTAAATCTGCGCGCGAACCTGCCGAGCATCACCGCTTTGCCGGCTTGCGGTTCGAGCTTGGTGGCAGCTGTAGCGGCCTTTTTGGCATCGGTCGCGGCCTTGGCATTGGCAAGTAGCTTCCTTTCCTTACCAAGGAGCCCTTTGGCTACGCCGAGCTCCTTTGAAGCCGCTGTCTTATCCTTCACCAGCACGCTACGCGCTCCCGAGACCCCGGGAGCCGTCTTGGCCTTAGACACCGAACCAGCCTTCTTCAAATCTGACTCCGCCGCCTTAACATCAGACCCCAAACTAGAAGCGCCCTTCTTGACTACCCCCGCCACAGGAACAGACTTAGCCTTCGCCACAGAACGCGCCTTGGAAATGTCAGCCTTCAACTTCGACGCATCAGACGACAAACCAGGCTTGAGAAGATCCTTCTCCTTCACCAGCACGCTACGCGACGCTTTGATCGGCCTCGAGGATTTCGCAGCTTTTGCGATCTCCCCACCTGCCTTGCCTCCCAGTAGAGGAGCCAGGAGAGACGCCGCTCCGACGCCTCCACCAAGGCGGCTGTACTTAGACGGTGAAGGGGCAAACCTGCCCATTGCCGGGGTCCCCATCAGCTCTTCGTGAACAGTTCGATCTCAGCAATCGAGAGGTTCTTACCGCCCCCAGTGGCGGGGTAGACCGACAAAATCGAAATAGTGATGCTGCTGGTGGACTTGGTGGACACCGAGAAGGTCTGGAAGTTCGGCGTATCCGAGAGGGTGATGGTCTTGGACATCGGTGCCGGCCCATTGAAGACGACCTGCAACTGCTGTACGCGCGGTTCGGTGACGAAATCCTGGGGAAGGTCCTGGTCTCCGTTCAAGAAGCCGATCTTGGCGATGTCGGAAGGGGCTGGCAACTGGAGAGATATCGTCTGAGGCGTCGCCACCGCAGCGGACTGCCAGCTCGTGTTGATCGCGCCATCGATCAGGTTCGAAGCCGGGTGACCGGCGGCTGAACTGCTTGCCGTAGCGCTGACAGGATGCAGCGGATTGTATGTGGGATGGATCGTATTGGCGATGTCGTGGTAGTAGCGAGTCTCACGGGCGTGCAAAGATTTGTGCCAGGGACCGACGAAGGAAAGGAGGACTAAGGCCGCTACGCCGAGCGTCACCAGACGCGTCACCCAGCTTGTCAGCCATCCGGGTCCGGAACCGCCGATCGCGCGCCGCCGGGTCCTTGGTCGCTCACCCGCCGCGTGCTGGCGACGCATCGTGAGACGTCGCCATAGTCGCCGGTACCACGACATGGTGTAGACGGCCGCCTCGACGAGGGACGCTCCGCAATGACGGCAGAACTGCCGGGTTGGGTCGTTGCCGAACCCGCACTGCCCGCAGATCTTGTCCCCCGGTTTGATATCGGGTGTCGCAAGTGGCTTCTTCGGCGCCGGCCGCCTCGCCGGGGCAGCGCCAGGCTTGACGGCCCCTGGTTGCACGGCCCCTGGTTGCACGGCCCCGGCGGGCTGGCGGCCGGACTGGACTGGACCAGCCTCGGTTGGCGAAGACGCCGGGGGTGACGCCACCACGTCGGGCGACCCGTCGATCGGCGGGGCTACTAACCCTGGGAGGGCTGCGTCCGTCTTCGACTCGGCGAACTGCGAGCGGGAGGGTTCGCTTGGCAGCGCAGCACCCGGAGATGGACGAACAGAGCCCGGCCGGACGGCGCCAGGGAGCGAAGGCCCGGGTACACCGGGTACAACAGGGGCGGGCGCCGAGGTGGTCGCGTTGGCGTCGGCTCCTGCCAGACCGACTTGTTCGGCTGGGACGCGCGCGTCTTGCGTTTCGCCCAGAAGTCCCTGGTCCGCAGTCGGCGGCACCGACAGCCCGCCGGCTGCTGGAAGGTTCGACACCGTCACGTCATGCTCAGAGCCGCCTGCTGACGACGCCTCTATGTCAGTGCCGGCTGGCTCAGGTCCACCGCCTGCGATCGTCGCATTCCCAGTGAACAGGGGAGGCGGTGGCGGGGCCTGACCGACGCCGCGGTAGCCGGCTGGGCTCAAGGGCGCTGAGACCGGTCCGAGGTTGGCAGTTGAGACGCTGTCGGAATCCGACTCGGTTGACGTTTCGAGGGCCGGATCGTCAACGCCGGACGGTCCGGGTCCGCCCGCCTCGCCGGCGGCGGCGCCGGCTGCTACGTCAGTGAAACCGATAACCTCCTTGACCCTCCCGATGATCCCCTGACGGACCTCAGCCGGCGGTTCGGGCTCCGCTGCGGGCGTCGGCTCGGGCTCCGGGTCGGTCTCTACCCGCTTGCCGTCCCATTCCAGGAACGACGCGCAAGATCCACAGAAACTGTCAGAGTCTTCGTTCTCGAACCCACACCGGCTGCAAACGATCAATCAGATTGTCCTTCTTGCTCGCTGCTTGCGTCTTTACCACCAAAGGGGCCGAGATCGCCTTCGCCGCCATCGGGGGGTTCGTCGACGCCGGGGGCTTCCATCTCGATGCGTTCCGACCCGGGCAAGTCCACCGCGCCGACACCGCCGTCCGAGACCTTGTCGTCGGGACCAGGTCCGAGGGAGTCGCTCGACATTGCGACCCCCGATCGCGAGCGGATCTCCACTGTCGCTGGTACATGGGCGGGACGGGAAGCGTCTACGATGCGGTCGAGAGCCCTCCGGTCTACAGACGACGGGTCGTCCGTTTCGACCCGCACGACTAGGTAGGGAGCGGGACTTCCCGGCAGGGCCGACATAGCCGTCTGCGACCAAGAGCACCCGCCGCTGTCGTGGATCTCCGGCGCAACGCCGGTGTAGAGCTCCACGTGCTCGCTTATCCCTGTGGCGGTGCCTCTCGAAGCGTAGAGCCGGACTGATGCACGGACTAGGGCGCGACGGCGTTCTGTCGACCAGTACTCGTCGACTTGCACCCCCACCCAGCCGGCGATCCAATCAAGAAAGTCGACTGGGGCTAGCTCGGCGTCCAGGTACGCCTGGAGGCAGTCCAGTACCGAATAGATCGGGGCGGAGACCTCGTCGAGAGCTTCGCAAAGCCTCACACAGAAGTCGTCCTCGGCAAGCACCGACGGTAGCTGCTCGTAAAGTGTCCTCGCCGGGGTGAGGCCCGGCACCGTGCCCCGCTCGAAGGAGACCGCTCCGTCGAGGAAGCCTCCACTGCCAGGCGCCCCCGGCGCGACGACTAAGGCCACTTAAGCCCCTTCGACCCGGACTTGGTGCTGGTAGGAGAAGACCAGGGCGTTGGGAGCCACGTCGACGCGCTGCGCCGGCTGGCCACGATCGCCGGTCAAGGGGTTCGCAGCGAACAAACGAACATCATCGACTATCTCCACACCTGGAAGGTTCTGCAGCACAGCGAAAATCTCTCCGATCAGGACGGGCCGCCCGAAAGGCCAACCCGAGCCATCCATACCACCCGTTATCGGGTGAAGATAATCGTATAACGCCTGGGTGGCGCTGCGCTTGAGACGAGCAGCATCCGACCACGGTCTGGGCGTCAGGGCCGCCACGACTGTCACTCCCTGGTAGGCCGGTGGTTCCACCACCACCCGGGCGCCGATAGCCCTGCGACGGTCAAGGGCGGTCGCGATGTCAGACAGCATCTCGGCCGCCGGCACGAGGCGTTCGAAGGGCAGAAGGCCGTCCTCGTCGTCGGCAACAGAAGGAACGACGAGAACCCGGACGCCGCCCGCGTCCTCCGGCCCAGAAGCCGGGACCGCCCTTATCCTCGCAGCTTGGGGGGCAGCAGCGCGGGCGAGCTCCTCGTAGTCCTCGGCGGTGACAGCCCTTCCCAGGGTGCGAAGCAGTACAGGTCCCCTGACTTTGGCCTCGTCAAGGGTCTCGCCGTCCACGCCGCCCGTCGCCGCAACCCGGTTCTCTACGCGACTCACGAACGGTATCGAGTTACGCAGGACCCTTATCGCGCCTTTGGAAACGTTGCCCTGCCTGCCACCACCACAACGGTAGGGGCGGGCGCGCAGCACCGAACCTTTGGCTGGGACCGCTCCGTACTGGGTGACGCTGCCGTCGGGGTTACGCACGAGAGGCCCTAGGGTGACCTCCCCGAAGGTCCGGTCCAACGTGAAGTGCCGGTCCGCCGGTCCGCTCTGTGCGAACGTGGTGACCTCTGTCCAGGTTTGCCAGCCGTCGTCCTCGTCGGAAACCTCAAGCTCGAAAGGCTCGCCTGAACCGACCACGGGATATTTGTCGAGTTGGAAACGTTCACCAGCGACTCCATCGGACACCCCGATCACCTGCTCGGAGATCCGCTCCGCCTGGTAGGCCCTGGTGGTCCCCCCGATCGTGAAAGCCTCTATCGAGTTGATCGTCGGCGAGTTCGAGTAGAACGGCTGATCAGGACGCGGGTCCACCAGTCGCGCCCGAACCCATCCCGCTCGCAGGGTCTGGAACACCGACAAGGTGTGAGAGTCGGGAACGTGCAGCACCACGTCACCTTGGCGGTTCAGCCCACCGGTTGAGTCGGATTCGATCTCGCACTCGACCCAGTCGGTCCCGTCGAAAGCTTCCCACACCAGCGGCGGGTCGGACGGATCCACTCCGATACCTTCGATTCGACAGTCGAAGCGAAGATTAAGCACGCACCTCGGCACCGCGGCCGACACGCCTACTAGGAGCACCTCCCCTGGTACGGGGTTTGCGGAGAAACACGAGAAGCCTGCCAGCTTGATCGTGTCGGTGTGGTTACGCCACGTTCCGCTGGCAGGGATCGAGCATATGTAGGAGAACTCGCAGGGCACGATGTCCAAGGCCTCGTCCACTGTGAAGACCACGGGCTGGGCTTCGGTGTCGCCGCGCGGTGTCGCAACCTCGACACCCTCCGGGACTCGGATGGTCTCCTCTTGGGGTGCGGACAACCAGAACGTCACGTTGCACGACGCAGCGGTGGGCGGGAACAGCTGGACACCGACCAGTTCCAAGAACTTTATATAGTTGAGATCGGGCACCCGGTTGAGCCGGTAGATCAGCTGGTCGGTCATGTACGCGAAGGTCTCGATCAGTGTGACACCCGGGTCGGACACGTTGTGGTCGGTCCATTCGGGGCATCGCTGCATCACCAGGCGCTTTGCGTCGTCTACGAGGCTTTGGAAACGTCGGTCGTCGAGGTTCGGGGCGGGCAGCGTCAACGCAGATCAGTCTTCCTCTGGTATCACGTAAAAAGGGAACACCAAGTTACGCGGATCGTAGGACCCTTTCTTGGTGTAGTGAATGTCTATGTACATCAAGTTGCGGTCGGCGGCGTCGATGCTCACGTCCACGCGCTCGACGTCGATGCGCGGCTCCCACATGGTGAGCGACCGCTTCACTTCGGAAGCCAACTGCCCCGCGGTGGTCGCATCAGCGGATGCGAAGACGAAGTCGTGGATACCGCAGCCGAAACCGGGACGCATTGGGCGCTCGCCGGGCGAAGTTGCGAGAATGAAACGAATCGCCTGCGCGATGTTACGGTCGTCGGCCGCCATGGCGATACCGCCGGAAGCGTCCGTCCCCAGAGGGTAGTTCCAGCCCTGCCCTACGAACTTCTCCGCCATATCGCTTCCTACCCGCCGAGGCTTATGCTCTGCGAAGACACAGCTACGCTCGGTGCCTCTATCTTGGCGCTGGCCTTACCGCTCAACCCGACCTCGGAGCCCGAAGCTGACACCTTACCTTCGCTGGAGAGGGCTACACCCTGTTTGCCCGTTACGCTCACTTGGCCGCCGTTGGCTTTCAACTCCAGGTTGCCACTAGTAGCCTCCAAGGTGATCCCCTTGTTGCCTTTCACGGTGACCGTACCGTCGGTGCACTCGATCGTGATCGCCTTGGTCTTCTCGTCGAGCTTGATCGTGACGTTCCCCAGCCCGCTCTTGATGGTGATCCCAGAGTTGTCAGGGCCGTCGTCGAAGAGGACAGTGTGCTTTGCCCGCGACGTTATCCTCCTGCTGGCGACGACGTCGGTTATCTGGGCTTCGGGTTTCGGCTTTCCTATACCCTTGTATAGGTTGCCTATCACGAACGGGTGGTCGATGTCCCCCCTGTCGAAGCCGACGAGGACTTCCTCGCCTACTTCCGGGACGAAGAGGAACCCCCACTCCCCCGTCTTTCCCGCCCCGATCTGCATCGTTCGAGCCCAGGCGCTCTTATAACTGTCCGACAGCCACGGGAACGTAACCTTGACACGTCCGGACTGCTCGGGGTCTTTGTTGTCGTCGACGGTTCCTATCACCAGACCTGGAACCCGGCCCTGGCTTACCAGCTCAGAGTAGCTGCGCCCCGACACCAACGCAGCGAGGGTACGGTCCCGCTTGCCGCCCACCGTGAACCAGGTGGTGTAACCGCCGTTGCCCGGCTCGTAGCAGTGCCTGACGGCCGAGCACACGTACTGCCCGTCGAAGGGCTGCCCGGCCATTCCTATGCTGATCACCTCGCCTGACAATACCGACGGGTTTCCGTAGCACTGACCTTCGATCTCGGCAAGAGCGCCTGCTATGTCAGCTGCGATAGAAGAAGCAATGTTGGACGCTTCGCCTTCGGAGTCGACCGGTCGAGCGGCGTCGTAGAACTTCTTAGCGCCTTTCATCTCGCCGCCGACGATTGCTGGTTGGACACCCGGGTCGGTCACTTCGGCGGTCGACCCCAATGCCTCTCCCACTCCAACGACCTTCACAGAGGCCTTGGCGTCGTAACCGGTGACGACCACGCCCTCCACCTGCTCGGCGCCCGTCACCGACGAGCGCAGCCGGATGAGGTTACGTCCTGCGACCATCTGAGTGGAAAGCGGCTTCTGGTCATAAGACATAGCCGGTGGCGGGCCGTCTTGGGCTTTGGGCACCTTCTTAAAGTTGAACAAGCCCAGGGCGTCGACGTAAGCAAGCCTGTTTTCGCGCTGAGCCAGCTGCTGCACGAAAACCCAGGGGCTCACGCTGGGCTGTGACAACCAGGCGTAAGGGGCACTTGTCGGCTCTATCACTCCGACCTCGACCTGGTACTGGCCGAGGATCTTCTGTACGACTTCGGAGGCTGTCATCTCCGGGTAGGCGTCGATCACGGTCCCGTGCATAAGACGGTGGGACGGATCGAGGGCTCGCACCACGGCCATACGGCCCTCCGGCCCGAGCTCCAAGTCGACGCCGGTGACCTCACCGGTGAAGATCGGCTTAGGGGCGGAACCGACGCTGACGGCGACCCTGACCTTCACTCCGAGCTTGAGTCCGCTCTTGGTGAGGGTGTCGTCGGTGGCAGCGCGAAACACTAGGCGCATCTGCGAAGGCAGGAACAGGCTGGACTCGACCTCGCAGGAGGTCACGTACTTGAAGATCGAAGGGGAGAGAGGTTCACCGGCGACACCGACTCTCACCGATATGGCCGCCCCGGCGGTGCCGTTCGTAAAAGCCACGTCAGCTCCTCACAGCAAAGCTTCCGCTTCGCCAGGTTCGGGGAGCACGAGGAGCGTGCCGGGCTTGACCCGCATCGGATCGTCGATGCCATTGGCGATCGCCACGGCTCTCCACTTTGCGGGGTCGCCGTACTCGGCGAACGCCACCGACGCCAGCGTGTCGCCCGCCACTACCGTCCTCGTCCGCCTGCTCGCTAGCGCGCCCGAGGTGGGGTTGGTCCCGGGCAGTTCGGCCGGTACCGCCCTCAGGGTGAACGAAAGGTTGAGCAGCGCCGGCGACCAAAAGTGGGTGTGTTGCTCGTCGACACTGAAGTTCTCCAGGTAGGCCTCCTCCATGATGGTCCTGGTACCCCACCCGAACTTGAAGGTCGGTGGCTTAGGGTCACCTTGGGTCACCGACTCCTCGGAGGGGACCACAGCTGCGTCGAACATCGCCAGGAGAGTCTCCAACGACACCGGCGGGAACACCGAGAACTTGTAGAGGGTGAATTTGGCGCTCAGCGACGCCCCGTTGGAACCCTGGAACTGCGGGATCGATCCTTGGACCGCCTCCGGTTGGGGGGTCTGGTGCCACTCGGCGTTACGCTGGTAGCTGAGGCTATCCGGGTTGGTCGGGAGCTTGATCATCTGACCCGACGAGAGGTTCAGCAGGTAGGGGTTGCCTAAGCCCATCGCGGCCTGTACGAACGACATGTCTTGGTCTCTCCTCCTAGCCTTACAGGAAACCCTGGTAGGCCAGCTCTAGTTGCTCTTCTGCGATCTTCAGCGACGAGGCGTCGAACGAAGGCCCGGTCCACTTGACCGGCACAACTCCGTAGAGGCTGAAGGTCATTATCGACTTTCCGTCCGGGTCGAGCGCAGTGATCTCAGCCACTGTCGGATGTGGCAGCAGGCTAAAGGCGCTCAGCCAAGCGATCACCTTGTCCGTTGAGGGGCTGATCGGCCTCCCCAGGGTCACATTCGTGTATGTCTTACTCTTGGGGAAGTGGTGCATGAAGGAGAACGTGGCGGTGTCCCCCTGCGATACCGTCTCGAAGCTGATCCCGAGGCCGCTGCAAGTCGTCCAGTCTCCGAGCTCGCCGGACGGGGCGTCCACACGGCAACGGAAGTAGACGCTTAGTCCCGGGTCATCGGTCACCAAGTCGCTCACTGTCACCACCTCCTATAGGTATCGGTCAGAAGGCCCGAGCGCTCCCGGCCCTGTCGTATCTCGCTACGAAGCTTGTAGACGATCAGCGGGTACAGCCAGGAGGCCAGCCGCGAAAGTTGCGCCTCTGTTGGCCGCTTGTCGAACACGTCGTTGTCGGGGCTGTTCAATGGGGCCGGGGACGGCTGGGTGGCTGCCGGGGAAGGCTCTGACCCCTTCGTAGCCATCTGGACGCCGGCGCCGGTGAGGGCTGGCGCGCTAGCCGACGCGGCAGCCGGCGGTGCCGGCGCGCTGACGATGCTTGTGGACGGCGCCGAGGAAACCGCCGGCTGACTGACAGTTCCTGTGGAACGATCCCATCCGCCCGGCGACGTCGAAGACCAGCTCAGGCTCGGATAGGCCAGAGGAAGAGCGTTCCCGGTAGCGACGCGAGATCCAACTGGGGTGAGACCGGCGAACGGTTGCGGAGCGGACCCGACCTGGCGCCGAGACGCCACTGCGAGAGGGCCGGTAGCTGGCGACGTCAAGCGCTGGGCGGCTTCTGCTCTCAACGCCTCTGCCTCTAGGCCACGGCCCTCCTGGGACCCCTCGAAGGTCGGCCGGTCACCTCGCATTCGCTGTGCGACGTGGGTTAGTTCGTGGGCTAGCAGAGCAGCTCCGGGCCCATCGTCGAGGCTTCCGGCTTGGCGCGGTATCGCTATGCCTGCGTCGGTGGTAAAGCCACGGGCACCCATCCTCTCGGCCGTCACGAACGCCGAGTTGCTCCGGTCGACCGGCACCGACGAAAGGTCGACACCGTGACGGTGGCCTACGGCGCTGCGAACCGAGGAACCCTCCACCATGCCCGAAGGGCGCTGCTGTGCGCCTTGGGAGGTCCCCGTGACACGGGCGCTCCAAGTGGACCCCTGTCCTAGAAGCGGGAGCACTGCGACATCGACCGGGATGGCAGTTGAAGGCAAGCGTGGTGGGCCTGCGCTTGGATCTCCAGGAGCCGCCGGAGCGTAGACGAGGGGCTCGGAGATGTAGGGTCCCGAGTCTGGGGCGGCGTCGACGTCCGGTCCCGCCGGCAGTTCGGCGACCGTTGCCTCGCCCACCGCCACCTCGGCGCTTGCGCCACCCCGGAGAGCCGGCCAAGAGATCTCGGCTGGTGACACCAGGCTTGCTTCGACAAAACGCTCCAGTGCGACGTGGACAGGAGGGACTTGTACAGCGCTTACCAAGGGAAGCCCGGCCCAACTGTTTGCCGAACCCACGGGAGCGCTTCGCTCGGGCGGCACGCTCCGGCTAGAAAACTGTCCGAACCCTGTCGGACCCGACGCTGGCAAGGCACCCAAAGGAGGAGTCGCCGCCGGCGCGCCCGGCTGGCTTTCGCCGGGCGTACCGGCTCGGCTTAGATCGAGGGACGGCGCCATGGTGGTACGCAGCGCCGCAGTCAGCCGACGTCGTCCCTCGGGGCTGAGTGCCATCTCGCTCGGATCGAGCGTCTCAGCGGTAGGAGGCAGTCCCGCCAGTGGCGCCCCCAGGCCTGGACGACGATGCGCTGCAGGTTCAAAGCTCTGACGTTCCGTCCGCTGAGCAGCCCCGTTCGGCTCGCTGCGCACGGCGAACGGTTGGGACTCGCCCGTCGTGGCGGAGCGGGAGGCGCTCGGCGTCTCCGGCAGTGCCGGACTCCCGCTGGCGTAGTCGCTTCCGCTGAGAATCGGCGCCTCACCCTCCACGAGAGCGACGGCGGGCGAGGCTGGCCCTTGGGGCATGCCCGACAGGGGCTCAATAGCCGCACCCGTCGCCCCTGACGGCGTGCCCTGCGCAGGGAGCGCCTCCTCCGAAAGGCCGCCGACCGGTTGCATCACCGCACCAGGGACCTCTCCTTCGAGCGCCAGCATTCGCTCGGCAGGTAGCTGCACCAGACTTAACGTAGGTGGCATCGCCGCCGAGACAAACCGGCTGTTGGTATCGACAGGTTCGACAGGAATAAAGGTCCCCACCCGGGGCAGCCGCCCCTCGGTGCCAACCGCCACCATGTTCCTAGTCACTGCGACGGGAAGGGGAAGTTGGGCACCGCCATCAGGAGCTCGCCCGAAAGCCGGGGTCGTCGAGGTAGGAGTATCCGACGTCGAAGCTTGGGTCGAAGGTGCCACCGGCGCAACCGCTGTCACAAGCGACGCCGGCGGGGGGCTTGCCAGGTCGTCGGTAAGCGTCGGCCGAGACGCAGCGACTTGCGGGGACTCAGCGGCGGAAACGTCTGCCGTAGCCTCTAATCGGGCTCGGCCAGTGGCCGACCCACTAGACGAAAGGGCGCTTTGCCCTCTAGGGGGAGTTGGTGACACTGGAGGCGCTTGAGTTGGTGTCACCTGCGCCAACGCCGGCGCGACTGAGGCTGCTCTTGCCGGCACTGCTGGCGCCGGTCGTGCAGGCGCGACCTGTACGTATCTCCCGGCGTCTGTGAAGGCTATCTCGGGAACGCCAGTGTGATCCTCGGGCGCGTCGAAGACATGGTGCCACTGGGAAACACCGCTACCAGAAACGCCGGAACGACCAGACCGCGCCGGGTCTGTCCTCGCGACGTCGAGAGCAGGCAGCGAGTCGGGGAAGGTCCCCGCTGGCGGAGGAGCCTGCATGCTCGTGACAACGAGGTCCACCAGCCCCGAAGGTGCGGCCGGGCTGAGAATGTGCCCGAGATTCGGTGCGACCGTTAGCACTGACATCCGCGAGCCGAGGTAGCGGTCGAAGTCGGTCGTCACGACGAGAGGCATCGCAGAAACCAGCGATGCCAAAGGTGGGACTTCCTGCCATCCCGGCTTTCCGGAGAGGTCCGCCACTCGGATAGGGCTTGCGGATCGGGTATCTGACCCCTGAGTACGTGTCAGGACCGACGAGTCGACTCCTGAAGGCCCCGGCGGGGCCGACTCCTTCGGAGCCGGCCCCGGGAGATTCGAAAGGGCCTCATGGCCAGGCGCCGCGTGCCTACGAAACAGATTTGACAGTCCCATCATTGATCCCCTGAGCTAATCCGCCGGTTGATCTTGGCTATCTCCTCCACGAAGCGCCGCCTTGTCGGGTGCTCCATGTCGATGATGTCGTTGAAGGACCAGTTGAAGTGGTATGCGACGTACGCCACCTCCTCATAGAGACGGTCGGTCGCGTACGTCACTGTTCCCCCAGGCGACCACCGGCCAGATCGACCGTGAAACGCTCGTGGCATGCCGGGCACGTGACCGCCGCCCGTGTGTGGCCCTCGGTGTTAATTCTCTTGTAGAGCTCCTGCAAGAAACGCAGGTCCGACGCAAAAAGGTTCTCGATCACCGAGGCCCGGACGTCTTCGTTACCGAGATCCCCGAGCCTGGTGATGACCCTGGCGAGTATCACGACCGTCTGATAGGCGGGATTCTCTCTAACCCGGTCGTCGTGGATAGGGAGAAGTTCGTCGCGTGCTGTTGCAAGACGCATAGTTCCGAGCTTGTGAACCTTGCCGTTGGCGTCCACGTAGCCTCGCGGCAGTTCGAAGTCGAACTCGGTCCGCAGCGGCTCGGGCCGGCTCGGGGCGACGGTCGCATCCCGAGCCGGCCCTTGTGAGTCGCTCTGGTGATGCTCGTCGCCCTCTTCCCACGCCTCGGTCGGCTGGGTCTGGACGACTCGCTTCATCAGTCGCCCTTCTCGAGACCTTCGTGAACTATCGTCAGCTTCTCGGTCAGAACACTGGTATCACCAGCTTTGAGCGTCCCGATCTCGAGCGACTTGGGCCAGCCGTTGACGAACTTGAACTCCATGGTCGCGTCGCCCATGTAGTTGTACAACTTGATTGAGCCGTGCTTACGGGCGGACTTGACGTCGCCTTTGAACACGAGCTCGATCCAGTCCACCCACTTCTTGTCGCCGTTGATACCCCGGGTGAGGGTGATCTCACCGGCCTTCTTGCGACCGGGAAGTCTCTTGTTGATGTACTTACCGTCGATGGTGTTGTGCTTGAGCTCGATCTCGTCGGACTCGAGCTTCAACCCGGAGACCTCTTGGATCTCCTTGATCTCGATCCCGTCGATCTCGAGGCCGAACGACCAACCGACCCCGGTGTCGTACAGCTCACCTGAATAGAACGTCCCTGACACTGCTATTTACCTCCGCTTCTCACTCGTTGACAAGGCTTGTTCCGCCGGAGAACTGCGAGAGGCGGAAGATGACGAACTCTGCTGGCTTGACTGGGGCGACGCCGATCTCGCATATCACCTGGCCGGCGTCGATCCCTTCGGCGGGGTTGGTCTCCCCGTCGCACTTCACGTAGAACGACTCCTGCGGCGATAGGCCGAACAGGGCCCCTTTACGCCACTCGTTGACAAGGAAAGCGGAGATCGTCCTGCGGATCTTCGACCACAGCGCGTAGTCGTTCGGTTCGAAGACCACCCAGTCGGTCCCGTTCAGGATCGACTTTTCGAGGTAGTTGAACAGCCGTCGAACGTTTAGATAGCGCCAAGCTGGATCAGAGGACAGGGTCCTCGCTCCCCATACCCTTATCCCTCTCCCGGGGAAGGCGCGAATACAGTTGATGCCGACCGGGTTGAGCAGGTCGTGCTCGTTCTTGGTGATGTTGATCTCCAAGTTGATGGCACCGCGAACAACCTCGTTGGCGGGGGCCTTGTGGACACCTCGTGAGTCGTCGTTACGGCCCCAGATCCCGGCCATGTGACCGCTGGGGGGAACGAAGATGTTCGTGCCGCTCGACGGGTCGAAGACCTTCACCCACGGCCAGTACAACGAGGCGTACTTGGAGTCGTAACCTGCCTTCTCGACTCGCCACTCCTTTACCTGTTGGGCGTTGAGGCCGGGGGGAGGGTCGAGGATGGCGACCCTGTCACCCATGAGCTCGCAGTGAGCGATCATCGCCAACTGGACCGCTTGGACGCCTTCGAGGTCGATCATCCCCCTCTGGTAGGCGGACATGAGGTCAGGGACGCTGACCATCGTTACCTCGTCGACTGCTTCCAAGCCGCCGAAGCCGGTGCGGTCAGCTGAGTCGCCAACGTAGTCGTCGGGAGCGAGGCTCGTGGTGGCAGGAGCCCCGCCACCAGCGAGGGACACGGTTCCACGCGTCACCTTCTCGGCGCTCACACCGAGGTCTTCGAGGCGTATCAGCTTCGACTGGGCGTTGACGACCGTTACGACGTTCTGGCGACCCTTCTTGGTGGTCAAGTTGTCGAAGGTCTCTTCGACCTTCCCACCGCGTTTGACAACTACCTTGAAGGCGTCCTCGCCGGCGCCTTCGGTCGAGGAGTCGGTCACTTCCACCGAGATATCGTTGCCGGCGGAACCCTCGACGAGAGCCTCGACCCGGAACGCACCGGAGGCGGAGGCGCCAGGGGCCGTCCCGGCGGCCGCCAACTCGGCGCGCGCGGGCGGAGCTGAAGCAGCAACGTCGGTGCCGATGCGAACGACGTAGCAGGCGCCGCCGCCGTTCAGGAAGTAGCCGTATACAGCATGGGCCAGGTACGAGCCCTCTACGAACTCGCCAAAAGTGTTTGTGAACTGACTCCAGTTGGTTACGAGTGTAGGGGCGTTGAACGGTCCGGCTGAGGCCAAGCCCACGAATGCGGCGACCGCGGTGCCCACGCCCTCAATGGGCCGGGAACCGGAGTCCACTTCCTCAACATAGACACCGGGTGACAGGTACGTCGGCATGTGCCTCCTTCTGATGATTGTTGGTTCTATTTTTAGCGCAGTCAGGCATCACTTGGAAGCCTTCGACGGCGCCTGCGGGGAAGAAAAGCTTGCCCTTAAGGGCAGATATTCGAAGGTCACTAGCTGAAGTGCCGTTCGACGGCGGCGGCCGCCGCCGCGTCTGCTTCGCGCTCGTGGCGGTCGCCTGGATCGGAGATCTTCAGCCCGTCCGAGGTCTCGGTGCCTTCCACCGCGCCGTGCGCCTGCTGATTGACGATGTGGTGCACCTCGTGCACAGCTTTGAACGCTCCTTCCATGGTGGTCACGTCGAGACCTTTCGGGGCGACAAGGTGCGGCCCGGAGGCGAACATCTCCGCCCCGACCGATCTTGCGGCCTCCGCCGCCTGGGGACCTTCGTGGAGTTGTATACCCGACGGGTCCCGCCCCGTGGCGGTCTGCACGAAGCGACTGGTCGACGAGTCGAGCGGCCGGCCGGGGGCGGAAACGACGGAACGCACCAGGTCACCTGGGCTCGACAGCATCGACGAAACCGCTGCGTTGCCGGCTCCCTGCTGGAGCCGGGACAAGCCGGGCTCGGCGCCCGGTTGGCTTCGCTCCTGAGACGGTTCGTCGTGTGCCGGCTCGAAAGCGTTCAGGGTTGGGCGGCTTCCGCCTTGTAGCGGGGCGTGACCGGCTGGCCCGTTGGATCCTGCCATCGCATCGCTACCCGCCATGGCGTCGCGCCCCTTCCTTGTGGGCCGGGACTGTAGCCGGATAGTACTGTCCGAACTCGCCGGCGACGACGAGACGACCGAGCTTGCGGTACTCGAGCTGTATGGCTCTTACCAGGTCGTCCATGGAGACGGCCCTGCCGGAGTCAGCCGCAGAGTAAGCGGCCGCCGTGGCTATGCTGCGTATGTTGCCGCCCGAGAGCTCGAAGGACTTAGCGCAAAAGTCGAGGTCCAAGTCGTCGTCTCTGGGCACACCCGGAGCCAGGCAACGTTCCCACAGTGCCCGGCGCTGTTCGACGTCGGGCTTAGGAAAATCGACCACTAAGTCCAAGCGGCGGGCGAAAGCGTCGTCTACGTTGGCCCGCAGGTTGGTTGCGAGTATCGCTATCCCGTCGAAGGTCTCCATCCGCTGCAACAGGTAAGCGACTTCTATGTTCGCGTAGCGGTCGTTGGCGTCGCGGACCTCTGAGCGTTTTCCGAAGATGGCGTCGGCCTCGTCGAAGAGCAAGACTGCGTTGACCCCGTCCGCTTCGGAGAAGATCCTTTCGAGGTTCTTCTCGGTTTCACCGACGTACTTGTCGACAACGGTCGCAAGGTTCACCGCATAGAGGTCCAACCCGAGCTCGCCTGCCACCACTTCCGCCGACATGGTCTTGCCGGTCCCTGAGTCCCCTGCGAACAGTGCCGTGATGCCGCGCCCTCTCCCGCCGCCGGGTCTCATACCCCACTCGTCCAAGACGACGCTCCGACGCCGAGCTCGCG
Organism: Actinomycetes bacterium; assembly: GCA_021808665.1. The sequence continues at coordinate 89,111 of JAKBBA010000008.1, forward strand.
CCGAGAGGTCTCTCAACGAGTCAGCGGTCGACGGGGCAAGGACCAGGTCGTCCCAGCCAACGCCCGGCACTATGCGCCGCGCCAGGCGTTCCAGGCCGGCACTGTTCTGGGATCTGGCACCTTGCAGGACGTGGTCTACACCAACCGGGCTGCCGTCTAGGAAGGCCTGGTTGCGAGCTGCCAATACCGCCCTAGCGACCTGTTCGGCGGATAGGACGAACTGGCTGGCGACGTCAGCCGCCGAGCTCATGTCGACCTCACTGTCACCCAGAGCCTTCTGCCACCAGGCCGATCGCGTGGCGGCGGGCGCGGCTTTGACGTCAGCGACGACCGGGACCCGGTCAGCCCAAGACGGATCCCAGGCCCTCCTTCCGTAAAAGACGACAGGGACCACCGCCTTGGCGCCAGGCGACAGCCCGACACCGACGATCCGTGACACGTAAGACCGAACAGCCGCATTGCCCAACTCGGCTATCACGTCGAGAGGACCGACCACCAAGCCGGCGTCCGTGAGGACGGCCTCACGGCGCGCCAAGGACATCAAGTTCGCGGCGTCCCTTACGGGGTCGATGTTCGCAAGGTCGATCGCAACCGTGGACTTACCCGCCGCCTTGAAGGCTCCGGCCGCCAGCGTCGTGACCGAGGCCCCGGGCCGGTCCCGTAGGTACACCATTTCGACCCCACCTTCGATCGTCCGCCCGAGCGAATCGCACAGCGAGTCGGACCACGTTGCGGCGGGATAGCTGAGCGCCCCGGCGGTGGCCAACGCAGACACCTCAGCTCCGAGCAGGTGTCCGACCACCCTGTCAGGGACATGCAGAGACCTCGACAGGGCCGGGCGGTCGGGTTCCTCGACTTCGAGTAGACCGCAGCTGACAAGGGGGCCGTCTGGAGACAGACGCCGCCGCGCCGACACCGTCCAGGGCGACTCCCCTGCCAACTCTAACGCCAGGGCGACCGTCGCTCGCCGTCTGGTTACGTCGTCGTTCAGGTATCCATACAGACGCTCGAATCGCAAGTCCAGGTCGGGGGCTATCGCGATGAGAACGAGGTTGACGTCAGTCCTGTCGAGGTCAAGGCGTTCGGCCAGTTCAGCAAGGCGAATGTCACGCCCGTCCATCCGCGCTCGGTATGCCTCCCGCTCCAGGGAGGCTATTGCCTCGCCGTCGTCCCACGCGAATGCTTTCGAGCCGAACCTTTCGGACACGATCGATGCTACGTGCTCGTCGGCCAGGTACAAGCCTCGGAAAGGATCGTCAGGGTTGGGGTCCACGGCCCTCCTGCGATCCACCAGTGCGCCGACCCGCCCGTGGACGATCCCGAGCCGTGCCAGTAGGTAGGCAGCCGAGTCACCGAGCACGCTCTCAGGGGCTCTTGCCACCGGCGGGCGTGGGGACACCGCGGTCAGATCCTCTCCGCTGGTGGCCACGGGCCCGCGAGGGACTTCGCGGGCAGAGCGCTCGACTGGTTCGACCCGGTCGATCTCAGGCGACGCCACCTCGACGGCTGGTTCTGAAACCCGCACGGAGGCTGAGGCCTGACGCGACTCGGGAACGACCCGGCGGACACTGCCCGGAAGTCTCATCCTTTGACGGTCCGGCGCTGGTGGGTGTTACGCGCCCGGCGCGGCTGGGCGGCTGCGCTAGGTCCCGACGGTTCGTGCCCATCCGGTAGGGCCGGTTCGCTCGAGCCTTCAGGCCAGGCGCGCGCCTGGCGCTCGTCGTCTTGAGCTTCGAATGTCTTTTGGGCGGAAGCTCGAAGTCGCATCGGTGCCATGACCGCTTGGGCGATGTCGAAGAACCGGTCTGGTTCTATCGCCATGTGGACTACCAGGTCGACTGAGGGCTTCAAGTCTCCACCGAGCGAGGACCACACATCGGAAACCTGCCGGTCCTCGGGCGGTGGGTAGGCGATCTGGACCCCAAGCGGCGTACCTGCCTCTAGGAGGATCGGCGTCATGTACGTGCTCGGCAGGACGTCGTAGCGCATGAAGGCCCCGAGGGTCGCTGCCAGCAGGCGGTGCTCGTCCTCGGGTCTTTGGGTCCACGCGGTTATCAGGTAGGCGAGCTTGAAGATCCTGGGCAGAGCCCGCCGTTCTTCGACAACGCCCTCTTCGTTGCGACGCTCCCTCACGCCGACGGAGCGCCTGCGGGTGTCCTCTCTGATGTCGTAGAGGTACATATCCACCGTCGGCTTGTTACGCCGCGACGACCAGTCCCTCGTCGGTGCGTCGAAGACGACCTCCACGTCGGTGCCGTTGACCACTTCGGCCTTGACCAGTGATCTGAGCGCCTCATCAACTTCATTTATCATTTTCGTGGAATCCTCGGGTAGAAGGCAGTGAGAACGTGGCGAAGCCTACGGCTGGAGTAACCGGCTGGACTGGCTCGACTTGTCCATCGGAGCGACCATCCGCAATCAAATTACGCCGACTCTCATAGCGTGGGCTACGGCGTGGACGCGGTTTCTCAGCTGATGGCGGACGATGATCCCGTGGACGATGTTCTTCACAGTCCGTTCGCTGTAAGAAAGCTTGTTCGCAATGTCCGCCGTGCCCCATCCCTCTGAGAGGAGCCTCAAGACGTCGACCTCCCGCTCGGTAAAGCCGGTCAGGGAGAGTCCTCTCGGCGCGAGAAGTTGACGCTGTAGCTTGCCTACCTGGCCTAGAAACCTTCCGACCAACTCCGGGGCCAGGCCGGCTTCGCCTTTGGCGCATGCGGCCACGACGTCTCCGAGCCGGTCCGCCGTCGCCTCGAATCGCCGTAGGATGCTGCACACTCCTGCTTCGACGGCCGGCAGCAAAGCTGAGTCGTCGAGGTGGGTCACTACGGCTAACACCCGCCGGCTACCGTCGTGGCTCGCCTCGCGAATAGCGCGAATAGCGTCAGCGTCGATTTGTTCGACCACGACGACGATCACGTCGGCCTCGTCTTGATCGTCTGGACTCTTCACCGACACAGAGTGGCTTTTCGCAAGCTCGACCCGTATCCCCGCCGCTGAGATCGGGTCGAACGCCTCCACCTCCACTAACACGGCCATCTAGCATTCCTGTCATCCAAAGCCCCGGAGGCGCTGTGCGCCGCTGCGTAGAATCCCGCGTAGGAACCGTCGGAAAGCGACCGATCCAAAGTAGCAGAGCTAACTAATCTGTCCATCATTGCCTTTCTTGGTGCAGTTTGTCACGGGACGCTGATCAGATTATGACGCCGACCTCTAAACGACCGCTCAACGTCGGCTCAACGGGCAGAAATTCCTGCCCGTTCGGGCAGAAATTTCGCGCCTTGCGCTTGTAGATAATTCGCTTGACGCGGCCTAGCATCGATGCATGCCTAACGTGGTCGTCGCAGGAGCGATGGTCGGTTGCTCGATGAGCATTCCACCTCTGGAGCCAATGCCTTTGGCGGTCACACCGTCGGGTCCCTCAGTCACCGCCGGCCCTTTGGTGGCCACTGTGATGGCGATCACGCCGGAGAACATCGCCACGTTCGGTGACTGCACCGCCCCTGGGAACCCGGCGTGCGCCAACCCGACCAAGCAGGGGCCTTGCAAGCCGATGATCGCCGGGCCGTGGGCACCCGGTTCGGTCACCACCAAGATCGGGGGTATGGCGGTGCTCACCGACGACTCGGTGTGCGAATGCGCTTACGGCGGTGTGATCAAGGTGATAGAGGCGGGCCAGGAGATCGTTACGGCCGTCTAGGCCTCCGCAAAGCGCACCGACTTGGTCTAGCTGGGGCTGATCCCGAGATCCCTCAGCGTGTTGTCGTAGTCGGCTTTTGCCTTTCGGGCTTCCATGCTGCGACTAGAAGCCTCTAGGCATGCGATCAGGATCCGCCACAGGCGATCGTGGTACTTGTCGACTTCGAGTCCGCGCCGGGCTACGACGGCGGCGGT
>JAKBBA010000172.1 GCA_021808665.1 Actinomycetes bacterium
TCAGCTAGGAACATCACTTCGGCGATCTGACGATTTGTGAGTCCCTCGGATATGAGATCGAGTATTCGCCGCTCCTGCGCGCTGAGGTCCCGAAGCTCGTCGGGCTCGTCGGGCGGGTTCCGGAGCCGGTCGAGGACCCGGGCTGTAACTGCGCTGTCCAGGAGACTCTCACCGGCCGCAACTCGCCGGATGGCGGTGACCAGGTCGCCGCCGCGAATCTGCTTCAGCACGAAGCCCGAGGCGCCGGCCATGATCGATGCGAACAGGGCGTCATCGTCGGAGAAGCTTGTTAGCATGATGCACTTGAGCTGAGGATTGTCCGAGCGGACGTCCCGGCAGACCTCTATCCCTGTGGCGCCCTCCCCGAGGCGTACGTCCAGCACGGCCACGTCAGGTTTGCTTCGAGGAATCTTCTCCAGTGCCTCCTTAGCAGTCGAGGCCTCGCCAACCACGACCATGGACTTGTCGGTCCACAGCAGGTCGCGAATGCCACGCCTCACCAACTCGTGATCGTCGAGGAGAAAGACTCGCGTCTGAGCGGGGGCGTCGTTCCCGCGGACAGTGTCGGTCATCGCTTACTAGCTTGGCATGCGGGACGGCCCAGGCAGAAGGGTCCTTTGGCCCTGCCTCACCATCGCCTTTTGATGATGGGATGAGAGATCATGGCAGTGACGCCTGTCGGAAACGATCAACAGCCCGACCTATACGCCCGGTGGTTGAAGAAGCGATACCGCAATATCGGCGTATCGTGCTCTCAGCCATTCGCCGAGGCTCTTCGCTTGGGCGTCCTGGCGTGTGCTGGCAGCCACTCCGTCTCCAAGCAGGCGAACGATCACGAAGTTGAGTGCTCTCAGGTTGGGCAGCTCGTAGCGGCGCACCTCCATATCCGAGGTTTCCGGTAGGAGGAACTTCAAACGTTCGACGGTCAGGTAGCCTGCAAGCCACCGGTAGGCCGGGTCTGAACGCGCCCAGACGCCGAGGTTGGCGTTGCCCGCCTTGTCACCTGAGCGGGTGCCGAAGATGGTGCCGAGAGGGACGCGCCGAGTGGGCTCCTCGGCGCCTTCGGGAGGGTCGGCAGTCTCGGCGGCTGCATGGGATTCGTGGGCTTCGTGGTTGTCGGAAGCTTCCTCCGTGGTGGCGTCGGGTGCGTAGGAGGTCGACTCCACCAGGGTTCGCTCCGAGCCGATCACCACCTCCTGATAGACAAGGGGGGAGGGGATCACTGCAGGCCAGAAGACGCCGTAAAGCGTGGCACCTGCAGTCAACCCACCACCGTAGAGGCCCGGGTAGGACGCCAGCGCGAGCTCGGTCACCTTTGAGGAGAAGGCCCGTCCCACTTTGCGCTCGTCCTTGTCCATGACAGTTATGCGAAGGACCGCCGACGCCTCCTCGTTGGTGGCAGGGTCCGTCTTGTCGGTGCGCGCGAGAGTGACGTCCGTCTCGGCGAAGGCGTCGCGGCCCCCCGGAATCGACGACCAAAGGGCGCCTTCGACGAGCGCTGCCTTAGCCTCGATGTCCAGCCCGGTCAGGTACAAGGTGGTGGAGGAGCGCCAACCTCCGGAGAAGTTGACGGACACCTTCGCGCTCGAGGGCGGGGGCTCGCCTCGAACTCCGGATATCCGCACTCGATCCGGGGCGTCGTCCGAAAGGCTTATGGTGTCGAAGCGGGCGGTGACATCGGGATTGATGTAAGCCGGACTGCCTATTTCATAAAGCAGCTGTGCGGTCACTGTCCCCACCTTTACCGCCCCGCCGTGGCTAGGGTGCTTTGTGATCACCGAACTGCCGTCTGCGAACACCTCGGCGATCGGGAAACCTGGGTGCTCCAGGCCGGGGATCTCAGTGAAAAAGGCGTAGTTGCCTCCAGTCGCCTGGGCGCCGCACTCGATTACGTGGCCGGCGACAACGGACCCGGCTAGCTGATCGAAGTCATCTCGGCCCCAACCATGCCACCACGCGGCGGGGCCTACCGTCAACGCCGCGTCTGTGACTCGGCCGGTCACGACTATGTCGGCACCACGGGCCAGCGCTTCGACTATCCCCCAACCCCCGATGTAGGCGTTGGCGGTCAACACCTGGCGTTCTCCGAGCGGCTCCCCGGTCTCCATGTGGCGCAGGTCGATACCGGCGTCGCGCAGTTCTCCAAGGCGGCCCATAAGGTCGTCGCCTTCCACGTACGCCACGACCGGGGACAGGCCCAGGCGTTCGGCGACTTCGGTCACAGCGTCAGCGCATCCACGTGGCGACAAGCCCCCCGCGTTGGAGACTACTTTGATGCCACGTTCGAGGCAGTCGCCCATCACCTGTTCCATTTGGGTTACGAAAGTGCGCGCGTAGCCACCTGACGGCTCGCGTATGCGATTACGGGCGAGGATCAGCATGGTCAGCTCCGCCAGCCAATCGCCTGTCAAGAAGTCGATCGGCCCACCGTCGACCATCTCGCGCGCCGCGGAAAGTCGGTCGCCGTAGAAGCCGCTGCAGTTCGCGATGCGTACCGCTCGCCGAGTGTGCTCCCCGGAGCCTGTCACGTCCCGCCCTCCTTGACGCGGTCGAGTGTCCCGTCCCCGCCGGCGTCGTGCCCGTCGACGACAACGAGGAGCTGGCCGGCTCCCACCTGGTCTCCTGGGCCGGCGAGTACCTGGGCGACACGGCCGGGGTGTGGCGCGTTGAGCCTGTGTTCCATCTTCATTGCCTCGATCACGACCAGTAGGCTGCCGGCGTCGACCGTGTCGCCAACAGCCACCGACACGTTTACGACTCGCCCCGGCATGGGTGACGTCAACCCGCCTTGGGGGCCAGCGGAACCCGCCACCGGAAAACGTTCCACGACCCCGAGCTCAACGTCGCCTTCCCGGCCCTGCACCCACAGCTTCGAGCCCTCCTCCGCTACGAGCAGCCGCCTGTCATCGGAGCCGCCGAGCGATACCCGAACCTCGACGCAAAGCCCACATACGGAGACCTGCGGACGTGAGAGCTTGAGCGATTCGCCGCCGACGCTAAAGTCGGCGCACCCGTCCCTAGCGAAGCTGTATGTGACCTGCAAGGTCTGCCCGCAATGGGTAAAGGACTCCCGTTCGGGTGGCATCACCGAGTTCCTCCAGCCGGCGGGGACTTGGCGAAGCACGCAAGCTTGGGTCATCCGACGGAACCGTCTTGCGAGCGCGGCAGCGACGGCTGCCACCGCAAGCTCATCTTTGTCGACCGAGCGTGATCGAGGTACACCGCTAACTTCGACGAAGTCAGTGGTCGTTTCCCCCGAGAGAAAATCTTGGCTGCGGAGGATAGCGACCAGGAAGTCTCGGTTTGTCGTCACCCCCCGGATCCGGGACCGTGACAGCCCGAGGGCGAGACGCCGCGCCGCTTCGACACGACTAGGCGCGTGAGCGATCACCTTGGCAAGCATCGGGTCGAAGTCGATTCCGACAACGGATCCCGTCTCCACTCCGGACTCCCAGCGCAACGCCGGATGATCCGGCTGAGAGAACTCCACGAGGGTTCCCGTACAGGGCAGGAAATCGTTGGCGGGGTCCTCAGCGTACAGTCGCGCCTCTACAGCGTGGCCGTCAATCGAAAGGGCCTCCTGGCGGATCGACATAGGCTCGCCGGAAGCGATCAACAACTGCTCTCGAACCAAATCTACTCCTGTAACGGCTTCGGTTACAGGGTGCTCTACTTGGATACGGGCATTGACCTCCAAGAACCAGAAGCTCCCGTTTGCTTCGAGCACGAACTCCACTGTCCCGGCCCCCAAATACCCGACCGCCCGTGCTCCGCGGAGGGCCGCCTCTCCGAGTTGTCGTCTCAAGTCGGAGCTGACGGCGCCCGACGGGCACTCCTCGATTATCTTCTGGTGCCGTCGCTGGATGGAGCACTCGCGCTCGAAGAGGTGCACGAAGTTCCCGTGGCTGTCTGCGAGGATCTGCACCTCGACGTGGCGGGCGCCTTGAACGAATCGTTCGAGGAACACTGTTGGGTCCCCGAACGCCGACTGCGCTTCGCGTGCCGCCGCCTCAAGAGCCCACGGCAGGCCCTCGGGGTCGCCTACCAGGCGCATCCCCTTGCCGCCGCCGCCGGCCGCCGCCTTGACCAGCACCGGGAAGACAATCGACGGGTCCCCAGGCGACCACGTGGGCAAGGTGGGTACCCCTGCCTCTGCCATTATCTTCTTTGCGGCAAGTTTGTCACCCATGGCGGAAATGACATCCGGGCTCGGACCCACCCAGGTCAGTCCCGCGTCGATCGTGGCTCTTGCAAGCTCAGCTCTCTCCGAGAGGAAGCCGTAGCCTGGGTGCAGGGCATCGGCTCCACCTCGAAGTGCCGCAGCCAGCACGGCGTCTACGTCTAGATACGTCTCGGCGGCGGTACTACCGGGGAGACGCAGAGCCTGATCCGCCTCTCGTACATGCGGCGAGTCGGCGTCGCCATCGGCGTACATCGCGACGGTCTCGATTCCCATCGACGCGGCGGTCCGCATGATCCGCCTTGCGATCTCCCCGCGGTTTGCGACAGCGAGCCTTTCGATCACAGCCTGAACACCCCATATCCCGCCGCACCCTTGACCGGTGCGCTGTGACAAGCGGATAGTGCGATAGTCAAGACGGTTCGCGTGTCCCGGGGGTCGATTATGCCGTCGTCGACTACTCTGCCGGTCGCGTACAGTCCGAGCGATTGCTCCTCGGCAAACGCCTCGACAGCCTCGGCGCGTAAGCGTTCGGAATCTTCGTCGAGCGACAGGCCGCGCCGTGTGGCCTGCTCGCGACGGACAATAGACATAACACCAGCCATCTGTTTTGGTCCCATGATGGCGATCTTGGCCGTCGGCCACAAGAACACGAAACGGGTATCGAAGGCCCTGCCGCCCATGCCGTAGTTGCCGGCCCCGTAACTTGCGCCGAGGATCACGGTGACGTGGGGGACGGTCGAGTTGGAAAGGGCGTTGATCATCTGGCTGCCGTGCTTGACGATCCCCCCTCGCTCGTAGTCCTTGCCGACCATGTAGCCGGTGATGTGCTGCAGGAACACCAGCGGGGTCGAGCATTGGTTTGCAAGCTGGATGAACTGGGCGGCCTTCTGCGCCGACTCCGAGAAGAGCACTCCGTTGTTGGCGAGGATGCCTACGGTGAAGCCGCCGATCTCAGCCCAGCCGGTCACGAGGGTGTTGCCGTAGGAGGCCTTGAACTCCTCGAAGCGGCTGCCGTCGACGATTCGAGCGATGACGTCACGCACGTCGACCGCCTGGCGCAGGTCGGGCGCCATCAACCCGAGGAGTTCGTCTGGGTCGAACAGCGGCGGTTCCGGATTCGCGTTGACCGGACCCGGCCCGGCCTTACGCCAGTGCAGGTGCCCTACGACTGAACGGGCGATGCGGATCGCATCCATCTCGTCGACCGCCAGATAGTCGGCGAGACCGCTCACCGCAGCGTGCATCGCGGCACCACCCAACTCCTCGTCGGCGGACTCCTCCCCGGTCGCCATCTTCACCAGAGGAGGTCCTCCGAGGAACACCTTGGCTCCGCCGTCGACGAAGATGTTGTAGTCCGACAGCCCCGGCTGGTAGGCCCCGCCCGCGGTGGAGCTACCGAAGACGATCGACACGGTCGGTATCCCAAGCGCCGACAGTTCAGTGATGTCGTGGAACATCCGGCCGCTCTCCGCGAAGTGACCGAGATTGCGGCGCATGAGGGCCATGGGGTCCTCTCCTTCCGAGAGGCCCCGAAGGTCGCCGCCAGCCGATTCGACCAGCTGTATGTAAGGCAGCCGGTTGAGCCTGGACAGCTCCAGGGCGCGCATCAGCTTGCGGATAGACACAGCGGTCATCGCCCCACCCAGATCGGTCGGGTCGTTGCCGATGATCACGCACTCGGTGCCCTCAACGACTCCGATACCGCAGAGCATCCCTCCCCCGACGGCGTAGTCGGTTAGGTACCCTGCGAGAGGGCTGATCTCCAAGAATGGCGAGTCCTGGTCGATCAGGTACGACACCCTCTCTCGAATGGGCAGTTTCCCTCTCGCGCGGAGCCTCTCGGTGGCCCTGGCGCCGCCGCCGCCGGCCGCCTGCTCGGCGAGGCGGTCGAGTTCCGCCAGCTTGGCGAGCATCGCCTCGCAGCGCTCCTCGAACTGCGATCCGTGCAGGTCGGCTGTGGTTTGGAGCACCTGGCCAGGCATCTATCGCCCTGCTTCGGTGACTGTGCCAGGCCCGGCGAAAGCCTGTGCTACCGACAGCCAAAGCTGCGCTGTCGCGCCTTCCGCCACTACTGCGGTCCGGGCATGGTGGCGGCGTTGGGTAAATACGAGGGCGACGTCAAGGGCCGGCCCGCTGATGACGTCTGCGGCCTCGGGGGGTCCCCACGACCACACTCCGCCGCTGGGAGCGTCGACGTGCAGGCGCACAGGGTTGCCC
>JAKBBA010000041.1 GCA_021808665.1 Actinomycetes bacterium
AGCAACGTATCCGGCGGAAAGTCGTATTGCGACGGGCTGATCAGCGCCGCCTTCACCCACCGTTTCAATGCGGCAGGCGAGCCTCATCTCCACACCCACCTTCTTGTCGCCAACCTGTCGATGTCCGACGGTCGTTGGTCGGCTGTCCGCCCTGACAGCTGGTTCATCGACCGGCGATCGCTTTCGGCGCTGTACCACCTCGAGCTTCGCTATCAAACCGCGGAACGCGGCTGGGACGTTGCGTGGCGTATTCGCTCGGACGGTCTGGCCGACCTCGCCGACATCCCCCGTGAGGCAGTTCGGTTCGCAAGCACGCAGAGCAGGGCGGTCGCCGCGCTAGGCCCCTATGAAGCGAGGAGGCAGGCGGTCACGAGCGGATGGACCGCAGGAAACACGCCCGGGCGTGCGCAATCCGCGGCCGTCACCAGAGCGGCGTCGCTGACCGGGGCAGCGATCCCAACCGCGGGAGATTTCGCCGGTACCGACGGCCGCGGCCGACCTGGGAGCACCAACGCAGTCGGCAAGCTCGATAGCGACCGCCTGGTCAAGGCGGTCGAAACCAGGCTCGCCACCAAACGATCCGACTTCCGTCGAGCCGATGTGATCGTCTGCCTCGCAGAGTGTCATCCGGGAGGGGCAAGCGTTGAGGAAGCCCTCGCTTGGACTACGCGGTTCTGCGACACCAGCCGTCCGGTACCGTCCCAGACATCGCGGCCGCGATGGTCGACTTCGCTGTCTATCGACGCCGACAAACGACTCGCACGCGCGATCGATGCGGGCTGGGATATTCACCCCCATACCAACCTTGGCGACCCTGTCATCCGACTGGTCTGCCCTCCCGGGCGAAGTCGCCTCATCGACCACGCAGAGTTGATCGACGGGTACCGCCAGAGCGTCGAGGCCGACGGGCGGAGACTCGTCGTCAATACGACCTCCCCGTTGGCAGCACAACGCTGGGAGGTACTCACATCGGTGTCGGCGTCGAGACCGGGAGCCGACTTCGATGTCCTCGTGGTCGACCAGGCGGACAGGCGTAGCGCAGCCGAGCTGCTCGTCTTCGCCGGAGAGGCTCGCCATCGTCGGGCTCAGCTGATTCTCGTCGAGGGGGGCACGCTGCCGAGGCTGAGCAGTCCCGCGTCGCGCGGCCTAGACGAGTCCACAGCCCTCCGCCTGGACCTTCCCCCCGGAGCGCCATGGGGTAGCGTCGCCGCCGAGGCGACCGACCCGACTCGTGCTTCGCTAAAAGTCTGCCTTCGAACCGGGCGCGACTCTGCTGAGGAAATCCTCGCCCACTGGAAGCGACTGTCTGAGCTAGGGGTCAACCCGGTGATGGTCGGGCTCGGCCTGGAAGAAACCGATGGCCTGAACAGGGCTGCTCGGACCCTCTTGTCGTCTGCGAATAGCCGGGAAGCGCAGCCGCCGGGCGACGGTCGCAATGCACCGACGTTCCAGTTCCACGACGATCTTAGAGTCGTGATGCTCTCCAGCCGGCTACGTGAAGTTCCCTACGGCACCCGAGGCACCGTAGTTTCGGGCCCTGGCGGCGGTGAGCAGACATGGGTTCTCTGGGACGGCTACAACACTGCAATGCAGATGAGCGCAGCCGACCGGTCCCGCCTCGGCTGCGGTTACGCTGTCACGCCTGGTGTCGCCTCAAGGACGACCGGGACACTGGTGATGCTGGGACCCCGCGACGCAGTGCCCGGTCTCAGGGATCGGGTTCTAGAGTGGGTGAGGCCGCGAGGCGATATAGCGTTGGGCCATGAGATCAACCGAGGCATGATCCGTGAATCGAGGGTTGGGATCGGTCTCGATCAGAATGCCCGTGTGCTCGGGCGCTGACAGGTAAGCCGGTGGGCAGGCGACCGCGCTGGGCGTGGCCCGCTCTTCGAGCGGCCATCGGACTCGTGGCACTGGGTGTCGGGGCGTGGGCGATATCGGGCAAGACGGGCGAGCTAGCCGGCATATCCGGCTACCTCAGTCATCTCAGGTGGTGGTGGATGCTTCTCGCCGTGGCGGGCGAGATCGGATCCTTTGCAGCCCTCTCCTCCCTGCAACGCCGCCTGTTGCGCGCCGGGAGAATTGAGATCGGGGCAGGCAAGATGATGGGAATTACCCTCGCCGGCTCGTCGATCCAGTCGTCGTTCCCCGGGGGCACCGTCATCTACCTGGCCTACCTGTTCCGCCAGTTTCGCCGGCACGGCGCAACCGACGTCCTGTCAGGCTGGGTCCTCGTCGCATTCAACATGCTCACGTTTCTCGCGTTGACCACGTTGTCGCTCGTAGGGCTGGCCGTCGCGGCTTCGAGCGGCAGCTCGTATGACCTCGTCGAGGCGATCCTCGGGATCATCGTCGTCGCCATAGTCCTGGTCGTGGCTTTCGTCGAGCGACGCAGGTTGCTCCGCCATCTTGTGAGCCTCGTCGCGCTCTCGCAAAGAGCTCTCCGCCGGCGCCGATCCGCCAGGTCCCCCGACGATGTCGTGAGCGGGTGGATTGCGGAGCTTTCCGCGGTCAACCCTTCGCGCAAGCAATGGGTCCGCGCGGCGGTCATGGCCGCCTGCAACTGGCTGGCGGATCTGTCATGTCTCGTGCTGTCGTTCTACGCTGTCGGAGTTGGTGTCCCGTGGAGAGGGCTCCTCCTCGCCTATGCGGCCGGCCAGCTCGCCTCCAACTTGCCGGTAACCCCAGGCGGCCTCGGTGCCGTCGAGGGAAGCCTCACCGTGGCCCTGGTCACTTTCGGCGGGGCAGAGGAATCCACCGTCGCTGCTGTCCTGCTTTACAGGCTCGTCTCCTACTGGCTCATGCTCGCTGTAGGTTGGGTAGCCTGGGCCACCTTGGCGGTCGCTTCGAGGAGAGCGCCTTCAGAGTTACAGGACCGCCCGGGCGCCACGGGCCCGAACCATCCGGCCGGATCCGAGGCGGGAGGCCTGGCTTTGAACGAACTCGAGTCGTCGCCATGAAGGCCACTCTCGCCTTCGCCAAGCCTGGCGCCGCTCTAGTAGCCGTGCTCGTCCTAATGGTCACGGGTCTCGCTGGATGTTCCTCGACCCCGAAACTGTCGAACGCCTCGGTGTCGGTCTGCTTCCGGGCGATACCGGTAGGTCGCTCGTCTCTTCACAATAACGACGTGAGGCTCGTAGGCGTGCACGAGCTTCCGCTAGGTTCGGTCCGACTTCCACTGTCCCCGGCAGAAAAGGGTGCACTCTCCGCTGACAAGGACACCGAAATTTGCGCCATGGCCTTCCAAGGGGATTTTGCGGCCGGCCAAGTGGAGCTCGCACCGCCGACGCAGGCAGGAAAGTTCGCCGTCGTCCTGGTTTCAGCGAAGAACCTCCACGTAGTCGCGTCGGTCGTTCTTTCACACGTCCCGAGAGGCTTCGGCGGCAGGGGATTCTAGCTGGGATGAAAAGAATCGACGGGACGTCAGCCCGTCAGGAGCTCCCGCGCCCCGCGGTCCGTGGACGGATGGCGCAGTTTCGACATAGCGCGCGCCTCGATCTGGCGGATCCGCTCCCTCGTGAGACTGAAGTGCTCACCGACCTCGTCGAGGGTTCGCGGCTCACCACGATCAAGACCGAACCGAAGCCGCAGGATCTCCCGCTCACGCTCGTCGAGCGCCACAAGCATCTTGTTGACCTCGCCCGAAAGCAGCGCAGCTGCAGCCGCATCGAAAGGCGACACGGCTCCGCGATCTTCCACCACGTCACCAAGCTCGGCGTCGCCGTCCTCGCGAAGCGGCTCGGAGAGCGACAGCGGCTCCGCTGCGTGGCGCAGGATCTCGATGACCTTCTCCTCGTCGAGCTCCAGGTCAGTAGCCAACTCCGCCACTGTGGGGCGCCTACCAAGCTGTCCCTCGAGTCGCCCCCGGGCTTTCGTCACTCTCGTAAGCAGGTCCCCTGCGTGGACGGGCAACCTCACCGTACGACCCGTGTTGGCGATTCCGCGGGTGATCGCCTGGCGAATCCACCACGTCGCGTAAGTCGAGAATTTGAACCCTTTACGCCAGTCGAACTTCTCTACGGCGTGGATCAGCCCGAGGTTACCTTCCTGGACGAGGTCGAGGAGCGGCAACTCGGCCGCCTGGTACTTCTTGGCGATCGAGACGACGAGACGGAGATTCGCCTTGACGAAAGTCTCGGACGCGTCGTCTCCGGACCGGATCAGTCGGCGCAGCTCCCGCTTGCGCGCCGGACTGACCGTCTTTCCCGACGCCATCTCACAACGGGCCTCCCTGCCCGCTTCTATCGCCTGGGCGAGATGAGCCTCGTCGTCTTTTGTAAGCAGGGCATGCTTCCCAATATCGTTGAGGTACAGGCGTACTAGATCCTCTTCGGGTTGGGCAGCGTGGTTGTTGGGCAATCGTCCTCGTCTTTCCCGAGTACCCTGGGCGGGTGCACAAGGCCGGCTTCGAAGCCGGCCCGGGAATGAATTCTACCTGACAGATGTCTCCAAGTGAAGTGGTCTCTTCTAGTTGCATCAGCTACGCCCCGACCGACGACAATTCGTCAGAGTTGACAACACCCGGCGTGACCGGCGCAGCGATGACCGGTTCAGGTCCGCTCGGGACGCGCTGGCTCTCCGATGAGGAGCAAGTGATCTGGAGGCGGCTCCTACGTGCGGAATCGGATATCCATTACCTTCTAGATCGCGATTTGAGGGAATCCCACCGGCTCACTCTCGGCGGGTACGCCGTGCTTGTGCACCTCTGGGACGCCGGCCCTGACGGATTGCGGATGTCTGACCTTGCCGAGCTTCTCCGGCTTTCCCGGAGCGGGCTGACAAGGCGCGTGACTGCGCTCGTAAGGAGCGGACTGGTCGCGAGGCGGTCTTGCCCGGTCGACAGGCGCGGGACGTTCGCTTCGCTCACCCCAGCTGGGAGAGCCTTGCTCACCCAAGCCGCTCCCACCCACGTGGAAGGTGTCCGCCACTACCTCATCGACCCTCTCGGCGACCTGAACCTCCTCGAAGCCGGGTTGAGCCGGGTGGAGTCTGCCTTGCGCGACGGGTCAGAGCGGATCGATCTGTAGGTCCTCCCAGGTAAGCAGGGGCTCCCAGCGGATACCTGCCTCCCGGAAAGCCTCCGCCACCCGCGGACTGCGATCGACGAGCGCGGTCGCAGCGACGATCGTAGCGCCGAGGTCGCGTACGTGATCCGCCGCACGTAGGAGCGATGCGCCGGTCGATACAACGTCTTCGATCATCAGGACCGACGCGGCGTTGTCGAGGCGCGCACCTTCGACCGAGGACCGACGGCCGTGACCCTTGGCTTCCTTGCGGACCGAGAACCACGAGCAGCCCGAGATGAGGCACACTGCGTGGGCAAGCGCGTCAGCGCCCATCGTCGGACCTCCGACGGCGGTGAACTCGCTGCCGACCGAGTCGTAAACGCCCTCGGCCGCCCGACGAAGCACCGAGCCCCTTGAAAGGGCGTATTTCCCGTCCACGTAGTCGTGGCTCCAGCCTCCCGACGTCAGCTGGAACGGTTCGCTTCGACGCTCGAATCCCTGCTCGCGAACCGCTTTGACGAGCTCAGCTTTCAGGTCAGGCCCGATTCCCATGGTCGGCGACACTACCAACCGTGAACGCGGACGCCTAACGAAAGTCGAGGCGTACCGGTAATTCTTCGCTGTAGACAACTGCGAGGCTCTGCGTCGCCCGGGTGAACGCCACGTAGAGGCCGCGCAGTCCCTGAAGGCTCTCCGCTGCCACTTTCGCCGGTTCGACGACTACGACCGAATCAAACTCGAGTCCCTTCGCGTCGTCGACGGAAAGCACTGTGATCGAACGGTCGAGCGCCTCCCTGCCCGCCACGCCGAAAACGATACCGGCGTCGCCCATTGCGCCGGATACGTCCGCAATGATGCTGGGTGCGGTTATCACAGCGAGCGTCCCCTCCCACGCCTCGGGGGTCACCACGACGCCACCGGAGGGGGACGGCGCTTCGCCCAGTGAACCAGCTGCTCGGCCTGCCGCCGTCCGGGCCACGAGCTCGGCGATCTCGTCGCCGAGCGCACAGACGAAACGTTCTAGAAGCTCCCCGATCCCGCCTGCGCCGTTCGCTCGGAGCACCCTCGGGGAACGCCCCGACGAGCGGACCGATTCAGACGGCCTCATCGACGGGTCGACCGCCCGGAGAACCTGGGCGGCGACGTCCATTATCTCGCTCGGCGTCCGGTAGTTGACCGAAAGCTCTAGGAGCTTCCACTTCCGGCGCGGCGCGAGATTGGCGACGACATCACCCCAGGACGCCGGGACGACCGCCCCGGTGGCCTGGGCGATATCGCCGACCAAGGTCATCGATGCGGAAAGCGAGCGCCGTGCGATCATCCGAAGCTGCATAGGTGAAAGGTCCTGCGCTTCGTCAACTACGACATGGCCGTAGGAGCGCTGCGCTCCCGCCGGGTCAGCTGCCCCCTTGTGGCGCGCACCGAGGAGTGCCAACGCCTCGTCGAGGAGTGCGACATCGGACTCCGTCCAAACTGCCGCTTCGAGGGACTCGCCGCGGTCTCGCAGAAGTAGCGCCTTTTCGTCCTCGCCTAGAATGCTTACAGCCGCAAGGTCCACAAGGGCTTTCGCTCCGTACAGGTCGCGCAGAAGCTGCTCAGGGCTGAGGAGGGGCCAGATCCGTTCGAGCGCTTCGGCTACCTCGGGGATGCGCCTTAGGGTACGTCCGAGCTCTGCCGGATCCACCGTAGGCGTGTCGGCTGCGGATTCCCGCTCGTCGACGAGTTGGGTCGCCAGGTAGCGCCACAGGTAAGCCTCCACAATCCGTCGACGAGCATTGTGGGTTCCGGGTCTCCGTCTGGCGGCCGCAACGATCTGCTCCGATACGGCCACGCTCAGACGGAGTGTCCTCCCCCCGTAAGGGATGCGGACATCGTTTCGCAGGGGCCTCTCCCGTCCGCTTACAGCGCGCGCCAGGACCTTCGCCATTCGGCCGTCGCCTTTCAGCTTCGCGACCACGACATTCTCCTTCACGCTCGTCGCAGCCACAGCCGTCGACGGATACAAGCCGTTGACCGTCGACATCTCAACACCCGTCTCGTCGAGGGACGGAAGTACATGCTCGATGTACCTGAGGAAGGTCCGGTTGGGACCGACCACCAGAACGCCCTGCTTCTCGAGGGGAAACCTGTGCGTGTAGAGGAGGTACGCGGCCCGGTGGAGGGCGACCGCCGTCTTACCTGTTCCGGGACCCCCCTGAACCACGATCACACCCGGCAACGGCGCCCTGATGATCTCGTCCTGCTCGCCTTGGACCGTCGCGACGATGTCGCGCATCCGTCCCGAGCGGGACCGTCCCAGGCTCGCAAAGAGAACCTGGCGGCCTTCGAGGCCCAACGAGCGACCGACGGCGTCGCCTTCGCTGTCGAACAGCTCGTCTTCGAGGTCGAGCACGCGCGAACCGTTGCAAAGCAGATGGCGACGTCGCGACAGGCCCATCGGATGCGCACCGGTAGCCCGGTAGAAAGGCTCCGCGACAGGGGCACGCCAGTCGACGACGAGCGGTTCCTGGTCGACGCCCGATACACCGAGGCGGCCGATGTGGAACGACTCGAGACCGTGGTCGCTCGGCCCGCTGCCTGCGCTGTCGATACGCCCGAAGACGAGAGATTCCGTCCCGATAAAAAGGTGCTCCAAGCGGCTCAGACCGCTTCGAACCCGGACATCGCGTTCGGTTACCGCCTGAAACCCGCTGCTCTTGTCCGAGAAGGCTTCGCGTAGCATCGACTGGGTCGCATCACGCATCGCCGAAAGCCTGGCGTATGCCAGGTCCACGTACTCCTGCTCTGAATGGACGTCGGGGTGCGCCATAAGGGAACAACCACTTTGCGTGCTGACGGGCGCCTTTGCAAGCCACGCATCCGCCCGAGGCGGGTAGCGTCACTACCGTGACAGCGCCGCCCGAACATTTCTTCCTAGCTTCGTGCCGGCGTGAGCCCGTCGCGACGACACCTGTATGGTTCATGCGCCAGGCCGGACGCGCTCTCCCCGAGTACCGCCGGGTTCGCGGTGACGAGGGGCTCCTCGCATCCCTGATGCGCCCAGACCTGGCAGTCGAAGTAACTCTGCAGCCAGTGCGGCGCTACGGCGTTGACGCCGCCATCGTCTTCTCGGACATCGTGGTACCGCCAGCGGCGACGGGATTCGGCGTCGACATCAAGGCCGGCGTAGGCCCGGTCGTCGAGAAGCCTTTCAGGTCAACCGCCGACCTCGAGCGAGTCCGACCTTTCGACGTCGAAGCTGATGCTCCGTGGCTCATCGAAACCGTCCGGATCCTGGCGAGGGAGCTGACGATACCCCTGATAGGTTTCGCTGGCGCCCCTTTCACAGTCGCCAGCTATCTGATCGAGGGGCGACCCTCGCGTGACTACGTGCAGACGAAGACCCTGATGCTCGCCGATACAGCCCTTTGGTTTGCTCTCCTCGATCGCCTGGCAGACCAGGCTATTGCCAGCGCCGAAGCACAGATTGCCGCCGGGGCGCAAGCTGTGCAGCTCTTCGACAGTTGGGCGGGTGCCCTCGACCCGGCCACTTACCGGCGCTTCGTACTTCCGGCGACCACGAAGGTACTGGCAGCCTTGGCTTCTAGCGGAGTCCCGTTGATCTACTTCGGTGTCGGAACCGGCGAGCTGATCGGAATGATCCCCGGGGCTGGAGCGACGGTCGTCGGGGTCGACTGGCGAGTCCCGCTCAGCGTGGCCCGGGAGCGCACCGGCGGCTCGGTCGCTCTCCAGGGGAACCTCGACCCTGCCTTTTGCGTTGCGGGCTGGGAAGCTGCTGCGCCCGCCGCCCTGCGGATACTTCACGAGGCGAGAGAGTCGGGTGTCGACGGCCACATCTTCAACCTCGGTCACGGCGTCATGCCGGAGACCGATCCAGATGTACTGGCAAGAATCGTCGACCTGGTCCACTCCTTCGAGAGCAGCCGTTGACCAGTTCGGCGCTTCGATGAGGGTGGCGGTGATCGGAGGGGGGATTACCGGACTCGCCGCCGCGTTCGAGTTGTGCGAGCGCGCAGAAGTCACCGTCTACGAACCCGACCGTTTGGGCGGGAAGATCAGAACCTCCTTGTTCGCCGGCATGCCGGTCGACGAAGGTCCCGACGCCTTCCTGACTCGTAGCGAAGCGGCGGTCGGACTTGCAGAGTCGCTCGGACTTACCTCGCAGCTGGTCGCGCCGCAGGCAGGGGCAACCCTCGTATACGTCGGAGGGCACCTCCACCGGCTTCCGAGCGGACTAGTCCTCGGGGTGCCGACGGATCTTCGAGCACTCGCCACAAGCAGGCTCCTCGGTCCGCTAGGAGCGGCCAGGGCGGCGTGGGATCTGGTGGCACCGAGCAAGCCGATCGGCGACGATGCCAGCGTGGACGACCTGGTCGCGGGACGCTTCGGAACCAAAGTAGCGAAGCGCCTCGTCGAACCGCTCCTCGGAAGCATCCACGCAGCGTCGACCGCCGACCTGAGCGCCGCAGCTACAGCTCCGAACCTCCTAGAGGCCGCTCGCTCCTCTCGCAGCCTTCTCATCGGACTACGAAAGCAGCTACCCCCTCCCGGCGCACCTCGCCCGCCGATATTCCTGAGCCCACGAGGCGGTATGTCCGTCCTCGTAGAACGCCTCGTCGAGCGCCTCGACGCCGCCGGGGTACGTTTCGTTACCCGACCCGTCGCCTCGGTACGCGCCGGCCGTGAAGCTGCAGGCACGCTTCGAATCGACGACGACGTCTACGACGCGGCGGTCCTTGCGGCGGGCTCGACGGACGCTGCGACGATCCTCGGCGAACTTGCACCCTCCGGGCTCGGATCGTTGCGGACAACGGACGTCGCCGTCGCCACAGTTTCTGTCGATCGCGCCGACCTGCGCGTCGCGGAAGACGTCAACGGTGTGCTCGTCGCCCCAACAGCTGGAACGTTGATGACCGCCTGTTCCTTCGGCTCCAACAAGTGGCCCCACTGGACGTCTAACACTGACCGGATGGTGCTCCGGATATCGACCGGCCGCCATGGTGACACGCGACCATCGCTTCACTCCGACGCCGACCTGGTGGACATCCTTTTGGGCGAACTCGCAACTGTCATGGGGACGAACCTTTCGGCCGACGATTGGCGGGTGAGCAGGTGGCCCGGCGCCTTCCCGCTCTACCGCGTTGGGCATTTGAGCTGGGTTAGAGACGTTCGCAGCGAGCTCGCAAAGGCTACGCGTCGGGTAGCCCTCGCCGGTTCGAGCTACGACGGTGCCGGCATCCCGGCCTGTATAGCGTCGGGCCGAAGCGCCGCCCGTCAGGTGTCGGCTACCGTCTCAGCCACGTCGACGAACTCGTAAGGCTCGGCGAACGTCTCACCACGAAAGACGCCCGAGGCCGGCCCTTGCCCGTAAAGGCAGTGCTCGGCGATGATGACCGCCGCAGCAGTGTAGGACGACCTCTCGCCGCCTGGAAAACGAACACATTCAGGATGCACACAGCCGGTCCAGTACGAACCATCCTCCCCTCGCATGTGACCGGTAGCTCGCAGCAAGTCGGCCGCCTCAGATTCGAAGCCAACCGCGTCGAGTGCCATCGAGCATTCTGCGGTTTCGGCTGCAGTGAACCAGGGCTGGTCCGACACACACCGCACGCCGACGCCTTCTGTCACGAACTCCTCCCAGCGTTCGCTCACCCGCGCCCTCGCGGCGTCTCGGCCCAAAGCCCCGGACAGGACCGGGTAGTACCAGTCCATCGCCCAGCGATCCTTGGGGGCGAAAGACCCCGGTCGTTTGACGATCGCCTCGGCCATCCGCGGGGCGGCGAGCTCCCACTCCGGACGGTCGTATCCCAAACACCCGGCGATAGCAAGAGCCGCTCGCAAGCTGTGATAGATCGACGAAGTAGACGTAAGGAGTGCGTAGGAAGCGTGACGTCCATCTGGATCCGCCGACCAGGCTACTTCTCCTCCCGGACGCTGCAGTCCCAGCGAGAAACCGATCGCCCGATCCACCACTGACCACATGCGCTCCAGAAAGTCGGCATCCCCGGTGACAAGGAAATGCCACCAGGCTCCGGTTGCTACATAAGCCGACACGTTCGGATCCCGGCGGGGATCCTCTACCCCGTCAGGCAGGTAGTAGCGACACCATGACCCATCCTCGTGCTGCTTGGACTCCAGCCACTCGAAGGCCCGGACCGCTTCGTCGATCCAACCAGCGACTGACAGCGCCATCGCCGCTTCAACGTGGTTCCACGGGTCGCAGTGCCCCGCGCTGAACCATGGGATCATTCCCGACGGCAGCTGGAGGGACGCTATCCACGTTGCCGTCGTCTGAACCTCGACCGGCGAAAGTGTCCCTGGCGACGGGTCTCGAGCTTCGGACTCGACGTATCCCACTGAGTCGACGGCCTCGAAAGGGCTCATGGCTGCTTCGTCAGATAGAACACAGCGCTCTTGCCCATCACCGGATTCAGTAAGCGCTCCGCTAAGCGCGTCACACGCGGGCCCGAGGTGATGTCCCACACAAGGAACTTATAGTAAGCACGCACCGCCGGATGCTTGTCGTCATCGACACCGACAAAAGCCTTCAACCACCAGTAGGGTGAATGCAACGCGTGGGCATGATGACAACTCGAAAGCCTGAGGCCGGCCGCCTCCAGCCTGGAGGCAAGCGTCGCATGCCGGTATATGCGTATGTGGCCGCCTGGCTTGGAGTGGTACTCGTCGGACAGCGCCCACGTGAGCAGCTCCGGCCACCATCGAGGCACCGTTACGGCCATTGTCCCGCCCGGGCGCAACACTCGTGCCAGCTCTGCGATTGCGGCTCCGTCGTCAGGGATGTGCTCGAGTACTTCTGCAGCGATGACCCGGTCGAATGCCCCCGTCGGGAACGGCAAAGCCAGTGCATTTGACACAGCTACTGCCCCGTCCCCTCCACTTTGCGCCACCACCTCGTCGTTCGTCGAGAGAGCCCTCATCATCGCGAACGCCTTAACCATCTCCGAGTGGTCGTAATCCACCGCCGTTACTACCGCACCTCGACGCATCGCCTCGAACGCGTGTCGGCCTCCCCCGGCCCCCAAGTCGAGCAGGTGGTCTCCGGGCACGACGCCCAAAGTCTCGTAGCGCACGGTAAGCATCAGCCGCCACCTGCGCCAGTCGAACTGAGCCTCGCGAAATGCTCCACCGTCCAGCGGTAGTGCTCGGCCGTGAGGCGTGCACACGTACCCCAAGTGAAACGTTCGAGGACCCTGCGCCTCCCGTTGGCCCCGAGCCGAGCGGCCAGCAGCGGATCCTCTAAGACCTTGCCTATAGCTGCGGCGAGCGCTGCAGGATCGCCCGGGGGGACGAGAAGCCCGCTTCCGCCGCTGTCACCAACCACTTCGGGGAGAGCGCCTCCGGTGGTCGCCACCAAGGCCGTGGCGCAAGCCTGGGCCTCCACGGCGGGAAGGGAGAAGCCCTCGTAGAGGGAGGGGACGACTGCCACCTGGGCTTGCGCGTACAGTTCGACCATCCTGTCGTCGCTGATCGCAGACTCGAAACGAACAGCACCGGAGAGGTCGAGCCGCCGTATGGCCGCTGCCACGGGGCTGTCGGCACGAAGCTTGCCCACCACAACGAGGTGCGCCTCGGGCACCTCCGTGCGCAACTTTGCGAGGGCTTCGACCAACGGCAGCAGGCCTTTGAAAGGTACGTCGGCGCTCGCTGTAGTCATGATGCGACCAGGGACCCGGACAACACCCGGGCGCGGACGGAAATGGTTGTGGTTCACGCCGATCGGAACGATCTCCAGCTGGCCTGCGTCGACGCCGAACTGCTCGACGATGTCGCGCTTGGAAGACGACGACACCGTGAGAATCCGCGGGATCTGCCGAGCGACCTTCTTCTGCATCTTGATGAACCCGTACCACCGCCGCAACGCAAGACGGCGCCGTAAGTTCGCGGCGTGCTCCAAGTCGAGCGCCCTGTCCACCGTGACAGGGTGGTGGCATGTACCGAGGAGCGGAAGGCCGTCGGCCATGACACCGAGCAGACCGGTCCCGAAAGTCTGGTTGTCCTGGACGATATCGAAGTCCGCCTTGCGTGCGGCGAGAAGCTTGCGCACCCGCCGGCTGAAGGTCCGGGGCTCGGGGAACCCTGCGCTGCACATGATCGCGAACTCGGCGACGTCCGTCGGAGTCCGGAACTCCCTCGGCCGGGGAATCCTGAACGGATCCGGCTCGCGATACAGGTCCAAACTCGGCACGGCGACGAACTCGACGCCGTCGTCGAGGACCGGCCACGGCTGGCCAGCGAAGACGGTCACCCTATGCCCCAGCTCGACGAGCTCACGGGCGAGGTAACGGGTGTAGACGCCCTGGCCGCCTGAGTGCGGGTTGCCGCGGTACACAAGAAGGGCTACGCGCATCGAGGAGGCCGGCGACATGACTTGAAGAATCTTGCCGCCAGGTCTTGTGCGGTCAAGCCGGACAGATTATACACGACGGTTTCGCCAAGTCGAAACGCGACCCTCCGAAGGTGTCTTTGAACGCTTCGAGCGTCGGATCCGACCACCAGCGACGCCACAAACGGTCGCTGCCAGCCAAAGCCCGGAGGCCCCGAGCACGAACGGCTTGTCTCCGAGCTCCACGAAGACAGTCCTGCCTGTGCGCCTTCCGACGGTCGCCTCCAGCACTGTCGCGACGCTGAGGGAACTGCGCTTCTCGACGACCCCGTCAGGCCGGACGACCTCCGAGTACCCGGTCGGCGAGACAAGGACGAGCCAGCGGCCCGTTTCAACCGCCCGAAGCCTTGCGGCGGCGAGCTCCTGGCCGACCACTTGCGTGCCCCTGTACGACGCGTCGTCGGTCGGGACGACAAGGAGCTGGCCACCGGCGCGTACCCCACTCCTCGCGCGGGCGCCGAAGAAGACCTCGTAGGAGATGAGAACGCCGAGGGGTGCAGCCGGTGTGGACATGAATGCAGGGCTGTGACCTGGGATGGCGTCCCGTGGTACGTCCGCCACGTTGAAGTATTTCGAAAGTAGAGGTCTGTCCGGGATGTACTCCCCGAAGGGTACGAGGTGGTTTTTCACGTACGTCGCAACGACGGAACCCGCCGGCGACCACGCGGCGGCCTCGTTCAGGTACTTCGTAGAGCTCAGGTTCTGCACGACTCCCGCGACGACGGTCGCCGACAACCTTCGAGCGAGCGCCGCAACCTGGCCGGCTTGGGCGCTGTACTGGAACGGTGTGTCAGCTTGGAGCATCCCTTCGGGCCACACGACGAGATTGAGAGGTCGTTTCAATCCAGCCGACTCGGAAAGCTGGCGGTTGAAGACGACTGCCGGATCGGTGTTGATCGCCCGCGTCCCTAGCGGACCTCCCCCTTGGACGAGCGCCACGCGAAGTGGTGAAAGTCTGCGCCCGGCGCCGCTAGGCGAGAGCCAACCTGCGAGTGGCAGCGCACAGGCGACCACAACCGCCAACGCAGGCAGCCGGGCGCCGGTGTCTCGACCAGTGCGCGACGGTGACTCCCGGCTTTGCCTGGAGTTACCTTTCGCTCGACGGTAGACGGCTTTCGCTACGAGCGCGAGCCCTACGCCCACAAGGGCGGTCTCCCCGCTCAGCAGGAGCCCACCACCGAGCTTGACCGCCCACTCGAGCGGTCCGGCCGCCTGGCCGAGCTCGGTGCCGGCAAGGGGGAAGCCGTGAAGGGGGAACCGGTCGCGCGCCCACGTTACGAGCATCACGGACGCAGGCAGTCCGACGGTTACGGTCCAGTCACGCCCGGTCGGGACGATCGACGTCGAAAGGCACGTAAAAGCGGCACAAACGATGAGCAGTACGACGAATCCGTATGCGCTGAACTGCTCTGTCCATGCGATACCGATCGCAAACTGCGCGAGCCCCCAACCTGCTCCGAGCACGAGCCGGCGTGCCAGACCAAGTCCTGGCAGCGCTGCTGCGATCGAAGCCAGACCGAAGCATCCGAGTGGCCACCACCCGAAAGGCGGGAGCGAGAGCGCGACGAGCACCCCGGCGGCGATCCCGATCACCGCTTCTCGCGCCGGACCCGTCAGCGCGTTGGTGGCCTTCTTCATGGCGCCCCGAATACTTCTAGGTATCCGGGCCAGCCACCAATCGGCCGCAGAACCTCACGTCGCCACGTAGCATCGTGGGTTCATGCTCAGCGTCGTCATGCCTTCGCACAACGAGGAGGGTTACCTCGAAGCTGCCGTCGGCGCAGTCATAGAAGGGCTGCGCAGGCGTGACGTCGAGTTCGAGGTGATCCTGGTCGAGAACGGCTCGCGCGACGAAACGCTCGCGATCGCGAGACGCCTCGAAGCCGCCTACCCTGAGGTCCGCTCGACGACGCTTCCAGCCGCGGATTACGGCGCTGCCCTCAAAGCCGGCTTCGAGATGGCGCAAGGCGAAATCGTTGCCAATTTCGACGTCGACCTGGTCGATCTGGACTTTCTCGATCGCGCCCTCGCTGTGATGTCCGACAGCTCTGTCGCCGCCGTAGTCGGCTCCAAGCGAGCGCACGGTGCCTCCGACCGCCGCTCGCCGGGTAGACGACTCGTGACAGAGGTCTTCTCCGCGACGCTGCGTTACGGCTTCGGGTTATCAGCATCCGACACGCACGGCCTGAAGACCCTCAGGCGCTCGGCGCTCGCCCCTGCGGTAGCAGCAAGCCGATTCGGCAAGGACATCTTTGATACGGAGGTTCTGATCAGAGCCGAACGTGCAGACCTGCGCATCGCGGAGATCCCGGTATCGGTGGATGAGCTGAGACCGCCACGTTCGCCGATAATCCGGCGGATCCCCCGTACGCTCGGAGGCCTGGCCGCGCTTCGCTGGGCGCTGTGGAGCGAAGCCTTGTCTGAGGGCAGCACCCGGCGCTCCGGGCGACCCTCCGCTTAAGCGAATGGCTATCCAGGTGGGACCCGTTCGAGCACTCTGAGCGACCCTACCCCGAGATCAGTCCGCTCGGACCACCGCCCGGAGGCAAGCGCCTCGCAGAAAATCTCGTACGGTGGCCGTCCCCCATCCGCCGGGTCGGGGAACACGTCGTGGATCGCCATGAACCCGCCGACAGCCACCTGCGGCGACCACCCGCGGTAGTCGGCCCAAGCGACTGAGCCTCCGTGGCCACCGTCTATGAAAAGCAGCGAAACCGGTGTTGACCAGGCCGCCGCCACTACCTCGGAGCGACCTACGATCAGCACGACCGTGTCCTCCAGCGCTGCGACCTCGATCGCCGTGCGCGCTGTGGGCAGCGTATCCATCCTTCCCGTCCCCGGGTCTACGAGGGTCGGGTCGTGGTGCTCCCAGCCGGCCTGATTTTCCTCTGACCCGCGATGATGATCGACGCTGTAGACGACACAAGTCTCGTGTCGGGCGGCGAAGCCAAGGTACAGAGCCGATTTGGCGCAGTAGGTGCCGATCTCGACGATAGGGCCGAGACCGCTTTTGGCGGCGAGCACCGCGACCTGGTTGAGCGCTTCACCCTCGTCGTCGGGCATAAAACCCTTCTGGGCGTGAGCGACGCTCAACTCCTGCTCGCTCAGCATCGCTTCAGCCGGGGTTCGTCAGGCTACTTCGACCGATTCGGCGATGCCCGTACGCGCAGCGTCGCCATGTGAGCCGTTGTGGCTGTGTGGGACGAACATCAGCCGGTTGAAGATCACGAACTTCCCGACCCAAAGCACGCCGAAAGCGCTGAAGTAGACCGCTCCTATCAGCAAGGTGCGGGCGGCGTGCGTCAGGTCGTGATGCTTCGCGAAGCCGTCCGCAAGAGCGACGGCCACTGTGGAGAAGGCCCAGCCGAGCAGGGCCAACGCCCAAAACGGGAGGACTTCCCTCCACAAATGGCTCTTCCCGTCCTTACCCCACGCCCATTTACGGTTCAGGTGATAGCTCGGGATGGTAGCGATCGTCGTTGAGAGCGTGCTCGCCAAGATCACGCCCATATTGAGGACGCCGACGAAGAAAAGGATGCACGCGTTGCTCACAAGCACCGCGACAACCGACGTCATCGAGTACCGGAAAAGCTTCTGCCCGAGCGGTGTTCCCAGCTTCTGGCGGGCGAGGCCGACGACAGATTGCACTCCCCAAGTCTACAGGGCGTCGCCGCGTCGGTTCGGTCGCGTTCTCCGGGTAGCCTCGCCTCGGAGGCAGCCGGCTTGCGTCGGGATCCGCCCACCGAGGCATGATGGATGAATGACAGACGCCCTGGACAGCTTGGTGGCGCTACTCGACCTCGAACAACTAGAAGTGAACCTTTACCGGGGTTTCAGCCCTCCCGAACATCGCCTTCGTGTCTTTGGAGGCCAGGTCGCAGCGCAATCACTCGTGGCGGCGGGTCGGACCGTGGCCGATGGCCGAGGCATCGAGCGACCGGTCCATTCGCTGCACGCCTACTTCCTGCGTCCGGGCAATCCTCGTATACCGATCCTCTACCAGGTGGATCGGATCCGTGACGGAAGGTCTTTTACCACCAGGAGAGTCGCTGCCATACAGCAGGGCGAGCCTGTCTTTCATCTGTCCGCGTCGTTCCACGCGCCTGAGATCGGCGTCTCACATCAAGAGCAGATGCCTTCGGTCCCCGACCCCGAGACGCTGCCCACGTGGGAGGAGGCGATGGAGCCTTACCGGCCACAGCTCGGGGACTGGTTCGACCGGCCCCGACCCATGGACGTCCGCCATGTGGGAATCCCACTTCGAACTTCGCCGGTCGAGTCGACCCCCCGCCCGCCAACCCACCGAGTTTGGTTCCGGACTGACGGGCGGCTGCCTGACGATCCGTTGACCCATGCGTGCCTCGCAGCTTACGCGAGCGACATGACGCTCCTCGACACTGTGATGATGCCCCATGGCCTGATATGGACTGAGGGCGTACAGGTCAGCTTGGACCACGCTATGTGGTTCCACCGACCGTTTCGGGCGGACGACTGGCTTCTCTACGACCAGCACAGCCCGAGCGCCGCCGGGGCACTCGGGCTTGCAACAGGAACGATCTACACGAGAGACGGGATCCTGGCGGTGTCGGTCGTCCAGGAGGGTTTGCTCAGGACGAGGGCGCTCGCCAGCGAACCCTAAAACGATCCCGCTCTGAACTTTCCGCCCGACCGGACATCCTGTGCGCGTCGACCCAGACTGTCAGCGCTCGGTGATCGGCACGTAGTCTCGGGTTTCCGGCCCTGACCACAGCTGTCGCGGCCGGTAGATCTTGGCGTCCTGCTCGATCAGCTCCTGCCAGTGGGTGAGCCATCCCGCGACCCGCGGTATCGCGAACAGAACGGTGAACATCTCGGTCGGGAAGCCCATGGCCTGGTAGATCAGGCCGGAGTAGAAGTCCACATTCGGGTACAGCTTGCGCGAGATGAAGTACTCGTCGGACAGCGCCACCTCCTCGAGCTTGAGCGCTATGTCGAGGAGCGGGTTCTTGCCGGTAACACTAAATACGGAGTCGGCTGTCTGCTTGATGATCTTCGCCCGAGGGTCGTAGTTCTTGTAGACCCGGTGCCCGAAACCCTGCAGCTTGCCCTTGCCCGCCTTGACCGAATCTATGAACGCTTTGACGTTGTCTATCGAGCCGATCTCGGTGAGCATCTTGAGCACAGCCTCGTTGGCCCCTCCGTGGCGCGGGCCGTACAGGGCGGCGGCGGCCGCGGCGGCGGACACATACGGATCAGCGTGGGACGAGCCAACCGTGCGCATTGCGAGCGTCCCACAATTCTGCTCGTGGTCGGCGTGCAGGATGAAAAGCACGTCGAGGGCTCTCGCGAGAATCGGGTCGGGCTCGTAATGCGGCTCGGCGACCTTCCACATCATCGCCAGGAAATTCTCGGAGAAGCTGAGGGCGTTGTCGGGAAACACGAACGGCATGCCCCGGCTGTAGCGGTAGGACGCCGCAGCCAACGTGGGAACCTTTGCTATCAATCGGACGATCTGGCGCGAGCGGACTTGTGGATCCTCGATCCTCTTCGACTCGGGGTAGAAGGTGGACAGGGCGGCGATCCCCGACACGAGCATGCCCATCGGGTGCGCGTCGTAGTGGAAGCTGTCAACGAACCGTTTGCGAAAGTTCTCGTGGATGTACGTGTGATGGCGGATGTCGTCGCTCCATGCGTCGAGCTGCTCCGACGTCGGTAGCTCCCCGTGGATCAACAGGTAGGCGACTTCGAGGTACGTCGAGGACTCCGCTATCTGCTCGATCGGATAGCCCCGGTAGCGCAGGATGCCGGCGTCGCCATCGAGATAGGTGATGGAGCTGGACGTGAGTGCCGTTGTCATGAACGACGGGTCGTAAAACCAGACGTTAGGTAGAAGCTTGCGGAACTCGTCGGCCGACACCCCCCCGTCTGCGAGAGGTATCTCCACGACCTCGCCGGTGCGGTTGTCGGTGACGGTAATCGATTCGGCCACTGCTCCCCCTATCGGAGAAAGGAACTCTTTTCTGGCGCATGCTACCCGCGGATCGAAGCGGAGCGCCCATCGACCCCGCCAGCGCAACCGCCGCTTGCGCGATGATGGCACGGTGGAAGACCAAACAGCCGGGGAACTGGACCTCGACGGCATACGCCGAGGGATCGACGACGTCGACCGCCGGCTCATATCCCTCCTCGCCGAGCGATCGCGACTGGTTGGCCAGGTGGTCCACTACAAACGAGCCCGAAGAATGGCGGTCGTGGACCGTGAGCGCGAAGAGAGGATGCTCGAGCGGATAGGAGTTCTTGCCGAATCGGAGGGACTCGACCCTAGGGTCGCCCGCCAGGTCCTCCGGACGATCATCGACGGTTTCACGTTGCTAGAGGTGGAGGAACTCGGCCCGATCAGCGAGGTTGCTGGCCGAGAGGATGTGGACTAGAGGCGGCGCCAAGCCCCGCCTCCCGTCCTATCGAGGGCGTACGCTGACTTAACGATGTACCTCTTGTTTCTCGATGAGTCGGGCACGCACGGCGCCAGCCCCGTATTCGTCCTCGCTGGGGTCGCTGTCCACGAAAACGATGTCTGGCGGCTCGGACAAAAGATCGAGACGGGTCTTCACAAGGTGCTGACACCTCTCGGAATGAACGCCTTCGACTTCGAGCTGCACGGTTCCGAGATGAAGTCGCCGCCCACGCGGAGAAATTCGCCATGGAAAGCCCTCATATACACTGACCGGCTGAAAGCCCTCGATGTGGCCTACCGGTCGATACGCACCTTTGTCCCGACGGATCCGGCGTTTCCGATGGCCTTTTTCGGAGCAGTGATCGAGCGGAGGAGGCCCGACTTTGCGGAGCACGCGTACGAGTTGATCTTGAACAAGTTCGACGACATGTTGGGCGACGTTTCACGCACGTCGGGGAATCAGCAGCGCGGTGTCGTGGTTCACGATGATGGAGTCATCGAGCACAGCGTCCAATCCTGGACCAGCCAGTGGATGCAAGCGGCCGGGCGAGTTGGCCAGATTCATAACATCGTCGTCGTACCGCTGTTCGCCAACTCGAGAGCTACGCGGCTGCTGCAAGCCGCCGACCTTGTTTGCTACTCGCTCTGGAGGTACTACGCCAACACGGACGAAAGATACGTTCGCGAGCTTTGGAAACTGTTCCACTCCGACGGAACACACATGCACGGGCTCATCCACGTTTGCGCCGACTTCGCCCGCCGGACTTGCACGTGTCCCCCCTGCGTGACTCGCTTGTCGGCATAAATGGCAACAAAGAAGGGGTGCCACCCAAGGGCGGCACCCCTTCTTTATCGTCAGGGCTGGACATCAGCCTGGGAAACCGCAACGCAGTCCCAGGTCTGACGGACGGTACCACGAAGTAGTCCTGCCAGCCACTTAAGACTATCGGCTGCTAGCGGCGAAAATCAAGTTGCGTAACGCGATTTTGCCTCAGCGGGTTCGGCGCACATTATGAGTGGTCTTCACTTCGCAACTCGTAGCGGTAGACGTTTGTCTCCCTAGGCGTGAAGCCGATCCGGCGGTAGAGGTGGTTAGCCGCCTCACGGGACGGCCGCGACGTGAGCTCGACGGTCCGGGCTCCGTGATCGGCTGCGATCCGCAGTGCCGCTCGGGTGAGTGCCTCCCCGCAGCCCCGTCCACGCACCGCCTCGTCCGCTATGACGTCTTCGATCCACGCCCGAACGCCGGTGGGGATCCGGAACAGGGCGAGCGTCAAAGTTCCGACTATCGGGCCACCCTCGCCGTCCCTTGCAACCAGAAGGAAGGTAGCCGCCGACGCGGTGATCTCCCCGACCTGCTCGACGGTCGGGCGGGGGGCACTTGACGAAAGGAACGGCAGAAGACGCCCGACGGCCTCCACGATCTCCGGCGTTGGCGAAGTCGCCTCTTCGATCACAAACATCGACCTGAAGTTAGCGCCTCGCCCGGACCGAACGCGATTGTCCTTGGTCGGCGGGTAGTGTCTACGGGTGCAGTCGCTGCGCTGGGAACAGGAGATCACCCTCAGAAGGCCGATCCTCGTCCTTGCCTTCGAAGGCTGGAACGACGCTGGTGAGGCAGCCTCTTTGGCCGTGTCCTATCTCGGTCGGGCGTGGAGGGCGGAGCGTCTTGCGACGATCGACGCCGAGCAGTTCTACGACTTCACCTCTACGCGCCCGGAGGTCGCCCTCAAGGAGGACTCCTCACGCGAGATCGTCTGGCCCGATGTCGACGTTCTCGGCGCCCGGATCCCGGGTTCTCATCACGATCTGGTCCTCGTCCGCGGAACAGAACCGCAGCTACGCTGGAAGACCTTCGCCGGTCTCGTCACCGAGGTGGCGACTTGCCTGGGCGCGGAGATGGCCATCACGCTCGGAGCGTTGCTTGCCGATGTAGCCCACAGCGCACCGGTCCGGGTGTCGGGCGCGTCTGACGATCGTGAGCTCGCCGAACGCCTCGGGCTTTCCCAGCCGCGCTACGAAGGCCCCACCGGTATCGTCGGCGTGCTCAGCAACGCTCTGGCGCAGTGCGGTTTGCCGACGGCGTCGTTTTGGGCTGCGGTACCCCACTACGTGCATCAACTGACCTCGCCGAAGGCCGCCCTTGCGCTTGTCGAGCGGGCCAGCGACCTCCTCGGGGCTCCCGTGGACGCACACGAACTTCGAATAGCGGCACGCGACTACGAGCGGCGCGTGGACGAGCGCGTGGCCGACGACGCTGAGGCCGCCGCCTACGTGGCTGCTCTGGAACGCCAGAACGATCCAGACTGGGGGGACGTGCCGGCAGAGGACCGGATGCCGCTGATGGACTCCCAGAACCTCGCCGCGGAGGTCGAACGCTTCCTCGAGGATCACCGCAGCAGCGAATAGCTATCAACTCTCAGGGGCGAGCTCAGGTTCGTATCCGTAGAAGATGTCGGTCTGTCGCAGGACCCACGCGAAACGGGCGACCCCATCGACGACATCGGTAGGCACGTACTCGCCGTCGGGGCCCGCCAGATCGTGCGCTCTTTTTGTGAAACACATGACCAGCCCCTCCCATTGCCAGGGGGTCAGGGCGCAGATCGCCTGGAAGGACCGCCCTCGGCTCGCCTTGACGACGCGCGAGAGGAGGTCCTGGGGTAGGCGTCCCTTCTTGCGCTCAGGAAGGTCCCCGAGCACTGGGACGTCAGCGAAGCCGAACCGACCCGGGTCTTTCTCGACGGACATGTGAGCAAGGTAGCCCCTTGCGACGAGAGCGACGCCTACGACAGGGGTGAGACTTGCGATCGGCCGGGCGAGGCGGTCCATGTATGACACACCGAGCGGGTTGGACAGCGGGCTGAGCGAGATTACCGTCGCCATCGCCTCATCGACAGTCGCGTCGAGATCCTTCGCGACCATTCCAGCGTCACCTAGCGACACAAGCGCCGCCTTCAGCTCCGAAACTCCCACACGAGACCGGGCGGCGCGTACCCCTAGCGACTGGCGGAGCAGGTTCTCAGCTCCGCCAAGTAGCCGGCCGCGGACGGTCGAACGCCACTTCGCATGGCAGGCCGCGTATGGCGTCGAAAGCCAGGCGAACCCAGCGACCTCCACCCGCCAGCGGCTCCGGGAGAGCGTCCTCGGAGAACCAGCCGACGTCGCGGGTTTCGAGCGGATGGGGCCTCAAAGTTCCGCCGACTGCCCTGCAGTGAAAAACCAGCGAGTAGAAGGGAAGTCCGGTCGAACCGAGCCGCAGGCCGTCGAACACGGCGACCAGCCGGAGCGGTTCCGCGTGGATCCCCGACTCCTCCTCCACCTCCTTCACGACGACTTCCGCCGGGGAGTACCCGATGTCGGCCCATCCCGTTGGATACAGCCAAACCCCCGAGTCGCCGCGCTGAATCAACAGCAGCTGGCCGTCGTCGTTGCCGACCAAGGCGCCTACCGTCACCTTCGGCGTCACGTAACCCGAGACGCCCGCCCCGACGCTCTCGAGCCAGCCGGCGACGATCTCGCCCTGGTCGAATCTGGCGTTGTCGTGGTACGCGGCGACCCTGATGTCTGCCGCTACCTTCAGAACCTCCTCGAAACGCTCCCGCTCGTAGAGACTCTCGGTGAAGGCCAGCCCGGTCCTCGCAATACCGGCGAGCGCTTCGCTCCAACGGACCAGGTCCACCTCGCTGACCGGGCGCTCGGGCATCGCCGCGAGGTTAGTACCAAAGCGCCGTGTCAGAATACGGGATGTGACCATCAGAGACAACTGCCGTCACTATCTGGCAAGGAGCACACCGAGCGGCGAGTCTGTCCAGCGCTGCCGGCTGTCCGCCAACACCGAGAGCCCCTTCGGCTGCCCGCCGGGTTGCATCTTCGAAGAGGCCCGAATCGTCTCCGACGCGGGATGGGCTCAGGGGCCTTCGACGAGGATGACGAACACGGCCGACGGCCTCGCGAGCCTGCCGCCACCTTCTAAGCGGCGGAAGGGACGCAAGGGCCGATGAACTATGTCCTTTTTCCAAGGATTCTCGTAGGATTCTCAAAGTTTCTGCATCGACACTAAGGTTTCATGGACCAGGTGCGCAGCGCTCCACAGCCCTCACCTCAGACAGCCGCCCGGGATAGCCTAAATCCGCGCGTGCTCGTCGTCGACGACGAGGACCATATCACCGAGCTCGTCGCGATGGCGCTCGGCTACAGCGGGTTCGCGGTTGACCGGGCGTCCTCAGGGCGTGAGGCAATCGACGCGATCGGCGACGTCGTCCCGGATCTTGTGGTCCTCGACGTGATGTTGCCCGATCTCGACGGGTTCGAGGTAGCCAGACGCCTTCGCAGCAGCCAAGGGGCCGCGCGGGCCGTCCCGATCATATTCCTCACCGCTCGCGACACGACGGCCGACAAAGTGGAGGGGCTGCGCCTCGGTAGCGACGACTACGTCACGAAGCCCTTCAGCGTGGAGGAGCTCGTCGAACGGGTGCGTGCCGTCCTGCGCCGGTCCGGGGCGACGACGCCGACACCTCGACGCCTCGTCTTCGATGACCTGGAGCTCGACGAGGACTCTCGGGACGTTTGGAGGCAGGGCCGGTTGATCGAGCTCACCCCGACCGAGTACAAGTTGCTCCACCTGCTGATGCGAAATGCCAGACGAGTCCTCACCCGTGAGCAGATCCTTGAGGAGGTCTGGCAGTACACGTTCAGTTCCAGCACGAGTGTCCTCGACACATACATCAGTTACCTGAGAGCGAAAGTCGACGGTGACGGCCCACCGCTCATTCACACCGTCAGAGGGGTCGGCTACAGCTTGAGGTTGCCTCGAAGTTGACTCTTCGTGCCCGGCTCGTGGCTGCCCTCGTCACCTTGGTCGTCCTGGCCCAGGGTGCATTTGTCGTAGCCACGTACTTCGCCTATCGCAGCTCGCAGTATCACTTGCTGGACAATGAAATGCGTAGTTCTGTGCCACTTGTCGATGCTTATCTCGACACTGCTGCCGGGGTGGCGAACCCGAACGGCATCCCGTCCGGCCCGCATTTCGGACCGACGATGCCAGGCACTTCGGACGGCGCTCAAGGCGGGGCCGGCACGACGGGGAATACTGATTTGGGGGGCTCCATCCCCCTGCCATTTGGTGGTTTCGCCTCCCAGGGCGGCCCCGGCGGCGGGTACACCGGCGCTGGCGCCCGGATCGGCGGCCTCGCCGGGGCGTCAGCCGCGTTCACGCCGGGCTCGTACGCTGAGCTGGTCGGACCCGGCGGAAACGTGATAGCCCACGGATCCTACGAGACTGGAGCGGCCGGCCCATCGCTTCCGTTGAATCTGCAGTCCATCGCGTCCGGGTCCAAGATCCTGACGGTCGGCTCGACAAGCGGCTCCACCAGTTTCCGCGTTCTTGTTTCTCCGGCGGGAAACGGCGACACGAGCGTCCTCGCGACCCCGACGACTCAGGTGACCGACGCGCTCGACCGTCTGCTCGCAATCGAAGGAACAGCTATAGCTGCCCTCGTAGCTGTCATCTCGGCGGGTGCGTGGCTGCTCTTGCGGCGAGGTCTGAGACCGCTAGAGAAGATGGCTGCGACAGCCGGTCAGATCTCCGCGGGTGACTTACGCCAGCGCGTGGATCCGGGCGACCCGGGGAGCGAGGTCGGTGAGCTTGGGACGGCGATCAACACGATGCTCGAGGGTCTCGAGATCGCCTTCGCCGAGCGGGAAGCGACCGAACTTCGCCTTCGTCAGTTCCTCGCGGACGCTTCACACGAGCTTCGCACACCGCTCACGTCGATCCAGGGGTTCGCCGAACTTTTCAGGCTGCACGGCGAGCAGGCCCGAGTGGACCTGCCGACGATCCTGCGCAGGATCGAGCAGGAATCGGCCAGGATGAAGGTTCTCGTCGAGGATCTGCTTCTCCTCGCCCGCATAGATCAGCAGCCCACGCTCGAAGCTCGCCCGACAGATCTTGTGGTGATAGCTGCGGACGCGTGCACCGACGCAGTAGCGGGAGACCCCTCGCGCCCGATCGCGCTCGACGCGCCCGGCGGCCTCGAAGTGATGGGCGACGCCGCCCATCTGCGGCAAGCAGTTTCGAACCTGCTCACCAACGCTCTTCGCCATACGCCCGGCGGGACTCCGATCGAGGTTGCGTGTTTTCGGCGGGGTACGACGGCCATCCTTTCGGTGCGTGATCATGGGCCAGGGTTGAGCGTCGACGCGCTTTCCCACGTCTTCGATCGCTTCTGGCAAGGCGACAAGGCACGTGTCGGAAGCGGGTCCGGACTCGGCCTGTCCATCGTCGCAGCTATCGCCGCTGAACACGGCGGCGGTGCACACGCTGCGAACGCTCCCGGGGGAGGCGCCGTGTTCTCCATCATCCTTCCCGCAATCGGGCCGCCACCGTCATCAACACTCGGCTTTGCGTCGCCGGCAGCGGTTTCGCCGGGGCAACATCCGTCGCTCAGCTCTCCAGCGGGTGCTCCAGGCGGTCCACGCTGACCCCTATGTCCTCCATCCACGTGATCGCCTCAGCCACGCGGTCAGGCTCCCCGGCGAGCTCGCAGACAATCCAGCCTACGTCCTCGCTCACATCAGCTCGTCGGATGTTGGCGAGTACCCCGAAGTCACGGGCTAGCTCACCTATCACCGGCCTCGGGACTAGCTCGGTCGGGAACGTCAGTCGAACTCGGGGCGACATTTGATTCATTTCGCTACCATCCCTCCGTTGAGCAGGCCTTCGTTGAGGTTTCCTGAGCGCAGGCCCTCCAAGTCGAGGGTCACATAGCGGTAGCCGACCTGCTTCAAGGCGTCCACCACATCCATGCGGAGCTTCACGACACGCTCGAGCGCATCCACCGGAACCTCGATCCTGGCCGCGTCGCCGTAGTGGCGGACCCGGAGCTCTCTGAAGCCGAGCGCTGCGAGTGCCGCCTCTGCTTGTGCCACCCGTCCGAGGACGCCCAGCGTGACAGGGGTTCCGTAGGGGACGCGTGACGCCAGGCATGCGGCGGCAGGCTTGTCCCAAACGTCGAGGCCGAGCTCACGTGCGGCCGCACGAACCGCCTGTTTGGTCATGCCGGCTGTGACCATAGGAAAGACCGCTCCGCGTTCTCGGGCTGCCACCTGGCCGGGACGGTGTTCCGACAGGTCATCGACGTTGACTCCGAGCACTACGACCGCGCCGTTACTCTTCGCCAACGGCTCAAGCCTGTCCATCAGAGCACTTTTACAGTGGTAACAGCGGTCCGACCCGTTCGCGACGTACTCCGGGCGGGACGTTTCGTCGGTTCCGACCTGGAGCCAGTTGAAACCCCATTTTCCTGCGAACACCCTGCACGATTCGAGTTCCGCCGGGGCAAGCGACGCCGACACCGCAGTCGCCAGGACGACGTTGTCCGCGCCTAGCGTGTCGTTGGCTACCCAAGCAAGCAGGGCCGAGTCGACGCCGCCGCTGAAGGCTACAACCACGTTCTCCAGGCGAGAGAGCTCCGTCCTCAACCGGTCAATGGACCCGAGGTCGAGGTGATCCGAGTCGCGCAGATCCGTCGTCACCGGCAAAGTTTATCCGCCCAGAGCGCGTCAACCCAGCGCCGGAGCTCCGGGCGGCGATCGACGCTGTTGCGCTCTGTCAGCGGTGATCGATACAGAGACCGACCAGGGGGTCGCCTTGTAAATCGCGAGGCTCGATCGCCACGCCGCAGGCTTCGCAGCGCCCGTAGGTGCCGGCATCCAAGCGGTGGAGAGCGGCCTCTACCCCGTCAAGGTCGCGCGTCACGTCGTCAAGTAGGTCGGACTCGTCTTGGACATTCGCCATGATTCATCGAGGATAGAAGACCGAAGGCTGATCAGGCACAGGCCTGGGACACGGCGAGGGGCCTGTCGGTTATCAGTACCTCCGCCCCCAGCTGGGCCAGGCGGGCAGCGACCGATGTGTCGTTGACAGTCCACCCCACCACCGCCAGCCCCGCTTCGTGTACTGCGCCGACGGACTTTTCGTCGAGCGAGCCGACCCAAGCGTGGATCGCCCAGTATCCGGCGCCGGCCAGACGGCGAAGACCTTCCCTGTCGGGGACGTACTCGCAAAGGTGACCGACTTTGAGGAACGGCGCCGCCGCCAGCACAGCGTCGGTGGCGTGCCTCGAGAATGACGACACCACGACCGGGTCCGCCGCACCCTTGGACAGAAGTTTCACTGCGAGCTCGGAACCGGTGGCTCGGGCCAACTCGCGACTCGCGCCCGGAGCCATCTTCAACTCGACGTTGACCCGACAGCTGCCGGCAGCGGAGAGGACCTCGGCGAGGGTCGGAAGGTTCGGAACCTCGATTCGCCGCAGGCGGTCCACCAGCCCTCCCGTGACTTGGCGGTCGTGTACCACTACGAACTCGCCGTCAGCGGTAAGCCACGTGTCGGTCTCGACACCTTCGATCGCCAGCGATCGAGCGAGTCGGAAGGCGCCTATCGAGTTCTCCGCGGGCGGCTGCCCACTTGCGGCGTTCACGTCTGGCGGGCATCGGGGATCGTCGATGTCGACTTTTCCTCTGTGAGACCAGACCAGGCAGCTCGACATGTTCAGTTGATCCCCGACATCAGGCCGCGCACGAACCACCTTTGCATGACCACGACGACTAGCACAGGAGGGATAAGCGCCACAAGCGCCAAGACCATTACAAGGTCCCATTGCGGCACAGCGAAGCTTTGAGCTGCGCCGATGAGACCCTTCACTCCCATTACGACTGTCGCTCTTTTCAGGCTCGAAGCGACGAGCAACGGCCAAAGGTACTGGTTCCAGCCGTAGATGAACTCGAGCACTGCCAGAGCAGCGAGCGTGGGGCGGGCGAGGGGAAGCACAACGGAAACGAGGAAACGAATCGGCCCG
This sequence comes from Actinomycetes bacterium, assembly GCA_021808665.1. Next base: position 28,702 of record JAKBBA010000041.1, read on the forward strand.
ACACCATCGAGGCGTGCTGCATCGGCCAATTCCGAAGGAAAGGCCCTGAAATACTGGCGGAGCAGGAAGACCGCCGTAGCCGAGGCGACGAGGGGCAGTATGAGACCCGCCTGCGTGTCGAGCAGGCCGAGGTTCGCCGTGACTGCATAGGTCGGGAAGAAGCGCACCTCGATCGGCATCATCAACGTGACGAAGATGAGGCCGAACATTAAAAGCCGTCCCGGAAAACGAAAGAATGACACGGCGTAAGCGGCCGGTATCGACAAAGCGAGCTTCAGCAGTGTCACTCCCAGCGCCATTACCGCCGAATTCTCAAGCATCGAAGTGAGCTTCGGCGTGTCGGGTATCCCGCGGGTCAGCGTCGAGAAGTTCGAGCCCAGCTGCCCGGCGGGCAGGAGAGGAACCCCCCTGAGAAGGTCCGCTGCGGGATGGCTCGCCACGACGACGCAAAGGTAAATCGGCAAAGCGAACAGCGCCGCCAGCAGGATCAGTCCAAAGTGGCGTGCGACGCCTCCGCTACTGCGTTTACGGCTGCGAGTGTGGCTACGCTTGCGCCTTCGCGCCGTACTTAGGACAGCCCCGGAAGTCCGGGGATCCAGCAACATCTCCCAGCCGATGTCGGTCTCGATCAACTGTAGTGAACCCTTCGATTGATCACACGAAACTGCACCGCCAGCAAGATGCCGGCGATCACGAACAGAAGTACGGTCTCCGCTCCGGCGAGACCTACGTCGCCATTTTGGAATCCGTCCCGGTACAGCGCGTAGACGAGAGTGGTCGTCGAGCCGCCCGGGCCACCCTGACTGACAACGTCGATCACCGCGAAGCTCCCGAACAGCGCCGCCAGCACATCCATGACGACCACGAAGACCGTGGTCGGGCCGAGCAAGGGGAAGACGATCCTCCAGAAGCGCCTCACGGCGCCAGCGCCGTCGACCGTCGCCGCCTCAACGACGTCGAGCGGGATGCCTTGAAGTCCTGCCGAGAAGAAGACGAAGTCGTATGCCGTCTGCTGCCAGATCGTCATAGCCGATATCAGAATGAACGCTTGTGTACCCGACAGCGCGAAGTTCCAGTTCACCCCAAGCGCCCCGAGCAGTCGGGCAGCCGGACCGATGCGAGGCTCGAACAGGAACAGCCAGATAGCTCCGGCGACTGCACCGGGGACCGCGTAGCTCCAGATGAACAGCGTCCGATAGACGCTCTTGAATCTCCCCGTCTGCTCCACCTGGACGGCGATGAAGAGGCTCAAGGCCAACGAGACAACCGTCGTGACAATAGTGAATAGTGCCGTGACTTCCAAAGCCTGGAGGTATCCGCCTGACAGGGCCGCCCGGAAATTCGCGAGACCGGAGAAGCGGGAACCCAACCCGAACGCGTTGGACTCCCGCACCGACTCGACCACCGCCTGGCCGGACGGCCAGAGGAAGAACACGGCGACGACAGCGAGCTCTGGAAGCATAAAGGCGAAAGGAAGGACGCGGTGGGGGTAGACCGCGCCGGCTCCCCGTCGGCGGTCCTTGGCTGCGGTTCGCGCCACAGGCTACCCGCCGTACTGGGAGGCGAACTGAGCGAGGATGGCGTCACCTTTGCTCTGTGCAGTGGCGAGCGCCGCCGCCGCTGTCTGCTTGCCGGAGAGTATATCTGCTATCGCGGAGGCCTCGACTTGGCGGACCTCCGGAAGGTAGCCGAGGCGGATGCCGCGAGTCGTGGGTGTCGGCGTCTTGTTGTCCAGTTCGCTGACAGCC
>JAKBBA010000173.1 GCA_021808665.1 Actinomycetes bacterium
GAGCCATCCCCTCCAAGCGAGACCGCTGATCATCAGTCATTGCCAACGGCGACACTGTCAAAACCGGCATACCGGACAGCCTACTCGACCACCATACCTATTTCAACGACGCAGCACTAGTGACGCCGTGAGCAGGTCGTTCTTGGCGTCGGATTTTATCCAGATATTTCTCGAGGCAGCTAGGACGATCGAAGCGGCGCTCGTGAACCTCTCGGCTACTGACCGGCGCCAGATGACGGGGCTACGACCGAACCAGTACGTCTTGGACGTCGTCGCAGACGAAGCGGCTGTCCCGCTGTTAGTCGGGCAGGGATTCAGCGTGCACTCGGAGGAGAGCGGCTTTCATGACCTTGATAGTGAGATTGTCGTCGTGGTCGACCCCGTCGACGGGTCAAGGAACTGCTCGGGGGGGTTGCCATGGTACGGGCCTAGTTTCTGCGCGATCGGCTACGAGGGTCCCCTCGCTGCGCTGGTGGTAAACCTTGGTAGCGGTAATCGGTTTTCGGCTGTGCGTGGTGGCGGCGCAAGTCGGAACGGCGAACGGGTGGTGGTGTCCAAGATCGACGCTCTGACCTCTGCCCTTATCAGTTCGGATGTAGGTGCACCGTCGGTGGCAGGACTGATTCACACCCGAAACCTGGGTGCTTCTGCTCACGCAATGTGCATGGTTGCCGAAGGCATCTTCGATGGGTATGTCGATGTTAAGTCCTGGCAGCGCCCATGGGACTACTTGGGCGCTGGCCTTGTCGTTACCGAGGCGGGCGGGGTCATGGTATGCCCAGGCGGGTCGGTCGCTTACCGTCGTGGTGACGAAACTCCTCGTAAGATCTTTGTGGCGTCGACTCTGTCCCTGCTCGACGAGTTCGTCGAGATGTTTGCCTTCCCCATCTCAGTCTAGGCATTCAACCGGCAGTGAGGCCGAGAAACTCACGGTGGTGCCATGTCTGTTCGACGAGAAGCCTGACTGCCTCGGTGAGCTGCTCGCTTGTCAACATTTCATCTACCCCTTCCTTGGTGAGGGGAAAACCCCGGCGGGCTTTGCCGCGAGGCGGCCTCGGCAGGTCAGGCCAGAGCACCTCCCCTTCTACTGTCGTCGTCACCATGTCAGCAAACACCTCGTCGAAGACGTCGGTGTCGACGATGCAGGCAATCCTAAATCCCGCCTTAAGAGTGACCGGGTCTAGCCTAAAGTCAAGGATTTACGGTCGCACCCCTCTGCCAAGCTCGGTGCTGAACCTGTCAACTCTAGTATCGTAGTCTAGTCTGGGGCGTTTCCGAGTTGCTGGCTCACCGGGTGGCCTAGCATCTCCTCCGCATACTCTCGCAGGATGCACTTCCAAAGAGAGAGGTCTTTCTTGAAAGCCTGCGGTCCTTTTGATGACGGCTGGAACTCGCCTACTGTCACAGCACCATACATGTTAGGCAGAGTTGCGTCTTCGGAGCCGCGCAGATGAAGATAGTAAGAGTCGCCTAGTTGCGGGTCTCCACGGACGGTTAGAACGCTGAGCCCTGCCGCTACGTTGCGCTTCTTAAAGTCGAGGGGATCGCCCATTGCGTCCCGGTATGGTCCTTGGAAAGTCTGACCTGCTTCCAAGCGGCGAAGCGACTCGTACTCGAGCACCGCCCAGCAGTCGTATCCGTCAAAGTAACTCATTGGCGCCACTGTCAGGTCGAATCCTCCGCTGTCGGTTCGGTCTAGCTGAGCTAGTCGATAGCTGACATTGTCGGTCCACAAGGACGACTCTTTGGGTGGATTGTAAGAGCTGATCGCTTCGCTGTAGCGGCCGATAGGGGACCCGTCAGGTGCGTCGGGCCAGTATGGCACGGACGACTCGTACTGGCACTGCTCTGGCTGAAGGGTCGACGTTTTGTAGTTAACGTTGGCTTCGTTGAGTGGCAGCGGGGCGTCGAGATACCAGTCTTCTTTCGTTACGAAATGGCGACCAGTTGTCGTCCATCGGATTCCCAGGCTGTCGTAGTAACTTTTTGCTGCGCTCACTAACTCTTGCTGTTTAGCTAGCATCCCGCGAAGTTTGCGAATTCTCTTGAATTCTTATTCAGTGATCTTCTTCGGACTCTGCTGTGCGTCCCATGTGCGGGCCTGCGAAGGGAAGGCGGCTCGCCAAGAACTCCATATAGCTGCTGTCGTATCCGCATCTAGGTTGCGAATCTTCATGAGTTCAGCGAGCCTAGCCTTTCTCCAGGAATAACATTTATCCCTTGTTGCCATTTATATAATGCGGAAGTACTTGGCGGCCTCGAGTTAGGAAGTGCTTCCCACAGGTTCAATATAACCTTGGGATCGCCACCCAGGTGCTGGTTAAACATGGCGAGAAACTGTCTGCGGGTGTTGTTGGGCAAGGTGACGACGCCACCTACGTCGCCTCCTACAGCGTCGGGGGTCTCGTCGAGCAGCTCGACGCCCGGGCCGCCCTGGCCGGCGAGGCAGCCTTGGAGCATCGAAGCGGCGCCTGGCACCGCCTGTTAGCCGTCAGCCGGGCACTGCATTCGGGGGTCAAACACGAGAATCTCAATTTTCCCGCCTACGGCGGAGCCCTCTTCGACCCGGAGCGCTACCCGTGGCTGGAGGGCCGCCGACCGGGCGATCCTCTCGACGCCAGCCGCCCGCCCGAAGTAGACGACCGAACAGTGCTGCGGATGCTGCGCGCCGTGCAGTATGTCACGGTCGGCGGGGAACGCCGACGGCTCACTTTCCGGGCTCTTGACGTCGAGCAGATCGGATACGTCTACGAAGGCCTCCTCGAAACCTAGGTCCGCACCGCCGCCGAACCGGTCCTGGCTTTCGCGCGCGCCTCCGACCCTAAGAAGCAGAAAGCCCCCGCCGAGGTGACCGTCACCGAAGCTCTCGCCGCGGTGCGCGAACTGGACCGGGACCGCCTCGCCGGCTGGCTCGCCGAGCGCACCGGCTGGACCAAGAAGAAAGCCGCCGCAGCCCTCGACGCCGAGCCGACACCACAAGCCGCCGCCGTGCTGCGCACAGCAGCTTCCGCCGTCGCCACACCGGATGTCACCGCGGATGCTGTCGCCGCCGAGTCGCACCCGCTCGACGCCGCCCCGTGCCACTTTGGGGCTGGGTTCTTAGCCCAGGTCGGACCAGACGGTGGCCGAGATCCCGTCGATCGTGTCGATCCCGTAGTCCTCATCGGGGTTGCCGGTCGAAAGTACGGCGATCAGGTAGTTACGGCCCTCGCCCGACACCCACCCGATGCTGTTGACTTGCCAGTCGGTGCCGCTGTCGTTGAGAGGCAGCCAGCCGTTTTTGAGGGCGACTGTCGTGCCGTCGGGCACGCCACCGGAAACCCCCCACCGTTCCGAGGGGATGACGTTTTCCATCAGGCCGAGAACGAAGCTCTGATCGCTGGAACTCAGGTTCTGGCCCGGCTCGACCAACGCTTTCAGCAAGTCGATCTGGTCGGTTGGGGTCGTCTTTGTCAGACCCCATCCGGGCCAGGGAAAGTTGGCGCAGACGACACAGGGCGACGGGGTGGTGTCTTGCAGACCTGCGGACTGGTCGTAGGCGCCGATCCCGGAGGCGCCGCCGACCTCATCCCAGAGTGACGTGGCGGAGTTGTTGTCGCTCTCTTCGATCATCGACGTGGCCAAGGACTCGTCGGACGAAGAGAGCGGGTTGGCTTCCCGCTGGGCGAGGAGGGTCTCCAGGATGTCGACCTTGACGATGCTCGCCTCGTCTTGGGGCGAGCCCTCTCCGGTCGTCCAGGTTTGGCCGGTCGTCAGGTCGTCGACGGCGGCCAAGACGGTGCCTTCACGGGTGGCCAGGTACGACGCGACCTGCCCGGCCAAGGGATCGGCGACCAGCGTGGTTGATGTGGTCATGGCCGCCGGTTGCGTGGTCGAGGTGGCGGTGACCCCGTGGCTCGGCGAAACGGATCGGGCCTTGGCGGTCGAAGCGATGTCCCGACGACGCCCAGAGGATCCCGAGCTCAGATAGACGGCCAACGCGGCGATTAGCGCGATCGCAGCCGCGATGACGAGCAGCGGCTTCCACCGGGCCGGGCTCGGCTGGGCATGTCTTCCTCGGGTCATCTAGGTCAGGTACTCCGTGATCACCTGGGCGAGGGCCAGGGAGGCTTGCCTCTGGAAGGTGGAGGTCACGAGGAGAGCGGCATCGGTCGCATTCCGGATGTTCCCGCACTCAATCAGCACCTCGGGCACGGTGGTCAGGTTCAGACTGGCGAGATTGTCCCGTGGCTGCAATCCGTCAACCCCGTCGTAGGTGCTGACCGGCATTCCGGCCGTGTGTCCGAACTGCTGACTGGCCAGTAGGGCGAACGACTCGGACGCCGAGATGACGGCATCATTGGGGCCGCCTGCCACCGGTTCGACGATGGCAAAGCCCCGCCCATCCGGTGGTCCGCCGTCGGCGTTGATGACGACGTTGGCGTGGGGGGCGTAGATGATGGCCGCCCGCTGGGTCACGCACGGACCGACTCCGTCGTTGTTGCTCTGCGTCCTGACGACCTTGGCTCCCTCCGCTCGGAGGTCGACTTCTAGATACGTCGCCACGTTGAAGTTGAAGAGCGCTTCGGTGTAGTCGGCGTCCGTGGAGGTCCCCGTCGTGTTGCACGTCTCGTACTCGCGGCCGTTGAACACCATCTGGTCGATGTAGCTCGGATCGCTGTAGTTCAAGCCGTTGTGCCCGAGGTCCACCCCGACGATCTTCCCGGCGAGTAGTCCGGGAATGGTCGTCGAAGACCTCGACGTCGTCGTCGGCTCAGCCGTCATAGAGGTTGTCGAGGCGGGAGGGGACTTGATGACGTTGATGGGCTTGGGGGAGCTCTCCTTGCGACCAACGTGCGAGCTGCCCGCAAGCGCGCCGCAGCCGAGCAGGACGGCCAGCCCCACTAGGGAGAATGATCGGCCCGGAGCGGACCCGGCCGATCACAGGCTGGCTTGGGTGACGGTCGGCAGGCCGTACTGGGTCGCGATCGGATTCCATGCCGCGACGAATGCCGTTTTGGCTTCCGTCGCGCCCTGATCGGTCCCCTGGGCGGCCTGGAAGTTGGAATCCTGATTTGCCGTCGACGGGTTGCAGTCGCCCTCAAGGTCATTGGCCCAACTGGCGTAGGAGTTGTCCGAGTTCAGGGAGTTGATCCAAGCGCTGTTGAGGTCGGACTCCAACGCGCTGGAGTTGGGCAACGCACTCAGGTTCATTCCGCTGAGTTGATTGAGCAGGTTCTGGCGGGACGCCGCGGCGTCCCGCAAGGTCTGCTGGTCGGCCGAAAGGCTACCGCAGTTGCCGATGTCGGCCACTGCCGCGACGACCGAGGATCGATCCTGCTCGCTGGACTGGAGCAGGCCGTTGAGGGCCGGCGCTTCGGACTGCGCCGGCGCTTCGGACTGCGCCGGCGCGATGGTGGTCGTCGCGCTCGCCGTCGCCGTGGCCTGTGTGGCCTGTGTGGCTTGGGGTGCGGTAACCGGTGACGCAGTGTTCACAGTCGCGGAGGACGCGATCGGAGACGGGCTCGACGGGTTGTGCTTGGTCGCCAGAAGGATGACGAGCACGATGATCACCACGAGCGCGACCGCCCCTCCGATCCAGGCAGCAGGCGGGACCTTGCGTTCTTTCGTTGTGCTGGAGGCGACTGACTGAGATGGAGGGCCCGTCGGTGGCGATGCGGGAGGGGGCGCCGTCTTGCGCGGGCGGTCCAGGTTGGGGTTCGGCGGCGGGGCGGATGGCGGGAGGGGCGGGGGATCGAGCGGTACGTAGGGGGGAGCGCTTGGCGGTGGGGCCAGCACCGGCTCGTTGCTTGTCACGGGCGGCGGCGAGGGTTCGGCAACCGGCACGGTTGCTGTCGGAGCCGCGGACGCGACGAACGGTGGAGGGGTCAGGGAGGTCGTTGGTGGAGGGAAGGCCGGTTCGCCTGAGGGCGCACTCGGCGCGGGCTTTTGGAGCGTGACGGGAGGGGGCGGCGGCGAAGGGGGCGCGGCTGGCGGCTTGGCCAGGCTCACAGGTGGCGGCTTGAGCGCGGGTTCGGTTGAGCCAACCGGGGCGCCGCATTCGGGACACGACGCGACCGGACCATCGGCAGCGGAGGAATGCCCCTGAGGGCAAACCATCGTTTCGCTCAACCTTAACCCCCTTCCCGGCCCCTTCTACCGCTAGCGGTCCAATGTTAACCCAGATCGCCCACGTCGACGCGTGGTTTGAGCGGGGGGTATCAGCGAAAAGGGCCTCCTGGTAACGGAAAATCGGGTTTCGTACTCGCGACTTCCCCCAAAGCAGGAGGGCACTTCGGACATGAAAGCTACCAGCACGGCGCGCCTAGGGGCAAGGGGGTGGTCCCTCATGT
>JAKBBA010000174.1 GCA_021808665.1 Actinomycetes bacterium
TCGGCCCGCTCGAGAAGTACTCCGAGTCCTCGGATGTCGCCTGCCCGCCGGTAGACGGTACCCAGGTTGAAGATCACGCCCAGCTCGGCGTCTAGATGACCGACTGAACGAAACAAATAGGTTGAGGATGACTTGGCGAGGCTGGCCCTGATTGGCGAAGCCGGCGCTGATAGGTGAAGTCCGCGAATGATAGGCGAGTGTTGCGCCGTGAGCCGCGAGGACTTAGGATGACACCAAGGGCCAGAGGTCATACCAGGGAGGAAGATCATGCGGTCTACCTCGCAGGAAGGTCCTGATATAGCATGGACGCTATGTGGGGTGAGGTTGAGGTCGAACCGGAGGTTCGCGACTGGTTCCTCGCCCTCGACGAGGCCGACGCGGCCAGGGTGAGGTTCCACGTCGACCGCCTCGCCGAGCTTGGACCGCTTTTGGACGAGCCATATACCCGGCAGTTGGACGGCAAGCTGCGAGAGTTGCGCTTCTTTCTAGCCGGGAGGCCGACTCGGATCACCTATTGGATCGCTCCTGAGCGGCGGATCATCTTGTTGACCGTGATAGTGAAGACCCAACGTCAGGAGCCCCGTGAGGTCAAGCGGGCGGGACAAGCTATGAAACGATGCGAAGCCGAAGAGCACTCGACCATCGAGGAGGAATGACGATGATGGCAAAGCGAACAAGTTGGGACGACCTCAAAGCGCAGCAGCCGTTGACAGGCAAAGGGCGCGTCGCCTATGACGACGAGGCTCGGATCGCCGCGTTCCGTGCCATGGTGTTCCGGCTGCGCACCGAGGCGGGCCTCACCCAGGCCGAGCTGGCTGAGCGGATGGGCACAACCCAGTCGGCGATCGCCCGCATGGAAGGCGGAGGCACTCGCCCGACCTTGGAGACGCTCGAGAGGCTCGCTGCTGCTGTCGAGAGCGAGCTGGTGGTAGGCGTGGGCGAGAACCTGTCGGGCAACCGCAGTATCGCCAAGCTAGTGCGCGACGGCCATGCCGTCATCCGCCGGGCCAGCTGACAGTCACAGATTTGCCCTCATCGACCTCGGGACCGGTTGAGCCCGACCTCTGCAGCACGTGGCGCGGCGGTGTCGGCGCTGTTGCGCGCCTCATGGGCGTACCGCTTCACCTTGGCGAGGGTCCGGCCAAAGGTGTGGACCGGGAGTCCTTCGACGTCGGCCATCCATTGGCCTGATCGAGGGTCAAGCTCCAACGTCCGATAAAACATTCTCACTTGCGTATCCACCCTTTCCCTAAGCAACGCTCGAGGTCGCGTTCGACTTTGCGGAGTGTTCCCGCCGGAATATCGCCAGCATGCACTGCTGTCGAGACTACGCGTTCGCTGTAGAAAAATTGCGCGGGTGGCGGTCGCTGCTCGCTGCTCGCCAGCGGAGGAGGGCCGCCCTCCATGAGCCGGGATCGATGTCTACCCGCCCAATGAAGGGTTCTGTCCGAATGGTTCTGTCGGTACCGTCGATGGATCTAGCAGCCGGTAGCGACGGAGAGAACCCGGCAGACATCGTGGAGGCGTTCAGGGCCGAGCCGACAGATGCGCTCTACCATCCAGGACTTCGGTATAGAGGCCACGTTGTCCAAACTGAGTGCGCAGGACTCAGGCATCCCATCCGTTTCATCGAGAAGGACCTCGGTGGGAATTCCCCGTATGCGGCGGGTAGCCGGGACTGCGATCACGGTTGTTAGCACAGAGATAGTCGCCTGGCGGGTGATGACAAGATAGGGACGTCGCTTGTCGTTTGGTGACTCGGCCCACCACACCTCTCCACGGTTTACCACGGTTCGGCCTCGATGCTCGCTGCCGCCAAGGCGATCAAATCCAACGCAGGATCCTCTGCGGGATCACGTTCATAGCCTGCCACGATCGCCTCGTCTATTGCGGTGTCGGCGTCGGCGGCAAGGTAAGCCTCGATGGCACCGCGTATCAGCGCCAACCGTGATGGTACCATATGGCTAAAGTTGCGGCGTGCGGGTTCCTATGATCGTACGGTGGTCGTGAGCGTGCGTTGGACCGGACTCACATGACGACTGCGTTCGTGCTCGGGGGAGGAGGCCTGCTCGGCGCAGCCGAAGTGGGCATGCTCCAGGCGTTACTCGAGCGGGGGATCCGGCCGGATCTCGTCGTCGGCTGCAGCATCGGCGCGCTCAATGGAGTTGTCATCGCCGCTGACCCGACTGTCTCAGCGGTCGAACGTTTAGGCGAAACATGGCAGGAACTTCAGGCCAGAGACGTCTTTTCCGGCTCCGTCGTGAGACAAATCTCCAACGTGGTCAGCCACGGCACCTACCTTCACAGCAACGAGGCGCTGCGCCGCCTCATCGACCAAGCGGCACCGGACGCCCGGATAGAGGACCTCGCAGTCCACTTCGAGTGCGTCGCAGCTTCAATCGAAAATGCCCGGGCTCACTGGTTCAAAGACGGGCCTGTCGTAGACGCAGTGCTGGCGTCGTGCGCGGTGCCTGGACTGCTCCCCCCGGTCCGAGTCGGAGACGAGCACTTCATGGATGGCGGTCTCGTCAGATCGGTCCCTGTCGGCCGGGCGCTTGACCTTGGCGCCACCCGGGTGTTCGTGCTGCACGTCGGGCGTATCGAACGGCCTCTAGTGGCGCCACGCCGGCCCTGGGAGGTGGCCGTCGTAGCCTTCGAGATCGCCCGGCGCCACCAGTTCTCTGAGGATCTCTCCAGGGTCCCGGCAGGCGTGGAAGTCCACATCCTTCCGACGGGCAGGGAAGCGGCCGGGACACTGTCGACGCGATATGGCAATATCCGTGACATATCTGCGCGGATTGCTTCGGCGCGACAAGCTACTGCCGCCTACCTGCGCAGCGTCGTGGACCCATGACGTCGCTTCCCCGCCCTCTCCGCCGGGCTCTGCTTCCCGCTGTCGCGGTCGTCGAGGTGGTCTTAGCCGTGTGCTTCGCTGCACTCAGCGTAACCGGGCTGGTTGTGGCCCCATTCGACCGGCACCGTCGAATTCTGCGAGTCGGGGCATTCGCGTTCAGCTACCTAGCCGTCGAGCTGACCAGCCTGGCCGGCCTGCTTGCGTTGTGGACAGTCAAGAGATTTCACTCTGACGCCTGGTGGAAGGAGGTCAACACGCGTCTGCTCGGTTGGGCGCTCGGCGCAGTGATTGCAGCAGCCCGGCGCTGGTGTGGCTTCACGGTGACAATCGAGGATCGCCCCCATGCGACCCCACTCGACGACGACCGCCCCGTCCTGGTCTTGGCGCGTCACGGCGGTCCGGGTGATTCCTTCGTCTTGGTGTGGCTGCTCATCAATCGCTACAACCGTTGTCCGCGGGTGGTGCTGAAGGAGGTGTTGCGCTGGGAGCCTCTCATCGACGTGGCGCTCAGTCGGCTCGGCGCTTGCTTCCTGCCGAAGCAACCGCCGCCCGGCGAGGATCTGGCCGTCCGGTTATCTACTCTCGCCGCCGGCATGGACGGCCGTGATGCCCTGCTGATCTTCCCCGAAGGTGGAAACTGGACTCCTCGACGTCGTATCCGAGCGATAGCGCACCTGCGCGCCGAGCGACGGCATCGAGCCGCGGCCGCTGCTGTGCTCATGGTGCACGTCCTGCCCCCACGGCCCGCGGGGGTGCTGGCTTGCATCGACGCCCGGCCGGAGTTGGCGATTGTGGTCGTGGCCCATACGGGCTTGGATGAGCTTGTGACACCGGCTCTTGTGTGGAGGGCGATTCCGTTCGGCCGTCCGATGACGGTGCGGTGGTGGCCGGTAGCGGGCCCACCGCCAGACGACGAGGCCCGGATGCGTTGGCTGACTACAGAATGGTCGATCGTCGACGAGTGGATCGACTCCCGGCAGTCGCCGACTACGTCAGGCGGTCCTGCCGGTTGATCTCCGTGAGGGTCTCGATGTGCTCGTCGGGCGCCTCCTCGAAGGCGATCAGCTGGTTGTCGGCCTGGGGAATTGAGCGGAGGATCTCGTCGAGCTTGCGCTGGATCACTGTCTGGTCGCGACTTTGCATGTGCTGGATGGCGAAGAGCATCACCACCGTCACGATCGACGTGACCGACTGCAGGATGACGGGCCAGTAGGAGGGAAACCCCGACGCCACCCCCCACGCAACCCAGCCGAGCGCCAGGCCGAACACGGTCGCACCGGCCCATGCGTGCGACCCCATGACGCCGAGGCGGTGCAGCTGGCGACTACTCCATCTCTTGTGAGGGCTGGCGGACGACGTCTTGCTTCCTTGAGCACTCGGCGCTTGGCCGCGCCGGCGGAAGCGAACGAAACTGTCTGGCGATGAACCCATCACAAAACGGTACGGCCCACACGGATTACACCTCACGGGAAATGTGAAGCAGCCGTCGGAGGGGCGGACGTGTGTGGGCGCGTGGCGCGACGTCTGTCCCCACCAACCTTCTTGTTGGCACATCCAGCTCAGCCAGCCGGTCTGAGCACGCTCCGACCGGAATTACTGTCGCTCGGGTTTCCGTTGTGCGCTTCGAGCCGTCAAATTTGGTCAGGATCTTCGCGGACTGGACACAGCCTGACCATTTGAAGCGTTTTTTCGCACTTTTTGGTACACGATCTTTGGTCCCGAAAAGTCTTGTACCAGCCCTCGCTCATGAAACGCGCTTTTTGGTACAAAACTTTTCCAAGTTCAAGATCCTGACCAAATTTGACGGTTTCCGACACTGTGACTTTCGCAGCATTCAGGCCCTAATTCACTGAGTGGCTTTCCAGCGTCGTGGAGTAGCTTTCCAGCGCTGCTGAGGGCTGCCGAAGGATGTCTTGCCTCTCTGAGCGCTCGGCGTTCACAGCTCACGCGAGATGTCGAGCAGACGGCCGAGGCCTTCGAGGTGGGCGTCCAAAGTGTCGCCGATTGGGTTGACTCGAAGCGTGTTCACACCGCAGTCGCGGTACTGGCGGAGCCGGTCGCGTATCTGTGCGTCCGAGCCGATCAGGTTGGTCCGCAGTCCTATCTCGGCGGGAACGGCCCGCTTAGCGGCCTCGCGGTCCCCGGCGAGCCACAAGCGTTGCACATTCGCTACCGCTGGGCCGAACCCTTGCCGTTCGAACGCCTGGTTGTAGAAGTTTGTCGACGCTGATCCCATCGCCCCGAAGGTAAATGCGTAGCCCTCGGCGTGGCGGCGTCCAGCCTCCTCGGGGTCGTCGGTGAACTCGCAGCTGACCGACACCGTCAGGTCGATGTCGGCGAGCGTGCGCCCGGCGGCTGCGGCACCGGCGGCTATCTCGTCGAGGAAGATGCCGGCCGTCTCGCAGAAGAAGGAATTCCCGATCCAACCGTCCGCTAGCGCCCCTGTGAGTCGCAGGTTGGCCGGTCCGAGCGAGGCGACGTAGATCGGCACGTTCGTCGGGGGAGCAGCTGAGCGAAGAGCTTTACCCTCGCCGCCGGGCAGCGGCACCCGGTAGACGTCGCCTTCATATGCGAGGCGTTCACCGGCGGTGATCATGTGGATGATCTCGATCGTCTCGCGTGTCCGGGTGAGCGGCTTAGCGAAGGAGACGCCGTGCCAGCCTTCCATGACCTGCGGCCCGCTCGTCCCGACGCCGAGCACGAAGCGTCCCCCCGAAAGGTGTTGCAACGTCATGGCCGACATTGCAAGCATCGCCGGGGTCCGAGTGCCGAGCTGGACAATCGCAGTGCCGAGGCGTATCCGGCTGGTGGCGTGCGCAAGAAGGCCGAGCGGGGTGAGTGCGTCGTATCCCCAGAACTCGGCCATCCACACGCAGGTAGCGCCGAGACGCTCGGCCTCGACGGCGTAGTCGACGAGTCCTTCCATGGCAGGCGAAACGGTGACGCCGATCTCGATGGTCACGACTCACCCTCGGCAAGAACTTTGATGCCCTCGACGGTGCGCGCCATGTTGGTGTGGTGCTCGGCGACCCGCCGAGCGAGGATGCGAGGCTCCTTGTCGGGCATCGCCGCTATGGCGATGGAGATCCCCGACGGACCGGGGCCGATAGACATCGAGTAACGCAGCAGAGTGGACGTCTCGCCTGCCTCGAGGTCGAAACGCCATCGCGCTCCCGGGTTGGATAGGTCGGAGGTCGCCCAGGCGAAGCTGCGACCTATCTCGTAGACCTCGACGAAAGATTCAGATTCCCATTCGCCTATCGCTGGGTGGCGGTTGCGCCCTATAAAGCAGGCTCCGGGGCCGATCTCGCCGTTGCGCCACGACGCGCCAACGAACTCTTCGGAGAACCGGGCCGGGAGATCGATATCGCTGACCAGCTCCCACACCCGCTCCGCCGGGGCGGCGATCTCGACCTCCACCCACGTGCCGGGTTGGTCGGCTAGGCAGACCGGGTCGCTCGGTCCTCGGCGAAACGT
>JAKBBA010000175.1 GCA_021808665.1 Actinomycetes bacterium
GCGCAGAACCGCCTCGACACTGCACTACAGGCGTGCCGCTTCGACGAGACGGCGACACCTGTTGTCGCCAACGTCGACGCGAAACCACACCGCGACGGCTTCGCGACACGGCTATCACGCCAACTGGCGAGCCCTGTCCGCTGGCGCGAGTCGCTGGTCGAGATGGCGGGGATGGGAATCTCGACGTTCGTCGAGCTCGGACCCGGAGCGGAGCTGTCGGGGATGGTCAAGAGGACAGTGGACGGCGCTGTACGAGCGAACGTCGCCTCCCCGGCTGACCTAGACAGGCTCGCCGCGACCCTCGCCGAACTGTAGCGGTTCCCGTCTGCGCCTGCGCGGCGTTCGATAACACTCCTAGCATGTTCAGTGTGAGTGTGGCAAAAGTACGCAAGACCATCACCCTGGATACCGATCTGGTCGAAGCGCTGGGCGACGACGACGCAGCCCTCTCCTTCACCATTAACACGATCCTGCGCTATGAAGTCGATCGCCGCCAGCGGTCGAGAGCACTGTCTGACCTGCTCGGCCGCTTGGAAGCCGAGCGGGAACCCGTCGAGGAGAAGCAGGTCGTCGAGTTCCGGCGCATGTTGCGATGACTTGTGTCCTCCTCGACGCGGAGGCCCTTTCAACCTTGGCCAGGGGTGGGCGCCACGATGCCGTCGTGAGCGACATGCGCGGCGAACGGCGGCGGGCTGATTCTCTCCGGGGATGTGGGCGACATGGAAGCTCTGAACCCGCCAGGAAGCGGCATCGCAGTTAGCGGTCTCGCCCCTTGAGCGGACAGGCGCAGCCTTAAAGATTAGTCATTAGTCTCCGAGCAGCTCGTCGCGCAGGTCCTGCTTGAGCACCTTGCCGGCCGGGTTGCGGGGAAGCTCAGACCCGTAGAACCAGAATTTCGACGGCACCTTGAAAGCCGCCAGCCGTCTCCTGACGAACGCAGCCAACTCTTCCTCCCCGACGTGCGCGCCGGCCTTCAAGGTGACGACAGCGCCCACCTCCTCGCCGAGCGTGGGGTGAGGGATTCCGATCACAGCGGCCTCGGCGACAGCGGGATGCTCGTAGAGGACACCCTCGATCTCGACGCAGTAGACGTTCTCCCCACCGCGGATGAGCATGTCCTTGGCCCGGTCGACGATGTAAACGAAACCGTCGTCGTCGATGCGTGCCACGTCACCGGTGTGGACCCAGCCGTCGGTGAACGTCGCCGCAGTGGCCTCAGGCTTGTTCCAGTAACCCTTGACGATGTTCGGCCCTTTGATCCAAAGCTCGCCAACTACCCCGGTGGGTAGCACTGCCCCGTCGGCGTCGACCACCTTCACCGTGACTACAGGTACGGGCGGGCCGACACTGTCAGGTTTCGCAAGGTAATCCTCCCCAGCGTTCATCGTCGACAGAGACGACGTCTCCGTCATGCCGTAACCGTTCGACGCCTGGGAGGAATTGAAGGTGTCTTTGATCCGCCGTACCAGCTCGGGAGGCGCCGGGGCGCCCCCGTATCCAACGGATTTGACACTTGAGGTGTCGCGTTTGGAGAAGTCGGGGTGATCTAGAACCTGGAGGACCATCGTCGGCACCCCGCCGAAGGAAGTGATCCTCTCGCGTTCGATGAGCTCGAGCGCCCGCCCCGCATCCCAGCGGTGCATCATTACCAGTTTCCCGCCGACAAGCAGGTTCGCCACGAGGATCGAGTGACATCCTGTCGCATGAAAAAGTGGGACCGAAAGCAGGTACGCGTTCTGCGTTCCAGCGCCAGGCGCAGGGACCTGACCACCCGAGCGGTGGACCGCCCTCGCCGTCACGTAGAACAGGCTCATCGGGTTCGTGCAAATGTTGCGATGCGTCCCGAGCGCGCCTTTCGGCCGCCCGGTCGTGCCCGACGTGTAGAAGATGGTTGCGTCGTCGTCAGCGGCTATCGCGGTGACAGGCAGCTCCACGTCATCGGCTGCGGTCTCGAGGAGATCCTCGAATCGCATTCGACCGTCGCCGTTTGAGCCATCGCCGAACGGATGTCCTTTGCTGCGCGCGACGACAATACAGGTGAGCTCGCTCAGTTCGCTTCGGTGCGCGCCAATCGACGCGGCGCGTTCCGGGTCGACAATGGCTACTTTTGTACCTGAATCCGCCAAACCGTACGCGAGCTCTTCGCCTGTCCACCACGAGTTGAGCGGCACGACGACGGCGCCGGCGGCGGTTGCACCCCAGAACGCTACCGACCATTCCGGGTAGTTGCGCATCGCGATCGCAACACGGTCACCTTCGCGAATCCCGAGACGGTCCCTGAGAGCGTTCGCCAGGCGTGCGCTCGCCACGAAGTGCTCCTCGAAGCTGAGCGTCTCGTCCTCGTAGACGATAAACGCCTTGTCGCCGTGGCCTCGGCTCGACCGGAGGATATCGGCGAGAGTGGCCGGAGCATTCTTCCAGACTTTGGTCTCAATCCCCCTGATGACCTCGATACCCACCTCAAACATCTGGCCTGTAGCCGTAAGTGCAATGTCCGCCTCGCGGACGGACATTGCCGTCATACGATCAGCCTTTCTTTCCAGAGGTTGAGGTCTGCGCTCGCAGCGCTCGGACTGATCGTCAGCGCCTCCGCTTTGACGGCGTCAGCGATCCGCCTCTGATCCCAGTAGCTATGCGAAGCGCCACGGAACATCGTCTGCCGCCACTTGACCAGATCAGCCGGCGCCGACCCGAGATACCCCCAAATGCCGTAGGCCCATTCGTAGTCGAAGATAACAGGCGCTCGGCCGAAATGCGACGCCCGGCGACTCGCGCAGGCGAAGCAGCCCGTGACCACATCGTGGTGGTCCTCACCTTGGGCAAGCACAAGCCGGTCGTCGAAGCGACGCGCCAACTTCAGACCGTAGCCGAGATCAGGGCCCGACGAGCCGAACCGCGGTCCCGACGACGCCTGCAAATCCATAGCGTCCCCGGGCCTCCCGAGACGCCAAGGCTGCGGAGTTGAAAGAGCCTTGGAGCTTCTCACCCGGTCAGTCGGGCGTACCGGAACATAGGCGGGCTGCGTCATGGGTTGCCATCCTGCCCGGGGGGCGACACGTGAAGCAACCCGAACACGATGGAATCCTCGAGCGCCGACCAGGACGCTTCGATCACGTTCTCTGACACCCCGATCGTCGTCCAGGTGCGCTCCCCATCCGTCGAGTCGATTAGCACTCTCGTGACCGCTGCAGTGGCCTTGCTCGTGTCGAGCACACGGACTTTGAAGTCGGTCAAATGGACATGTGCCAGTTGAGGGAAGTCCGGGCCTATCGCCTGGCGAAGGGCAGCGTCGAGCGCGTTGACCGGACCGTTGCCTTCCGCCGTCGCGATGACCCGTCTGTCACCTACCAGCACTTTGACGGTCGCCTCGGTTACGAAGCTCCCGTCCTCGCGCAACTCGGTGATAACGCGGTGGGACTCGAGGGTGAAATAATCCTGCTTCCATCCGGTGGCCGCCCTCATGAGCAGCTCGAGCGACCCGTCGGCCACCTCGAAGTGGTAGCCGCGATGCTCCAGCTCCTTCAGCTTTTCGACGACGCCGGCCGCCGCCGAATCGTCCATCTCCAAACCGATCTGCGCCGCTTTCAGTGTGACCGTCGACCGACCGGCCATCTCGCTTACTACGAAGCGCGTGCCGTTGCCGACAGCGGCGGGCTCCACGTGCTCGTAGGCGTTCGCCGACCTGGCGATCGCGCTCGTGTGCAGTCCAGCCTTGTGGGCGAACGCAGATACCCCGACGAAAGGCTGTTGGGCGCTCGGAGCTACGTTGACCACCTCCGAAATGTGGTGCGCCACAGGTGTCAATAGTTCCAGCCGCTCGGGAGCGATCGTGCGAACGCCCATCTTCAACGTGAGGTTCGGGATCGCAGCCGTCAGGTCTGCGTTGCCTGTCCGTTCGCCATATCCGTTGATGCATCCCTGCACTTGTGTGGCCCCCGAACGAACCGCCACGAGCGAGTTGGCAACCGCTGTGCCCGAATCGTTGTGGAAATGGCAGCCGATCGCCACCTCGGAGGCGAAACGCTGACGGACTTCGCCAACGACGCGCTCCACCTCGAAAGGCAATGTGCCACCGTTCGTGTCGCACAGAACCAGAACCTCCGCACCGGCGTCTGCAGCAGCAAGAAGGACATCCGTGCTGAACCGAGCGTTCGAGCGGAACCCGTCGAAGAAGTGCTCAGCGTCGAGGAACACACGCTTGCCTCGAGACACCAAGAATCCGACCGAGTCGGCGACCATGTCGATGGCCTCGGTCAGCGACGTGCGCAGCGTTTCGGTTACATGCCATTCCGCGGATTTTGCGACTAGACACACGACGCCCGTTCGCGCAGCGAGCATGTCTGCGAGGACCGGGTCCGTTTCGGCGGAGCCCCCTGCCTTGCGAGTCGAGCCGAACGCAACGAGCGTGGCGTGCTCGAGATGCAGGTCACCTTCCGCAGCGCGCCGGAAGAACTCTGCGTCTTTCGGGTTGGCGCCCGGCCAGCCGCCCTCGATGTAGTGGACGCCCAGATGGTCTAACTGCGAGGCGACGCGCAGCTTGTCGTCGACAGTGAGTGAGAGCCCCTCCTGCTGGCTTCCGTCGCGCAGTGTCGTGTCATAGATGTCTACAGAATCAGGAAGCTCGACCGGTACGGGATGGGCGTGCGAAGCCGAGTGCGAGCCGGGTTGGTTCGCGGATTTATCCGACATGTTCCACCCAGTCCTTGTAGCGGTCGACGTTCCCGCGCACTGCGTCGTGGTAAATCTCCTGTATCCGCTGCGTGACGGTTCCAGGCCGCCCACTGCCGACCTTCCTGTCGTCGACGGACGCGATCGGAACGACCTCCGCGGCGGTACCCGTGAGGAATGCCTCATCCGCGGTGTAGAGATCGGACCTGAGGATGTTCGCGAACTCGACCTCGTAGCCGAGATCGCGAGCGATGGCTACGACCGAATCCTGGGTGATGCCCTCCAGGGCGCCAGCTGACACCGGAGGAGTCAGGATCTTCTGGTTGCGAACCACGAAGAGGTTCTCGCCCGTGCACTCGCTCACATACCCCTGCGGCGAGAGAAGGATCGCCTCGTCGTAGCCGGCCTTGAGCGCCTCGATCTTGGCCATCGACGAGTTGATGTACATGCCGGTACCCTTGGCAGCGGGCGGCATGGCGTTCGGGTCGTGACGCTGCCAGGAGCTGATCTTCATGCGAACGCCGTTAGCGATGCCGTCCTCACCCAGGTAGGCGCCCCAAGGCCAAACGGCGATCGACACGCTGACAGGGCAAGGCAGCGGGTTGAGGCCCATCTCGCCGTAGCCGAGGTAGACGATGGGTCTGATGTAGCACTCGGCGAGCCCGTTGACCCGCACGGTGGTCCGGGTGGCTTCGACGATCTCGTCGAAGCTGAAAGGCACGTCGATCATGAAGATCTTCGCCGAGTTGAACAGCCGGGTGATGTGGTCCCGAAGACGGAAGATCCCCGGCCCCGAATCGGTCGGGTAAGCGCGTATACCCTCGAACACCCCACATCCGTAGTGGAGCGAGTGCGTCAGCACATGGATTCGAGCCTGGTCCCAGTCGACCAGTTCGCCGTCCATCCAGATCTTCTCGGTAGGAACAATTGGCATTTCAGTTACACCCTTTCTGCGACGGCGTCGCCGATTTGGCTGGTTGAAGCTCCCGGTTCGGGGCGAAAGTCTGCGACCGCCTTCGAAATTCTCTCCGCGGATTCACGCTCGCCGAGGAAATCAAGCATCATCGATGCGGACACGATCGCCGCTGTCGGGTCGGCCCGGCCCGTGCCTGCGATGTCAGGGGCGGAGCCGTGCACCGGCTCGAACATCGAAGGGCTGGTCCGCTCGGGGTTCAGGTTCCCCGATGCCGCCCTGCCGATACCACCGGCTACTGCACCTGCGAGGTCGGTAAGGATGTCGCCGAAGAGATTGTCCGTGACTATCACGTCGTAGCGTTGCGGGTGCTCCACGAGGTGTATGCACGCTGCATCTATGTGGTTGTAGGA
>JAKBBA010000176.1 GCA_021808665.1 Actinomycetes bacterium
GGGCTGGTCTAGCCGACCTGGATCCCCCATGCAGCCTCGAGCGTGCTCCCCGGTTCCAGCACTTGACGGCCGTCCCCGCTGCGAAGCATGTCGGGGGCGGCGGTCATCGGCTCGATGGCGAGGCCGCGCCGGCGCCGGGTCTCGTCGCCGATCGTGTCACCGGTGAAGACCATGAGGTGGGTGAACTGCCTGTCGATCCAGAGTCGTATCGCCGGTCTGCCTTCCGATTCGACCCGGATGACGCAGCGGCCGTCTGCTCCGCGCTGCAGATCGGTGAAGGCCGCGTCGAGGCGGGCGTCGCCGATCCTACGGCCGTCGTTGAAGTCCAACCCCAACTCCTCGACCGAGGCGGAGCCGATGGGCAGCCCGCGATCGTCGGACCGGTACGCGGCCCTTGCCGGGAGTGTCAAGCGAATATCGTCCACCGTCCCGCCGAACGCCCGGATGTAGGGGTGCCAGCCGATACCGACCGGGCAGGCCTCCTCGGAAAGGTTGGTCATCCATGTTCGGACTTCGAGGCCTCCTTCGCTGAGGCGGTAGACGACGCGGAGATCCAGGGCCCACGGCCAACCCGGCTGAGGATGCAGGCGGTGCGAGACCGTCAAGTGCTCGACCGGAGTGCCGGCGGTCCACGGGGAGTGAAGCGTCTCGGGCTCCGGCAGCGTCCAGTTCGCCCACCTCACCAGCCCGTGGATGGCGTTGCTCTTGGATACCTCCGTGATCGGCAGCTGATACTCCCGGCCATTCCACGTGAATCGGCCGTCGCCCAGCCGGTTCGGCCAGGGAGCGAGGAGCTGGCCGCTCCCCGCAGGGCAGACCTCGTCCTCGCTGTAGCCGTCAAGAATGTCAATACCGTTGTGTCGATAGGTGCGGATTCCACCACCGACTTCGACTGCGACGAGGAACTGGTCATGGGCTTCGAGACGCACCTGGCGCCCGGAGGGCTTGGTCACGGTCTGGTCGCAACTTTGGTCATTACCCTACGACGCTACCCAAAGAGGACGCCGCAGGACAGCGCTCCTCGATTTGGTCGAACTCCTTACGCGCAGAAGGACCCGGTGGGGGGGATACCGGGCCCTTCGCATCAGCGCTTCACGGTCCAGAGGGGGGGAACTGGCCGGTGCGCTGTCTTCATTATCGACCAGAAGGAGTGGCGAGCAAACATATTTTTATTTTCTTCTCATATATTTCGGGACGGTTGCAACACAGGACGGGGTGACAACCGAAACAGTGCCCCAGCCCGTAATCTTGACTTGGCTTCCCCGCCGCGTCGAAGCTCGCCGAGTCGAAGCCCGTAGGGTCTGAAGCCCGTCGGGTCGTAACCCCCATCGGGTCGTGAGCCCTGGATCACTTGGATAGGAATGCACGCCAAACCATCACGGAGACAGCGCAGATCTGCAGAGCGACAGGCTCGAAAGCACCCTGATGCGCCGCTCATACCAACGCGCCACTGGCCTCGCCGACTCCTCGTGATGGCAAACATCTTCGTCGCAATCACTCTCATTGCGGTCGGCGGGGCCTACGCCTACGTGCGCTATCGCATCGATTCGATTCATACTGTCGCTGCCCCCGACCTCACCTCGCAGGGAAATAACACCGGGACGAACAAACCTGCAACCAGCACCTCCTCGGGGGCCCCCGAGAACATCCTGCTCATCGGCAACCAGAGCCGGGCCGGTCTCAACACCCCCGCCGACATCCAGCAGTTCGGCAACCCGCAGCTCCTATCCGGGTCACTCAGCGACGTGATCATGATTCTCCATCTCGATCCGAAGACCAAGCAGGCGTCGATTCTGTCCATCCCCCGAGACCTTTTCTCACACATGCCCACCGGGAGCCCAGTGTTGTCCTGGGAGAAGATCGACGCAGCCCTCAACGACGGGGTCAACGGCCCGGACAACCTCGTCAAGGCCATCCAGCAGGACTTCGGGATCCCGATCAACCATTTCGTCGAGATCAACTTCAGCGGGTTCGAGAATACGGTCAACGCTCTCGGCGGCCTGACCATGGACTTCCCCCAGAAGCTTTATGACCTGGAGTCGCAGCTCAACATTACGAGTACCGGCTGCATCTCCATCAACGGAGCGCAGGCCTTGGCTTTGGTGCGCTCACGTCACCTGCAGTACGACCCGCCCGGCTACAACGGCCCGGTCTCGACGTGGCCGTACGATCCTGAATCGGATCTGGCCCGAATCGTAAGGGACCACGAGTTCGTCCGGGTCCTGCTGTCGACGGCGATCTCCAAAGGACTTACCAACCCCTTGACGCTTAACCGGTTCATCGGCGCGGTAATAAATCAGGTGACGATGGATCCGGGCTTGAAGAATCAGCTGATCAGCCTGGCCGAGACCTACGGCCACATCAACCCCGGCGCCATACCCGAGACGACGCTTCCCGTCACCACGTTCAACAACTACTACTTCAGAGGCGCATCGATGGGCGACGTCGACTTCCCCGTCCAGCCCAACGACTACCAGACGATCGCCAAGTGGGATTCGGGGGCTTTTCCCACCCCCGTCACCCCCACAACCGTCAACGTGCTCAACATAGTGGGGAGCTACAACCTCGCGAGCGTAACGGCGAAGGCCCTGGCGGCTGACGGTTTCACGATCGGTACGGTCGCAAACGGTCCCATTCCCGCCAAGCCCGCCGAGACCGTCATCGAGTACCCGACGGGAGGTCTCGCTCAAGCGGTGTCCGTGCTTTCGAAGCTCTCAGGCGCAGTGGTCATGGAACCCGACCCGGCATTGCCCACTGGAACAATTACGGTCAAAGCCGGCACCAACTTCTCGGTAGTGTCCGCTTCGCAGAGCTCGCCGGGCGCCACAACCGCCAATACAGGAAGTGTCCCGAGCTCGTCGACCACGACACGCCCTCCGACCGTAGGCAACCAGGCGCCCAGCTCCAGCGTAGACAACCTGACCCCGTACGATCCGCGGCCATGCACACCCGGATCACCCGTCAAGACCCTGGCCGGCTAGACCTCACTGATTCCGCCTGCAGATGAACGTCAGCCACCTTCTAGCCACATACGGCTACAGCGCCGTCTTCCTGCTCGTACTGATCGAATGCCTCGGCGTCCCCCTGCCTGGCGAGACCATTCTCGTTGCGGCCGGCATCTACGCAGGGACGACCCACAAACTTTCGATCCTTGAGATCTTCCTGGTCGCTGCTGCAGCGGCGATTCTTGGCGACAACATCGGCTTCTGGATAGGAGACAAGGGGGGGTATCGCCTTCTGCGGCGTTACGGCCGGTATATCCGTCTCGATGCTTCGAAAATCAAAGTTGGGCGTCTCGTCTTCGACCGCTACGGGCCGATCGTCGTCTTCGCGGGCCGCTTCGTGTCTGTCCTTCGGACATATGCAGCGTTTCTCGCCGGAACCCTGAAGATGACGTGGCGGCGCTTCCTGCCGTTCAACGCTGCCGGCGGGATCCTCTGGGCAGCGCTCTACAGCTTCGTGCCCTACAGCCTCGGTAGTACCGTCAACAAGCTTTCGACCGTCGCCAGCTTCGTCTTCGGGGGCCTTGCCCTCGTCGCAGTGGTCATCGCGGTCCTGATAATCCGTCGCAAGACGAACCAGATGGTACAAGCCGCCGAATTGGCGTATCCGGGGCCGCTGCCTGAGCGCTAGTCTTCCCTCGGAGGGCTTGGCATGCTCGGACTCCTCAACGTAACCAACCTTGTGGCGTCCTCGGGGTACGCCGCTATCTTCATCCTGTCCGTTCTGCAGTCGTGCTGCGTACCCACGTCGTCCGAGCTCACCCTCGGCTTCGCCGGTGTCCTTGCTGCGGAAGGCAAGCTAAGCCTTCCGGCAGTGATCGTAGTAGGGGTCGCCGGGGAAATCGTCGGTGCTTACGTCGCCTGGGCTATCGGTCGTTATGGCGGCCGGGCGTTTGTAGCGCGCTACGGCCGGTACGTGCTGATGAGCACGCACGATCTCGACCGGGCACAGGGATGGTACGAGCGCCACGAACGGTGGGGCGTCTTCGGCAGCCGGCTGCTGCCAGTGATCCGCAATTTTGTTGCCGTCCCGGCCGGTGTCGCCGAGGTACCGCTTGTCAGGTTCGGGATTCTCACAGCCCTCGGCTCTCTCGTCTGGGACGGCGCGATGGCCTTGATCGGATACGAGATCGGAGGCTCGTGGCGGTCAATCATGAAAGGCTTCAACGATGCCGGCTACCTGCTCGGCGCCGCTGCGGTAGCCGCTGTGGCGTTCGTGGTTTGGCACCGCTGGCGCGCATTCCACAGGGCGACGGGGGAGCGACGAGCCCCGTTGGCCGGCCGGATCTCGCGGGAGGTCGAGCGGCCGTCGGTAGCAGAGCGGCCGTCGGTGGCGGAGCGGCCGTCGGTAGCAGAGCGGCCGTCGGTGGCGGAGCGGCCGTCGGTGGCGGAGCGGCCGTCGGTGGCAGTTGGTGGCGACATCGACGCCGCCCTACTTCCTGACCGGTACCGGCGGAATCGCAGCTGAGCAACAACTCAGGCCACGCTCCAACGCTCCCCCGCCGTCCGACGCAGCATCCCGATCAACCTGACGACTATCGACGCGGTCAGGCCGGCCCATAGCCCACCGATGCCCCAGTGCAACTGCAATGAGGCAATCCCGATCGGAACGTACACCCCGACCGTTGCGAGGAGTGTCAGGTCGCGCATGTATCGGACGTCGCCGGCCCCGATCAGGACACCGTCGAGAGCGAACACCACCCCTGCGGCGGGCTGCATCGCCGCAAGGAATGGCCACAGGACGTGTACCTGGCTTACGACGGCGTCGGACGAAGTGAACGCAGGCGGAATCACATACCACCCGCCGGCAAGGACGGCCCCGAGTACGATGCCGGCTACCAGCCCGTAGCGCGCCACGCGCCACGCGATCCGTCGAGCTGATGCGGTGTCGCCTCCCCCGAGCGCCGCGCCCACAAGCGACTGCGCCGCGATCGCAAACGAGTCGAGCAGCAACGCGGCGAACGACCAGCACTCGAAGCCGATCTGATGGGCAGCAACCTGGGCGGTACCCATGCGGGCTGCCACACCTGACGCGGCGAGCATCGCTGCCTGCAGTCCGGCTTTGCGAAGAAGGAGGTCTTTTGCTGGAACGAGATACGCCGCCAGCACCCCCGGGGCGGGCCGCCATGGCCGACGTTGGGCGTGAAGGGCCAGCAGGAACAGGGTACCTGCGAATGCCTGAGCTGCAAGGTTGGCAACCGCCGAGCCGGCCAATCCAAGCCCGCCTGCGTACACAAGAGCCGGCGACGCGACCGCGGACATCGCGTTGGCTGCTAGGACGATCCTGACGGGGCGTCGTGTGTCTTGGACGCCGCGCATCCAACCGTTACCAGCTAACGCTAAGAGGATCCCCGGAACTCCCAGGACCGCTATGCGGAACCAGTGCTGGGCCGCCGCCTCGAGTGCGCCCGGGCCGCCTGCGAGGAGATCCAGCAGCGGTCGGCTGAAAAGCTCGCCAAGCGCCACCGCGACCACGCCGACGGCAATCGCGAGCACCGAAGCGGCTACCCCCTCGTCGATAGCCTTGTCGCGCTCGCCCGCACCGAACCACCTGGATGCTCTCGCGGTGGTCGCGTAGTCGAGGAAACCACCGAGCATCGCCACTAACGACAGCAGCGTTCCTCCGAGCCCGAGAGCTCCGAGCTGCAGCGAACCGAGATGGCCTACGACCGCGGTATCCACAAGGACGTAAAGCGGTTCGGCGGCCAGCACGAGGAATGCAGACGCCGTCAGCGCCAACAGCTGGCGCGTCCCGGGCGGCTCAGCCATATCGTGTCACGTTAGTGCCACTGCTCGGAGGGGAAACCGCCTGAGCAGTTGACGGGCGGGCAGCCCGCAGGGAGTGACCCGTTGGCCGGCAATCACTCGGC
Organism: Actinomycetes bacterium; assembly: GCA_021808665.1. Next base: position 5,873 of record JAKBBA010000176.1, read on the forward strand.
CGGCAAACAGTTGGTCGAATGACAGGGCGACGATTTGTCTGGATTAGTCCGAATCTCCGGCGCTCAATTCCTCATGTGCCCT
>JAKBBA010000177.1 GCA_021808665.1 Actinomycetes bacterium
CGTCGGCCAGGTGATCGTCACTTTGAGCGACCTGGAGATCGAAGAGTTCGCCGTCGCCCTCCAAGCGTTTATCGACCTTCGCTATCGCCCGGCCGGCGCCGCATCCGCTGGCGCCGGGCCCGCGTCCGCCAGCCCTGTGGACGAGTCTCCACAAGTAGACACTCCGGCGCCCGAGTGGCCCGACGGGCCTGTGGACGAGTCTACACAAGTAGACACTGACACTAATACTGACACTGGCGCCGCCGCCGAGCCGGGGGAGGCGCCGCTGGAGGAAGCCGGACGAGCCGGCAGGATGGCAGACGCCTTCATGGACCTCGTAAGCGCCGGGCTCGGAGCTGCAGACGGAGGCCACGTTGTGGGAGCCGACCGCTACCTAGTCCACTTCGTCACCCGAGACGGCGGTGAGACAATGACACTGCCAGACGGCAGGCCCGTGGTACCCGAAGACGCCGGTGCTGTCGATTGCGACTCCAGCAGTGTGAACCACAGCGTGGACGAGCGCGGTGAGCTGTTGTCACTCGGACGCAAGACGCGCAACTGGAGCACCGCCCAGCGCAGGGCGATCAGGGTCCGGGATGCGGGCCGCTGCCGCTTCCCGGGCTGCCAATATACATATGTAGACATCCATCACATTCAGCCTTGGGACCAAGGTGGCGACACCGACGTTGCCAATGGTTGTTACCAGTGCCGGCGCCATCACAGGATGATCCACGCCGGGTACCGGGTGGAAGGAGATCCCAACGGGGAACTTCGCTTCTACCGGCCGGGCGGCAGCTACATCGGCTCCACTTATGGAAGGCTTACCAGCCAATCGACGAGGAGCTTGCTGACAGCCTCCGCTCTCTCCTGCTGGACCCAGTGACCGCAGCCGGGCAGGATGTGACTGCCTCGCAGCCCTGGAAGTGTCTGCGAATGCCTCTCGATCGCGCGGGCGCCCCATATTGCGGGGCCGTCCTTCTCGCCGGCGATGAAGAGAGACGGGACTGTGATCGGCTGCCCCTTCCATACCTGCAGGTCGCGCCAGTCGCGGTCGACGTTGCGGTAACGGTTCAGCGGCCCGCGAAAGCCGCTGTATTGGAACTGCTCGACGTAGAGGTCGAGGTCGGCCTCGCTCAACCAGGACGGCAGGTGGTCGACCGGCTGGAAACGGTCACGCAGGCGCCCACCTCGGCGGATGGTCGCTATCGTTCCACCATCCGGCGACCGAGTCGCCTCGCCGGACGATCCCATGTAGAAACCGAGAAGCCACGACCTCACGTCGGGCTCCGCCTCCGCCTCCGCACGGCCCGGCTCCTGGAAGTAGCTGATGTAGAACTCCTCCCCGGACGCCTCCCCCATCTCCGCGAACACCTTCGTCGGCTGCCTGTTGCCCGGAGGGCTGTAGGGAACACTCAGGAGTGCGACCGCACGGAAGATATCGGGGCGCAGCATTGCCGAGTTCGCCGCTATAGGCGAACCCCAGTCGTGGCCAATCACGACCGCCTCGTCGACACCCAACGCCTCGAGAACCCCCAGATTGTCGGAGACGTGAGCCAGCATCCCGTAGGCGTCGACCTCGATCGGCGCCGACGAACGCCCGTAGCCCCGGACGTCAATTGCTACTGCCCTGAATCCCGCCGCAGCTATAGTCGGGATCTGGTGGCGCCACGAGTACCACGACTCGGGGAAGCCGTGGACGAGAAGCACGACCGGCCCGGTGCCCTCTTCGACCAGGTGGATTCGGGTCCCGCGAGCGTCTACGCAACTGTGCTTCAAGCTGTGGTCTCCTCTGTGGTAGTTGGAAACTCCGCCAAACGCTTCGTCGAAGTGAGCCCCCCATCTACGACGATTGTCTGGCCGGTGACGTACGACGAGTCCTCCGACGCGAGCCACACGGCGGCCGCTGCGATGTCGGCCGGAGTGCCGATGCGCCCGAGTGGAGTCCCGGCGGACACGCCCGCAGCAACTAACGCCAGGACCTCCTCGGCGGCTACAGGATCGGAGTCCACGCCGAGTCCCTTCGCGAAGATCGGCGTTGCGATACCGCCCGGGTTGATGCAGTTGACCCGGATGTTGAACGGGCCCTGCTCGAGCGCAACCGAGCGGGTCAGTCCGATGACCGCCGCCTTGCACGCACTGTACACGTGAGGTCCCATACCACCCATCAGCCCAGCCACCGACGACGTGGAGATCACCGACCCGCCGCCCGTTGCCTGCATCGAAGCGCAGGCGTGCTTCATAGCGAAAGCAACCCCTTTGAGAAGCACCGCCACAGTGCGGTCGAAGCCTTCCTCGTCGAGGTCGGTGATGGGGCCCGTTACTCCCCCGAAACCAGCGTTTGCCACACACACGTCGAGGCGCCCGTAGGTGTCGACAGCGGCCCGAACAGCTGCGGCGATGTCGCCCTCTATCGCGACGTCACAACGGACAAACCTGCCCCCGAGCCGGGATGCGACCTCCTCGCCGCGAGAGCCGTCGATGTCGGCGACAACGACCCGAGCCCCTTCTGCTACGAAGCGGGTGGCGATACCTTCGCCGATGCCACTGGCGGCGCCGGTTATGACCGCGGTCTTGCCTTCCAGACGTCCCATGCCACAGACCTTAACTGGTGGGTAGCGTGGCCGGATGAGTGAAGTTGCCCTCCACAGATCCGAGGAGGGTCGGGAACGCCTGCTTCGCGTGACACGGCGCCGGGCAGGCGCGCTGCTCGGCGCCGTCACCGTCGTGTTCGTGGTGTCGACCGTGTTCCGCAGGGATGCCGCCTGGCTGTCTTGGGTGCAGGCTGCGAGCGTCGCGTCGATGGTCGGAGGGCTGGCCGACTGGTTCGCAGTCACCGCCCTGTTCCGCCGTCCTCTGGGGCTACCGATTCCCCACACCGCGATCATCGTGGAGCGCAAGGACCGTTTCGCGCAGACGCTCGGGGCGTTCGTAGCGGAAAGCTTTTTCAATACCGATGCGGTGATGAACAGGGTCGACTCGACAGAGGCCATCCCTCGCGCCGCTCGTTGGCTTTCGGATACAGCGAACTCGGCGCTCGTTGCCTCCCAACTCGCCGAGCTGCTCGGCGGGGCGATCGGCGCCCTCGACGACGCCGAGACAGCAGACCTGCTCAGCGCCACAGTGCGAACTCGTGTCGACAGCGTGGCCTTAGCTCCCCTCGCTGGGCGTGCCCTCGAAGCGCTCACGCGCGATAGCCGCCACGAGGCCGTGCTCGGCACAGCTTGCGGTGCTCTCGGCGGCTGGCTGTCTTCGAACGGGATGGCCCTACATGCGCGGCTAGGCGCCCGATCACCATGGTGGCTGCCCGGGCCGGTCAACCAGCGCCTGGTTGCGAGGATGCTGTCCAGGCTCGCCGCCGTACTCAGCGATATGTCGGCCGACCCCTCGCACCCCGCCCGTATCCAGCTCGACGAGGCTATCGCGACCCTTGCCTCGCGGCTCCAGAGCGATCCGCAACTCATCGGACGCGGAGAAGAGCTCAAGGCGGAGCTCTTGGGCGCTCCGGAGTTGCGCGCCCTGACACGCACCATCTGGTCCGAGCTAGTCGGCGAGGTCCGCTCCCAGACCGCGGATCCGGACTCGGCGTTGAGGCGACGAATCGCGCGTGCCGTCTCGAATGCCGGTGCCAAACTCGCAGGCGACCCCGCTGCCGCCCGCGACGCTCGGCGCACTCTACGGGCCGCAGTCAGCTACACGCTAGAGCACTTCGGCGCCGACTTCGCCGGATTGGTGACCGGCACAATCGAACGCTGGGACGGGGCCGAGGCATCCAAGCGGCTGGAGCTTCTTCTCGGTCCCGACCTTCAGTACATACGCATCAACGGCACGGTGATCGGCGGCCTCGCAGGGCTGGCGCTACACGCTTTGAGCGCACTCATCGGGTAGCACCAGCCGTCAGTCCTTCAGCCGGAGCTGAAGTTATGACTTCAGCCTACTTTGACGGCCGAAACCTCGAACTCGAGGGTTACCTTCTCGCTGACCAGGACTCCACCAGTCTCGAGGGGGGCGTTGAAGGAGATACCCCAGTCCTTCCGGTTGACCTCCACACGACCCTCGAGGCCCACGCGGGAGTTACCCCATGGGTCCTTGGCGGGCCCGCTCAACTCGGCGTCGAAGCTGATCGACTTCGTGACGCCCTTGATGGTGAGATCACCGACGACCGTAAATGTGTCGTCACCGGCCTTGGAGACCGCAGTGCTCACGAAAGTGATCTTCGGATACGTCTCCATGTCGAAGAAGTCGTTGCTGCGAAGGTGGTTGTCGCGGTCTGCGTTCCTGGTGTCGACGCTCTTGGCTTCGATCTCGAGCTCGATGGTCGACGCTGCGGGGTTGTCGACGTCCAGGTAACCGTTCCCTTGGACCTCGTTGAACGATCCGCGCACTTTTGTCACCATGGCGTGGCGCGCCACGAAGCCGATGCGTGAGTGGTTCGGATCCAGGTTGTACTTGCCAGTGAGCTCGGAAGCGTCTGCCATCAGGTTCTCCTTTGTCGGAATGAGGTTCTCTCGGTCGTTGACAACGTAGTTGCGATCGCAACTATTCCGCAGTGGTCACGATCTCGGGCTCATGTAGGGCGACAGGTTGCTTATCGTGGAGGGCGTGGCCTACCAGCACGTTGCGACGTTCGATGCACCCATAGAGGAGGTCTTCTCCTGGCACGCCCGTCCCGGGGCCATTCGCCGCCTCCTTCCGCCGTGGCAGCCAGTCAAGGTGGCCCAGGAGGCCTACTCGCTGGAGGACGGCGTCGCCGTCCTTTCGATGCCGGCAGGCATCTCCTGGCGGGCACGCCACGAACCGACGGGCTACGTCGCCGGGCGGCGCTTCACCGACGTGCTCGACACGGCAGTGCTCGGGCAAGCGCTCGCTTGGCGACACGTGCACAGTTTCGCCGAGCTACCAGGAGACCGGACTCAGCTCACAGACGAGGTTCGTACCAGGCTCCCCGACCGTTTCCTCGAGCAGATGTTCGGATATCGGGCCAGGCAGATCGCCGGCGATCTCGCTGCCCACGGGCGCTGGGGGACCTCCACACAGCAGCGACTCACGGTGGCGATGACCGGATCGTCAGGGTTGGTCGGCTCCGCGCTGAGTGCCATGCTCACGACCGGCGGCCACACCGTCGTGTCGCTCGTCCGGGGCGAGACGGGTCCAGAGGCCCGTCGGTGGGATCCGCTGGATCCGGCCGAGGACCTTCTCGAAGGCGTGGACGCTATCGTGCATCTCGCCGGGGCGCCCATCGCGGGCCGCTTCAGCCAGTCGCACAAAGATGCGATCTACGACAGTCGGGTGACTCCCACGCGTCTCCTAGCGCAGCTCGCAGCGAGAAGCGGCGTCAAGAGCTTCGTATCGGCGTCCGCGATCGGCATCTACGGAGCTGACCGGGGCGACGAAGAGCTCACCGAGACCTCCGGGCGCGGGGACGGCTTTCTTGCGGACGTGGTCGACGCTTGGGAGACGGCAGCCGACGCCGCTGCTGGCGGAGACACCAGGGTCGTCAAGGTCCGCACCGGCATCGTCCAGTCCCCAAACGGGGGGGCCCTCGCCTTGCTTCGACCCCTATTCGCTTCGGGACTCGGTGGCCGCCTCGGAAGCGGTCGTCAGTGGATGGCCTGGATCGGTCTCGACGACCTGCTCGACGTCTACTTGCACAGCCTCATGGACGATGCGATCGACGGACCCATGAATGCCGTAGCACCGGGGCCGGTCCGCAACACCGACTACACCGCCACGCTCGCCAAGGTCCTCCACCGCCCGGCCGTCCTGCCGGTGCCCCCGATCGGGCCGCGTGTTCTCCTAGGCGCCGAAGGGGCCCGGGAGGTCGCCGCAGCAAGCCAGAGGGTCCTTCCCACCCGGCTGACCACCCTCGGACATCCTTTCAGGCACTCCGGGCTGGAGGCATGTCTGAGACACTGCCTCGGGCACATGCGCGAGGACTGACAGTTCTAAGCGC
>JAKBBA010000178.1 GCA_021808665.1 Actinomycetes bacterium
CCGAACCGCACGGGGTTTAACGGGACGTCGCCCGGCCAGCCGGTGCGGGTGAGGAGAGATCAGACGCCGGCGATGACCAGCTTGTAGCCGTAGTCAGCCTCGGTCATCGACCGTAGGTGGCCGTGGCGTTCGTCCCACCGGCCGGTCTCGAGGTCGTCGTGCAAAAGCTCGACGCCGGCGGCCAGGACCTCGGGGGCAAGCTGGCTGGACCAAGACATCCCGGCGAGCACGCCGGGGTCCAGGTGAGCCTCCGGCCGATTCCAATAGGCGCAGCCGAAGCCGTCAGTGCAGTCACTGGGTATCATGACAACCTCGACGCGGAGGACATCGATGTGCTCAGCCACCATTGCCACGGTCGGTGCACGACGCTCGGAGTCGAGTTGCCACACGGCGGGGAAGTAGTCGTCGATCAGCCAGTAGCCGTGGCGCACGAGGCCGTCGAAGAGCAGGAACACCTGTCGTCGGCTTACCCGGCGGACCTCGGCCAGCCCCGCACCGAGATCCGGCCAGTGGTGCAAAGTCAGCGTCCCCATCGCCCCATCGAAGGACTCATTGACGAACGGCAGGTCACCCGCCACGCCTTGCACGACCGGAGCGGCTCCCGCCGGCCGTTGGCGGATCATGGTCATCGACGGCTCAAGAGCGATCACCCAGCGGTCGGTCGGGCGATCATCGACGCCAGCCCTGCAATCTACGTCGGCGGCGGAAGCGGGTCAGAGAGCTGACGGCTGGTACCGCTGACGGCCGGGGTGTCACTCCGAACGACGCCCCCACTCATTGGACCTTCAGCGTCCGGTGGATATCCTTCATGAGCAGGACGAGGTGCAGCTCGTCGGTGGGGCTGGGCTCGAACTCGGGGACGAGGTGAAGGTAGAACTCGCGGGCGTCTTGTGACTCGGCATGGACGAGCAAACCTCGACATCCGATGTCAGCGGAGAGCCCGGCGAGGCGGACGAAGATGCCTTGGAGCAGGCCGACACCAAGCCCTTTGCCTTCATGGCCCACATCGACACCGAGCCGGGCGAGCAAGGCAACCGGTTGGGGGTAGCGGCCAGCACCTTTGCGGAGCCGTTCGGGGGCTGCCTCGGATTGGACCTGGGCCATGCACCAGGCGTAGTAGGCAACCACCCGGTCATCGCCGTGCTCGGTGACGACGAAGACCCGCGTGGTGCCGGTGTTGGCACACCGGCGGGCGTGATGTCGTAACCAATTGGTCTGCTCTCTCGACCGGCACGAGAAGCCGGTGAGGTCATGCGCCTCGCTGAGCGGCTCGGGTGGGCGGTAGGTGCCGCTCAATCAGTAAACGGGGAGGGGCGTTGCATCAACTGTCGGAGGCCGGGGACCTCGCGGGCACGCCGGGCGTTGATCGCCTCCCACTCTGCGAGAGCGGTGGCGTCGAGGTCGAAGTGGTCACGGTCGGCCAACACACGGCGGGCGGCGTCGTAGGCGTGGGTGATGACGAAGTCGGTCAGGTCGGTGCCGGTGACGCTGACAGCGCGGTCGATCAGTTCTCGCTCCTCTGGAGTGGTCCGCAGGTCCATGCGCCGGCTGCGTCGCCGTGATTGGGTCTCCATGTGTCAACCTCCGGTGGAAACTGTTGTGTACGTCCACTATACGGCCATGTTGAGGTCGGTGGTTCGATTCCACCTAGCCCCACCGTAAAGGCCCTGGTAGTGGGCTGCTTTAACGTTTTAACAACCGGATGAACCTGAGTGAACGCAGCACGCAAGCTGTTCCGGACCTTACTTACGGTTCGTCAAGCTCCGGCGTGCGCTGGCGGCTGTGCAGGTCAGCGGGCCGAACGTCGCCCTGGTCCGCCACTCACGGCCCGGGGCGGTCCTCTTGTCGTACCGGGACAGGCTTTCCCGTGGGTCACGCTTGGGTCACAACAAAGCCGGCGGTCAGCCGACGCATATCGCCGGTTCTCAGCAATTGCCTGGTCGACGCTGTGCCACGCCGGCGTGCCCGAGCCGATGTGGAAGAGAGCGCAGCGGGCTGATCAGAACGTAGTTTCGGGTACGCGAGGGGTGAAAGCGAGTTTGCGCGGCCGCGTACGGTGGTGCTCGATGGAGCCTCTTCGGATTTACCTCGAGATTGGTAAGCGGTGGGTATTCGCCAGCGCCGTGGACTGGCCCGGCTGGTCGCGGAGGGGCAAAGGCGAGGAAGCCGCCATCAACACCCTGCTTGAGTACGCCGAGCGCTACGCGAAGGCTGCGGCGTTAGCCGTGCCAATCGTGTCGGTCGAGGTGGTCGGGCGGGTGGCGACGCGCAGCGGCATGGCTGACTTCGGAGCGCCGGGCGCAGTCGGGCCGTGGGACGACGAACCCCTCACTCCCAAGGAACTCGGACATCACTTGGGGCTGCTTGAGGCGTCGTGGGCGTACCTCGACGCCGTTGCCGCCGCCTCGGCCGCCGAGCTTCGTAAGGGGCCGCGTGGTGGTGGCCGCGATCGAGACGCCATGCTACGCCACGTGCGCGAGGCGGAGCGGGCTTACGCGCCGAAGGTGGGTTGCCGAGTACCACCTCGGACGCCGTGGGAGCAGCAACGGGCGATGATCGTAGCGGGGCTACAGACGGTGCCGCCCGACAGCGCCTGGCCGGTGCGATATGCCTTCCGACGGCTGGCCTGGCACATCTTGGACCACGCCTGGGAAATGGAGGACCGATCCTGCTGACTTTCCCCCGTCTCGCCTGTCATCATCTGGCGGGCCGGTGGTCACCGGACCGGGGCGACCTATCGTCCAGGTGCCGCCGGGTTCAAGTTGGTTCAAGTCCGGCTTGACCGGCCGATCACCGGAGACGACCACGCGGTCGAATGAGGCGCCGTCGGTCTCCACCACGACAACTGGGCGGCTCCCGTATACCGCAGCCTCAACGGCCGCGACCGTGGTTTCGTTGCTACCTCTCGGGTAGCAGTGACTCGGATCAATTGGTGGCGGTAGCGGGCGGATGGTCGGAAGCCGGGGTGACTAGCCGCTGCGCTTTGCGCTGCGAGCCGGGCTGGCGTGACTGGCGGTGATGCCTTGTAGGTAGCCGTCGAGCAGGCGGCGGCAGGTTGCATCCCATGGCTGGTCGGGATGGCGGGGCTGGGCGAGCATCGAGCCGAAGGTGATGATGTCGCCTGGCGTCACGTTGCCGTCGATCATGCCCGATGCGACGCCGCGGTCGAGGATGCGCTTGATGGCTCGGTGTACTTCGGCGCGGACGGCGATGGTGGACGGCGAGGTGATCGGCGGCCCGCCGTGTAGCGGTAGAACTAAGTCGTTGCGTTGGCTGATCGCGGCGTCGATGAAGAGGCGCAAGCATTCGATCGGGTCCGTTCCGGCCTGTTCGGCAGCGTGAACGTTGGCGAGCACCCGCTCGAAGGAGCGGTGGGTGAGTTCGGCGAGCAGCGCCTCACGGTTCGGGAAGTGCCGGTAGAGCGTGCCCGGCCCGACGCCGGCGTCGGCGGCGATTCGGCCCATCGGTACCTGCAGGCCGTCGCGGTGCACTGCCACGGTGGCCGCTTTGAGCAGGCCTTCCTGGTTGCGTAAAGCGTCGCGTCGCTGCTCGCGTGAGCGGTCGCCGGGCGATGTGGTGGGCATAGGACCATTGAACCGTGTCGACGCGCCCGGTACACTCGATACACTCGATACGGACATAATCGTCCGTTTACTAGATCAGGAGGTACTATGGCGATTCCCCCCGACGACCTGTCCCGCGAACTTACCGTCGCCCGTCCAGACTCGGAGGAGGGTCTGCCGCACATCGGCCTGGTGGGCGACACGTACACGATCCTCGTCTCCGGGCAGGACACTGCCGGCAAGTACACGCTCATCGACATGCACGTGCCAGCAGGCGGAGGACCACCCCCGCACCGCCACGACTTCGAGGAGATGTTCAGTGTTCTCGAGGGCACTGTGGAGGTGACCTTCCGGGACGAGACGATCACGGCAAGCGCAGGCGAGACGATCAACGTCCCCGCCAACGCACGGCACGGCTTCACCAACGCGAGCACCGAAGCTTCGCGCCTGCTGTGCCTGTGTGCACCTGCCGGGCAAGACGAATTCTTCACCCTCGTCGGCCAACCCGTCGCGCATCGCACCGACGCGCCGCCTCCGCTCGACGACGAGGCACAGCAGGCCTTCCTGGCCAAAGTGCAGGACCTCGCGCCCCGGTATGCGACCGAGTTGCTGCCCCCGCCAGCCGCCCCGGCGACATGACTTTCGAGCTCGACGCCGAGGTCGCCGCCACCCTGCAGGCCATTGCTGCTGCGAGCGGACCGGCGTCTCCATCACCCGCCGTCGGCGACGTCGCCGGACGGCGGCTCAGCCTGAACGCGATGCTGGAGCAGTTCAACAACGTCGCGCAGTCGATCGCCGCCGATGTCGAGATCACCGAGCAGACGGTGCCCGCATCTGACGGCCAGGCGTTGCGAGCACGGTGGTATCGCCCGGCGACGAGCGATAGCAGCGCTGCGGTGCTGTACCTGCACGGTGGGGGCATGATTCTCGGGTCCGTCCCGATTTTCGACGGGCCGGTCTCCCGCTACGTCGCTGCGACCGGCGTTCCGATGCTTTCGCTCGAGTACCGGCTCGCTCCCGAGCACCCGCACCCGACCCCCGTCGAGGATGTATATTCCGGCCTCGTCTGGCTGGCCAAGCACGCTGCGCAGCTCGGCATTGACACCGAGCGCATCGCGGTCATGGGTGACAGCGCCGGCGGCGGACTGGCCGCCGCGGTCGCCATCGTCGCTCGGGATCGCGGCGGCCCGGTGATTGCCCACCAGATACTGATCTACCCGATGCTCGACGACCGCAACACCGTCCCAGACCAGCATCTAGTGCCGTTCGCCGCGTGGAGCTACGACGACAATCTGACGGGATGGACGGCGCTGCTCGGCGACAGGATCGGCAGGTCGCAGGTCGACCCGTCGGCGGCGCCCGCCCGGGTGGCCGACGCAACCGGTCTGCCCCCCGCGTACATCGAGGTCGGCCAACTGGACATCTTTCGCGACGAGGACGTTACCTACGCCCTAACGCTCAGCCGTGGCGGCGTCCCCGTCGAGCTGCACCTACGCCCCGGCGTGCCCCACGAATTCGACGCCATCGCCTTCAGGGCCGACGTCTCGACCCGGGCCCTCGCCGACCGCCACCGCGTACTCCGCAGCCTTTGACCATCCGCCACCGGTTCGTCCAATCACCGATACATGCACGAGGTTGGCGTAGAGGAGGTGAGTGACGGGCTCAATGCAGCTCGGATGCACCACGAGCGTTGGCCAGGAAGGGTGCTTCGCAGTTCGCACACGTTCACCGATTTGAGCCGGCTGGTCGAGGTCTCCGACAGCGGCGAGGCGAGCAGCCTCCTGTGCCTCTGGGGGTGGTCGGCGCAGCTGAGTTCTTGCTCGTCACCGTTCCCGACGCCGCTGTCGCCGCAGGCCTGCTGAACGACCTCGTTGATCGGATGGGCCCGCTGGCCTGAACTCGGGGCGGGAGGTCGATGGCTGCTCCTTTGATGGCAGCACATGCCGACGTCGGCTTCCAGGTCGTCCCTCATCACCTGACACTGCCGCGCTGTGCACCTTTGGAGGCCACGGCGTATGCGGCGGTGTATACTAGCCCCGTGCGTCGGACGAACATCTACCTCTCCGAGGTCCAGCAGTCCGCTCTTGATGCTCTCGCAGCCGCCGAAGGTCGGACACGAAGCGATGTCCTGCGAGCCGCCATCGACCGCGAGCTGAACCTCGACGAGGACGCTGCCCTCGACGCTGCCCTCGCTGACATGGCGAGTGAGCTGGCCGAGGAGTCACGGAGGCTCGCGGCCGCCGACCCTGACCTGCGCATCGAGTGATCGGTGGTCATCGTCGATGATCACCTCGCACTCCTGGCCATCGCCGGGCGCCTGCCTGACCTCGA
>JAKBBA010000179.1 GCA_021808665.1 Actinomycetes bacterium
GCCTGCGGGGGTGTTGGTGAGCAGTACTTGGGACAGCGTCGACCGCCCCGAGGAATATGTGCGGTGGGCTCGAAGGGTGAGCGCGACGACGACGCTCGTTAACCCGGCGGAGGTGATCGAGTGGAATTTGGACAAAACCTATTTGCGGGATCTGGCCGGGGTCGGGCTTCGTGTGTTGCCGACGGAGTGGGTGCCGCCTGGGGGGTCTTGGTCGGGGAACGCTGACGGTGATGTGGTGGTCAAGCCGTCAGTGTCGGCTGGTGGGCGTGACACGGCGTGGTACTCGCAGGGCCAGTCGGCGCTTGTCGAGGCGCACGTCGCCCGTCTTGTCGGGCTCGGGCACACCGTTATGGTCCAGCCTTACGTTGTGTCGGTGGACGATCCCGGTGAGATCGACCTGATCTATATTGATGGGCGTTTCAGTCACGCCGTGCGCAAGAAGCCTCTGTTGGAGAGAGACGTGGGGGTGCTGGCCCGCCCGTGGGAGCGGATGGGGTGGTTGGGTTTGGCGGAGCCGACCGCGGCGGAGCGTTCGCTTGGCGATGACACTGCCGCTGTGTTAGCGGCCCGGTTCGGGGATCTCGTCTACGGCCGGGTTGACATCGTCGCGTTGGCGGGCGGGGAGCCGGCTCTGCTCGAGGTGGAGTTGATCGACCCGAACCTTTCGCTATCTGATTTCCCTGAGGCGGCGACGAGGCTCGCGGCGGCGGTCGTCGAACGCCTGCCAGGCAATTGACCTCCCAGCACGGAGCGCCTACCGGGGAGCTGACTACCTGAGATCTCGGCGGCGGGTTCGAGGGTGTCGTGTAAAGTTTCCGGAGGGACAAAAACGGGTGTCGGCTGCCAGCATTGTGAGGGCGAACAGGCAGGGGTGACGGGAAGTGGTGTTAATGCGGTTCGATACGCCGACGCTTCAGGGGAATCTGGTCCGTCTGGAGCCGCTCGATGGCCGCCACGCCGCTGATTTGGCTTTGGCGGTTGAAGAGAATCGAAGCACGTTCGGGTTCACTCGGGTGCCTCGTCGATCGGCTGGGCGGCACTCAAAGGACTCGTGTGCGTCGCAGTTGCAATCCCGGTCGTTATCCGCGCCGTCCGGCGGTTTCTCTTAGGTCCGTAACGCTAACCGCCGCAGGATCGCACTCCCCTTGTATTAGTCGAATGCTTACGGCGTCACCCATGAGAACTGCAGGGTAGGGCCGACGATGACAACCACCCACGACAGCTTAAAGTCGCCCCCGCCTGAACCCGCCAGTCCTCGTGGGCGAAGACAGACTGTCGATGACCACGACGCAGTTAGCATCTCGGACAGCTTTGGTAGCGGTTGACCAGTTGGCTGGCGGGGTAGTGGCAACATACGGCGCCCCTACCCATGTCCGACCCATTCCGCTTCAGCCGCGGCTACGGCAACCCCAGCGGGCTCATTCAATGACGCCGCCCGTTACTACAACCCAAGTACCGCACATAGCCCAACTCAAGTCCCAGAATACGGAGCCTGGGGGCGAAGGATTGACTTGTTGCGAGGTGACCCCTTTGCTCCTGGTGGTCAAGTTGGCCTTGGTGCTGGGAGGGTCTTGGCGGCGTTTGGGCAGTGCAACCAGTGCCGCTCCGTCTGCCCACACCGTAGAGGGCCAGTGAAGCAACGATGGGTTGTGATGGTGGTTTCTCTGCTTTTAGCGATCTTTGCGGCGGCCGCTCTCCGCACAGTTCTGACCCATCGGTACTCCTTTCTTGCTTACGTCCTGGAAGGGATCGCCATGATGGTCTTCCTCGTTGCACTCTTTCGTAGCATTACCAATCGATGAGTTGAGAGGGGTATCAGCGGCATGCAGGCGCCGTAGTGGCTTCGGCTGCGAAGCTTGCGCGCATTACGGTGCTCTGCACACCGCCCCCGATCATTCAGCAATCCTTCTGTGTGGAGAACCACTCGGCATGTAATCTGCCTGTCTCGATGCTAACAGTGAACATGGAATCTGGGGCGTTCTGATTGCCGCCTACCGGCGAGACATTCCCAGATCTGCTTTGGTGTCTCGTAGCGGTCGATGCTGCAGTGTCTCAGGTGAGATATGTCGAATAGGCCGTTTAGAAGAGTACGGACGGCGTCTTCGGTGAAGAAACGTTTGCAAGTCATGCCGAACTCACCTTTGCTGTGGAAGTAGCCGGGTTCAATCTCCTCACCGATTCCAGCGCCGTAGTTGACGTCGTCGTCGGCGTTGACCCGCAACAACAACGCGCCGCCGGGTCGTAGGACCCGGTGGATCTCCTCGTAGATCGAGATCGTCGTGTCCCAAGAGAAATAGTGCGACGACAGGGAGGCCAGGGCAGTGTCGATGGTCCCTGTCCGTACCGGGAGAGGTTCCGTGATGTCAGAGACGAAGGCGTGGACCGCTGTGCCAGTCGCTTGGGGCGGAACGCGGTCGCAAGCGAACACGGTGAAACCGTTGTCGGCGAGGAAGCTGGCGTCGGTGCCATGGCGGCCGCAGCCAAGATCGAGAACCCCCATGCCTGCACCAGAGATCGCGTCGATGAACGGCGTCAGCCAGGTCCTGGACTCACGATGAAGCCGGGCGTCAGGAGACGACGCGCTATCCGACGCCCTAGTGTCTGTAACCCCGGACAGGGCGGAGGTGAAACAGTGCGAATCTGTCATCGGCGCTAATACTGTCAGGCATCCCAATGCCGCGCGCTGTTGTGTCGGCCAGCACTGTCCGGCAACGTCGGCTGGGGATCATTGTTGGCCGGAGCGAGGAGGTTCGGAGTGCGAACCTAGTCTGGTGACTGTGCTGATTCGTGGCGCCGTGATGGAGGATCTTTCTTTTCTCCGCGAGATCGAGCGGGCGGCGGGTCGGCGCTTTCGGGACTTCGGCCTCGGGCGTGTGGCTGACCACGAACCTGCCTTGATCGAGGTACTGGCGGGCTACGCGGAGGGCGGCCGGGCGTGGGTGGCGGGGGACAGCGATGGCGCACCGCTGGGCTACGTCTTAGTCGACGAGATCGACGGGGCCGCACATATCGAGCAGGTCAGCGTGGCCCCCGACCACCAAGGCCGGGGCTTAGGGCGTGCGCTGATCGACAGAGCGGCAGAGTGGGCGGCCAGCCTCGACATGGACGCGGTGACCTTGACTACTTTTGGCCACATCCCCTGGAACCGTCCCCTCTATGAGCACCTCGGATTCCGGGTCTTGGCCGACGACGAGATCGGTGCCGGTCTGCGGGCGGTGCGCGATGCCGAGGCCGCCCACGGGCTCGATCCGGCGATGCGGGTAGTCATGCGCCGACAAGTGAAGTCAGGCGCGTATGGTGGGGCCGCGACTCGTGTCCGGCGCGCCGATCAACAAGACGTTGCGACAGCCACTGACGTGTACCTTTCGCCGTTCCCAGGGCAGGTGGGGCTTCCAGCGTCCTCCAACTCCGGGCTATTCCGCGCCGGTCATTTGCTGTAGCCATTGGACGGCTTGTTGGCCTTGGGCGAGTTGAAAGCTGCGGAGGGTGGGCAGTCCGGGTGGAGGTAGCTGTGCGGCGCCGTGGAGCATGAAGCCGGCAAATGCTGCGAGAGCCGCTGTTACCTGGTCGTGGTTGGCATTTTGGGCCAACGGATGCTTCCAAAACAGCCTATTGGGCGACGGACCGCCCTGCATTGCGACGCTCGGCAGAAACCAAACCAGGTCCAGCCATGGCGCAGCGATGCGGGCGTGGGGCCAATCAACGAAGAAGACCCGCTCATCGGTGAGGACGATATTGTCGGCTCGAAGGTCGGAATGGACCAGTGTGTTGCCAGAAGCTGCGGCCCGTGATGACTCCTCCAGCTGTACCAGCAGGTCGAGATGGTCTAGCACCCAGCGGTCCATTTCCGGAAAGCGCGTGAGTTGCAACCGGTGTTCGGCGAGGATCCGCCAATGGTCGGTGCCGCCAGGCGTTCCCCCCGGTGGAGCTGCTATCGGACTTGGGGTCAGCGCAGCGGCGGTGGTGGTCAGGGCCTGCAGGACCCGGTCGAGCTGATCATCTCGCCATGGCAAATCAGGGTTGGCGCCGTCGAGGTCCTCCAAGACGAGGACCACCCAACCTTCCCCCTCCCATGTGTCGGTCAGTCTGGGGGCGGCAACGTCTGGGGGCAGCGCTGCACTGATGCGAGCCTCTCGACGGTAGGACTCCTGTCCTCCCGGCGCTCCTGACTTCTCGTCTGGGCCGATGGCCTTCACGAAGATACGGCGGCCGTCATCCAGCGTCAGGCGGGCGGCGAGTGCCGGCGAGAATCCCGACTCCTGACTGAGCGCGCTGAGCACTTTCGCCCTCAAACGGTCTTCGATCGAAGCGCGGACGACGGGCGGCGCCTGTTCCCAACAGACACGAGTGCCGCCGACGCCCCTTAGGACAGGATCTAGTGAGCGGTCCAAAGTCACGGTGTTCATAATCGCAGAACACCCGACGAAACCCGAGCGAAATCTGGGCTTCCCACAAACCAGCCGACACCGCCCCCAAAGATCGCCGGCTTCGTACCGGCACAGCGTCCTCAAACGCCGGTTCCCGGGGTCGTTGTCCTGCGTGGTGACAGAGCATGGCGACGGCGTGAATTTCCCACTCTTCGGGGTCCCAGGACGCCACTGCCACAACCTGGAGTTTTGCAGAGAGAAGAATCTCAGCGTCGGACCCATGAAGATTCCGTGAGAGACGGTCGACAACTGTCCTGTGCACAGCCGTAAGGGTAGCGAACATACGTTCGCTACTTGTTATCATCCAGGTTCGAGTGAGCGCGGGGTCAGCACGGTGAGCCCCGGACGATGGAGTTCGATCAGATGGGGATCGCCCGACGCGATCGCATCGGTGCGCTCAACTTCGGCAAACACGACGAGGAAGTCGTCGTCAGGATCGTCAGTGATGGGAACGACGGGCGGCGGCGGGTCCGCTACGACGTCGCCGAGCTTCCGTACGGACGAGACGAACACGACGACATCGTCGAGGCTCAGGTAACGCCGGAACTTGGGCCGCTCCAGTACCTCTTGCAGCTCGTCCAAGAGCAACGGGGAGAGCACGAGGCGAAGACGCCCGGTTCGGGCGTAGGTCAGCAACCGGGCTGACACTCCCTCAGCCGAAGTGACCGCTGCCAGCAAGACATTCGTGTCGATGACGACGCGGAGCGGTTCATCCACCTTGTGAATTCGAACGACGCGCCCGCCGGACGGTATGCACCTCGTCTACCGCCTGGGAGATAGCTGCGCCTTCATCGAGATCGCTGGTCGCGGCTACACGTACAAGCAGCTCCGCCAGCTCGTCCCGTGCTGCCTCGCCGTGGCCGCTTCGCAGATACGACCGCAACGCGTCTTCGACGACGCGCTCTCCGTCCGCTTCGAGGTCAGCGCGGCAGCCTTCGCTGCAGTCAGCACGTCGGAGTCGAGGTAGACGGTCGTCTTCTGTTTCGCCATGACTCCAAACTACCGTTCTGACGTCATGACGGCACAACGGCAGACTGCGAGCGGGAGTCTAGGAATGCTACTACGCGGCTGAACCAATGGCCCATAGGCGTTCGGCGAGACAGAAGCCCTGGTCAAGGGCATCGAGAGAGTGGGGGTATTGGCTCCAGGACGTCCCTCCGACACGAGGAAAGAAGTGCAGGTCAGAGCCCATTTCCGCGGTTGCGGGGTGGCCTTTTTTGTTGCTCGGAATTCGCCGAGTTTGGGTATCGCGCGTTTATCGCGCGTGTGTCTTGGAATGCCTTGAAGGCGTCGGGGTGCTAGGGGCGCTGGGGTCGGTGCTCGCCGGCAGCTGGCGTGTCTCTCTTAAGGGTGGTTTGAGACGGCGGTAGGAGCGCAGGGCCGCCGGGCCAGCTTCGCCACCGCACAGCCCGCCAACCCTGTCCTCAAGGTCGAGCTACCCGTCCAGAG
>JAKBBA010000180.1:0-4569 GCA_021808665.1 Actinomycetes bacterium
AGCTTTAGCTCTCGCTTTCGCCATAGATGCACGAGGATGACCAGCGCAGCCAGCACCGAGAACAAGAAGTAGTAGTAGTCGCAGAGCAAGACGAGAAGGAGTGTGACCGCCGTGCCCGCTGCAAGGCGGGCTCGAGGGCGTAGGAGTAATCGCCACCAAAGAAGCACGAAGAGGGGGACCCATTCGAGAGAGACCAGTTGCATCAAGCCGAGCGTTTTCGACATGTGATACGCCGAGAAGGTCATAAAAAAGCCGCCGACGAGTGATGGCACGTAGCGCCCGCAGAAGAACCGGCAAAGCCAGAACGTGGTGACACCGGTCGCAACGAACGAGAAGACCACCATGAGGTTGAACGCCACCACAAGGGGTACGAAGCGAAGCAGGACGACGCCCACCAGCCCGTTGAACGGGTTCATCGTCTGGCCTAGCAGGGTCGTCCCGTAGGGGTAATGAAGCATATAAGTGTGCCAGGGGAGCTGGTGGAGATGGGTGAGGGCCTGGTTGACCCACCACATATTCCAGACGTTCTGGTAGCCGTCGCCGCTGTCGGTGAAGAACCTCGTAGTGGGATGCGCGACCCAGGGCCAGGTGTAGAGGCAGAAGAAGCCTAGGTAAACCAAGCCTGGGAGGATCACAGCGAACGTCAGCCTCCGGAGCCGGGTTCGGTAGGAGCCATCCGGCGGCGGCCCGTGCGGCCACGGCGGTAATCGTGTCGTCATGCGCTAGTCACCAAGACCCGACTCCCTCCCTAGACCTCGGGCAAAACGGCTGTGGCACTGGCTCCCATCCCGTGCGACAAGCTAGCCCCTCTGGTCGCTCTGTTGTGGAGCTGTACCGGGCCTTACGCCGTGCAGGGCCGGCAGCGGCCGGTGCGCTGAGTTGCTGCACGGTTTGTTTTGGAGGCGGCGATGGAGCCACTCGCTGCAGTTTTTCCAAACACATGGACGGTCTCGCCGTCCGTCAGCGGATTTCAACCTTCCGTGACGCGACCGGACTCGATTGGGCAGCGCTCAGCGGACTGTCTCCACAGTCGAGGCTGCGAACTCGCCAGTCGGGCGCACGCCGTCAGACGCATATCGCTGAAGGTGACGCCTCCAGCCAGCCAGCTTGGCTGCACCGTCGTCGAAGAGGGTGTACAGGACCGGAACGACCAGCAGGCTTAGGAGGGTGGAGGAAGGTAAGCCGCCGATGAGGACTACCCCGACGGGTAGCTGTGGGCTTAGTTAGTGCCCGTGCGACGAGCGGACCCGCTCAACGCTGAATCGGTCGCCCGGCGCTGCGTTCAGGCGGCGTCGCGGCGCAGCAGGGTGAATGCCCAGAGGCCGAGCAGGACGGCGCCCGCGACAACGAGCTCTGTCCCACCGCGAGCGGCGCTCACGACGATCGGGTGTCCGAGACCGACGCCAAGCGACGTGCAGTTAGCGCCACTGCACGTTGTGAACGTCGCCGAGTTCGCCGTGCCGGGGGGCGGGATGAGCGTCGCGTGTCCGCTTAGGAGCGCGGTCGATGCCGTTTTGAGGGTCCAGGGCTGCCACGAGGGAACGAAGTGAACGAAGAAGACCTCCACGCCGACGAGGTACGCGGCCAGCAGACCTAACGCGGCGGCCGTCGAGCGAGTGACCCCGGCGACGGCCGCACCGGACGCAGCGAGGAAGGCCACCAGCCCGACACCGCGTAGCGCGGTCCATAGGGCGTCGAGGAGGACGCGCGTCGTGGTGCCGGTCATGCTTCCTCGTGTTGCGGCTGTCAACGCAGTCACGGCCACCTCAAAAGCCTGGGCGGCGAGGAGGGTGAGGACCGCTCCGGCGACGACGGCGACGGTCTTGGCTACGAGGACACGAAGCCGCCGGGGTTCGATGGTGAGCAGGCCCGTAAAGGTGCCGGCACTCCATTCGGCGCCGACCGCGCTTGCGCCAACGAGAAAGGCTAGGAGCCCCACGAAGATCGTGGCACCCTCTACGTGGCGCACGATCGAAGTGGCGAAAAACAGCCGGGGGTCCTGGTAGAAGACGCTGGCAGGCGGCCCTGTCGGCACACCGAGCTTGGCGCAGCTCCCGGCGGGAAGCGTGCCGGCGAGCTCGGCCTTCTTGCATGCCGCCTTCGCCGACGCAGGAGGTACCGGTGCATGGCTAGTCACGGCGCGTGCCGCTGCCGAAGCGCGTGCGTGAGCGGCGGCAAGGTTGCGGTTCGAGTGCACGAACATGATCGCAGCCACCCCGAGGAGGCCGACCGCCACGGCGAGCACCACGAAGCGCACGAAGCGCCGGGCGGTCAGGCGGCGCAGCTCTACACCGGTGAGCGTGGCGAGGCTCGGAAGGGGCCGGGTGCCAATCGGGCCAGGGGCAGTTGCCTCGCTCATCACTCGCCGGTGGGCGCGCCCGGGCCGGTGAGCGCCAGGAAGGCCTGTTCGAGGTCCGGGGCTGCAGTGGCCAGCTCGCAGAGGTAGATTCCGGCGTCTGCCAAGACCTTGGTGACCTGCGCGGGCTCGGCGGCGCCGGTCACGGCGAGGGACACGACCCCACTGCGCTCGGATGCCTCCGAGGTCTCCACCGTGAGACCGGCGACCGCGAGACTCGCCCGGGCGGCCACCTCCTCCTCGGCTGTCACCCCGACGCGCAGGCGCAGGCCCGGACCGGCGCCGGCGATCTGTCCCACCGGGCCGGCCGCCACGGTTCGCCCGCGCGAGACGATGGTCACCTCGTCACAGACTTGTTGGACCTCGCTGAGCAGGTGGGAGGAGAGAAGCACCGTGGTCCCCTCCGCGGCGAGCCTTCGCAGCAGTTCACGCACCTCCGAGATTCCGGCTGGGTCCAGCCCGTTGGTCGGTTCGTCGAGCAGGAGCAGCGACGGCCCCTTGAGCAGCGCTGCTGCGATTCCGAGGCGCTGGCGCATCCCGAGGGAGTAGTTGCTCACGCGGTCGCCCGCCCGGGCACGCATGGCGACACGATCGAGCACTTCGTCGACCCGGCGGTCCGGGAGGCCTGCCACGGCGGCTAGAAGCTCAAGGTTGCGCCGGCCCGAGAACGACGGGAACAGCTGCGGCGCCTCTACTAGAGCGCCGATCCGCCCGATCACCTCCGGGAGCCTGCCCGGTATCGCCTCGCCGAAGACTTGAAGCTCACCAGCGTCGAGTGAGACCAACCCGAGAAGCACCCGCAGCGTCGTGGTCTTGCCCGAACCGTTCGGCCCAAGGAAGCCATGAACCACGCCAGGCCCCTCGACGCGCAAGTCCAACCCGTCGAGCGCCCGGCTCGGTGAGCCGCGCACGAGGCCCCGGTAGCTCTTCTTGAGTCCCCTCGCCTCGATTACCGGTGCACCCGTAGCCCGCTCCTCTCGCCAGCGGGGCCGAAGGACCCGTGCTCGGAGTGGATGCTAGCGATATTCCACGGCGCGGTGCGAGCAAGGACCATCCGGTGAGCGGTCCTCCTCAGAGCACCCGCCACTGCAACAGGGCGGTTGAGGCCGAGTGCACCCACGCGTGAGGCGTCAGGAGCGAACGCTGTTCCAGACGATATGCGACACCCCAGCTATTGTCTGGATTCCATAGGCTTCGGTCGGCTGAGCAGTGCTGAGTACGGCGATCTCATATGAGTGATCGCGCCCTGACACGCTTCCTATACTGTTGGTCTGCCACCCTGTGGGCACCGGTAGCCAACCGTTCTTGAGAGCGACCGTTGCTGGCGCAGTCACCCCCGCCGAGACGCCCCATGCCTCGCTGGCAACCACGTTTGACATGAGGCTGAGTTCATATGCACGGTCTGCGTTTGAAAGTAGGGCGTTCGGGTGTTCGAGCAAGGTAAGCAGGGCAACCTGGTCAGATGCCGTCGTCTGGGTCAATCCCCAGTAGCCGCCACGCCCGGGAATAATAGCATTGAGACCGGCGAGCCGGTCGAATGCCGCCAAACCGGCGGAGCGCCCGATGTCGTTCCACAGTGCACTAGCGGAACTGTTGCTGCTGTCTTCGATCATCTGGACTGCGAGCTGCTGCTCGGTGCTCGTGAGAGCTCGACCGGCGGTGTTGGCTTGGTGGAGGAGCGTCGCGAGGATATCCACCTTGACGATACTTGCCGTGTCCTGTGCGACCGTCGGGTCGTAGAGGGTTGTGCGACCGGTAAGGTTGTTTCGAACGGCGACTGTCGTCTTGCCGGCGCGAGTGGCAAGCCAGGAGGCGAGGCGCTTCCCGAGCGGCGGGGGAGGCGCTACTGGCAGGCTCGTGTAGGCGATCCAGTAGCCGCCGGTGGCGTCACGTGCTATCCCGACAGCTGCTCCGGGGAGATGCCCGCTACCAGCTGATCCGTAGTATTTGGCGGTTCCGAATGTGAAGATTCCGCCGTCGCTGGCGACTTCCCAGTAGCCGTGTCCGCCGGGGGTTGCTGCCATTGCGACGATGGGTTGGTTGAGTGGTTTGCCGCCCATGGATCCGTAGTATTTGGCGGTTCCGAATGTGAAGATTCCGCCGTCGCTGGCGACTTCCCAGTAGCCGTGTCCGCCGGGGGTTGCTGCCATTGCGACGATGGGTTGGTTGAGTGGTTTGCCGCCCATGGATCCGTAGTATTTGGCGGTTCCGAA
>JAKBBA010000180.1:4579-5869 GCA_021808665.1 Actinomycetes bacterium
ATGTGAAGATTCCGCCGTCGCTGGCGACTTCCCAGTAGCCGTGTCCGCCGGGGGTTGCTGCCATTGCGACGATGGGTTGGTTGAGTGGTTTGCCGCCCATGGATCCGTAGTATTTGGCGGTTCCGAAGGCCTGCACCCCTCCCGGGCGATCCGACCCGCTGACCGTGGACGCCGCTGCTGCTGGTAGCGCCCCTGCCATCCCTACCACGCCAGCAGACAGTGTGAGCGCTATGCCACAAAAGGCCAGATGCCCCAGATGCCCCAGATGCCTTAGATGCCTTAGATGCCCCCCCACGCGGCGCACCCGACGACTGAGTGTATGGATCCAGAAAGTCATGGACTGTTGATTCCCCGTGCGTATCGCGATACCGCCGCGAAATCGTGTCGGTCCCGTTACAAATCCGGTTACTTCTCCTAGTCAGAACCGCTTGCAGTCTTCGCGGCTGCCAGCACCTGAAGCGTGAGTGATCATCGCCTGGGTGCAGGCCGCGATGGGGGGGGGCCGCCGGCTCTGTGGAGACTGAAGGTAAGGCCGGCGATACTCCGACTGGATTCGATGGTTGGAAAGCGGCCGACGAGCGGCCAGGTTGATCCGACGAGTGCGGACGGCCGGTTTCCGCTGACTGACGGACGAGCGGAGTCACCGCGAACCACCACCGTGGGGTGCGCCGCTACTGTCGGACGACTCTGTGGAGTTGTCTGCCAGCTAGGGTCTGGCTTCGTCGTTTAGGAGCAGGTCGCTCAAACGACTGATACCTTATACAGCTGAGTGAGAAGGTCCTAAAGGAGCTTGGGAAGCTCTACCAGTTCCACGTCTACGACAATGCCGGCCACGCCTTCTTCTCGGTGGACAGCACCAAGTACCGTACCGAGGCGGCGCTCGACGGATGGAAGAAAGTGCGCGACTGGTTCTCCTTGCATTTGACGGTCGAGTAGGCCAGGTATGTCAGCTCGCCAGCGGCGTGATCCGCTCGAGCGTGTCAACGAGACGGTCCCGTTCGGTCTCAATGTCGTAATGGGCTTGAAGGTTCAGCCAGAACTCGTCGCTGGTAGCGAAGTAGCGGGCGAGGCGCAGCGCGGTGTCGGCTGTGATTCGACGGGTACCGTGGACAATCTCGTTGATCCTCCTCGGAGGTACGCCGATCGCGACTGCGACCCTGCGTTGTGTGAGCCCGAGCGGAGCCAGGTACTCGTCTTGGAGGATCTCGCCAGGGTGGATGGGGGGGTAAAGGCTATGGACCACGGGGGTAGCTCCTTTGGTTCAGTGGTAGTCGGTGATCTCCACGTCGT
>JAKBBA010000042.1 GCA_021808665.1 Actinomycetes bacterium
CCGGCCAGGTTGATAGCAAAAAGAGACACTCCGATAGCCGCGGCGTCGGCGAGGTAGTCGACACCTTCCGCCCACACGCCGAGCGAGTGGGCGGTGAGCCCGACGCCGAGGAGGGCGCCTACCAAGCCCAGATTGGCGACGAGAACCACCCACAGCCGGGACGTGCGGCTCACAGGAAGCCTGAAGTCATCGTGGCGTTGACATGGCCAGGAGCCGCCGGCGACAAGCGCGATCGGGACGTGCGATACGTCGCAGGACGGCCACCCCGGTGTCGGTGGCGGCGTCGCTCGACGGCCTCGGCTGCTGTCGACGCGACCAGGTTTCCAGCGTCACTACGACGACCGCCCCTTCCTCGTCGAGGCGAAAACTCCTCCGCCCGGACCAAGCCGGCAGACCCAGATATCGCAGCTGACCCACCATCCTCCCGTCGCCTTACAAGTCAGATCGCCGTACTCAAGTTAGCGGTCCGATCGAACGCCCAGAAGGTGGGCAACGCTGCGAAGCAACCCGGTAGGATTGCTCTCCTAGCGCAGCAGTCCAGTGTCACCTCTGCGGCTATAGGGCCCGCCATTCCCTCGAATGCCGACTGTGTAAAGTCGGTGATCCTCTCCTGGGAGGGCATAGGGCGGAGGCGGGGATTGGGAGGGGTCGCTAGGCGGGCTGGGCGGGTGTCACAGGCGGCTGGTAGGACTAGGGGCGTGGCGTCAAAACCTGAAGTGGACGGGGCTCTGGGCGAGATCGTCGGAGTCGCCCACGAGTGGCTTCGTGCACACGCTATTTGGCAGCAGGCGGTCGACAAGAAGACGCAGGTGGCCATGCGAAGCGAAAACCTGCTGCGTGACGCTACCGGCGGGCTTAGCATCGCCCGGTGGGATGCGGTCTGCCGGCGGAGGAGCATCCGCAGGGTCGTCGACGCCCAGGCGAAGGCCCGAGCGCTGCGGGCCCGACCGAAGGTTGCCGAGGCCTTAGCACGCCGCGACCGGCTGATCGCAGCGGCTGACGCCGAGATGCTTGCCGCCAGGGTCGAGCTGGCCGTGAAAAGCGCCCAGCTGTCCGCCTACGGCGCCGTCGGTGCTCGACTCGTCGGCCTGGACATCGCAGCGCTTCGCCGGTTCGCCCGGCTCCCACCCGAGTCGAGACGCTCCCACGCCAAAGCCGACGTCGGCTCCGACTGAGGCGACCGGCTACTGGTGCACCCACGGGAGGGAGGTGCCGACATTCGATCCCTGAGCTGCGAACATCCCGGCCTGAAAGCGAGGGGGTGGCGTGGGCGTTAGGACGCCGTGACCGCCGGGGTGCGGGTGTGTTGGTGAGAACCCACGGTGGGTGCCTTGTTGGAGGTGATCATGGCTTTACGATCCAAGGTCCGCGACGCTCAGAGGGCGATTGCGGCTCTCGACGACAGTTACGGTCGGGCTGTCGTCCGACTCGAACAGGCCGTCGCCCGGCGGGCCGAGGTCCTGTCCGAAGCCGACCGCCGCGTCGCCGACGCCCAAGACGCTGTCGCGGCGCGCGTAGCGGAGATGGCTGAGGCCGTGTCGGTCGACTTGACAGCGCAGATCCTCGACTTGGACACGGCGGAGGTCCGCCGTTGCGTAAAGGCCCGCCGCGCTGCGCCCGCCGGCCCGGACAACTCCTAGCACTGACCGACGAAAAGACTGCTCCCCGCCGAAAAGCGGTGAAAGGCCGGCCATCGCCGGAATCCCTACAAGCCCCGGCGGCGCCGACGCTGAGGGTAGCCAACGGCGCAGTCGGCAAGTCGCCTTCGAGCGCCGCGACCCCCTATCACAGCCCGCACAAATACGAAGTCCCCCGGCTGGCACCGGGGGACTCAACAGCAAGGAGCTGCAAACACGTTGACAACCCAAACTATAGCCGACCGCGACGACAACAGGTGGGATGTTCGTCCAGCATCGCAGATCCCGGCGGAAACTGTCAGCTGGGTGTGGCCCGGGCGGATACCTGCCGGGAAGCTGACGATTATCGAGGGAGACCCTGCGACCGCCAAGTCGACGCTGGCGTTGGATCTCGCCGCCCGTGTCACCAAGGGGGCGGCATGGCCCGACGGGGCTGAGGGCGACACCCCCGCCTCGGTGCTGCTGCTGTCAGCGGAGGACGGATGGGGGGACACGATCCGTCCCCGCCTCGAGGCAGCCGGCGCTGACCTCGGGCGTTGCGTGTGCGTGGCGGCCCGGTGGAGCGAGGGCGACGACGGCCCGGTGTTACGGCCCGTTGTCCTACCCGACGACATAGCCTGGATAGCACGCCACGTCGAGCGTTGTGCAGCGGCGATGGTCGTCGTCGACGTGCTCGCCGCCTACCTCTCCGACCGTGTGGACTCCTACAAGGACCAGTCGGTGCGCCGCCTGCTAACCCAGGTGGCCGCCGCGGCGGCGCTCACCGGCGCTGCGGTGGTGATGATCCGCCATCTCAACAAGGCTTCCGGCGGGCCCGCCATGTATCGGGGTGGAGGGTCGATCGGCATCGTGGGAGCGGCCCGCGCCGCGTACGCGGTGATAAGAGACCCCGACGACACTGACCATCGGCTGCTCACGACCGTCAAGTCGAACCTCGCCCCCGAAGCACCAACCTGGGGGTATTCCCTCGTGGGGGTGCCTCACCTGGGAGTGGCGCGTATCGACTGGGACACCACCGCTGACCCTCGGAGCGCGGCCGAGCTGCTAGCCGGAACGCCTAGCGCTGCCCTGGGCGAAGCCGTCGCCTGGCTTAAAGCGTGGCGATCCGATCATCCGGGTGAGACGCCCTCCGCCAGGCTCCTAGACGACGCCGCCCAAGCTGGGATAGCCCCCACCACCCTCCATCGGGCCCGGAAGCAACTCGGGCTCAAAACACGCCAGACAGCCGACGGGTGGGTCATCGCCTGACACTCCAGGCGACGCGGCCCCTGCTGTGCCCTCGACAGGTGACGGCATCGCCGCATTCCCTCGCTGGACGCCAGGGGCGGCGAGGGTCAGATGCCCAGATTCCACATTCCCGCCCACGACGACCGGGTTCATTGGAATCTGGAATGTGGAATCTGGCTTCTGGACGAGCGGGAGACGGGGGACGGCCCGCCGGGGGGGTCAAGCGACCGACGGCCACCTGACGGTCACCACGACCGAGTCGGTTTCGGCCCGCCATGAATGGCCGACACCCGGGCCCCACATGGCGTAGTCGCCTTCGGCCGCGAGGAGGTGGCTGCACTCCGACAGGTTGATCCGGAAACGGCCTTTCACCAGGACCAAGACGGTGGTGCGGTGCTCGCTTTCCACCCACTCGGCGCGTTCGTCCCCGGCCGGGTGAATCCCCCACTTGATCTCGACGTCCTCCGAGAAGCGGACGTCCATTTTTTCCATGAAATGTCCGACAACCCAACCGCGGTGCGACTGTCCCTCCTCGGCTGCGTTACCAACATGCCATTGTCCGACGCTCACAACATGACCTCCAAAGCGGGCGACTCGACCCGTTCGGGGTCGACTTCGGCGAGCCTTCGCAGGCCCTCGATGAACGCGAACAGCGCTTCGTTGCTCCATCTGGGGTCGTTGATCAGGCGCCTGAGACCGTTACGGTCCACAGAAGAGTACCGCTTGAGGTGCGACGCCTCCCAGTTCGCTGCTAAAAGATGGCCGTAGTTGGCCCACCACTTGGGGTCGTGAACGGCGACAAGGCAGGCGAACTCGAAGTTCCCGGTTACCAGGTTGACACCGAAGCCCGTGCATTCCATCCGCCACGCTTCCCGGTGGGCGTGAAGCCAGCGCATGGGGCCCGACGCGTTCTGCGGATGCATCGGAGCGGCCCTGCGGCCCGTGTCAGGGCCGAGAAGTTCCAGGTCGAGGCGGCCGAGGAGCTCCTCTTCGATCTCGCGCTCGACGGTCAGCGACAGTGGCGTCTCGTCGAACGCGTCGACGGTTGGCTGGTGGAACGCTTTGGGGATAACTGCGATGGTTCCGTTGCCGTTTAGGACCTTGGACGACCGCTCTTGGATGAGCAGGTAGTAGCCGGCGCCGAAGCACACGGCTACGAGGCAGACGGGACCGCCGACGCAGACGCGCCGGTCGAAGTCGAAGGCGCTTTGCGCGCTGGGAAGCCACTTGTCTCGAAGTGGCGTCGCGATGCTGGAAGCCGCCGGTGAGCGCTGCGCAGCGACGGCGGCGAGCTCTGCTTCGAGCAGGTCGGATGTGAGCGCGTACGTCGCGAAGTCGCTGCACGCGAACTGGGCGTCCAGCCCGTCCGTGGACATGTCCAGGCCGGTCAGACGGTACAGCGGGTTGTTAGCCAGCATCGTTCCGTCCGTCTCCGCTGCCGCTAGGCGCTCGATGGCCACGTCGACGTGGTGGCCGTCGAGGTGTACGTGCACGTCGCTTTGGGTGTTGTCGAGTTCGCAGTGCTCGGCGGTGGTTCCTAGCGGGATCGACCGGCCGACCCAGCTCCGCTCGGTCAGGATGCTCAACTCGACGGGCTCGGAGTCGACTTTCGCCCGGTATAGTCCGGCGGGTTGGCCGTAGTAGGCGGCGACCGCTTCGACCAGTCGGCTGCGCACGGCTGGTGTCGCAGCGCGCGTGCGTTGCGCCGGCGGGCGGGAGGTCAACCGTTCGGCGGCGGCGGTGACCCTGTCGTAGACGTCCTCGAAGCTGACGTCGCTATGGGCGGCGAGCCATGCGACGAACTCGCCGGTTCGCAGCTCCGGCCTACTGGCAGTGTCACCGGCGGGTAGCACGGTCGTCTTCGGGCGTGCATCGATTGCTAGGAGAGCGGCTATCGGCCACTCGAATTCGTCTTCGAGCACCCGGACGTTCGCTGGGCGGGCGCTGTCGAGGGAGCCGACGTCGCCGGCCATCCACCGGCGAAGTTGGCGCTCAGACAGAGCGAAGGCGTCATCGTGCATCTGTCTCGCTCGGCGGTGAAGCAAGTCGAGGACTTCGGCTGCGGTCAGGTGGCGTTCTCGTATCAGAGCTTTGAGGAGGGTTTGCCCGTCGGAGGCGACCGTGGCCACGAAACAGATGCTACCGGCGGCGAGCGAATGTCACGTAGATGGCAGCCCGGCGACATTCCGATGTCATGGCTTTCGGCAGGACATTCACAACATGCCCTCCTCAACTCTCCAAGGATCGTACGCATCCTCGCGTGGTTTCTCGCCTAGCTCACCGTCGGAGGTTCCCCCGACGGTCGTGCTCGGTCGTCTTTCTGCGGCCACTGCGATACCCCGACGTTCGCCGGCGGAGTGGCTCCGGGTGCTTCGCGCTCCGCACGGCCATGTCAACACCCGTAAGGATTACGCTGCCCGGGCCGTCGAGGCGACAATGTGTCTTAGCGAGCCGGCAGTCATGGGGCTCGCTCATTGGGTTGCGGATGTGTGGCCTGGGAGCCTCGCAGCTCTCGCCGGGGCCCTTTCGGTCGTACCGGATCTGCAGGCGGCGGCTACGCGTGGCTGGGTGGACCCGTCGTGGGCGACGAACCGGCTGTACGAGGCGGCCACAGAGGCCCGCTCGGCTTTGCGTCAGACGCCCAGGGTTTCGTCGCGCTCCCGGGGTCGGGCCGTTCTGGGCGGAGTCGACTTCGACTCGCTGGCGTCCGTAGACGCCGACCCTTCCAGCTCTGAGGCGGCTCAATGGGCGCAGACCGTGACCGGGTGGGTTGACCGCCAGGTCGGCGCCGGGCGCCGTTCGCCCGACGCGCTGCTCGTGGTGGAGGCCAACCTGCCCGGGTTTTGGGCCTGGTACGCAAAACGGGTGGATGCCTCCGGCGTCGGATCGCGTCTTGCGGAATCGCGCCTTGATGGCGCATGCGAGGCTGCCCCTACGGTGTTTCCCCCGCCGCCGCCGACAAGGGCGTTGGGGTCTGCTCAACGTCTCGTTGACTGCCTCAGTGCCGGCAGGTCACGGCCGGGCAGCTCGATAAGCGAGTGCTCACGGCTGCTGCTCGGACCGCCCCGGCGCAGGCAGTGGGCGCCGGATCGCGGCTGGCATATGGGGGTCGGCTACTGGTCGCTTATAGCTCTGCGGTCATGGGCCGCCAAGGCGGATCCTCCGAACCCTCCCGCTGTGGTGCTGCGATGGTGGTCGTCGACCATGGACACGATCAGTCGACTGCCCGCCCCGTGGGAGCTCGACGTCGATTCCTCCGCCGGGGTGCGCGCCGCTTGAACTGACCACAAAAAAGGGAGTGTCGCAGGCTCCTGTAAAGATCACACCCGTGCCGACAAGCAGGCGGACTGCGAAGCGTGACTCATCGGGTGAGGGAGCTAGGTGATGGCAAACCTCGCTGACCGTTGGCGCCCCCGGGCGTCTCTGGCTCGCACGCCGACGTCCCCGCCTTTCCGTGGTACCGGCCGGTCCGGGCCGCAGGCGACTACCGCTAGGCGGGTTCCGACGTGAAAGGCGTCGTCGTCGTGTTCGCCTTGGCCGCAGCCATTTTCGTCGTAGCTCTCACTGTCGTCGCGGGCGGTAGTGGCGCAGAGTCGTCGGGCGAGGCCGTTCTCAGCGTCGCGGAGATGGCCGCTACTACGTGCAGCGTGACCGGCTCGGTCCCCACGTTGAGCGCCGCGCAAGCTGCTAACGCCGATCTGATCGTGTCTGCGGCGATGGCGGCTAGCGCGGAGAACGCCACGGTCGCTCGTATCGCTGTCATGACGGCGTTGACCGAGAGCGGCTTGCGTAACGTCGATCACGGCGACAGGGACTCGCTCGGCTTGTTTCAGCAGCGTCCGTCCCAAGGCTGGGGGACACCGGCGCAGATCATGGACCCCACCTACGCGACCGACGTGTTCGTGCGTCATCTGACGGCCGTCGCAGGCTGGGAGACTTTGACCCCCTGGGCGGCGGCGCAGGCGGTGCAGCACTCCGCCTACCCGGACGGGTCGAACTACCAGCCCAACTGGGCGGCGGCCGGGCAGATAGTCGCCCAGGTCATATCCGACGCGAACACGCCCGGCGGCTGCGGTCAGGGTGGAGGCGGCCTCGCTGGGCCGGCTTCGTCGCACGGGCTACCACCGGGTTTCGCTATACCACCAGGAACCACGCCCGAGCACGCGGCGGCGGTCGCTTTCGCTCTCGCCCAGCTCGGCAAGCCGTACGTGTGGGGAGCGGCGGGACCTGCTGCGTTCGACTGCTCCGGGTTGACGATGGCCGCGTGGGCGACCGTCGGCGTCCAACTCGACCACTACACCGTCGACCAGCAGAACGAGGGTCAACCCGTCAACGCGTCGGCGGTCCTGCCCGGAGACTTGGTTCTCACGCCCGGCTCGGACTCCCCCGGCCCGGGCGAAGCCGGCCATGTCGGCATCTACCTCGGCGACGGTCTCGTCGTCTCGGCTATCGACCCGCAGTACGGCGTCGCCGTGCAGTCGTGGTCCACGTTCGTCTCTGGAGGCCTGATCGCAGTTCGCGATCCGGCGCCAGGCGAGTAGCAAAACAAACCCAGACACACCGAACAAGACAGGAGCGCAACCCATGTCCAGACTTGCCAACGCCTTTCCCAGCGCAATCAACGTCACCCCCAACACCACCGGGCTGCCCGGCATCAGTGAGCTTCAGAACATAGTTGGTGCGCTGCTCACGCTCGGTTTGATCGCAGCACTCGCCGGGCTGGCCTTGTCGGCGATCGTGTGGGCCGTCGGTAACCACAGCACTAATCCGGTTCTCGCAGGGCGCGGAAAGACAGGCGTCCTCGTGGCGTTCGTGGCCGCCGCTCCTATAGGCGGCGCTGTCGTGCTGATCAACTTCTTCGCCGGGGCGGGCGCTCAGTTATGACCATGAGGTCGAGGAGGTTCGCGCTCGCCGCTGGCGTCGTTGGGGTGCTCGTCGTAGCCGCAGCGGTCGCGGCCGTCGGAGGGGCCGGTCACCGGCCGACCCGGACTGCTGCATCTCGAGCCCGGCCGGCACCCACCGTGCAGGTCCCCTCGCCGCCAGTCGGTCCCGCCAGTACCAGCCCGATCCCGGTCCCGGTCAGTGCGGACACGACGGTGCCAACACAGACACCGGTCCAACAGCAATACGACCAAGCCTTCGAGAAGGGCTTCTCGACTCCAAGTAACCAGGCCGAGTTGTCGCGTATCGAAGCGATCAGACTGCGCAGCCCGGCGATATCGGGAGGGTGGCCCGACCTGCCCGCCTCGGACACGCCGGGAGGTTGGACCCGCCAGTTCGTCAGCGGCCTGCTCGACATCAACTTCGCAACCCAAAGCCGGGCTGCGCTCGGCGCGTGGCTCGTCGCCGAGGAAGCCCCCGATCTGATGCCGGGAGTTCCACCCGCCGCCCGCTACGGCGGGCTTTACGCCACCGTGCTGGACCCTGCCATCACCGGCCAGCCTTCGCCGATCCCCTCCGACGCTGTCTGGCAGGCTGACGCTGCCGGAGGTGTGCGCTGGACGGCCAGTGACCTGCTCGTGGGGCCCGACCCGCAGTGGCAGTCGATGATCGACGCCGGCTGGCAGCCGACCGACCTTCGAGGTGGGGTCGAGGACGTGTCCGGAGTGCTGGCAGTCACCGAAGGGTCCACTACGACGAGCCATCCCTTCTCCGCCGTATTACAGGTCGGCTCCGCACGCTGGCACGACGGGTATGGGTCGGTCCTGCTCGCCGGCTGGAAGGAGTCCTGACGTGTCGTGCTCGGTGCTCGACCCCCTCAGCTACGCGACCTGCGCCGGCAGTGTCGCCCAAAGCGTGGCCGGCGACGCGTTCGACAGCATCGCCAAGTCGTGCGGGAACGCTGCGCAGTCGGCGACGCAGTGGCTTTGGACGCAGATCAACAGCGCCACCGCCATCCAAGTCGGAGGCCAAGGATTCTCGACCGTCGTGGCGATCGTCGCGGCCATCGCCGGCACGGTCGCCGTCGCTCTGTTCGCGGTGCAGATCATCCAAAGCGTCCTGCGCCGGGAGCCGGGCGGCCTCGGACGGGCCTTCAAAGGCCTGCTCGTAGCCTTCATCGCAGGCGGCGTCGCCGTCGCGATCCTCAACTCCATTCTCGCTGCCACCGACGCCCTCTCCAACGGGATCGTGCAGACCGCCGTGGGGACCAGCCAGGCCGGGCTGGGACAGCTCGTCCTTGGCTCCACCGCCGCTGCCGCGCTCACAGGTATGATCTCCGGGCCGGGCGGAGCTGCCGGGGTGCTGCTACTCGCGTTGGCGATCCTCGCCGCAGTAGTGATCGTGTACCTGGCCCTCGTCGTACGCAAAGTCCTGATCGTAGTAACCGCCGCCTTCGCTCCCCTCGCGTTCGCTGGGAGTCTCGCTGACATCACCGTCGCCTGGACGAGACGGTGGATCGAGTTCACCCTCGCCCTCGTGTTCTCCAAGCTCGTCCTCGTGCTCATCTTCGTGATCGGCTACTTCATGCTGATAAAAGGTGTGGGCCAAGCCGGGTCCGGCGTCACACAGGAGATAACCCAGATCATCTCCGGGGTCATCGTGCTCGCCCTCGCCGGTTTCGCACCTTGGTTAGCGCTCAAAGTCGTGCACTTCACCGGCGAGCACGCAGGTCAACTTCACGCCCTCGGCGCGACCGCAGTCGGCGGGGCCGCCTCCGCTGCGAGGATGGGACAAAAAGCAGCTCCGGTGCTTCGCGCGTCGGGCGTGGCCTCCCCCACCAGCGCCGCAGGTGGCGCCGGCAGCACCTCGGGCGGTAGCGCCGGGAGTTTCGCCATGCCCACGTCGAATCCCGCTGGACCAGCCACCGCAACCGGTGCCGGGCCCGGTGCCGGGCCTTCTGCTGGTCCCGCCGCTGGGCCATCAGCTGGGTCGGGCGGGGACAGTCCCGACGGGAGTAGTCCCGCTGGGAGCGGGTCGGGCGGAATCCCCCGGCCGTCGGTAAGCCCCGGCCCTGCCGGCAGCGCTGGGGGTAATGGCGGTGGTGCTGGCCGAGGCAACCCCGTCGGGGTGGGCGCCGCCGGCTCCGGGTTCCCTGCAGCGGCAGCCACTCGGGCGCCTGGGCTGCCCGTACCGCCGAGCGCTGTACCCGTGGGCGCTGCGGGTGGTGCTGCGAGCGCGGGAGCGGCCGTCCCGTGAGCCCGGCTAACAGCAAACGACGCGACGTCACCGACGTCGACTCGGCCGCTAGCTCAGGTGGACCGACAGGATCCGGCTGCACGAGCCGAGACAGCGCAGACAGCGACATGGCAACTCGATTAGCAAGGAGAACTTCGTCGTGACTACCAACACGCCATCGGCTGTGCGCTTCGCGCGTCGCTCGACCCGGGGCTTGCTTCTCGGCTTCTCGACGCCGAGAGTCGCCGTGTTCGCCGCCGCCGCAGTCGTCGCCGTCTTAGCTCTCTTCGCAGGCGGGCTCGTCGGGTTCGTCGTTACCAGCGTGGTCTGGGCCCCGCTCGCAGCGTCCGGCGTTGTTCGGATAGCGGGACGTCCAGCGATCGAATGGTCCGCGACGGCGTTGCACTACGGGGCCCGCAAAGCGACGGGCCAGCTCGAGTTCCGATCCCGGCCGACCCGCCCGCGTCCCGCCGGGACCCTGGCCCTTCCCGGCGACGCCGCCTCGCTTCGCCTGCACGTCGACGAGGTGACCGGTGCGGCGATGATCCACGACCCGCACCGCCAAACTCTCACCGCCGTCCTGCCCGTCAGCCACCCTGCGTTCGCCCTGCTCGACGACGCCGACCGGGCCGGTCGCGTCGGGCGGTGGGGAAGAGTCCTCGCCGGCCTGGCGGCCTCCGGTACGTGCGCGGCGATCCAGGTTCTCGAAGCGACCGTGCCGGACCCGGCCCGGGGGCAGCGGGAATGGTGGGCCGAGCACGGCGTCCACGACGGCGGGTGGGCCGACACTCAATATCGTTGCCTGCTCGACCAGGTGTCGCTCGACTCGTCAACGCATCGCAACACCATCAGCCTGTCGCTGGACATGCGCGCCGCCGCCCGGGCGATACGAGCCGCCGGTCGAGGCCTGCGGGGAGGGGCTGCTGTCCTTCGAGCCGACATGGCGAGCCTCACCGACGGGCTGCGCGCCGCGGGGCTGCGCCCGGGACAGTGGATGCCCGAAGCCGACCTCGCCGCCGTCGTACGCCACGCTTTCGACCCTGCCGTCGCTCTCGACGCCCGCAGCGACCCAGCAGCCAACCTCGACCGGGCAGGGCCGATGGCGGTCTCGGAATCGTGGGACCGGCTGCGACACGAGACCGGCTGGTCGCAGGTGCTGTGGATATCCGAGTGGCCGCGGATCTCGGTTCCCGCAGACTTCCTGCACCCGATCGTCTTCGCTCCTGGAGTGCGACGAACGCTGTGCCTGCTAGCCCGCCCGCTGCCCACCAGCTCCGCCTTGCGCCAGATACGCCGGGAAAAGACCGAGGCGGTCTCGGACTCCGCTCAAAAGGCGAGGATCGGCCAGCTCGCTGACCTCTCCGACAGCGTCGAATACGAAGACCTCCTCGCCAGGGAACGTTCGATCATCTCCGGGCACACCGACGTGGCGTTCAGTGGTTTCGTCACCGTCACCGCGCCAACGCCGGAAGCTCTCGAAGCCGGGTGCGCCACGATCATCCGTGCCGCCGGTCAGGCCGCCTGCGAGGTTCGCCCCCTCTACGGCCAGCAGATGCAAGGTTTCGTCGCCGCGGCGCTACCGCTCGCCAGGACGACACTGTGAGACTCCGCCAACCCAAACCGTCCGCAAGCGTCGACGGCGACGGTGCCGACCGACAAAAGGCAGGCGAAACCCTTGTCACGTCTGACAGCCACGCCGGTCCCTCCGGGCCTGCCAGGCGGCTACTAGCCCGCCTGGGTGCCGCAAAGTCCGTTCGGTCGGGCCGCCCCGACAGCCACAGAGCCAACGCTACGCCGGGTGGTGGTGCTTGGCTTTCGGGCCTGGCCGCCGGCAGCAACGAACGGGTGTACGGGGTGGGCGGCTGGGCGGCCCCCGGCGCTCGCCGCCGCCAAGCCCGCTCCGCCCGCCAAGTCGAGGCCCACCACCGCCGCCAACTCATGGCCGCGCGCAAAGCCGAGCTGGAAGCGCAACGCCAAGAATCGCGCGAAAAACCGTTCCTGCCGCCCGGAGGCGAGAAAGGCCCGGCAGCCGGCCGCTCCTACCGGCGGCTACGAGTCCCCGCCCACAGAGCCACCTCGGAGGTCCTCTCCGGCGCCTACCCGTTCCTCGCCGAAGAAGGGCTCGGCACCGCGGGCATGCTCATAGGCCAAGACGCGTGGTCCGGAGCGGCGTTCTGCTTCGACCCGTGGGAGCTGTACCGCCAAGGAGTGCTCACCAACCCCAACATCTCCCTCGCAGGCCAGATCGGACGCGGTAAGTCCACCCTCGCTAAATCCCTAGCCGCGCGCTGCGTCGCCTTCGGAAAGCGGGTGTACGTCCCAGGCGACCCGAAAGGCGAATGGAGCGTCGTCGCCCGCTCCCTCGGCGGCACAGCCATCCAACTCGGCGTCGGAAACACCAACCGCCTCAACCCCCTCGACGAAGGACCACGACCCGCCGGAGTCGACGACGCAGCCTGGCAAGCCCAAGTCGCAGCCCGCCGCACCGGCCTGCTCGCCGCTCTCGGCGAGTCCACCATCGGCAGACCATTGGGCCCGACGGAGCGCTCCGCTCTCGACGCCGCCCTTGAAGACGCCCAAACGCGGGCGCGAACACCGATCCTGCCCTTCGTAGTCGAAGGCCTCCTCGACCCGCGGAAACCGTCTATCGGCTCCAGCCTCGAACAGCTAAGAGCAGACGGGCGAGACGTCGGCCACGCGCTCGCCAGGCTCGTACGCGGCGACCTGGGCGGCCTCTTCGACGGCCCTTCCACCGTCACCTTCGACCCAGCCGTGGCAATGCTGACCCTCGACCTGTCCGCCATCTCCGCCTCCGACACCCTCATCGGCCTCGTCATGACCTGCGCGTCCACCTGGATGGAAGCCGCCCTAGCCGACCCCGCCGGCGGCCAGCGCCTCGTCGTCTACGACGAAGCGTGGAGACTCCTAGCCCAACCAGCCCTCCTCGCCCGCATGCAAGCCCAATGGAAACTCTCCCGGGCCTGGGGACTCGCCAACCTCATGATCGTCCACCGCCTCTCCGACCTCGACGCAGTAGGCGACAGCGGATCGCAATCACGAGGCCTAGCCCAAGGCCTCCTCGGCGACACCGCCACCTGAATCCTCTACAACGAACCCTTCGACGAAGCCCAAGCCGCCGGGAAACTCCTCGGACTCACCGACATCGAAGTCGCCCAACTCCCCGAACTCGCCAAAGGCGAAGGACTCTGGCGGGTAAACGAACGCGCCTTCGTCGTACGCCACCTCTGCACCCCCAACGAGCTCGCAGCATTCGACACCGACAGCCGAATGAAACCAAAAGGTGACGGGTTCCCGGGATTTCCGACGGATTCTGCGGGAACCCGAGAGTAGGTGCCACTCGGCAGCGAAGCGGGCTGACGTGCTCCTGAGCCAGGTGCGGTGCCGCCAGAGCTAAACGCGAACAACCGTAAGCCGGGCCTTGATACCACCAGGACGGCACCTCTGGGACGGACCGGGTGGTCGTGCTTTTTGCGCGTTCTGGAGCATGGGGAAACAGCGCCGGGCGGACACAGAACACCGGTTCGGCGCTTGCTCAGGGCCGTGGTATCTCGCCTCCGCGCCGTCGTTCTGCGCCCGAATCGGACGGGGTCCTCGACCATTCGGAGCTTCGGCGCACCCAGCCGTGAACGAGAGCACACCGACGCCTCAGGGTGAGGGCACGACCTTCGAACTCCGCTACGGCGCAGGTCTAACGCTCGTCAGCCGGAGGCTACCCGGCCGGGCCTCGGTCGGAACGACAACCGGTGGGATCTGGATGCGATCGCTGCTACCCTACCAGACGGATGCTAACGCTCCTACGTCTTCGAAACTTCAGGCGCTTCGAGGAACATGAGCTTCCACTAACCGGGCGCACCGTCATCGTTGGAGCCAACAATGCGGGGAAGTCGACAATCGTTGAAGCTCTACGTCTCATCTCCTTTGTGGCCAATCGCTATCGATCGCTTACCTTCCAAGGCATTCCAGATTGGCTAAGAGACCCCGATGGCAACATTGGAGTCCGACCGTCGCTGGGGATGTTCCCCCCTCCCCGCGTCATCAGCACATAACGCTAGCTATAGCTAGCGGCGCGGCTTCCCACCGACCCCCGGGCACCTCCCCATGACGCGGAGAGGAGTCCCCCAGTATGCTACGCTCGAACGCGGAGGCGAACGTGGGCGTCTACTTCAGTCTCTCCTCGATGAATGCCCTCGCCTACCTGACCGCCCGGACCCCTGTACGGCCTCGGATGACCAGGGCCGACCTCCGCAACTTTCTCGACGGGTTGGAGTACTACGACGCCGGCCACCAACGGTTGATCTCCAGTTCGCCGGAGTTCGTCCTGAAGTTCCAGCGCGCCGCCGGACAGGCCCGAAGACAACTCCCCCCCACTGACTTCGCGCACGATGACGTACGCACGCTTGACCCCGACGTCCTCACGACGGCCCTCGAACCCCTGCGTAGTCTGTTCCACCGATACGCGGCCTTTGTTCTACCAGTGGGTGGCGAACGCTATCGCCACGCACTCGAGAGGTTTGCCAGGGAGACTGCCATGGCCCCGGGTCACGGAATACTGGTCCTGATTCCGGATATCTACGACGAACGCAGCTTCGGGGTGCTAGAGCCGAACGATGGCACAGCACAGGCCGTGCGCGAGGTAGATCGCTGGCCGGGAGCCGTATTCGTGCTCCGCTCAGGTTCTTCTGCTTTCGCGCCACTCGATGAGGCCTACGGTGTGGTGTCGCAGCTGTCGGGTGTATTCAGCCGAAAGGCCGACGAGCCAGATGTCCTCGCCGCTGCCGATCGGATCATCGACGGTGTGCGAGAACGCCGTGCCGAGCGAACCCCGCGCAGGCGAATCCTTCACCTTAGCGACCTCCACTTCGGCACCGACCGGAGCGCACAGACACAGGTCTTCCTGCAGGCCAATGTCCGCGAGCTGGTGCCTACCATCGATCATCTAGTCATCACCGGCGACCTATTCGATCATCCGAAGAAGCGGCACGCCCAGGCGTTCAAGAACTTCTCTGATCAGCTCCGGCTCTTGGGCTTTGAGCGGAGCATTGTGGTACCGGAAAACCATGACCAACGATTCTTTGGCAACTCGCTGCTGGGATTCGGTAAGCGCCTACGGCAAGTGGCCGACCTGGAATGGAGTTCCTTATTCGTTGACGAAGCCCGCCATCTGCTCTTCATCTGCTTCGATTCTGCCCGAACCGGCAATCTCGCGCGGGGCACCGTCGACGGCGAGCAGCTGCTGAAGGTGGCGACGGACCTCGATGTTGAGGACCGTGATGGGCGCTTCGACGGCTGGCTACGGATTGCCCTGGTGCATCATCATCCGTACCCCTATGAATCCGATAACTATCGAGAGCGCCCGATCATTGATCCTCAAAGTTGGATTGGGCGTGAAGAGTTCGTCGGCATGGATCAAGCCGAGAACTTCCTGACCTGGTGTGCCGCACGGGGAGTTTCCCTAATTCTGCATGGCCACAAACATCTGCCACGCCTCATCATCGATAAAATAGAAACGCAGGATGGCTACGCGGGGATCACAACGGCCGCCTGCGGCAGCTCACTCGGCGCCAACAACAGTCAGATGTCCTTCAATATCGTGGAATGGAGCCCGGTGTCGAAATCATGGTCTGTCGACTTCAAGCTCGACCGTGGCGATGGTCAGGGTTTTCGGTCCGCGTATATCCAAGCCCAGAGTGTTCTCTGAACGCTCCACACGGAGCCGTTCCTCCTGGCTAATCCGAAGGCGTGTGGAGGATAAGTGATTCGAAGTGCTGGTAGCCGTCGGGTGGAGAGTCGTGGCGGTGGAGAGAACGTGATCGAGGGAGCCGCACGGAGCGGTCATACGTTCAGCTTGGAGGCGTAAGGCGGCGATGCGCTCTTGGACGATTTGCGTCCAGCCTCGGGTGGCGGTACACCGTCCAGAGCGTCCCCGTCCGCCCGCCGCACCCCTCCGCGATGTGCCGATCGGGGATACGCCAGAACGAGCGCCCAATAATCCATTCCAGGTCCCGATCCACTCAGCGCAGATCGGAACGTAGGGGCCCCCGGATGGGGGTTTGCTACTTCGGGCTGGCGATGCTTATACCGAGATGGTGGGCCGCGTCGAGCATGCGGTGGTCGTAGCTGACGAGGGAATCGAGGTCGGTGCCGAGTTGGAGCGCGCTCGCGAGGTGGATGGCGTCGAGAGAGCGGAGATGGGCGGGTAACAACGCGCCGGCGGTGCCGAGGACCCGGTCGTTGATCCGCAGCAGGTCGATGCGACCAAGAAGTGCCTGCGCTCGAGCGGTGGCTTCGGGGGCTTCACCGAGCAGGGCTCGGAGGACTTCGGTTCGGGCCAGGGCGCTCGACACCAGCGGTCGGCGCCGGCGAAGGTGTTGGCGCAGGGCGGCCGACTCGGGCTCGGCGATGACCAGCTTCACCATGGCCGAGGAGTCCAAGTAGGTGGCGGCGCTCACCTCTCGGCGGCTCGGAGTTGTTCGAGCCGGTGCGACGGCAGCTCGCCACTTCCGGAGGCGAGCGGCTCGGGGAGATCGTCGAGGTCGCCGGTGCCCACTTCGATATCGCCGGCCTTATGGAGCAGTTCGAGGGGGCTGCCTTGTGGCAGCGGCGACAGGATCGCGACTGGTCGCCCGCGGTCGGTGATCTCGATCGTCTCGCCGTTCTCGACCTGACGCAGCAGCTCGCTGGCGCGTTGGCGCAGCTCGCGGACTCCGACAGATGTCATGTGCTACTTATAGCACAGCTGAGGTTGTCCCGTGAGGCCGCCAGAACGCGAACGCCGAACTACAGCCATCAACTGGCTGCCGAGAGCGCACATCGGCACATCGGGTGCTGGCCGCAAGCCGGCGTTGGAGGACACCGGGAGCCCGATTTTCGGGGGTGTCCTCGGTGGACGTTAGGGGCGAGCCTCCGCTGGTCTTGGTGAACGGCTCTGGTGGGCGCGACATCGTCTCGTTCCGGCACGGACTTCAGCCGCACGGGTAGCTTCGTCGCTGTGCCTGCGCCGCACTGGTTCTTTCGCTTCATGTATGACCGTGAGAGCGGGGCCTGGGAACGGGGGACGCGACGAGCCGGCTAATCGTGAGTTGGTCGAGCGGACCGCCGACGAGCTTGCGAAGGTGGTTGTACCGCCTGGACCTGTTGCCGACCTCGGCTGCGGACCGGGCGCGCACGCGCTCGCACTCGCCCGGCGCGGTTATGACGTCGTGGGCCTCGACGGGTCACCGCGCATGGTCGAGGTCGCTCGAACCCGATCCGGTCGCGACAAGGTCGATGCGACGTTCGAGGTGCACGATGTCAGTGCACCGTTGCGCTTTGCTGACGCGTCGCTCGGGGGTGTCCTCGCAATCCTCGTCTTACAGCACCTCGCTCATCCGGGGGCCTTCATTGCCGAGATCCGGCGCTGCCTTCGGCCGGGCGGTCACGTGTTGATCACCGCTCCGGCCCGAGACAGCAGACCGGTCACGTACCAGAACTTGTACTGGCGGCTGCGCGCCGCGTGCTACCACCTGGTTCCCGGCGTCGTCCGCTTCCACGACAGCAGCTCGCTGCCTTGTTTGGTCGAGGACCATGGTCTGACTGTCGTCGAATGCCGCAGCGAGCCCGGCCGCGTGAGCGTGTTGGCCCGCGCCTGAGGCCGCGGGGGAGGCCGCCAGTGGGCACCGGGTCGCATCCGACTAGGGGGCCGTCCGGAAGTGAGTAGATACCGGTAGCGCCCGTCCACTGCCGTCCCCGTCAGCCGAGCCGGGTGGCGGTGAACAAGACCGTCTCGAAGCTCATGACGAACGATCCTCCGTAGTCATCGATCGTCGTCCCAACAGCGTCGAGCAGACGCTGTCGCAGGTTCGTGTCGAGCGCAGGGTATTGGCTGTTTGTCAGCAGCAACTCGAGCCACTCATCCTTCTGGTAACGCTGCGTCCAGGGAAACCACTCCTCAGTGACCGCGCCGAAATCGGGGGTCGCGGCGATCGCTTCGACGACGCCGTCCAGCCCGGTCCGGATGTCGGTCGAGCGGTGGGCGGCATAGCCGCGGAAGAGACGGTGAGTGGCGAGCGGCACCACCGTCGAATACACCTTCTCGAGCGCGTCGGCGAGATCGTCGGGGTGAGCGCCCCCGCTCCAGATCAGTCCCAGGCTGCCGTTGGGTCGCAGCAGCGACACCGCCTTGGCCGTAGCGGCGGGCATGTCCAGCCAATGCCACGCCTGGGCCGAAGTCACCCGGTCAAAACTGCGGCCGGCGGCATCCCACTCCTCGAAGGCGCCGATCTCCACCTCGATCCCATGGCGGTGGGCGATCTCCGCCATGCGGGGCGCGAGTTCCACCCCCAGAACCTTGGCGCCCCGCTCAACCATCGGCACTGCAGCGATCCCCGTGCCACAACCCACATCGAGCACCTCGAGGCCAGTCGGTTCGGGACCGAGCAACGCGTCGATCACGACGTCGGGATACCTCGGCCGGCACCGGTCATAACGCTCGGCCTCGTGCTCGAACAGCCTCGAACGCACCACGGTCTGACGCCTGTGATCGTCGCCCGCGGTCCCCGACACGATCCGGTCCCAGTACTCGTCCGTCGGCCGCTGCGACGCGGTCGGCGATC
Source organism: Actinomycetes bacterium (assembly GCA_021808665.1). Next base: position 18,593 of record JAKBBA010000042.1, read on the forward strand.
CGTCCTTGTCATCAACCACCGCGTCGTCCTCTCGAATCGAAAAGATCGCCGGACGACGTTGGCCGCGCGAGAGGCCGACCCTAGTCCCCCTATTCACCCTTGTTAGTCCACCCGTACCCGGCGGTCAGTGGCGGTCCAGCCGGGCGCAACGGCGGGGATATGGCGGCGAGCGTTCGGGGATGCCTGAGAACCTGGCTCGGGCGCCGGAACCCCGTCATCTGTTCGAGCCGGTACCAGGAGCCTCGCACTAGATCGCCTGGGGGCTCAGCGTGCGATGCTGCGGGGGTGGCTATGGAAGTGCTTCTCGCCAGCGTGCCCGTTGCAGACTTGCAGGTGGCGATGGAATGGTACGGGCACCTTTTCGGACGCGCACCGGACGTCGTCCCCAACCTCAAGGAGGTCATGTGGAACGTGGCCGGGAACGGCTGGCTGTATGTCAACGAGGATCCCGAGCGTGCTGGACGAACCTTGGTGACCATATCGGTGACCGATCTGGAGCAGTTCGTCGCGGAACTCGGAGGGCGTGGGATCAACGCCGGGCCGATCGAGGCCGTCGGCGACGCCGGGCGCAAGGCCAACGTAATGGACGTTGACGAGAACGTGATCAGCTGGATCCAGGTTGCCGTCGCCGGCTGAGACAGCATCGGGGCCTCGGCATTGCGAACGGTCATACCTGACCCCACGACAGACTCGACGTTGACACAGGTTGACATGGGGGTACGATGGATGCATGGGCCAGATAGATGCCGTGCTCGAACAACTTCGTTCGACCCTCGGAGACGACGCCGAGGTTCGCGACGTCTCCGCCGCTGTCAGCGCTATGGCCAGGGCATTCCGTCAGGCAAGCGCAGACAACACGGCTTTGAGCGGGTCGGCAGTCGCACGGATGCTGGGCATATCTCGCCAAGCCGTCAACCAGCGGGCGGGTCGCGGATCGCTGCTCGCTGTCGCCGACTCGGAAGGGGTGCGCTACCCGCTGTGGCAGTTCAGAGATGGCTCCTCTGTACGCGGATTGTTGGCTCTCGTCCGTGGAGCACGGGCGGCCGGGGTGGACGATTCTGCTCTCGCGGCGTGGATCGCTGCCGACCAAGACCGAATCGACGCCGTCGCCGCCGGCCGGGCCAAGACCCTGATCGATGTCGTCGCCGAAGCCAGGCGACCACGAACCACCCTCAAGCGGCACCGAGTGTCTGGACGAGCCCCACGACTGTCCGACGGCCCCGCCGGCGACTAACCGTTGTTCCAGTCCGCCCACAATTCCGACGAAGCCATCGACGAGGTTGTTCGATGGGCCGACTCGCTGCCGGGCAAGTTCGCCGTCGACGTCACCGACTACGACGATGGACTTTTGATCGAGGTCCGCGGCACATTGCTCTCCTCTGGTCTTTCCCTGGCCGCCCTGCTACGCCTGGGTGACGAGTTGGCCGTGCCGCAATATCGATTCCACCTGCAACACGATGACGGCCGACTGCTGTGGCGTCGAGATCGCCACCCTGGCCACGAACACGAGCCCGGCATGACCGGTCCCGAGCACGTACATCGTGTTGTCGGCGGCCGGGAAGTTCGACGCCCGTCGGGGCCGGTCGAGCTAGCGACAATCCGCGAGCAGATCATCACGGCGAATCTCGAATACGCGAAATGAACTGTGACGAGTCGTGGTGATAGATGTGATGCTCGTCACGTCCACGTGAGCTCAGGGCGCACTGTCCAAGCGTCACTGTCACCCGACTCCTCCGCCGCGGCCGCCTCGCCCAATATCCCTCAGGTACTTCGCTCCTGACGCGCCCCCGAGGTGCCGATAGGGGACGGTACATAACGCGCGCTAAGGAATCCGGGCCCGCTGTCCTCCAGGAGAGCGCAGATCGGCACCTCGGGCGCGCTCTGCTGGACGAACCGGCGGTTACGCCGATGTGTGTGAACGATTCGTCGAGTGCGTGGTGTTGGCACGAACCGTGCTACGCGACACTTCCGCGGGGAACCACCCACTGCACCGATTGACCAGTCAGCTTCGCGATCCGCTCATAATCGGAGTCGTAGTGCAGCACGGTAAGTCCGGCAGCTTCCGCGCAGGCCGCGACCAGCAGGTCTGGCAGCGGAACGGAGCGATGTTGCGACGTGCTGGCCAGCAGCGACTGCACCTGTAGTGCTCGGTCGACGACGCCATCGGTTACCGGCACGCGTGGCATGGCTCGCAGCGCCTCGGCCAGATCGTGGTACGTGGCCGGGTTCGGCGCGCTATAGAGAAGCTCGAGGTCGACGATCCCGCAAGTCGCTATCCGCCCTGCCAGGAGCAGCGGTTCGATCGCGCCCCGCACTTCCGGACGGGTATCGCTGCGCGTGAGTGCGCTCTTGTCCGCCAGGTACGTCGCCATTTCCAGTCAGCGCCAGGCGCCGGACATTACGTCGGGATCGTCGAGCTGAAGTCGCCCGGGGGTGAACAGCAGCTCAACGAGACGTCGACGCTGCTGCAACTTGATTACCTCATCAAGGGCCGTATCCACGGTGTCGGTCAGCGTCCGGGTGCCTAGGATCTCCCTGGCCGACTCCACCTTGGCGAAGTCGATCTCGAAGGACGTCTTTCGTTTCGCAGTAGGGGCCACACGCAGAGGATAGCAGATAGTTGTGTTAAAGATAGGGAAGTCGTTAGCTCGTTTCTATCGGGATTCGCCTCGGACATCGTGGGGTACCGGAGCGAGTGCCGCCTCCAGGTCGGGATGCCCGTCGGTCCTCATGGCACCCCCGGCACAGAACTGCAGCGTCGGCAAGTCTTCCGACAGGCATGGCCGCGTGCCCGATTCAGCGCGCAGCGTTCGCGAAACGCCACAGAATGCCACGCCACAACGACGAGTCGTCCCTCCAGCCAGCAGCGCAGATCGGCACGTATGGAGCGCCACAATGAGCCGGCATACCGGGACGTAGAGCAAGCTTCCTTCGGGGACCGCCCCGTGAGTTGTTTGGGGATAGTTCCGGTAGTGGTTGCACGCGGCACTGCGTTGCGCTTCGTCACCTCTTGGGCGGCAGGGAGCAGGCAGCTTCGGTACCAGTCCTCACCCATTTGCGTAGCTGCGTCTTGGTCCTAAGCGCGTCGTCGGCCACTCGGAGCCACCCCTGCATCGGCCGGCCTCGCATGATCGCCGTCTGGGCTTGCGCCGGCACCGCCTTCGTCGGAAGACAGCGGACGAGTATTCCGCCCTGACCGCTAGCGGCAATTGCCATTTTACCGTTCACCAAAAAGGCGAGACCGCCGAACATCTTCTTCTCCGTGACCTGCCCTTCCTCGTGGCTTATGAGTTCACGGATGCGATCAGCGAGATTCTCGTTGTAGGCCACCCCCCGATGCTACGCCGCTGGGCTCCCGGTGCTATCGGAGCCTCCGAGTGGGACCACCGCGCTGCATAGCCCACCGTCAATCAGGGAGATGAACGCCCAGGAGCCGGCGATCGGGGATCGGGGATAGGGAGCCCCGGTCGATAACGCTCCGGAGCCCTCTGCCCGGCGAGGTCGCCTCGGAGCCGGCGATGGAGGACGTGCTGGCTCTGTGATACACAGACAGCGGAAGGCGACATATTGGGCGAGTTCGTCGGCGCTCGCTGTCGCTGGCTCCGGCGAGCACTTCATCGTCGTGTCGGTTCTGGCCTCCCGGTCCGTGCAGGAGACATCGCTGACGGTCCGAGCGCGGAGTTGGACATTGCTAATCCGATGAGTTTCGGTGCTGGGAGGAGTCTGAGCTCCGACACCGATAAATCGCCTACCTTGTGCCGTACCACCAACCAGACTTGAGTTCCGATCAACAAAGGAGGACACGCCGTGTCCCTCGCCCGTGTCCACAACTTCTCGGTATCGCTCGACGGATTCGGCACTGGCGAGGATCTGAGCCTCGAAGCGCCGTTCGGTCACGCCGGTCACCGCCTTCACGAGTGGATGTTCGCCACCCGGTGGGGCCGCCACGAGCTACTGGGCCAGCCTGGGGGCAGCGCTGGCATCGACGACGCTCTAGCCCGAAAGTCCACTCCCGGCATCGGCGCCGAAATCATGGGTGCCGGCAAGTTCGGCCCGCCTGGATGGCACGAGGACCCGGAGTGGAAGGGCTGGTGGGGTTCCAACCCGCCGTTTCATACGCCGACGTTCGTCCTCACCCATCACGGGCGCCCATCGATCGAGATGGAGGGCGGTACGACGTTTCACTTCATCGGCGCTTCGCCCGCCGACACGCTCGACACGGCCCGCAAGGCTGCCGGCGATCAAGACGTGCGCATCGGCGGAGGTCCTACGATAGTCCGCGACTTCGTCACAGCCGGGCTCGTCGACCACATTCATATCGTGGTCGTTCCGATCCTGTTGGGCCGAGGCGTTCGTGTCTGGGACGGACTGGAAGGCCTCGAGAACGGCTACGACGTTGAAACAGTCTCGTCCCCAAGCGGAGTGACGCACCTGACGTTCTCACGCGCGACGAACTGAACCCCTCGACCTTAAGACCCCGGGCTCGGGAAGGTCTAGAAGGTGGTCCCATCTGGCGTTTCGGGACGCCACGATAGAGTTTCCGCCGTGGATGGGGAACGCAATCCGGTGCCCTTCGAGGTATATGAGCCCGGTAGCTACCTTCACGGCAGCAAGGCGGAGCTCGTTTCCGGGGATCTTTTGGTCCCGGGCCGTGAATCGAACTTTGAAGAGGGTCGGACGATGAACTTCGTCTATTTCACTGTCACCCTCGACGCGGCCACATGGGGAGCCGAACTCGCAGTAGGCGGGGGGCCCGGGCGCATCTATCTCGTCGAGCCGACCGGCGAGTTTGAAGATGACCCGAACGTCACCGACAAGAAGCATCCCGGGAACCCGACGCAGTCGTTCCGTAGCCGCCATCCGCTGCGTGTCGTCGGCGAGCTCGTCGATTGGGTTGGCCATCCGCCCGAACAGCTCGCGGTCATGCGTGCGCGGTTGGAGCAAATCGGATCAGGCCAAATCGAGGACTGAGTTCCACGGGATCCCAGCGGGGCGTCCGCACGACGCAACGCCTCGCTCAGGCTGCGGCAGAAGTGCCGATAGGGGACGATCCATAACGCGCGCTCAGGAATCCGGGCCCGCTGTCCTCCAGGAGAGCGCATATCGGCACGTATGGGGCGCCTGGCCGGGCGCCTGGGAGGTGAGCGCCGAACATCCGACACCGTGCCTCGGAACGCCGGCTGAGAGGCGCCCGTCAATGGTCGAACGTCATGCTCGCTCCGACTTGAAGTATACCGAAAGAGGCTGAGAGCGCAGCACGCTGAGTAGGCGCTCGGCGGCTCCGACCCCGCACACCCGGGCGGGGAGCGCCGATCGCCAGGTTCTGCGGTCGCTCACGTGGCGTCGCGGGATCGCCTGCTGCTACCCCGAGTGCTTACTCCGAGCGCCCGTAAGGGATTCTCCTACGGACGCCCCGAACGCAGCTACGATTGCCGGGGTGGTCGGTTCGTTGGCGGTGGTCGAGAAGTGGCTCGGCGCGGTGAACGAGCAGGACGCCGAGCGCGTTCAGGCGCTTAGTAGCGAACGTATCGTGATCGCTGGCCCACGCGGGCGGGGAATGATGGACCGCTCGGTGCTGGGCGAGTGGCTCAGCCGGTCGGGGTTCACGTCTCAGCCTCTGCGCTGGTTTTGTGGCGCAGATGGGAGAGTGGTGGTCGAGCAACAGGCCGTGTGACACGAGGTGGGAACCGGTCAGCTGCAGGGCCGATCGGTCATCGGATCACAGTTCATCGTGCGTCATGCCTGGTCGTTCTCTATGTCCGCCACGACACCGGCGTCGACGCCGCCCTCGCAGCGGCCGGGCTTGACGAACAGCGTGACCTGGTCACCCACCCTCGTGGTTAGTGCGGTCCGCTGGCGGCTCCTGCGCCGGACGGTCATCGTTCACAGCACGAGGAGAGTGAGACATCGACAGGGTCCTCATGAGTAGGGAACGAGATACGAAAAGAGGGCCAACACCGTTTGAGGTTCACGAACCAGGCGCGTTGCTGCACGGCAGCAAGGCGGATCTCACCGTAGGCGACCTTCTGGTCCCTGGCTGCTTATCGAACTTCGAACCGGGGCGCGTGATGAACCACGTCTACGTCACGGAATCGCTCGACGCCGCGGCCTGGGGCGCCGAGGTGGCTGCCGGCGAGGGGCCTGGACGCATCTACATCGTGGAGTCGATTGGCGCGCTCGAAGACGATCCCAACGTCACCGACAAGAAGTTCCCTGGCAATCCACCCGCTCCTACCGGACCCGCGATCACGTTCGCATCGTCGGTGAGCTTGAGGGCTGGGTAGGCCACACCCCCGAGCAACTGCAGGCAAGACGGGATGGGCTCGCCGGGCTCAACCGACGCGGAGCCGCAGTCATCGATGACTGACCGGTAGCCGAACGGTCGTCGGAACGTAACTAACTGTTGTTCAGCTCCTCGGCGAACATCACGATGATGCCGCTGGGGCCGCGTAGATAGGTGAGCATGTAGACGTCTCGGTAGGTGGCCGCGGCGCGCAGCGGGTGGCAGCCGTGCCTTGCGGCGATCTCGACGGCCTTTTCGATGTCGCCGACCGAGAAGGCGACGCGGTGCACGCCGATCTCGTTGGGCCGTGTGGGCTCCGTGTCGACCGCGTCGGGATGGACGTACTCGAAGAGCTCGAGGCGGCCATTGCCGTCTGGCGTTTGGAGAATGGCGATCCTCGCATGGTTGCCGTCGAGGTCGACGGCGGCGTCGGTCCACTCGCCACTGACCGAGTCCCGGCCCACGAAGGTCAGCCCGACGTCAGCGAAGAAGGCGATCGTCGCTTCGAGGTCATCGACGGCGATACCGACGTTCCCGAACTTGACCGGCGTGCGCTGCACGTTAGTGAGCCGCAGGCGATCTGTTCAGGTCGGTGCCATTCCTCAAGTTCCGCAAGACGAACCCTGAACGGGAACACCCCGGCAAGCGGCGTTGGCGGCCGGGGAGCGTCCCGTTTACCCCGCCCGCAAGGAATCCGAGTGACGGCGCGCTATCCGCGACGAGGCGCGGGCCGGCCAAGCCCTCGCGCGCCAACGGCGAAGCTGCCCCACGAGGGTAGCCAGCGACCGACACAACGATCCCTCTCGCGTCCACGACAGGTGGGCTGAGCCGAGCGGGCGAGGACACCGAACGACAGCTCCATTGCTGAGCAAGGCTCACGATCTCCGAGCAGAACTGGTCGCTCAGAACCGACCGTCAGAACGACAGCCGCTGCCATCGGGACGGCAGCGCAGATCGGCACCTCCGGCGCGCTCGCGGACTGCAAGCACGCTCGGCGTTGGGCGACGTTGCCCCGTCAACGAGCCCCGCTTTTCCGGGCAGGGCGCTGCGCGGGATAATGGCACGTTCGGCGTGAATGATAGGGGGCAGTTGCCGGTAGCCGGTCAGGGGTGAGTGCCCGAGGCGGACCATTCGGGGGACTGCGCCTGGCTGCCTTCGTCCTGGCTCGTTCCTCGACCTCCGAGTTCGGGGTGCGTCGCTCCCCTGCCTATCCCGTGGTGGTGGCCTCTAGCGGTGGGTGTTCGAGGATCTGTGGTCGGTACTCCACGAGCTGGATCCGCTCATCGAAGACTCTGCTGGCGGTCATGTCGAGTGCGACGTCGGGGTAGCCGTCGTAGATACGTTCTGAGCCGGTGGCGCCGGTGATGACAGGGAACATAACGACCCGGAAGCGGTCGACGAGCCCGGCCCGCAGCAGCGACCGGCACAGGCTGATGCTGCCGATCGTGCTCAAGAGGGCGGGGCTGTCAGCCTTCATCGCGCGCACCGCTTCGACAGCGTCACCGCGCACGAGGGTCGTATTCGCCCACCACAGTGGCTCTTCGAGGGTGGAGGAGAACACCACCTTCGATGCCCCCGTCATCGTGGCGAAGGTGTTCTCTTCGTCGGTGGAGACCTCGTCGATCCCCGCCGGGGTGGCGCCGGCGGCAAAACCCGACATCAGCCGGTACGTGTTCGCACCCATGAGCAGCGTCGCCTCGGGCCGCTCGTCGAGCCAGCCGAGATACTCGGGGCCTTCGAGACCCCACCACCCCGGCCAGCCCTCCGCCGACGCGTAACCGTCAAGAGAGGTAATGAAGTCGACGGTCAGCTCTGCCATGGTGTCCTCCTCGGGCTCTCGGTCGTTGCTGTCGCGATCATCGGCCGAGGAGCGCGTCGAGCTTGCGGTAGCCCTCCTGGACGCCGACCTCCATCCCACTGGCGATGAAAGCGTCGCGGGCTTCGAAGCTGTCGACCAGCGAGGTCACGGTGAGCCGGCAGCGGCAGCCCGGTAGGTCCTCGAAGACATACCGTTCGAGCGACACGTTGTCGGGCCACGGCTCGTAGGTGAACGTCTCGACGATGAGCTCGTTGGGCCGGACTTCGTGGAAGCAGCCTCGGAACCAGTGCTCCTCGTCGCTTCGGATGGAGACGTAGCGCCATTCGCCGCCGGTGCGGCAGTCCCATCGGTCGACACGGCTGGAGTCGAGGCTGTCGGGGCCGACCCATCGCACGAAGAGGTCCGGCTCGCTGTGTGCCCGGAAGACCGCCTTGGCCGGGGCGTCGAACTCCCGGACGATCGTGATCGACGGCTTCTTGTCGTCGACGGTGATCTCGGCTTCTCGGTTGGTCGTGCTTGTCATGTCGTCGCTCCTTCGTCGTTGTCGGGGGTCTGCTCGTCGAGTTGGGCGAACAACCGGTCGAGGCGCTGGTAGCGGGCCTCGGCGTTTTGGCGATACCGCTCGATCCACTCGGCCATGAGGTCGAACGCCTTCGGCTCCAACCGGACCGGCCGGCGCTGCGCCTCGCGCCGGCGAGACACGACGCCTGCGTCCTCGAGCACCAACAGGTGCTTGGACACCGCCTGGATGGACATGTCGTAGTGCTCGGCCAGCTCGCTCAACGTCGCTTCGCCAATGGCGAGACGATTCACGATGTCGAATCTCGTCTCGTCGGCCAACGCCGAGAACACCGTCACCATAGCGTTCGCTGACATCAGTCCTCTCAACCTTGTGGCTGACTAAAATCCTACTTCACAGCACCATGCTTGTCAACCCCACGGTTGAACACGACCCGCCGTGAGCGACGTTGACTTCCACCCGTGTGCGCTCGGATCAGGACGCTGGCCTAAGCGGCACAATGCACCCACCAACCGGCCGTAAAGGACAAGGACAGCCCGGCCGGAACTGTATTGGCGTACGATATGGGACAGCCGCTGGCCAGGGCCGGCGGGCAGGGCAGGCGGAGAGGGCGAGCGCCTACCCGCGTCGGCCACCTCGGCGTCGAGCCCTATCTGCTGGCGCTTAGGGTGACCGTCGCCACGTCAGGCGGGCGGCTCAGGCCCGCCCGAGGAAGCAGAGGAACTCTTCTTGGAGATCGGCGCCAGCCGGTGGTACCAACTTAGGCCCAAAAACTCCGGGGCGGCGCATCATAGTATCCATCGGCTTGAGTACCTCGTAGGCGTGGCGGACCGTGTCCTCGTCGAGGCGGTCGTCTGCGCCTACCGCCCGGGCCAGATCCCAGGTATGCACCAACAGGTCCATGGCCACGAGCCGGCTGATGAGCTCGCCGGCGGGCATCTTACCCGCCGGGCCGTCGATCTCCCGAGCCATCAGCCCGGCGTCAGCGGTGATCCTCCGCATCTCCCGGGAGACCTCCTCCCACGCTCGCTTCGGGTCGTCGTCGGAAGCTACGGGTGCCCACTGGCCGCTCATGACGTTGGAGATGACACCCCGATGGCCGGTGACCACATGTGCCACCACGTCTCGGGCCTTCCACCCGTCGCAGGGGGACTGGGCATCCCAGCCGTCAGGATCAGCTGCTCTGACAGCCGCGTCGAAGCCGTCCGCGACTGTTCTGTACCGGTCTTGCACGTCAGCCACGACCACAGCGTAGGCGAGCTATCCGGATCGGACAATGCTGGACGACCATCAAAGCCACGCAGTCAGCTAAGAAGATCACACTGACCCGTCGAGGTTCCCCTCTGATAGCCGCAGACGAGACCACTCAGCAACAGCCCACAAGCCCCACAGACCCGGCGGTATGGGGCATGTAGCTATTGGGTTTCTGGGATACCCGGGCGGCACGTTCTGGGATACGGGGC
>JAKBBA010000181.1 GCA_021808665.1 Actinomycetes bacterium
CCCGGAGCGGGACTTGAACCCGCACGACCTCACGGCCAAAGGTGTTTGAGACCTTCGCGTCTGCCTATTCCGCCATCCGGGCGATTGCGCTCCAGTAGCCTAGAGCGGACCGGGGCGCAGCCCCGAATCGTTACCTTACAACGCCCCGCCAGGTCTGATACTTGCCAGGCCCGCAATCCGCCTCTTTTTTCCCTCCGTACCCGACCGCCATCCAAGGAGCAGACCGAAAAAGGTGCCCGCTTTCATTTTCCCCGGCCAGGGATCGCAGCGGCCAGGAATGGGCCGGCCCTGGACCGAGCACCCGTCCTGGGAGGTCGTGGAGGAAGCTTCCGCAGCAGCGGGGCGCGACATCGGGTCGTTGCTGACCGACGCCGGTTCCGAGGAACTGACACAAACACACAACGCCCAGCTGGCGACGTTCACGTTCAGCTTGATGATCTTGGACGCCGTCGAGCGGATCGGTGTCGAACCGACACGGTTGGCCGGCCATTCGGTTGGTGAGTACAGCGCGTTGGCCGCAAGCGGAGCACTCGGGTTCGACGCTTCGGTGCAACTTGTGGCGGAGCGCGGAGAAGCGATGCAAGCTGCCGCCGAGGCCCGCAGAGGATCAATGGCCGTGCTCGTCGGCTGCGATGCAGATGTCGCAGACGTCGCGTGCCGCCTTGCCGAGGGAGACGTTTGGCTGGCCAACATCAACAGCACCGACGAATCGGTGATTGCAGGCGACCCTGCCGCCATCGACGACGCTGTGCGCTTCGCCCTCGAGCTGGGCGCCAAGCGCGCCTACCCGGCGCGCGTCGGGGGGGCGTTTCACACCCCGCTCATGGCCCCCGCAAGGGACAGGCTGCGCAAGATGCTGCAAACCACCGTGTTTTACAACCCCGACACTCCACTCGTGGCAAATGTGGACAGCCGATTCCACGTCGACGGAGACGAATGGCGCCGCCTCCTGTCTGCGCAGCTGTGCAGTCCGGTGAGGTGGCATCAGAGCATCCTGCGCTTGGCCGGGGCCTTGGACCCCGACTTGGATGAAGAGCGCTTTTTTGTCGAGCTCGGCCCCGGCGACTCGCTTTCTGCCACAGTGCGAGCGACGTTGCCGCAAGCGACGACGGTTCCCGTTTCGGTGCCCGCCGACCTGGACCGCCTGGTCGACACACTGGCGGGAGACAGCTCCTTGCACGACTACGCCTCCGACCATCACGGCGAGCTTCTATACGTGTCCGAGCGGGTCGTCATAAGCCCCTCAGCGGGAATCTTCGAACCTCCGCCAGAGCGCCGCGAAGTGGGGCAGTGGATTGACGTCGGATGTCTACTCGGGACCGTCTCGGAGATCGAGGTTCGCTCGGCTTTCGGGGGAGCTTTCAAGGGATACATCGCACATCCCGGCGAGCGAGTCCAAGCCGGGCAGCCGATCGCCTGGTTGCACAGCTCATGACGGGTGTCACGATCACCGGGTGGGGTTCGGCTCTCCCCGACAGGGTTGTCACCAACGACGAGCTCTCGGCGCTTTTCGACACGAGCGACGACTGGATAGTCGAGCGCAGCGGGATCCGCACCCGCCACGTCGCAACAGGACCGTTCGCCGACGCCGGCGACGACCCCAATCCACCAGCTGGCGGCCTCGGCACCACCGCCACATTGGCGGTCACGGCCGCCCGCGAGGCCCTTCGAGTCGCCGGCCTGCAGGGTTCGGACATCGACATGGTCATCCTGTGCACCACCACCGCCGATCAGCTGATACCAGCGAGCTCCGCGTCGATCGCCGCCGCACTCGGGATAGTGCGCGGCGCGATGGACATCAACGCGGCGTGCGCTGGCTTCACCTACGGTCTCGTAACAGCCAGCGGGATGATCGCGGCTGGCGCCCGCCGGATAGTCCTGATCGGCGCCGAGACGCTCACGCGAGCGACCAACTGGGCGGACCGCACGAACGCTTTCCTTTTCGGCGACGGCGCCGGCGCCGTTGTCGTCGAAGCAACACCTGGGGACGGCTGCCTCCTCGGATGGGATCTCGGGGTGGACGGTACTCTTGTTGACCTCCTATACGCCCACCATGGTTCAGGGATGGTCATGCGCGGCAAGGAGGTTTTTCGGCGGGCGGTGGTGGCGACCGTTTCGTCAGCGAACGCTTCGTTGGAGCGGTCCAAGCTCACCATCGACGAGATTTCGCTGTTCGTGCCCCACCAGGCGAACATCCGGATCATGGAGGCGGTCGCTTCAAGGCTGGGGCTGCCAACAGAGAAAGTTGCAAGCGTGATCGGCCGCACAGGAAACACGAGCTCAGCGTCGATACCTCTGGCGCTCGTCGACGCAATCCAGAGCGGCCGGGTGTCGGACGGGGACAACCTTCTCCTCGCAGGCTTCGGCGCCGGGATGACGTGGGCCTCCGCCGTGTGGCGCTGGCATGAAGGCTGACCGCAGGTCAAGAGACGAGACGACAAGCTGAGCGAGATAGATTTGGCGGGCTGAGGGGCGCCGCAGTCGGTAGGAACCCATCGGGTGGTGTATCCCGACGGGAAACCAGGCGCTGGTATTGCAACGACATTCCAAGAACCACCAAGGCGAGAGAGGAAAGAAAAATGGATCAAGAAGAGGCATTCGACAAGTTCAAGCAGTGTGCAGTGGATGTGCTGCAGGTGGAACCCGCCAAAGTGACCCCCGAGGCGAGCTTTGCCGACGACCTGGACGCCGACAGCCTTGACCTCGTCGAGCTCGTCATGGCGCTCGAAGAGCAGTTCGACATAACTGTCGACGAGTCCGAGCTCGAAGGCGTGAAGACAGTGGCTCAAGCCTTCGGTCTGGTCACCTCCAAGCTCTGATGTTCGCCCTACACCCCTACCCGGGCCACCCGGGGATCCCAGGAAGGCGTGTAGTGGTTACGGGGCTCGGGGTGGCAGCCCCTTGCGGAATCGGCCAGGATGCCTTCTGGCGAGGGCTTCACCTCCCTCCGGCCGATGGCCCACGACGAGTTCCGGACTTCGACGCCGCCGCCATATACGGCGCCAAAGAACTGCGCCGTGTCGACCGCTTCACCCAGCTCGCAGCCGTCGCCGCCGAGGAAGCGCTCGCGGATGCCGGCGGCCTCGAGTCCCTGAGCGTCGATCCGGACAGGGCGGGAGTAATGATCGGCACCGGGATCGGTGGTATCGAGACGCTAGAGGATCAGATTCATGTGATGGACGAGCGCGGCTCGCGCCGGGTGACGCCTTTCCTCGTGCCGATGATGATGGGTAACAGGGCGGCGGCCGACGTGTCGATGCGCTACGGGCTGCGCGGGCCCTGCGAGGCGATAGTCACCGCCTGCGCAGCTGGAACCCAGAGCGTCGGCGCCGGCGCACGACTCGTCGCCTCCGGGCGCTGCGACTTGGTGCTTGCGGGATCCTCAGAAGCCGCCATGACGCCGATCGGGGAGGCCGGCTTCGCCAACATGACCGCGCTTTCGACCAACGGTAAGTCGATGCCTTTCGACGCGAAGCGCGACGGTTTTGTCATCAGCGAAGGCGGCGCGGTCCTAGTCCTCGAGGAGCTCGAGCACGCCCAGGCGAGGGGTGCGACGATCTACGCTGAGATTCTCGGTGCTGCGAGTACCGCGGATGCTCACCACATCACCGCCCCGGCGCCCGAAGGAGCAGGCGCGGTGATGTGCATGGAACTGGCTATACGTGACGCAGGGCTGGTCCCCGCCGATATCGTCCACATAAACGCACACGGCACGTCGACGCCAGCCAACGACCGTTCTGAGAGCTTTGCCATCTCCAAAGTGTTCGGACTCCCCGGTCCGATCGTCACGTCGATCAAAGGCGTGTGCGGGCACTCGCTCGGCGCTGCCGGTTCAATCGAGGCGGTAGCGCTCGCCCTCACTATCTCCAAGTCGAGCATACCTCCCACGGTCGGCCTCACCGAGCTCGATCCCGAGATCCACCTCGACGTGGTGACAGGCGAAGCCCGGTCGTGGACTCCTGGGCCGTCGCTGTCGAACAGCTTTGGCTTCGGCGGTCACAACGGGACAATCGTAATGGCGCCCCTCGAAGCGTAAGGGCGCGTGCAGATGTGTGGCTGCTGTCCCGTGGCGTAGCGCGCCGAAGGTCAACCGGCCAGCGCGCCGAGGAGCTTCTTAGGCGTGTCCGCCGGCGAGATCTTGTACCAGACTTGAATCAGAGTTCCGTCCTCGTCCACGAGAAACGACGAGCGGAGGATGCCCATGTACTTGCGTCCGTACATGGATTTCTCCGCCCACACGCCGTAGGCCTCGGCGACTTTGTGATCGGTATCGGAGAGTAGGGGGAAACCGAGCCCGTATTTCTGGTCGAACTTCGCCTGCTTGGTAGGAGCATCCGGGCTCACCCCGAGGACTGCAGCGTCGCCGATGTCGCCGAGCACGTCGCGAAGGCCACACGCCTGAGCTGTGCATCCAGGCGTGTCAGCCTTCGGATAGAAGTAGATAAGCACCTTGCGGCCCCGAAAGGACGACAGAGAGACCGGATCTGCGCTCTGGTCGAGAAGTTCGAAGTCGGGGGCGGGATCACCCACCCGGAGCACGTTCGCCATGACAAGGATCGTAGCCATCCCTGGGTCGTCGCATTCTCGTGTGCGCCTCGACGGATTGCAGAGGGCCGGATCCGCACGCCGACTGGGCGTCAGGTCCCGAGCGCGACAACCAGCCGTCCCGTCAACTCCCCCCGAAGTATTCGCGAGAGAGCGTCGTCGATGCCGTCGAGGGTGATATCCACGGCAACCCTGTCCAAGCCACTTGGGCGGAGATCCGCCGCGAGACGCTCCCAGACCGCACGCCGCTCCACAATCGGGATCTCTACGGAGTCGATCCCTAGGAGAGAAACCCCTCGAAGGATGAAAGGCATGACTGTTGTCGGAACCGCAACTCCCCCCGTCAACCCACTCGCTGCGACCGCCCCGCCGTAACTGATGCGGCTGAGCACGTTGGCGAGCGTCGTCCCGCCTACGCAGTCGACAGCCGCTGCATAGGTCATGGCCTCCAGGGGTCGTCCGGCCTCCACTTCCAGGCTCGACCGCTCTACGATCTGCGACGCTCCCAATGAGTGCAGGAAGGCGGCGCTCGTCTCTGCCTTCCCCGTACTGGCCACCACCTCGTAGCCTCGCCCGGCGAGGAGGTTGACAGCGACGCTCCCGACCCCACCCGTCGCACCGGTGACAAGAACTGGCCCCGACCCAGGCTCGAGCCCGTGATCCTCGAGGGCGATCACCGACAGTGCCGCCGTGAAGCCGGCTGTGCCGATCACCATCGCCGTGCGAGCGTCCAGACTTTCAGGGATCGCAACGAGCCACTCCGCCGGGACGCGCGCTCGACTGGCAAATCCACCGTGGCGGGACACTCCAAGGCCATAGCCGTGAGCGAGGACCGCTGTGCCGGCCGGGAACTCCCCTGCGTCGTCTACCAGACGCCCGGCAAGGTCGATTCCCGGCACGATCGGTGAAATCCTCGCTACCCGACCATCAGGCGACGCCGCTAGCGCATCTTTATAGTTGACTGACGACCATTCGACGTCGACGATCGCACCGTCGTCACCGAGGAGAGCCATATCGATCTCCTCGACCCCGCGGTGGAACCCTTCGACGGCTTTTGTGGCGACGAATGCCGGAAATCGTTGCGCTGTCACGACTGCCACGCTAACCGGGGAAGACTGTGTCCGTAATTGCACAAGTTCCGTGCAATTACGGACACAGTCTTTCACCAGAAGCCGGTCGGTGCCCACCAGAGGCCGGTCGGTGCCCACCAGAGGCCGGTCGGTGCCCACCAGAAGCCGGTCGGTGCCCACCAGAAGCCGGTCGGTGCCCACCAGAGGCCGGTCGGTGCCCAC
>JAKBBA010000043.1 GCA_021808665.1 Actinomycetes bacterium
TCGCATCTTGCATCCCTATCCCGAGGTGCGCTTCGACGCCAAGACCCGAGGCAGGAGCCCAGTGCGGTAGTTCCGCACGCTGGGATCTGTGCGGGGGGCCGCCCAAAAGGGCGGTCCCTACCGCAATCGGAGTGCTTTCCCAGCACGACATTCCGATCGCCCCGAGCACCTATCACGCCAAAAAGCTCTGCCCGGTGAGCGACGCAGAATGGGATGACGCGCACCTCGCCAACGTGTTGCTCGATTTATGGCGGCGTAACTGGGGTGTCTATGGGATCGATAAGTGCTGGACCATGATGCAACGAGCAGGCCACGACGTCGGCCGGGACCACACCGCCCGGCTGATGGGTATCGTAGGTGTCTCCGGGGCCGTTAGAGGCCATCACAGCACTGTCACGACCCGCCGGGGCGAGCTGGCCAGCCGTCGCCCCGACCTCATCGGCAGGGCGTGGGCCACTCCCGACCGCCCCGACCAATGGTGGGTCGCCGATTTTACCTACGTGTGGACATTGGCCGGCTTTGTGTATGTCAGCTTCGTCACCGACGTCTATTCCAGACGGATACTGGGATGGCGGGTATCCACCTCGAAAGCTACACCATTGGTCACCGCCGCACTGGACCAGGCATTGTTCACTCGCAGACGCCACAACGCGAAGTTCACATCGAAAGGATTAGTGTTCCATTCCGACGCGGGTTCTCAATATACCGCTATTGCGTTCACCGAGGCACTCGCCGACGCCGGCATTGCACCCTCGATCGGCACCGTTGGCGACGCCCTGGATAACGCGTTGATGGAATCTACCATCGGCCTGTACAAGACCGAACTCATCGACCGCCATCCCCGCTCATGGTCGGGGGCTGGCGAGGTCGAACGCGACACCGCCAGCTGGGTGCACTGGTTCAACACCGGCCGGCTCCACACCTCGATCGGCAAGCTGACCCCCGTCGAGTACGAGAACCTGTACGGTCAGGGCCTGCAAGCCTCCCCAACCGGGGTCGCTGTGTGACAACCCAGCCTCCGACAAACCCAGGGTGGTTCATTCGCCCCATAAACGACAAGCCACCGACCCAAACCTGCTGGCCAGCAACCCAGAGCTCTTTGGGCTCGCCGGGGTGGCGAGAATTCGATTCAGCGAATTCTCGCATCAGCGGCTTGTGCGTATGCAAAGCGGCGCGAAAAACGACGGTACTTGGTGGCGGGGGCTTTGCTAGCTCCTCTACCGGACGCCTCTTTGCCGCACCGCCTCCATCGGCTTTTGCCGCGTCGCTCCAGCGGTGGCCTCCCCGTGGGTCGATGCGTTCGCTCGACCCTACAGCGGCGTCGGCTCGTCAAGGCAACTCACTGGTGCACGCGGGCTTGCATGGTTCGGTTTGCGACGTGGGGATCAGTGGGCGCCGTAGGCGGCTAGGAACACCTGCACGCTTTGCTCGACGTGTCGATTCAGCGTTGAGCGGCCGGGGATTGAGCTGTCGCCAAGCAGCATCGCTCGGTTGACTGGCTCGGCCATCACCAGCCAGTTGAAATGGGAGGCCGCCACTGCGGGGTCGTCGAGTGCGAGCAGGCGCCGCTCGGCGAGTAGCTCGAAGCTCGCCGCTAGTTGGGACATGGCGCGTTTTGGGCCGCTCTCGTACAGCGCCCTGGCCAGGTCAGGGAAGCGGGCCACCTCGCCGATCACGAGCCGGCGCAACTGCATCAGGCGAGGAGTCAACACCACGGTGAGCTGAGTGAGTGCGTAGTCGCGCAGGTAGCTTCTTACGTCATCGTCGCCGCGGACCTCAGACGACATGGTGACATCGACGGCGTCCGCCGCCCGCGTCGTCATGGTCGTGACCAACTCGACGAAGAGCGCCTCTTTGCTCCCGAAGTGCTTGTAGACCGTCTGCTTGGAGACGTGGGAGCGGGCGGCGACCTCATCCATGCTCGTCCCGAGGTATCCGTCGCGCAGGAAGATCGTCTCTGCGGCATCCAGAATCGCCTGGTGCTTGCGCAAGGACGTGCGCGGCGGGAGGGGCGTCGTCGTCATGGTGGCTGTTGTTGCTCGCTTCTGGCTCGGATGAGGCATCGTGTGGGTCTCTTGCGGGTCTTGCAACTCAGTCTTGCGCAGGTTACCTTCAGATAAGTACTAGACGGTCTAGTTTGGAAGAGGAGGAGAGGAAGTGCACTTGCAATTTGCAGAGCTGCCCGTGTTCGATCAGGACCGGGCGGTCACCTTCTACGCCAAGCACTTGGGCTGCGCTGTGCGCGCTGACACCCCTATGGGCAACGACAGCTGGCGGTGGGTGGAGTTGGCCTTCCCCGGCGCGGACACCGCCCTGCACTTCGTCCGTCGCGACGACGACGCGCCTTCGACCGGGCCGGTTCTGGTGCTGGTCACCGATGACCTCGAGACTACCGTTGAGGTGCTGCGCGACAGGGGTGTTCTGATCCTCGCCGAGCCGGTAGAGTCGCCGTTCCAGCCCGGCCACATCGTCGCTGCCTTCCAAGACAGCGAGGGCAACCAGATGATGCTGGTCAGCCGATGACCACCGACAAACCACGGGAGCAGTCGAGCATCAGACGGGCATCGGGCAGAACCCTGTGAGGTCGCAAGGAACCCTCTGGGCGCTGGCGCACGTCGAACGGACTGCGCTTGCCGAAGACCTGTCGGGCCTCAACGCCGAGCAGTGGCGGCACGGCACCCTGTGCGGGCAGTGGGATGTCGAGGAGGTCGTCGCCCACCTCACCGCCGCGGCAAGCCTGAACCAGTGGCGGTGGGTGCGCAGCATGCTCGGCGCGCGTTTCCGTGCCGACGTGCACAACCAGCGCCGGATGGTCGAGCATCAGGGCAGCACGCCGGTTGTGACGCTCGATCGGTTCAACGCCATCCTCGACAGCACCACCGCCCCCTCCGGACACACCGCGGCCTACCTTGGCGAGGTCGTCGTGCACGCTCAAGACATCCGTCAGCCGCTCGGACTACCCCGGACGCCGGACATCGACGCGCTCACGCCCGTGGCTGAGTTCTTCGCGCACCGCAACTTCACGGTGCCCAGCCGAACCACCATTGACGGGCTACAGCTGCATGCAGACGACGGGCCCTTTGCCACCGGCACCGGACCGCTCGTCACCGGATCGACCCTCGCACTACTGATGAGCATGGCTGGCCGCGCCCCCTACGTCGACCAACTCGACGGCCCCGGAGTGCCGACTCTGCGGGCACGGGTGAACAGCACTGCATCGTGAACCGCGACGCCCTACAACTCACTCCACCACGACGTGAACGGGATCACCTACTCGGCGCAACCACCGACTCAGGCGGAGCGCGAGTTCTTTCACTCGGGGGCGCCCGAAACGCGAACCGGCTGCGGAACGGCCTTCGAGGGCTCGCGCTCGACCATCTGTGCGAGCCGCAGGGGATCCTCGTTCCGGGCATCCGCCCGGTGGCGAGGTCCTGCTGGACGACCGGCATGATCGTGCTGGAAGGATTGTGGTGTGCGCTCTCCACAAACACTCAGCGAGGCCGACCGGAGGACCGTCGCCGCGTGGGCGGCCGATTGCGCAGATCACGTACTG
Organism: Actinomycetes bacterium; assembly: GCA_021808665.1. Next base: position 3,554 of record JAKBBA010000043.1, read on the forward strand.
GAGATCTTCGAGGCAACCGCTCCAAGCGACAGTCGTCCTCGTGATCTCATCGCCCGGGCTCGGGCCTTCTCACGCGGTGAGCTTGACGTCGCTGAGGGAATCCGCCGCCGCTTCTCAGGTGGCGTTCCGGCAAGCGGGGTACGCGCTCCGGCAGCCGCGGCAGCCGCTCGGGCGGCCGGACAGGCCGCTGGCGTCTGCCATATGGGCGCCCATGCGCTCGGCGCCGCCGCGTATGCCGCGAACGCCGCTGGTCTCGCCGTACCAGACCGGGCCGACGCCATAGCGGAGGAGGTCCGCTGGCAGCTTGACCACGCGTCAGCGGCGGTCAGGGCCGCTCTACGACTGCTGCCGCCCGTGGGTGATAACGCAGCCGGCCCACTCGGCCCCGGGCTCCTCTCGTCGGGTCTCATCGGCGAGATCGTCCATGATCTTCAGGTAAGCCTGGCGGACTCCGATCACGACCCCATGGCGAGGTCACATCATCGGTCGCGCTAGCGGATCGGCTTGCGGACCGGAACTGGGTCGCCCGCTGCGACGACCCCCAAGACAGTGCCACGACGTCCTCATGCTGACCGAAGTGCTGTTCGCAAGGCGTTCGGGTGCGCGCGCTTGCGCCGGCCATGGAGCTGTATGGCCGCCTGTTCGGCCGGCCGGCTGACATCGTCCCGAACGAGAACGAGGTCATGAGGCGCGTGGTCGCTGGCGGGTGGCTCTATGTGGTCGAGGAGCTGGGACGAGCTTGATCACGATCGCTGTGACGAACCTGGATTTGGCTGTGTCCGACATCCTGCACCTGGGAGGCGATCGTGGCGTGAGACCGCCCAGGATCAGCGCCAGTTGGGGGTCCGCCACCTGCGCTTGAGTTCAGGCTGCCAGGAGAGCGCGGATGGCCTCAGGGTCGACTGCGCTGCGCCCGGTGAGCCGTTCGTAGCCGGCGATGAGCGTCGCGACTCGTCGAGGACAACGGCGACGGTGGCAGCGCTGGGGTGGATCCCCTCCCCGGATGACATGCCCCAAGCTTTGCGTACCACCGGCCCGCCGGCCAACACCGCCAAGCGACACAGGCGGTGGAGGGCCCCCGGACGCTCCGCAAACCGATCGGTTTACGGGACGGGTCGGTACGGAAATCGAAAGGCGAGCACGGCTTGTTGTCGCCACTCCTACGCCGGACTCCGGTAATCCTGGGTCTGCACGACTGCGCAAGGGCGGATGAGCAGGGGATCTTGGCCGGGGTGTGGTGTCAGGCCGGCCGATTGTCGGGAGAGGGCACTCTTTCGGCGGCGGGGACGATGGTGTTGTTGGGGGCCTCGATTGCCAGGGGGCCGCCGGGGATGGGCACGAACCAGACGTGGAGCATGGGTGGCGCGCGCCGGTTGCGGCGCGTTTGGGCCAGCCCACGACGATGTCCAGTTTGGCCGTGTTCGTTTGCGGGACCGCCACGGTCACGGCGACGAGCGCAGCCGGCGGGTGATCAGCTCCTGTTCGCCACGGTTGGCCGTCAGCGCCAGGGCGACCCGGTCGGCCGCCTCAGCCTCGCGGTCCCGTCCTACCCGGCGCAGCAGCGCGGCCCGGGTGGCGTGGTAGGGATGGTACCGGTCGAGCACCGCCGCCAGCGCTTCGACCTCGGCCAGGGCAGGCCCCGGGCCGTCCACCTCGGCCATCACCACCGCCCGGTTTAGCGTCACCACCGGAGAGGAGTCAATGGCGGCGAGCATCGAGTACAGCACCAGCAGCTGATCCCAGTCGGTGCCCTCCCACGACGGAGCCTCGCCATGAACCGCCGCGATGGCCGCCTCCAGTTGGTAGGGCCCGATGCGACCGGCACCGGCTGCCCGCTCGATCAAGGCGCCGCCGCTGGCGATGCGGCGGCGATCCCACAGCGAGCGGTCCTGGTCGCCGAGCAGCACCAGGCGACCCTCACAGGAGAGCCGGGCCGGCCACCGGGCCAGGTGGAGCTGGATCAGGGCGAGCAGGCCGAGCGCTTCAGGCTCGTCGGGCATCCAGGCGACGAGCAGGCCGGCGAGCCACTCGGCGTCAAGGGCCAGGTCCCGGCGGACCGCCTTATCTCCGGAAGTGGCCAGGTACCCCTCGTTGAACACCAGGTAGACGACCCGCAGCACCGAGGCGAACCGGTCGAGGCGCTCCTCCGGTTCGGGAACGGCATAGGCGATGCTGGCGCCGACGATCTTCTGCTTGGCCCGGGTGAGCCGCTTGGCGAGCGTCGCCTCGGGCACCACGAACGCCCGGGCGATCTCCGCTGTGGTCAGCCCGGCCACGGCGCGCAGGGTCAGGGCGATCTGGGCGTCGGCGCCGAGCGCCGGGTGGCAGCAGGTGAAGATGAGCCGCAGCCGGTCGTCGGGCTCCCGGGTGGTCGTCTCGGGCAGGGCGGCGACGGCGGCCAGCTTGGCACGGTAGCTGGCGTCGCGCCGTAGCCGGTCTATGCCCTTGCGCCGGGCGGTCGTCAATAGCCAGGCGCCCGGCCGGTCCGGGACCCCGTCTGTGGGCCAGCGTGCCAGCGCCTCGACGACCGCATCGGCCACCATCTCTTCGGCCAGATCGAAGTCGCCGAGGAGGCGGACCAGGCTGGCGGTCAGCCGGCCCGCCTCCTCCCGGAATGCCCGGTCGAGCGCCGAGCGGGCTGACCCGATCGGCGACCCGTCCACCGTCACGTTGCTCAGCGTTCGACCACGGGCCGGACCTCGACCTTGCCGTCTGGCACCGGGAAGCTCCTGGCCAGGTCGAGGGCGGCGTCGAGGTCGGCGACGTCTACGACGGCGTAGCCGCCGATCGCCTCCTTGGCCTCGAGCAGCGGCCGGTCGAGCAGAGTCGAGCGGCCGTCCTCGAGCACCACGGTGGTCGCCGTGTGCCCCGGCTGGAGCTGATTGGCCTCCACTATCGTGCCGTCCGCCCGGAGTCGGGCGAACCACTCGCCGATCTTGGCGAACACCTGGCCCTGCTCCACCTCGTCGCCGTCCTCCTGCCAGGCACCTCGGGTGAGCAGCAGTGCGTACTTCATCGGTTCCCTCCTTGGGTCCGGGGTCAGTGTGCCATCACGACGAACGGCACCACCCCGAAAGGACCGCCCTGCCCGGACAATCTCGGGCCTGATCACCGCCGCCCGAGGACGCCCGCCTCGCCCCTCGTCGCCGGGCGTCCCCTCCGACGGCCCCGGCGCTTCCTCTCAGATATGAGCAAGCAAGGCCACGGACGTGCGACGGACGTCCGGCGTGGCGCTATTGAACGTACCTCCGTGCCGCAAGATCCCTCGAGCGACCCAGCGGTAGCGACTGCCGTGGGCGGCGTCGGTTATCGCCGCCAGCATCGCCCTCACCCCACTGCCCACCGTCTGCCGCCGACGGCCCACTCCAGGGACCGCCGCCGCGTTTGACCGCACGTAGCCCAGCGTCTCTTGACATCGAGACGACCAACGCTAGAGTTACAAGCAACCGCTTGTACAAGCATCTACCTGTGATTGGATGGAGAACCTGAATGGCGAGCATCAGCAATGACAAAACGGAGGACTTCACCGCTGTCTTGAAGCTTGCTGGCACCCCCGCGACCGTTTCAGTGCTCTTCGCCTCGCTCACCAGCGCCAACGCCGGCCGGGTCCGACCGAACGACCCAGCCGTCGGTTGCACGCTCGCCGTCAGCTTCGGTGACCACGACCCCAACGCGGCTCGCGTCGGCGCGTCCGTATCGACCCCGGTGATCTGGGAGCCCGCCGGCACACCAAGAAGGCTCATGACCACGGAGCAGTTCATGGCGGGCATCGAGGCGTTCGCCACCACCCGTACCGGCATCCTCTTCGGGGCGTGAAACCCTCCCCGATGGTCGAGCGGAGCCAGTCCACGCCGGAGGCACCCGACGCGGTGCTCCGCGCGCTCGCCGACCCGCACCGTCGGCAGATCCTGCGGCTCGTCCAGCACACCGAACTGCCCGCCGGAACGATCGCAGCCAACTTCACGCTCACCCAGCAAGCGGTCAGCCAGCACATCAGCGTGCTCAAGCACGCCGGGCTGCTCACCGAGCGCCGCGAGGGTGCCCGCCGCCTCTACAAGCTGCACGAAGAGTCCCTCGAGCCGGTGCGGCAGTTGCTCTCCGAGATGTGGCCCGACGCTCTGGGGCGCCTCAAGCAGGCCGTCGAGACGGCGCATCCCCGGCCACGGCGCGACGAGCCGTGACCGCCGAGATCCGCAACGACGTCATCCTCGCCACCGAGCACATCAAGGCTCCGTCCGAGGCCGTCTTCCCGTACTTCACCGACCCGGCGCTCATCGTCTCCTGGATCGGCGACCACGCCGAGCTCGACCCGCGACCCGGCGGGGTGTTCTTCCTCGACATGGGCGACGTCTCCGCCCGGGGCGCCTACATCACCGTCGAGCCGCCCTATCGGGTCACCTTCAGCTGGGGCATCCCCGGCAACGACCTCCTGCCGCCCGGGGCTTCGACCGTCGAGGTCGTGCTCACCCCCGACGGAGACGACACCCTGGTCGTACTCACCCACCGCGGCGTGCCGTCCACCCAGCTCGGCAGTCACCGCTCCGGCTGGCAACACCAGCTCGGACGTCTCTGCGTCACTGCCCGCTCACCCGATGGTTGAACCAACGCGAACGCCAAGGGTCGCACCCCTCGGTCGTAACGGCGGCGCTCGAACCCAGACCGCCGACGGCAACCAGGCCCTCCCCCCCGACGACTTCATCACCAGCCACACACCTGACAACGAGAGGTTGCACCATGACCACAACAACCATGACCACAACGACCATGACCGCCGACTACACCGCCACGATCACCATCGACGCGCCACCCGAAGCGGTCTTCGACGCAGTCACCACCGTCAGCGGCCTGGCCCGATGGTGGAACTCGGTGAGCGGGTCGGGCGCCGAAGGCGGCGAGCTGTCCTTCGACATGGGCCGGCCCGAAGGGCCGCTCGTCATCCGCGTACGCAGCGCCGAGCGGCCCAGGTCCATCGTGTGGAATGTGCTCGCCTGCCCCTTCCTCCCCGATTGGGTCGGCACGACCGTCGTGTTCGACCTCGGCCGCGACGAGCACGGACAGTGCGCGCTGTTCTTCCGCCACCACGGCCTCAGCCCGCAGCTCGACTGCTACGACATCTGCCGGCGCAGCTGGGACCACTACCTGCCCAGCCTCCGCGACTACCTCACCACCGGCACCGGCAGTCCCCTCGGCAGCGAAGGCGACACCGCCTGGCGCGACGCCGGCAAGCCACTGCCGGGCGAAGGGGCTTACCTCAGCGAGCCCGCGTGAGCGGCGCTCGGGCAGAGGTGGCGATCGACAAGCCGGCCGACGAGGTCTGGCGTCGGATCGGCAACTTCGCAGACCTCAGCTGGATCCCCAACACCACCCCACTCCGTCTCGACGAGGACATCCGCACCTTCCAGCTCGGTTACAGCACCGTCAAGCATCGACTCTTGCGCCACGACGACGCCGGCCGCAGCTACACCTACGCCCTCGTGACAGAACACGCCTCCGACCCGCCAGGAGCTGCGGGCGCCATAGAGGCGACCCTCTCCGTCACTCCCGTCGGCCCTACCACAGCCACCGTGAAATGGACCTCCGGAACCGACGAGCGCAGGGGGTCAATCCAATCTCTCGGCGCTTTCTTCCAAAGCGTCCTCGACCACCTCAAGAGGGAACTCCAGGACGTCTCACCGCCAAGGGACCGCGCAGTGGCCGACTGATCGGCAACAGCGTGCCCCGTCAGGGATCCGGCAGCGGCAGGCGCGCGCGTCAGACCCGGCACCGGTCGTGGATGCAGGCGACTCGGAAGTTCGGTGGCCGATGTCGATCCGGCCACGTTGGGGTCGTTTCGCATGCACAGCTCTCAACTACAGGGACGGCAGCGGCAGCGGCAGCGGTCAGCAGCTAGCGCCGACGGGGCACCCGATCGGCACTCAGCAGCAGGATCAGCGCCCCCGAGGTGCGACGACTCCGAGGGCCGTTGAGTAGGGCAGCCGCATGGCGCTGCATAGGGCATGCCCTATGCAGCCCGCCATCGCCGCCTGCCTCGATGCGCGAAGCCGCAGCGTGTCGGCCCGCCCGTGCCCTGGCGCGCCGCCTTTTTGCCCTATGCAGGAGTTGAGTAGCCTCGGTGTTGCACGGCGTACCCGTCTGACGTAGCTCCGGATACACCAAAGTGCCTGTCCCGTAGGGGAAGCTGTGGGTCTTCGAGGTCCACGGCGTCCCGCACCGGAAGGCACTTGGCACGTGAAGAGTAGCAAGCGACGGGTTCGGATGAATGTGACCGCGGATGGGGCTGGGGTTGTCTCTCATGCTGGCACCGAGCTTTTGCGGGAGATGGCGGTAGCGACGGGGCTGGTCGAGGCGTGGGACGAGGCGCTCCTCGACACTTACAAGTCGGCCCCGACGGTGCACATGCCCGGCCAGGTGCTGGTCGATCTGGCGGTCGCCATCGCGGACGGTGCCCGGTCGATCTCTGACCTGGCGTTGCTGCGAGACCAGCCGAGCCTGTTCGGTCCGGTGGCCTCGACGGCCACGGCGTGGAGGGCGCTGGACCGGGTGTCGGGCGAGCACCTGGTGGCCTTGCGAGCCGGCCGGGCGAAAGCTCGGACGGCGGTATGGGCAGCCGGAGGGGGACCAGATCTTTCCGGCGAGCTGTGCTTGGACATCGATGCCACGATCGTGGTCGCCCATTCCGACAAGGAGCTGGCGACCCCGACGTGGAAGAAGACCTTCGGGTTCCATCCCTTGCTGTGCTTCTTGGACCGGCCCGACATCTCCTCGGGGGAGGCCCTCGCCGGGATCGTGCGGGAGGGACGGGCCGGGTCCAACACCACCGCCGATCACGTCACCGTGTTGGACATGGCGCTGGCGTCCCTGCCCGCACAGGCCCGACCCGACACCGTCGGCGGCCCCCGCCTGGTGGTCAGAGCCGACGCGGCGGGCGCCACGCACGGCTTCGCGGCGCGTGCCGGGCCCGGCGGGTCGGTTTCAGCCTCGGCTTTCCGATCACTGAAGCGGTCCGGGCCGCCATCACCATGGTCCCTGAGGCTGCCTGGTCGCCGGCGGTCGAGACCGGCGGTGACATCCGCGACGGCGCCTGGCTGGTCGAGGTCACCGAACTCGTCGACCTGTCCGCATGGCCGGACGGCTCCCGGCTGATCGTCCGCAAGGAACGTCCCCACCCCGGAGCCCAGCTCTCGGTGTTCGACGACGCCGAAGGCATGCGTCACACTGCGTTCCTGACCGACACCCCTCCAGGAGCGGTGCCCGGCCAGATCGCCGGTCTCGAACTCCGCCAACGTCAACACGCCCGGGTCGAGGACCGCATCCGCCAAGCGAAAGCCACAGGGCTGCGCAACCTGCCCTGCCGCGCCGCGGCGGAGAACAACGCCTGGCTCGAGGTGCTCCTCGCCGCCAGCGACCTCGTGGCGTGGACCAAGCCCGTCTGCTTCGCCGACACCCCCGAAATCGCATGCTGCGAGATCGACACCTTCCGATACCGCATCCTGCACATCGCCGCCCGCATCACCCGCGGAGGACGGCAGATAAACCTCCGCCTCGACCAGACCTGGGCGTGGGCCAAGACCCTCGCAGCCGGCTTCGAACGCCTCCGCGCCGCGTTCGCCTGAGCGGCCACCCCGCACCCCGCCCAACATCGGCCCGGAGCCCTCCACACCCACCAAAACCGGAGACGCCTGGCTCACCCATGGCCGCCCGCGCGCCGCACCACCCGCCGCACCCATTCAGGCACTCATCGACAACCCGCCCGAGCCCCCAGAACCCCCGCCAAGAATCCCGTGAAAGAGCGAGGGTAGGACCCCACAAACTCGCCCCATAAACGACAAGCCGCCGACCCAAACATGCTGGTCAGCGGCTTATGCGTATGCAGGAGGCGGCCGAAATCGGCAACCAATGGTGGCGGGGGCACTGTCGCATTTCGAGCCGCCGGGTCCTCCGGAGGCGCAAAGGCGCTGGTAGTGGCGTCATGCATATGCAGCCGCCTGTGCACTTCACTACTCAATGTCGACCGTCCATCGGAAGAGTCCCCAGAAATGCTCGGTGGTCGCCGATCCGAAGTACACCTTCGGGTTGCCTGCCCGAAGGTGAGAGGCACCCGCCCAACTAAAGCCCAGCCGGGGCCGTGTCCGGTCCTCTTCCTCCACCCGGCGCACGAATCGTGCGCTTGTACCCCCATAGCCGCTCCGCGTCAGATCTCGATGACGTATCCGTCGGGATCGCTGACATAGGCGTAGGGAACTCCGGGTGCGTACTGACCCTTCGCAATCAGGGAACCACCCGAGGACTGCGCCATGGCTATCACCTCATCGAGCCGCGTGCGATCCGTAACGGTAATTCCGAAGTGTTCATACCCTCCGGACTGACCGACTCTAACCTTTTCCTCCTCGGTCTGCGCGAGATGAAGCGCGAGGTCATCTCGCTTTTCGGGAGAGTTCAAGAACAGGATGCTGCCGTGACGAAAGGCCACCTGCATACCGAAGACCTCGCCGTAAAATGCAACCGAGCGCGTGTGATCAAGCACCAGTAGGTGGACGTGTCGGATACCTCGCGTTTCAACTGCCATCACAGCACCTCCTTTGAGTCGCGTAAAGGTGTCGCCGAGACCGCGCACTCACTCGAAGGTGACCCAGTGCTGGCAGCGTCATTAGGAGTTGCACCAGGCCGCTCCACGAGTCCCGCCATCAAGGCACCGCCCGTGTACGGGAGCCGGGACCTGGCCGGAGGACGTTAACGGACATGGATGCCGTTCTCGAGGGTTCGGATGACGATGGGGGTGATCCCATGTCGCGGTAGCTCGCCGCGGTTGGCGTCCTCGCATCCGCGGTAGACAAGTACCCAGAGCACGTGTTGAATCCAGCTAGCGCTGACCTCGGGGTCGAAGATGCCTTGGGCTTGTCCTCGCGTGATGAGGTCGACAACGGGATCGTCGGGTACCGGCCCGGCCGGTGTTCCGAACCCCTTGAGAAGGCTCTGGTCTCCGAAGACAAACATCAGGCGGTCCCCGACAGCGACCATCGCGGCGACTGCTCGGCGCATGGCGTCCAGTGGCGAACCTTGATCCAAGTCTGCCTCGTCCATGGACTGCTGTATCGCCCGGATCGAGTCCTGAATGGTCGCTGCGATCAGCGACTGCCGGTCAGGAAAGTAGCGGTGCAGGGTGGTGCGACCGACGCCAGCGGCTTCGGCGATATCGGGCAGCGTCGCGGTTCGATCTTGGGCGAGTACGGAGGCGGCAGCAGCCAGGATCGCCCCGCGGGTGCGGTCACGCGCACTCGACTTCGGCTGTGCACGGACACTCACGCGGCTACTGTAGCGCGTGTAAGCTCTGTTATGGTGTGATAGCGTTCCACTTCAGAATCTTTGAGTTCCCTCATGTGGAGTTGAGCCGAGCTCCCACCGCGACGAACAAGCTGAGACCGGAGGACCCTCTTATGGCTCGCCTCGCTGATCGACACCCGGACAATGCGCCGGGCGACTGGTATGTGGACACCCGTTGCGTCGCCTGCGACGTCGCCCCCCAACACGCTCCCGACCTCATCACCTCGACCGACAACGGCCAATCCATTGTCACTCGACAGCCGACGAGCCCTGATGAGGAGATGGCGCTGTGGAGAGCCGCGCTGGCTTGCCCCACCCGTTCGATCGGTACCGTCAGTCGCCGTCACGCTCCGCCGGGGGTCTTCCCTCTGCGAGTCGCGCCCGGTGTATTTCTCTGCGGCCACAACGACCTTCGCTCCTTCGGAGCGCACGCCTGGTTCGTCCCCCAAGCCAACGACCCGTTCATCGTCGACGCTCCTCACTGGGACCGCACCCTCGTCCAAACGATGGAGGATGCCGGAGGGATCGACCACGTTCTGCTCACCCACCGAGACGACATCGCCGACGCCCGACACTACGCCGAGCACTTCGATGCCCGAGTCTGGATCCACGAAGCCGACCGCGACGCGGCCCCCTTCGCCACCGATATCATCACCGCCGAAGACGAGGAAATCATCTTCCCCGGGATGATCGCCTTCGCCGTGCCAGGCCACACCCGAGGAAGCGTCCTCTACCTACACGGTCAGCGACATTTGTTCTCCGGCGACACTCTGGCCTGGTCGAGGAACACCTCAGACCTACGCGCCATCGAGACGATCTGGTACTCCCGCGACCAATATGAACGCTCCCTGACCCGCTTCGCCAACTCCGGTCACCGCTTCGAGCACGTCTTTCCTGGGCACGGCGAGTGGACCAAAGGCCCCATCGACGACATGAGCGACCGACTGGCACGGCTCGCCTGACGACGCCTGCACGTCGTCATCTCGGCCGAAGTCGAGATCGCAGCGCGACAACGCTGAGGCACGTTGAGTAGGGCAACTGCATAGGCGTGCACAGGGCATGCCTATGCAACGCTTCGCTTCGAATCCAGCCTCGGAGCGAAGCCGCAGCGGGCAGGCCGCTCGCGCCCACGCCACCCTGCCTATGCTGCGTACGCAGACGCGTGAGTAGCACCCCACAAACTGTCCCCACAAACACAGAAGCCGCCGACCAAACGGCTGGTCAGCGGCCTGTGCATACGTAATAAAGCGCGAAAAACGCCCATACTTGGTACGGCTACCCAGACCTTCGGGTCGACACCCGAAAGTCCAAGCCCCCTCCGCCTACGACCTGCCTGCAGCAGCGCGGCATCCCGGGCACTGCATTACTCAGTGTCGGCGTGCTGCCGTCGGAGGCCCCAGAAACACCTCGGCCTTCCGGCAATCGTCACGGGACCCGAGGGGGGCCAGCGAAAACAGGACTTGACCTTGACGCGAGGTCAACCCTTCAAGATGCTCTTATGAGCACAAGATCAGCCATCCAGATCGCCGGACTCCTGAAGTCATACGGCGATCTCAAGGTGTTGCGCGGCGTCGATTTCGATGTGGCGCCGGGAAGCATCTTCGCCCTGCTCGGCTCAAACGGGGCCGGCAAGACCACGGTCATCAAGATCCTTTGCACGCTACTCAGGGCTGACCGCGGGACGGCCGTAGTGAACGGCTTCGATGTCGTCACCCAGGCCGCCAATGTCCGCGAGTCGATCAGCCTCGCCGGGCAGTTCGCCGCCGTTGACGAGATCCTCACCGGACGCGAGAACCTGGTGTTGATCGCCACGCTGCGGCACCTCGACACTCCGGGCCGGATCGCCGATGACCTGCTCGCCCGCTTCTCGCTCACCGACGCCGGGGATTGCCGAGCCGCGACGTACTCGGGCGGCATGCGTCGCCGTCTCGACCTCGCGATGAGCCTGATCGGGGACCCGCCGGTGATCTTCCTCGACGAACCGACCAACGGCCTCGATCCCGAGGCGCGCCTCGAGGTGTGGCAGGCCGTTCGCGAGCTCGCTCACGCCGGCACGACGGTGCTGCTCACCACGCAGTATCTCGATGAGGCTGAGCAGCTCGCCGACCAGATCGCGATCCTCCACGAGGGAAGGATTCTCGTCAGCGGCACGCTCGCCGAGCTCAAGGCTCTGTTGCCGCCCGCCCGGGTCGAGTACGTCGAGAGACAGCCGAGCCTCGAAGACGTCTTCCTCGCCCTCGTCGGTCGGCACACCGGCGCTGGAAGCACCCTGAACCACACCGCGGCCGGACGGTCGCCACGGACAGCAGAGGTCGAACGATGAACGGGCACTTCTTCCGCGACACGACCGCGCTGTTGGGCCGCTCACTGCGTCACATCGTGCGCAGCCCGGACACGATCATCACCACCGCGATCACGCCGATCGCCATGCTGTTGATGTTCGTCTATGTCTTCGGCGGGGCCATCCACACGGGCGGTGTCAAGTACGTGGACTACCTCCTACCGGGCATCCTGCTGATCACGGTCGCGTCCGGCGTTGCTTACACGGCCTTGCGGCTGTTCACCGACGTCTCGGGCGGCATATTCGAGCGGTTCCAGTCGATGCCGATCGCCCGCTCGGCACTGTTGTGGGGGCACGTGTTGACCTCGTTGATCGCCAACTTCATTTCACTCGTACTGGTCGTTCTCGTCGCCGTGGCGATCGGCTTTCGCTCGGGAGCCGGCATCCTCGATTGGCTCGGGGTACTGGGCGTCATCGTTCTGTTCACGCTGGCCCTGACCTGGCTGGCAGTGATCGCCGGCCTCGTCGCAAAGTCATCGGACGGTGCTGGCGCGTTTGCCTACCCGCTGCTGTTCCTGCCGTTCGTCAGCTCGGCTTTCGTGCCCACCACAGGGATGCCCGGCCCGGTGAAAGTGTTCGCCGAGCACCAGCCCGTCACCTCGATCGTCGACACGCTCCGCAACCTCTACGCTGCCCAACCGCCCGGTCACGACCTGTGGATCGCGCTTGGCTGGTGCATCGGGCTGCTGGTCGTTGCCTACGCGCTCGCCGTGCGTACCTACCGGCGCAAGCTCGCCTGATCCGTCCGGCACAATTGCCTCGATGAACAGCGCTGCAAGATGTTGACGATCAGCCAGCTGGCGGCGTACGCCGGGGTCACCGTGCGGGCGGTGCGCCACTACCACACCAAGGGTCTGCTTCCGGAGCCCGCACGCGACCACTCGGGATACCGCCGCTACGATGCGGGAGCTGTCGTGCAGCTGATTCGGATCAAGACGTTGGCCGACGCCGGGGTACCTCTCTCACGGGTCCACGAGCTGTTGGCCGCCGATGAGAAGGAGTTCGCCGCGGCCATCGAGGACATCGACAGCCGCCTCCGCGCCGAGATCCGCGAGCGCCAACATCATCGCCAACGCGTCGCCCAGCTCGCGGCCGGGGACCGACTCGCGCTGCCGCCCGAGGCGATCGACTACCTCGACCGACTCCGCGAGCTCGGCATTCCGGACCGGGCGATCGAGATGGAACGCGACGCGTGGATCCTCGTGGCTGCCCAGATCCCGGACCAGATGCCTGCACTCATGGTGCTCAAGCGCGGACAGATCGAAGACCCGGCCGTCACGGCGATCTACCTCGACCTCGTCGTCGCCGCCGACTGGGAGGCGGACGATCCACGTCTGCCGGCAATCGCCGACCGGATCGTCGCGATGATCGAGGAGGACGCAGAGCAATGGAGCGAGGACCAGCTCGTGGACTTCGCGCTCGACGACGAACTCGCCGCCTTGCTCGACGAGGTGTTCGTCAACGCCGTGCCGGCCGGACGCAGGCTGTTGCAGCTGCTCAAGGAGCGGGGCTGGACCGGGTGGACCAAGCTGGAACGCGTCGACCCCACGTCGTAGCCAGAACGCAGCGGCCCGTCGCCGTTCGTACCGTGCAATCCACAGCGACCAGGCTCCGGCCGACCTTGGGGTTCGGTGCCCGAAGGAGCCTGATCATCATGAGCTTCGTTGGGCGGGCTACGAGAGTTCGCGCAGTTCGAGATGTTTATCTCTCGTTGCGTCGTTAGCCGCAGGCTCGGACCTTCTCGCTTGGATGGCGTTCACACGACTGCTTCCTGCTCGGTGAGGGTGTCGCTCACTGCCAGTTCCGACTCGGACTGAGTCGTGTGGTGACGTCGGGGGAGCAGGAGCGGGCTGGCGAGGATGAGCAGTCCTATGACCGTGAGTGCCGCGCGTGGGCTGGTGATGGCGGCGAGCAGCCCCCCGAGCGCAGTGAATGCGGCGATGGACGCCTGCCGGCCGATCGACCAGGCGGACAGGGTACGCGCGATGCGGTCCTTGGGAGTGTGTTCGAGCCGGTAGGTGGCCTGTACCGGGTTGTACAGGCTCATGCTGATGATGATCGCCAGCTCGACCGCTATCACGATGACCAAGCCGACGACACCGGGACGGATGAAGGCCAAGCCGATCAGCCAGACGGCCCGGAGCGTGCCGACGGTCCGGAAGACCCGGTCCTCGCCGTAGCGGGCCACGACCCGGCGGGCCAGCCGGGAGCCGACGAATCCGCCGACGCAGGGGGCGGCGAAGGCGAGGCCGTACTCCCAGGGTGGGAACCCGAGTTGGCGGAGCATGAGCACAGCCAGTAGCGGCTCAGTGGCCATGATCAGTCCGGCGACAAGCATGCTGTTGAGGTAGAGCGCTCGAAGCCCGGGATGCGAAAGGATGTGCCGCCAGCCATCGAGTAAGTCGCCCGCCCGGACCCGGCTGATGTCGGTTCGCTGCGGGTGCTCCTCTCGGTAGCGAATGGCGGTGATGCCTAGAGCGGAGCACAGGTAGCTGAACGCGTCGGCCACCACGGTGACGACCGGCCCGAACAGGCCGATCGCCGCACCGCCGAGCGGCGGTGCGACGGCGATCGAGCTCCAGTTCGTGGACTCGAAGCGGGCGTTCGCCACGAGCAGGTCGTCGGGTTGGAAGAGGGTCTTGAGGTAGGCGCCGCTGGCCGCGTTGAAGGCGATCTTGGCTGCGGCCACCACGGCCGAGACGACGAGCAGCTGGATGAAACTGAGCTGGCCGAAAGCGTAAGCGACCGGGATCGTGGCCATGACCGCGAAGCGGGAGAGGTCCATGGCCATCATCACCGGCCGCTTGCGGCGGAACTCCACCCACGGAGCGAGCGGGACAGCGATCAGTGCGCCCACTGCCGGTCCCACGGCCGAAAGTGCGGACACCTGAGCCGGGCTGGCATGCAACACCAGCACGGCAATCAGGGGGAAGGCGCCGAACCCCAGCCCAGATCCGTAGGCGCTGACCGCGTAGGCCGTCCATAGCCAGCCGAACTGCGGACCCAATGAGTGACTTCTCCACCTACGGCTGTGCATAGCGCCATTACATCGGTGTAGTTTGCCTGTACGCAAACAATATGTGGTGAGTCGATGACAACCGTTAGTTGTGGATGGAGCAATACAGCATGAACTTGGAAGCGGTCCGAGCGTTCGTCACCGTCGCCGAGGAAGGGCAGTTCCAGCTGGCCGCTACCCAGCTCGGGATCAGTCAGCAGGCCGTCTCGAAACGCCTCGCCGCACTGGAGAGCGACCTTGGCGTCCGCCTGTTCACCCGCACGGCGGGCGGAACCCAGCTCACCATCGACGGCCAAGCGCTTCTCCCCCACGCCCGCCAGCTCCTGTGGGTCGAACAGCGGGCCGCTGATTCGGTGCGGCCCGGCCGGCGCGCCCTACGCGTCGACGTGCTCAACCACCGCACCGCATCATCCGCGGTGCTCCGTGACTTCCACCGCGTCCACCCCGATGTCGAGCTCGACCTCGTGACCATCGTTGACAGCGCCCAGACAGCCATCGCCGCGCTGCAGGCGGGAACTATCGATGCCTCATTCCGGGCAGTGGGTTCTCCCGCGTCACAGCTGCCAACCGAGATCAAGGCCGCGCCCGCAGCACAAGACGCACACCAGCTGCTCGTCGGACCAACCCACCCCCTGGCCACCGCCCACTCGGTCTCGCTGGCTGATCTCGTCGGACAGCGGATCTGGATGCCCGGCATGCTCCCAGGCAGCGAATGGGACATCTATTTCGACGACCTCGCCGATGCGTTCGGGCTCACCATCGAGCGGGTCGGCCCCTTCTTTGGCGGCGAGCACCTCCTCGACGTGCTCGCCGACTCCTCAACGCTCGCCCACCTGGCCGGGGAACACTCCAGGATTCTGTGGCCCGAGCACTACGACCTGCGCCGAATACCCATCCGTCACCCGACCCCGGTGTACCCGCACTCGCTGATCTGGCATCAAGGCAACACCCACCTAGCGCTCACGACCCTCCTCGAATATCTCGCCTCAACGCAGACCAACGAACCCGACACCGACATCTGGATCCCCCCGTGGGCTCAGCCGCGAACGTCACGATGATCACCCTCGGTGACCATCGGATTCGGCACCCGAAGGTCGTCGTTCCGGCCGTAACTCCGGTGGCATCGGGTCGACCCTGCGCGGGGGTCGACGGCTCAGTAGCATGCCACGGGCAAGTGCGAAGGAGGGTGGGTGCCATACCAGGACCGTTCCATTGGCGTCACCCAGGACGCCCTCACCGTCAGGGGCTACTACTTTCCTGGCACTGTCAAGCGCATTCCGCTGGCAGCCATCCGTTCGGTGCGTCGGGCCGATATGGAGTGACGTCTCGTCGCTTGTCTTCGCGCGGGTCAACTATCACCGACCCCCCGGCAAGCCTTCGGATTCGGCCATCAGCACCCCTGCACTCCGTGAGCGGCAAGAGTGGCTAAAGGGCAGGTGGACACCGTCGGGTAGTACTGACCCATGACGACGGATGTCGCCGTTGCGCCGAGCGGCGTGACCGCATTCTGAACCGAGTTGGGGAAATGGTTGCTTACGAGAAGGTTGCGTAGCAGCAGGACGTAGAGCCGACTGGTTTGGCTGGTGGAGAAGGGGAGGAACGTGACGTCCGGAATCCGGGAAATGGCAGCGCGCTGGGCTTCGGTGCCGATCACGTAGGTGTAGTCGCCCGCAGCGTCGACCTTGGTCTCCTGGTCGGCTCGACACCCGTAGTCAGTCTTCCCGCCGGCGAGGTGGTTCACCACCGTAGGTTCATTGGCCACTCCGATGCCGATGCACATTGACCAGTAGCGCATGTCGTCGTCGGGCGACGGCCAGGGCGACGGATCCTCGCCTGGCACATGGGTTGGTGCCTTGCCTTTCACGACCATCACATCGGCTGCAGAAGGGTGGACAAAGAAGGCTTGGACGTAGGAGGTGTCAGCATTGGCGTATCCCCCGCTAAACGCGGGCTTGTAGAACTTGTCCGCTCGAGGCGTTGCCCCGGCAGAGGCGACGGCTGAGGACGTGGTCGTCGTCACGGGTGCTTTTTCGGGAGCAAGCACGAAATTCGGATGGACTGTGCAGGTCGACAGTTTGTCTGTCGCGGATCCCTTGTCCATCGAAAGTGTCGGGAGCCTTACGCGCGAGAGACCGCCGGCCGGGAGGTAGACCCGGTACACGAGATAGCCGGGGTATTTCGCGGTGGTGCCTGGTGGCAGAGGCAGGACATTGGTCTGTCCCGATGAGACGTCCGAACGAATCGTTACTTCGAACTTGCCTCCGGCAGAGGCATGCGCCCGCCACGGGTTGCTACTGCCATGCTCGGGCGCGATCTTGTAGTCGGGCAACGCCGAGCTGACGCCGTCGATGGTGAATGGACTGCCATAGGGCGTGTAGACGCTCAGCGAGGCGTAGCGGGCGTCGGGATACGTCCCCGAGATCACGATCCGTGTCGCATTGGAAGCCACGATGGGCTGGGCCCAATAGGACGCGGCGGAGTCGGGTATGCCGACGTTGCCGGTGTTGGAGGTCTGGATGCTGGACGCCACCGGCCATGCGCACGACTGACGGCTTGCTGAAGGAGTGGGGTTTGTTGCGCCCGACGACGAGCATGACGGGAGGACCACCGAGCATGCTGCGACGCCGGCAGCGAGGGTGACGGCCGCGATCCTGCGCTTGCCGGTGCTCATGGCAGCCCTATGTGGGCAGTGCCACGTAGAAGAGTTCTTGTCATTCTGGTTAGGTCATCTCCTGTTCGATACAGCGCCCGCCGATCACTTTGCTTAAATGAGAGCCCCGCTACTCGCGATGGAGTGAGATTGCGAGACTGGGAACGACGAAGGACAGGAGAAAGATCGGCAAGATGCTCTTTCCGCTGCATCGAAAGGCGACGACCTCGTCCTCGGTGGCGTCAAAGGTCTTGGTCCGGCTGGAGTTTCGGCCATTGCGGACTTGGAGGACGTGACGCCCGGGTTTGACGGGCGTTTCGAATGTGTTGTTCAGTTCGAGCGATCCGACACGTTCGCCGTCGAGCACGACGTCGTAGGTGCCACGGCGAACTTCGATTCCGATTGCTTTGTGCGTCAGCTTCAGCGTTGCCGACATCTTGAGTCTCCTTTCATCGAGCCTGTTGGCTGACTCCGTTGTTACAAGGTGTGTGTGTCAACTTTGCGTACCGGTGACGAGCCGTTCTCGATCGAACATGGTGGCTACGACACGCCATGCCAGCCCGTCGATGAGGAGGAGGGTCGCGGCGAGGCCAAGGGCGAGACCGAACGAGGGGGTGATCACGTTGAACGAGAAGAGGGCCACGATGGCGACGGGTGGCAGGCTGGCCAACACGGCGAGCTGCTGGGCGGCACGGACATCGCTCATGCGGGTGGAGATGGCGATGCCAACCCATATCGACCATCCCGCGACGAGCGGAGTGAAAAGCAGCTGGACGAGGAGGTGGTCGCGTTCGAAGACCGCGGAGGCGACGGCGGGATGGGCGAAGGCTGCGGTGGCGGCCAGGAAGATCCCGAAGATCACATAGGCGACAACCAGCGTGGGCAGGAGCGCGGCTAGAGCCTTGCCGACGAGGAGCTCTTCTCGATGGATGGGAGTGGTGAGGAGAGGTTCGAGCGTGCCCTGCTCGCGCTCGCCGACCACGGAATAAGCGGACAGGACGGAGGGGATGACGGCCGGGAGTATTAACATATAGAGCAGGGTGAGCCCGATGCGGGCATCGAACGTTGCGCTCCCGATCGAGGCCTTGATCGTGAAGAGCTGCACGATGGGCGCCGCTATGAAAGTGAGCGGTAGGAACGCCATCGTGTAAATGACGAAGCGGTTGCGGCGGTAGTCGCGCAGTTCCTTTTGCAAGATCGCCCCGGCCCTGGCCCAGCTGAAGCTCATCGCGGCTTCGCCTCCACGTCTTCGTGCACGAGCTCCAGGTAGACATCTTCGAGGGAGTGACGGGATTGGGCGATCGATAAGATGTCGACTCCTGCGCCAACGAGCGCTCTTGCCACGCCTGGGGCGGCAGTGTCGGGATCTGCGACGGTCAGTTGATAGGAGCCTGACGGCACTTGCTCCCATCTCTGCACACCGGCCAGTCCCGCGAACACGTTGGCGGGGTCATCGAGGGCGGCACGGGTTCGCACCTCCAAGCTCCGGGTGAACAATTGCTCGCGCAGCTCGTCGGGTCGTCCGATGAGCTGGAGCGTCGTGTTGAGGATGGCGACCCGGTGGCAGAGCCGTTCGGCCTCCTCTAGGCGGTGAGTGGTGAGGAAGACGGTGACCCCTGCCTGGCGCAGGGAGGCAATGAGCTCGTGGACTTCTCGGGTGGCGACCGGGTCGAGCCCGGAGGTGGGCTCGTCTAAGAACAGCACCGCCGGATCGCTGAGCAGCGCTCTCGCCAGCGCCACTCGCTGTCGGAGGCCCTTGGAAAGGGCGCCGCACAGATCGTTGGCCCGGTCGGTCATGCTGACCGCTTGGAGGGCGCGCGCAATGCGCTCGTGGCGGTCGGACAGCCGGTAGAGACGGGCGAAGCATTCGAGGTTCTCGGCTACCGTGAGGCGAAGGTAGAGGCCGGGGGACTCGGGCATGATCGAGATCCGGGACCGGATCGCCGGGCCGGTCTCGGGGCGCAACTCGATACCCGCCACCGTGGCCGAGCCCGACGTCGGAGCGAGCAGCGTCCCGAGCGTTCGCACCATCGTCGTCTTGCCCGCCCCATTGGGCCCGAGGAAACCGAACACCTCGCCGTAGCCAACCTGGAAAGAGACATCGTCGAAGGCGATGCGGCTGCCGAAACACCTGCTTAGGTGCTCGACCACCACCGCCGGTCGGCCATCGGGACCGCTCGAGCGAGCTTCACCGGCCGTGCGGTCGATGATCGGCACATGAAGCGAGGCCACGCCCTGCTCGGCGCCGCTCACCGGTATCGAACCTCGGTCGGAGTTCACCCTGTCACCGCCACGTCGTCCTCGCTTTGCTCTATGTGTTATAGAACAACCTACCACGACTCGCCGGCGGATGCGGGCTTCTGCGCCGCTCAGCGATTGGGAAAGCCGCGGGTCGTCACAACGAGGCGGATGTTGAGGGCCGGCCACCCCAATGAATGCTCGGTGTCCGAGTAGGACGGCCCATCAGATGCCGGTGGCGAGCATGATTGCCACCAAGCCGGCTGGTACCGCCACGAACCCGCCGATGAGCAGCCATGCCGTCGGGTTACCGAGATTAACGGTCCACCCCATGGCCAACCTTGCGCTGACCAACACGGCGGGATCACCGCGGTTGAGGTACATGATGCCGGCCTTCCAGAACCGGTCGTCATCGCGGTCCGTGGCCGCTCCCCCGGAGGTGCGCTCCCGGGCCGCTCCGGCGCGAACCACGGTTACGAGAAAGGCGACCAGTCCGAGCACGACCGGCAGCAGCACGAGAACGTTCCAGACACCGGGGGGGCTGAAAACCTGCCAGAGTCGCAGCGAGGCCAGCAGGCCGCTGAGGTCTACGCAGGCGAGCATGACCAGCGCGGCCCGCGCGAACGCACCGCGTGCCTTGCGGTAGCCGCGCAGGCTGGCGACCGGGTCGGCGGTGTCGAGATCGGGCCGGGACCGGTACACAAGCGCTAGCAGGCCGGCCCACATCGCGGTGGCATACATCTGACCGAAGACCACGGCGAACGCGCTGGCTGGCGACGTGGTCACTCGGTGGCTGCTGCGACTGAGATAAGGGGGCAGGTGCGGGTAGCGCAGGATGCCGACGACCACGGTGGCGACGATCACCGCCGCCGCCAGGAGAAGCCAGCCGATGGGGAAGCCTTCGGGCCGGGCACGCCAACTGGTGTCGGCCACCACCGTCTGGCGCCGTCCAGCGAACCAACCCTCCGCTGACTTGACCCTCGTAATCCGCTGATGCGCCCACCAGAAGCACCCCAGGTCGGCGGCGACCTCGACTCCGAGAGCGAGCCTGCTGGGCCACCACGACCCACGAGCTCCCCAGGCGATCAGCGCGGCCATGGCACAGATCGCGATCACGGCGCTGCGCCACCGGTAACTGCGCCGCTCGCGGCGGATCACCGGGGCCGTCGTGTACCCGGGGGGCACGCGGACACCGAACTGCACGGTGGGCCGGGTCACCAGGGGTCCAATGCACATGTACACCCCAAACAAAGGCACCAGGATGTACCCGATCAACACGGCCGCTCTCATGATGGATCTCCGTACGCCAGGCCGTCGATCGTGGCGGACGGAAAACCAGCGACGATGTCGCTGCAGTGCCCGATGATCTTCTCCGGTGGCAGCCCCTGCGCAGTGGCTTCGGCGAGCATGGTCTGCAGCCGAGTCGCCCAGTCCTCCTCCCAGTCAGGCCTCGGCGGACCGCTGGTCGCGTCGCGCTGTATGACCGCACCAGCCTTGCGTCCGATCCGCAACAGGCCCTCTTGCCGCAGCAGGTCGTAACCCTTGTTGACCGTGTGAAAATTGATGCCCAGGTCAACCGCGAGCTGCCGGGTCGCAGGTAGTCCCGATCCCACAGGTGCGGCACCCGTGGCGATCGCCTCAATGATCCGGTCGCGGATCTGCTGGTAGATCGGTACGGAGCCGTCGGGTTCGATGCTGAGCAACATGTGCAGTCCTAGCTAGTCGATGGCCGGGTCCATTCTATGATGTATCTCATATAGAACAGATTTAGCACTTTACCGGTGGCACGAGGCTTGAGTCGAACGGACCAGTCCGCTCAACGAGGGCGGTGGCTCGACCGCCCGGCGTCGCCCCTGTCCCGCTCAACCTGCCCGTCGTCATCTCCACCGAACTCGAGATCACGAGGCGGTGACTCGGGGAATCGGTTGAATAGGGCAGGTGCATAGGCATGCTCTCCTCGCGCACGCCGGACTCGCGGCCTGAAAGTTGACTCGTTTTTCGCGTAATTGGTGACCAAGAAGACCGAGATAACTCTGGGCTTGGGACTCTTGATTTTGTGACGAGTTTCCGACGCGAGATCAGGATGAGCGAGAGGTGTTCATGCCGTCCCACCTGGATTTACGACCTTACGGCGCCAGCAAACGGCGATCGGGCGACCCTCTGCGGGAGAATCGAACGCGGCGACAGGCTTGAGCGGCGCGGCCCAAGGGAGGGGCGAGGGGAGGGCTCGCCCTTCCCCCACTATACCAGCGACCCTCGAATCGGGCCCTTTCGTGGTCGAGATCGACGTGTCATGCGCGCGTCATCACCGTCGAACCACCCGCCGGAACAGTAACTGAATCTTCCTGCTCCTCAACGACGAGAAGCTCGGTGCCCTCACCGAACAGCCGATCATCACCTGAGGAGACCAAAGCCGCTGGCTCGTCCCGCTGGCCGGGTCCGACGGCTGTGATCACGGCCATCGGTCGCAGCGGCCGGTGACGTCGTAGAGGTGGTGCACCGGGTCGTGGAGAAAGTAGCGGCTGAAGCTCGCTATGGTGAAACCCGCGCCGTCGCTGCGCCGCCCCGGCCGCAACCACTGGTCGCCGCGGACGCCATCGAAGGCATCAGCCAAGCTACTGGCGGCATCGCGCAGCTGGATCCAAACAGTGGACGGATCCTGCTCGTTGTATCGCTCCTCGACGGCGGTCGCGTCCTGATCCCAGTTCGGGTAGAGCGGGTTGTCCTCCCCCAACATGAGCTCGAGTCGATAGTCGTACAGCTTGTAGACATCGCGTACGTGGCATGCGTACTCCAGGGGCGACCAACGGTCTCCGGCGGGACGTCGCCGCACCACGTTCTCAGGCTGGCGCAGGACGGGCTGCCAGGCTGACGCGTTGGCGCGCAGCAACGGTGCGACGGACGCTGGCGGTACGGCCGAAGCGTGGAACCGGCACTGCGGACAACGACGCTCGAGCACCCATGTCCAGTCTTTGTCGTCAGGCACGAGCGGCATGCTCACGTCTCCCGTTTCCGAGAAGCTGCCCGGCTCGACGAGCCGGTGTTGCTGGCGGCACTTCGTTCTCCCGAGGTCGTGATGATTGGACGTCTGCTGGTGAACGGATGCCTCCGAGCGGGGAGCGATGAAGCGGCCAGATGCAGGCCGCTGAAAGTGCGGAGGCGATGAGCATCGCCGGTCGAAGACCGAGTGTGTCTCCTAGTACGCCTCCTAAGGCGGCGCCCACTGGCAGGGATCCCCAAGAGGCGAAGCGGTGCACGGCCGTCGCTCTGGCCCTGAGCTCGGGGCTGGATCCGAGTTGGCGGAGGGTGATGGCGTTTACGGCGAAACACCCCTGGCCCAACCCAACCAGGAAGGTACCACCAGCGAGGAAGGCAGCCGCCGCCGTCCGGGGTGCTGAGGAGGCCACAAACAGGCCGGCGACCGAGGGGATCGCGGCCCACCGGAGGCTCGGTCCGAGACCCAGGCGCTTGGTCGCCGGCCCGGAGAGGGCACTACCGAGTGGGAACCCGACGGCTCCTGCGCCGACGGCCAGGCCAAGACGGCTTGGTGTCATGTGAAGCGAGTGAACGGCGAAGACCACGATCAGTGCGTCGTACATCGACGCGCCGAGGTTGTACGTCGCCCCGATCCACATGATGGCGTCGAGCAGCGGGCTCGCCCGCACGTACCTCCAACCTTCGGCGATCTCTCGGCGAAGCCCGCGGGAATCGTCGACCGCCGGAGTCATGTCTCGACCTCCCAACCGCTTGCGAGCCGTGAGGAACGACACGACTGACAAGGTGGCAACACTGATGGCATAGCTGCCCACGTCTAACGACAGGGCCCCTCGCGGAGCGAGCCAACCGACCGCCAGGCCGCCTGCGGCCGGGCCTAGCAGCAGCGCCGTCGACTCGGAGAGCGACAGGCGGGTGTTGGCTGCCCGCCACCTCTCGGGGGAGTCGATGAGTTCGGGCACGACCGACTGGTAGGAGAGTTGGAACAACACTGTGGCGGCCCCTATGACCAGCGCCGCCCCGAACAGGACCCACAGTCCCCCCAGGAGCGCCAGCGGACTGAGTGCAAGTATCCCGACCGCGCAGCCGCGCCCGACATCGGCGGCGATCATCGAGCGGTTGAGACCGATCCGTGTGATCCACACTCCAGCAGGGAGTCCGACCAATAAGAACGGCAACCTCAGGCTGGACCCGAGCACGCCGACATCGAGGGTAGAGGCATGAAGGTCCTCCACGGCGAACAACGGCAAGGCGATCAAACTTATCTGGTCGCCCACAAGGCTTACGCTCTGGCCAGCCCACAGCAAGGCGAACCGGAGGCCAAGCCGCCCCCGACTCCCCGGAACCTCCCGCGCGGACCGGACCGCCACTGGTGAGACCCGCTTGCGTGACACGGCTCAATCGTGCCCAGCACCGAGGTCCAGGGCCAGTGGCCGCAGAGCCGCATGTAGATAAGATCCGGCCATGTTGGCGATCCGAGCCCGTCACAGGATGGTGGCTGTCGCCTATCCAGGAATGGCGCCGTTCGAGCTGGCGATAGTCATCGAGGTGTTCGGCCTGGAACGCCCCGACCTAGATGTCAAGACCTGGTACCACCTCGACGTCTGCGCCGCCAACCCCGGCCATCACCCAGCTGTGGGGGGAATCGGCCTGCACGTGGCGTACGGGCTCGAGCGCATCGAACTAGCCGACACGGTGATCGTGCCGGGATGGCCCGTCGCGGAACAAGTGCCTCCAGCGTTGGCGGACGCAGTGCGCCGTGCACATGCACGGGGAGCGCGGATCGTGTCGATCTGCTCCGGAGCCTTCGTCCTCGCAGCGGCCGGCGTCCTCGACGGTCGGCGGGCAGCTACCCATTGGCTTCACGCTGACGAATTGGCCGCTGCATACCCGGAAGTCAACGTCGACAGGAACGTGCTGTACATCGACGACAAGGACATCCTCACCTCCGCCGGTTCAGCCGCAGGAATCGACTTGTGCATCCACTTGCTCCGCCTCGACCACGGCGCCCGCGTGGCGAACCAGGTCGCTCGCCGCCTGGTCGTCCCGGCCCATCGCGACGGCGGCCAGTCACAGTTCATTGCTAAACCGGTCCATCCTGACAACGACAGCCGACTCCACGATTTGATCGGCTGGATGGACGGGCACCTTGCCGACCCACTGACCGTCGAGACGGTCGCTCGTCGCAGTCATATGTCCGAACGAAACTTCACCCGGCGCTTCCGCCAAGCCACGGGCCAGAGTTTCACGGAATACCTCATCGAGCGCCGAGTTGGCGCCAGTCTGGAGATGCTGGAGACGGGCGGACGCACCATCGACGAAATCGCCGAAGCGGTCGGCTTTGGCAGTGCCGTCACCTTTCGATACCACTTCCGCCACGCAATGGGCATCCCGCCCTCACGCTACCGTCAGTCGTTCAGAGCCAGCTAACCCCGATCTTTCGTCGGGCCGCAATGAGGGGCGCTGCGTGAGCGTGTTGACCGGCGACAGGATGTGAGGCGGTGGGCGCAGC
>JAKBBA010000182.1 GCA_021808665.1 Actinomycetes bacterium
GACCGATAGGGCCACGCTCAAGAGGATGTCCCGCCTTCTGTTGAAGTTCGGCGGTGGTCACTGCGTTGATCAGGCAGCACTTTCATCGTAGTTGGTGGGTGTGACACTCTCGCCGGTGACGTGGCGGTGGACGGCGGCGACCAGTGCGGGCATGTCAGCTGCGCCTCTGACTCGGCGGAAGGATCGTTCGGCTTCGAGCATGCCGACGGCCACCCACCTTTTCTTCATCTCACCGTCGCGCCACCGTTTCACGTTGCGCATGGTGGTCCGCGCGATGGAGATCATCGACTCGATGCAGTTGGTGTTGGTCAACGTCCGGGCCAGCGGTCCGGTGACGCCGAGGCGGCGGACGGTGAACATCTCCTCCAGTCCCTCGAGCAGACTGGCCGCAGCGTCGGGATGGTCGGCCTTGAGCTCGGCAGCGATCTTCTTGGCCTGGGCCAGGCCCTGGACCGCGTCAGTGTGGGCGAACGCCCGGGCGAGCCGCCAGTCGATCTTCTTCCCGAGGTCTTTCGGCAAATATCCCTTGACGTTCCTACGTTTGTGCAAAGTGCAGCGTTGGATCGGGGTGTTCTCGCCCAGCACTTTCTTGACCCCCGCGGTGAGCGCTTTCGCCCCGTCGAGCACGGCCAGCACCCCTTTCTGGGCCGACAGGCCCCGGGCGGCCAGATCGGCGAGAAGCGCGGTCACCACCACCTTGTTCTCGGTGTCACCGAGCCACAGGCCGACCGGGACCTTGGTCCCATCGGCGGTGATGACCAGGGCCACGACCACCATCTGGCCGGCCACGTCGAGACCGTCGATCATGATCACCGCCACCTCCAGGTCCGACAGGTCCCGGGCCATCAACTCCACCAGCGCCGTCTCGGTTGCCGCCTTGAACCGCCGAGAGACCGAGCTACGACCGGTCGCCTTGCCCTTGGCGTCGATGGTCTCGCCGACCGGTTCACCGATCGCCGCGTGCCGCCGGGTGGCGATCCCGGCCAGCATGCGCTCCACCGTCAACTGCGACAGCAGATCGGTCGACGAGAACACCCGCCACGAGTCCAGCTCGACCTCGGCCCCCTCCACCGTCCGGCCCCTCGGGCGCGTCACCGTCAACTTCCGGCCGCCCAACACCACCGGACCGTCGGTATCCCCATGCCAGTTGGCGGTCCGACCCGGGATCTTCGCGTGCTTGGGACCGACCCGGGCGGTCATCTCAGCATCGAGCATCTGGGCCATCACCATCAAGCCCACATCGGCACAAAAGCCGAGCAGACCGTCCTTCACCGCGCCGGCCAGATCGGCCAGCTCCACACTCGCCTCCAGCGGCAGACCGGCCAACTGGGCCGCCTCCACCTGCGGCAGCTTCACGACAGGTACCTTCTTGTACACCGGTGGTCCTCCTCCTGGTTGGATGTTCTTGGCGGAACGCCCGACACCATGCCAGAGGCACGGTCTCAGGCGGGGGACCACCGCCTCACTTCAACAAACCAGGGGAGTGCGCCCAGGGATCGGGAGGGGATGCCATGAGATGACGTTCTGACTCGATCTGAAGCTCGTCGTCGCCAGCCGGTGGGAGTCCGGTCCGGGTAGCTGCCAGGAGGCCCGGTAGCAGGCTGGCGGCTCGGTCTGGAAACGGGCCGGGTCGAAGCCCAGCGTCAAAAGCCCTGTGAAAGGGGGAGCGACCGAGCGGTCCGTAGCGTCAAGCGAAGCCTGCCGCGCCGTGAATGTGCCCGCTGAAAGGCGGGGAAAGGGAGAGCCGAGCCCCGTCTCTCAGGGCGAAGGCCATGGAAGCGGTGTAGATCCTGGACTGCAGCCGCGAGGAACTCCTCGGCGTAGAGGGCTCGGAACGTTCGGAAGGTGACGGCGGGAACTGGGGAGGCCGTCCCCGGCCCGGCGACTGCGAAGCTCGCCGGAGCGTGGTGTCCTATAACTGGTGACGAGCCGGGAAGTGGACGGACCTGCCGGGACGGCGTCGGAGGCGGTCGTAGTACCGATCGAGCCGACGGACAACACAACCGTCGGGGAGGGAAGGGCCGCTACTTCGTCTGTGCTTGCGTAGAAAGGATTGCCGGTGAGTGCCCTTGTGGCTGGTCCCACCCCTGGTGTCGAGGTCGATGACGATCTCGACGCGGTGCGTGCCTTGCAGCGCAAGCTTTACCGGGCGGCCAAGGCTGATCCCGGGCGACGGTTCCATGCGCTCTATGACAAGGTTCATCGCAGGGACGTGTTGTGGAGGGCGTGGGGACAGGTGTGGCGCAATGGCGGCGCACCGGGCATCGACTCGCAGACCATCGCTGATGTCGAACAGTACGGGGAGACCCGTCTGCTCGACGAGCTGGGAGCGGAGCTTCGGGAAGGCAGATATCGGCCGATGCCGGCCCGGCGGGTATGGATACCCAAGCCGGGGCAGTCCGAGCGGAGGCCGCTGTCGATCCCGGCAGTTCGTGACCGGGTCGTGCAGACCGCGTTGAAGATCGTGCTCGAGCCGGTCTTCGAGGCGGACATGATGCCGTGCAGCTTCGGGTTCCGCCCGAAGAGGTCGGCTCACGACGCCCTGCAGGTGCTCGTTGACGAGTCCTTCGGGGGCAAACGGTGGATAGTCGAGACGGACATCGCCAACTGTTTCACGGCGATCCCGCACGACGGGTTGATGTCAGCAGTCACCGAGCGCATCTGCGACCGGAAGGTCCTGGCGCTTCTGCGAGCGTTCCTGCGAGCAGGGGTGATGGAGGACGGAACGGTCCGGCGAGAGGTGTCAGGGACACCGCAGGGTGGGGTGATTTCACCCGTGCTCTGCAACGTGTACCTGACCCGCCTCGACCGGGCGTGGCGTCCCGCATATGGGACACTCGCCCGTTACGCCGACGATCTTGTCGTGGTCTGCAAGAGCCGGGGTCAGGCAGAAGTGGCTCTGGCCAAGCTGACCGGCTTCCTCAACGGGCTCGGCTTGGAGCCGAAACCGGCGAAGACCAGGATCGTGCAGTTGGTGGAAAGCAAGCCGGGGTTCGATTTCCTCGGTTTCGAACACCGTCTGGTGCGTTCGCACCCACGCAAGGGTTCCAGCGGGTATGTGTTCCTGGCTCGCTGGCCCTCACAAAGGGCGATGCGACACGCCCGGGACCGCATCCGATTCCTGACGATGCGGGCCCGGCTGGTCGCACCGGTCGAACAGGTCGTGGCGGAAGTCAACCGCTTCCTCCGTGGCTGGGCCGGGTACTTCCGGTTCGGCAACTCGGCCTGGACCTTCGACAAGATCAGGGACTACGCCGTCATGAGGATCGCCCTTTTCACTGCCAAACGGCACAAGAAGGGACGCTCATGGGGTTTCAGCCAGATCTACCGCTCGCCGGACGCTCTGGGCCTGATCTCCCTCAACGGAATCGTCGTCGCTCCCAGGGCACACAAGCCCTGGCGGGAGAAGCTGAATGCCGGCGGTGAAGGACGTCGGTGAGCCGTGTGCGGGAGAACCGCATGCACGGTTCGATGGGAGGGAGCTGGAAACGGAACAAGCTATGGCAGCCGACCAAGGCAGCCCGCGGGAAACCGAGGGACCTGAGCCCGGCCCGACCTACAGCCCGTCACCGCGCCAGCTCCCTACCCGACCATCCTCTGGCCAGCAGGATGGCCGATACCGCTCCCAGCTGCGCGTGCGCCAGGTTCAAGAACCGGTTGGCTTTGTACACCAAGACGAATCCCAGGGCGAGAAGTCCGATGATCAGGCCGTTCAGCAGCCCCAGAACGAGGGTTCCCGATGTCATCGCTTACCGCGCCCGCACCAAAGCATGTTCATAATCCGACATTGCTGCTCTGCGTCTCCCCTCGCCGTCCAGTGGACAACGGAGCGCCAAGGTCGGTCATGGGCGCGCCTCGCCGCCCGACGGTTCGGCGGGCAGCCTTGTGAGGCCAAGTGATCCTCTCGTGTCCTCCGAGGTCTCCAGGGCTATGTCCTCCGCACTTGGTACGTGGCTGAAGTGTCCGTATGCGGCGACCGTGGGGACCGGTTCGGGCATGGGCATGTAGGTCTTCCGTTTCATTGCTCGGTCTATGACCGGCGCCAGTCGCTCCCCCTTCTCCCGCTCACGCTCGACCTCCCCCTCGACGAACTCAGGCATGACCTGGGTGGCGAACAGCTCCAGCGACCGACAGTTGGCGTCATGGTCGAGCCGGCCACCCTGATGGAGGAGGAGGACCTGGTCCACACCCGCATCCTGGAGGGTCCGCAGGTGGAGGCGAATCTCGTCCGGTGTGCCGATGGCGCTGGTTGGGCTGTCGCCCATGTCGGGAAGCTGGTCGCGGATGCTTTCGAACTCCGACCAGGAATCGCCTCGACCCGGTTGGACCACCCCGTTAACGTAGTACTTGGCAACCGACCACCCGAAGAAGCGGAGATGCATGCCGTTGGCCCGGGCCACGTTCGGATCGCGATGACAGTGCATGGTCGCCAGAACGGCCATGTTCGCGTTAACTGCGTGACCGATCGGAACGCAGTCGTCAGCTAGAGCGGCGTAGTACTGATCCACCAGGATCCTCGCTTGGCGTCCTCCGACCACGTTGAATCCCAGGCAGCCCATCCCGTATCTGGCGGCGAGGTCAGGCTTGCCTGCTACCCACAGCGGGGGGTGGGGTTTCTGGGCCGGCTTGGGTACCACGTTGCGGCACGGCATGGAGAAGAACTGGCCGTCGTAGCCCGGGTAGGGGGTCATGGTCATCATGTTGCACACCTGTTCGAGCGCCTCCAGGTAGGCCTCCCGCTTCGTGAGCGTGTCCACGCCATAACCCTCGAGCTCCATACGCGACGAGCTCTCACCGGTGCCGAACTCCACCCGGCCCCTCGACACCTGGTCGAGAGTCGAGACCCGCTCCGCGATCCGGGCCGGATGCGAGAAGGCAGGGGGCATACACGCGATCCCATGACCGATCCGAATCCGCTGCGTGCGGGCCGCCGCAGCTGCCAGCCATACCTCCGGTGCCGATGAGAGGGCGTGGTCGTCGAGGAAATGGTGCTCGACGCCCCACATGCAGTGAAACCCCAGGCGGTCGGCCAGCTCGACGTGCTCGAGGGCCTCATGGAACTGCTTGGTGACATCTCGATCGTCATGGGGGAAGGGCAGCTGCAACTCGTAGAACAGACCGAACTTCATGAGCCGACTCGACCGCTTCCTCTACGCCCAGGTTGGATAGCGCGGATAGTGGTCGCCCTGCACCAACAGCTCGAATATGCCTTGGCCGACCATCCCGTCCATCTCGAAGCGCATCAGCTGGTCGAGCGAGACGGCGTTGGTCTCGACCTGCTGCAGGTCCTCGGGCTCATTCCCATCCCACCGGTAGTACGACAGGGCGCCATCGCCCTGCCGTCGCGTGTGGCCCCGGCCGTAGTACACGGCGGTGTGCAGATGTTCGGCGCGGGCGGCCACTTCGTAGCTCTTGCCGTCCTCGTCGACGAACCTGATATGAGCGGAAACCGGTCTCTTGAGGTCACCGTCGAAGGTCACGTTGTGCTCGAACGTGACGAACCGCTTCGACAGAGTGCCGTCCTCGTGGGTCAGGCCTCCGTCGACGTACTGCACCGCACCGTCGGAGGACTCCCACACCCACGCCTCGATGGCCCGGTCCTCGAAGCCGGCCTCGAACCACAGCCAGAAGTCGACCTGGTCGGCCACCCGGACCCCGAACGTCCGATCGCGGCCACCGTCGAATCCGTCCACCGACATCCGTGCGCCGTCGAGGCTGACCCAGCCGGTGTAGCGCGCCGGCTGCTTGATGTGGGTCATGTCGACGATGGTCCGGCCGTTCTTGCGGATGGTGATAGGCAGGAGCTCCCACATCGGCGCCCTCGACTCGTAG
>JAKBBA010000183.1 GCA_021808665.1 Actinomycetes bacterium
AGGTCGAATCTGATCACGAGCCCTTCATTGCGCCCCGCCAGGGCGGTTTCGTGGAGCCAGGCGTACCAGGCCATCAGGTCGTCGGGCCGCCGCCCTCTCCGACAGATCGCCTCACGTCTCTCTCGCCGCAGGAGGCGCAGGCGCGCGTGTATCAGATGCTGGCGATGAGCGGCATCACGTCTCTGAAGGCAGAACCTGGGAGAATCCGCGGAAAGCTCGACGTGAAAGGCGAGCTCAACGTGGTATTACTCGTGGTTCTACTGCTGTTCTGGATCATCCCGGGCCTCCTTTATTGGATGAGCAAGTCGAAGGCCAAGCGTGTTCCGGTGAACCTCTTGTTCATTCCCAACGGGTCAGGAACCCGCATCGTAGTCGAGGCAAGCGGCCCAGCCCTCGACCGTATCGGTCCCGTACTCGCGCCGCTACCGTGGTGACCTCTACAGACGTCAGGACAGGGGAGGACCTTAGCCTTCTCTTCGAGTCGCCCATCCGCTGGGGATTCGAGTATGTGGAGCCGGCCCCAGCAGCACCGAGCCCCGAACGTGCCTCGCCTCCGCAGATGCGACCTGTCCGCGTCGTTAACAGGCTTCGTAGGGCGGCGTTGATTGCTTTGGCCGGCGGGGTCGTCATGCTCGTGCTCGACAGCTCATTCGGCGCGACGACGCTGGTCGGCACTAGGGCAGTCGCAGTTGTGATAATCAATCTTGTCGGGGCTGCACTCACCTTCTATGTGGCCGGGATGGTTGTCAGATCCCCGAGCCGCCACACCAGGATCTGGCAAATCATCGGAACGTTCGGGGCGTTTTTCGCACCTTGGCTAGCGCTTGGAATCGTCGCTGTCGTGGCCTGGAGAAGCTCCCGCTGGGGATCTGACATGGAGACCGATACCCGAGATCAGAAAAGGGCGCAGCAGGAGCTACAGACCGCCGTCGAGGCGTGGCGGAAGCGCATCGCCCAGTTCGAGGACGCCGAGCAACGCCGCTATGCGAGCGCTGACCGGTGGTATCCGGTTGGGACGGGGGAACAATCCCGGACTGTAACAGTCTTCGGGGGATCGCACATCACGTGGGCTGCGGCGCTTTGCACGCTGGGCACTTCCCTGCTTGGCGCCGGCGCCCGGATGCTGGTCTTGGACTTCTCTAGGCGCTGGACGACCGCCCCTTTCTTCACTCTGTGCGGAGAGTCGAGCATTCCCACGCGGGCATTGGTGCTGCCCGAGCAATCGGAGCGCGCCGGACTGTTCGAGGATCTGAGCTGGAAGGAGCTCAGCACGATCCTTGTCGAGGTCATTCACTCTGAGATCGTGGATCCCGCCGCAGCTCACCGTGAGAAGCAGGATGACCGCAGTGTCATCCGGGAGGTCGCGGATCACCTGGATCGACAGGGGGAGGTGTCGATTCATCGGTTGCGCCAGGCTCTGCTCGTCATCCAGGGCAGTCCGATACAAGCCGGGGTGATATCGAACAGCGAGTTCGACGCACTGGCGGGTCTTTACAACGAGGTGCAACGCCAGCATGGCGGTGTCATGGAACGGGTGACCCGGCTGGTGCGCGACCTGCGCGAGTTCGAAGCCCTGGCCGCGCCGGGCTCGTCGAGAACGCCCCACCCGCTGCAACCCCTGTCCACGCCGCGCAGCGCCTCTCTGAGCGTGCTCGAAGTGGACAAGCGCACCGATGACCTGGACAACAAGCGCCTGATCGAGCTCCTTTCGCAGTTGCTGCTGAGACAGATGCGCAATAACCGTCTGGATGAGGAGGTGATAGTTATCCTCGGCGCCGACAACTTGGGGCGCAAGATGATCGAATCACTAGCTGACGACGCCAGTCAACAGGGCAAGGGGCTGATCCTCTTCTTCGAGCATCTGCGCGGTGAATCAATTGAACTCATCGGCGGCGGCGGGGGGAGTGCCGTCTTCGGCAATCTCGGCAATCACCGCGAAGCACAAGAGGCGACCGAATTCATCGGTTCGGACTACAAGTGGGTCGAGTCGAGCCTCACCGTGTCGCAGGGGGCGTCGGTCACCGAGACGTGGGGAAAGGAGCAGGGCGACGGCTACCAGCAGACGAAGAGCTTTCCCATCGGGTCCTCCGAGGGTGTCAGCTCCACGAGCAGCCGCTCGTTCAGCAAGAGCTTCGGCAGAACCCACGAAGCCGCCGTCGGCGAGGCTCGTGTCTATGAGAAGGTGTTGGAGCCGTCGGTGCTGCAGGGACTCGCCAACACCCAGCTCATATGTGTCCAGGTGATGTCAGGGGGAACCCGGGTCACCAAGACCGTCGACTGCCTCCCAGGCCGCCGCTTCGAAACGCAACTCTCGATGAGCCCCCTCCCGCTGCCGGCCGGGTAGCCAGGCAATGTACGAGGGGCTGGCTGACCTTCCCTTCCGACAGGTGCTGACGGCGCCGACGGCGCCCGGGGGCGAGTCGCCCCTTCGGCATTCCATCCTCGCCGGGTTGCTCGACGCCGGCGTGCAGCAGCTGCCCGTTGCATCGCTTTGGATCCGGCCTGAACCCGACAGTTATCTCGAAGTCTTCGTCGGCGGTGGTGGCGGTGGCCAGCACTGGTCAGACGAACCCGACGACTGGGGAGATCCGCTCGCGTTCCCTCTCGGCGCTACCGGCCGGCAGGTCGAGAGGGAGGAGCTCCTGGACAGGCTCAATCGGTTCGGCTTCTGGGTTAGTTGTAATGGCAGTTTCGAACCACTTCTCGAAGCAGGCGCCGACCAGCAAGGATCGCCCGAGGGACGCTGGTCTGCGACCCCATTGGACGACGTCGTCGGCTACCTCACACACCGGTGCTTCGCCTGGCTTGCCTTCTGTACTCCAGTAGCGCGCAAGGTGGTGGAGGACGAACTCGATGGTTTGCGCCGGGAGCTGTTCCGGCTACGCCAGTCGAGCCGACTATCCGAAGCGGAAGTGCTCGACCTCGAGCGGGGACAAGCCTGGTTCCGGGAGATCGAGCGATCGGGCGTGGGAGCGGTCTGGGACGTGTCGATAGCGGTCGGGGCGCCGGACGGGCAGTCGGCGTTCGTAGCGGCCGCGATGCTCTGCAGCGCGGCGGAGCGCTCGAGTCTCAGCTACCGAATTCGACCTTCGGCCAACGGCTGTGTCTCGTCCGCCATGGATGCCGTCTTGGCCGTTGATCCTCCCGAAGGTCGTCGCCGGGACCGGAGCCCGTTTCGTGCCACTGCTGAGCTCGCGGCGGCACTGGTGCGTCCGCCCGAAACGGAGCTTCCGGGTATCCGCCTGGTGATCCCGCCCTCATTCGACACCACGCCCGAGCTTCGCGGCGGTCTCGGCGACAGCGTGGAGATCGGATCCGTGCTCGACCGGTTCCTCCGCCCGGCAGGTCCTTTCCGGATATCGTCGGGCACCTTGAACCGGCACGCCTTCGTGTGCGGGGCGACGGGAAGCGGCAAGTCGCAGACCACTCGGAATCTACTCGAGGCACTTTCGCGCAGAACTACAAGGATCCCCTGGCTCGTGATCGAACCGGCCAAGGCCGAGTACGCCCGTATGGCCGGTCGCCTCAAAGGACTCGACGGTGGCGGGGTTCTGGTTATACGACCCGGCGATCCCGACTCGATCCCTGGCTCGATCAACCCATTGGAGCCAGCAACATTGAGTGCGGGGAATCCGTCCCTGACGTTCCCGCTACAGAGCCACGCCGATCTCGTCCGGGCCCTGTTCCTGGCCGCATTCCAGGCCGACGAGCCGTTCCCGCAGGTGCTATCCCGGGCATTGACCGACTGTTACACGAGTGCCGGCTGGGACCTGGTTACCGGGAGGCCTCTACGCACTTGGGACCCTTCGTCGGGGCAGTTTTTAGGAGCCGGGCCTCGGCGCTCTCTTCCGCGCTATCCGCGCCTCGCTGATCTCCAGCTGACCGCGCGCCGGGTGGTAGACGAGATCGGATACGGCGACGACGTGAAGAAGAATGTCCGAGGTTTCGTCGACGTGCGGATAGGTAGCCTAAGACAGGGGACCCCGGGACGGTTCTTCGAGGGTGGGCACCCGCTCGACTTCGGCGCTCTGCTCAAGAGAAACGTGGTGATCGAAGCGGAGGGCATAACCAGCGATCAGGACAAAGCCTTCGTGATGGGCACTTTGCTGATTCGGCTCTACGAGCAGCTTCTCCTCGAAGAACGCGTCCGCTTCGATCGCGAGGGTGGGGGTTCCCCCCTTCGCCACGTGACCGTCGTCGAGGAGGCGCACCGCCTCCTTCGCAACGTCCCGGGCGATTCGCCGGCAGCACACTCGCTCGAGTTGTTCGCTAGCCTCCTCGCCGAAATACGCGCCTACGGGGAAGGCGTGGTGATTGCGGAGCAGATCCCCTCGAAGTTGATCCCCGACGTCGTGAAGAACACGGCGCTCAAGATCGTTCATCGGCTCCCGGCTTTAGACGATCGGATCGCCGTCGGAGCGACCATGAACCTCACCGACGAGCAATCCGCATATGTCGTCACCCTGACCCCAGGAGCCGCAGCGGTGTTCGCCGACGGAATGGACCGGCCCGTGCTCGCCCGTATGCCCAAGAGCGGGGAGGAACGCGAGGATCACCGTCTCGCCAGCCGGGTGCCTCCTGTCGTCGAGGGCGCTCGACGCAGCCGATCTTGCGGAGCTCGCTGTCGCGACGGCCAGCCGTGTGTCCTTTCGACGATCCGCCAAGCCGAGCACGTGCTCGACGCCCATCCAGAACTGACTTTTTGGATGGAAGCCAGCGTGGTAGCCCACGTGTGCGGCTACCACGCCCCCGACCTTCGTGTCGGCCCCAGGACAGCCCAACTCAGGAAGTTGAACGGGGGGGACCCCCGCCTCGTGGAATGCGCAATTGCTCACGCGGTAGAAGCGGCGCTTGCGCCTCGGTATGTGGCGCTGGCGGAGTTCTACGATCCCGACGCCCTCGGACGCCATCTCGCCGACCTGGCCACGGCCATGCTCGTGAGCGGACAAGAGCCTGATTGCGCGGACGATCGAGGTAGGTGGCGGTTCGGCCGGTACCGTTTCGCCGACATAGCCGCACAACTCGACCTGATAGTGACAGGTAAGAGGGCCGCCGCGGGCGAGCAGCAGTGGCTGGACACGGCGGCCGAGCGAGGCGTCAGGTTGGCGGGCGCTACCCCCAAGGAGCGACTCGCGTTTCTAAATGCCTTGCCGTGGGCTGTTTATCCGTCTGATCAGCAGCTGTCGGTGCATCTCGGGGACAGGGCGTCACCGGCGGCCCG
Organism: Actinomycetes bacterium; assembly: GCA_021808665.1. Next base: position 5,222 of record JAKBBA010000183.1, read on the forward strand.
CAAAGCAGCAGCTAGCATCGCTGGCACGGTCGGCATGGCAAGCGCAGCGGACAAAGCCGGCGCTGACGGCAAGCCCGACCTTTCGAAGCAGCTCCGGCGAGCGTCTGATGCTCTTCTGGCGTGGAGTAGCACTACCGCACGAGACGCCGTGCTGAGGCGCATGGCGGAAGATCCCCCCAAGGAGACCCGGTGAGCGCTGATACGCCTAAGCCTCCGCCTGAGCCGCCTCCGCCCCGAGACGAAGCGGCGGGGTCGAGCGCTGCCGCGGAACTACCCCCCGAGGAGCCGACACCCGATACCCCGCCGCATGAGTCCCCGTCCTCTGAGCGGTCTTCCGAGAGCGACTCGTCTGGCGGGCAGGGGGTGGATACCGCGGGTACTACGACCGACGGTGCGGCGGAATCACCTGTCGGGGCTGCCGCAGAGCTGCCTCCCGAGGAGCCGCTGCCCGACGCCGCTCGCCCTGAGACCCCGCTACCTGAGCGGCCTTCTGAGAGCGAGACGCTCGCAGCCGAGGAGACCGCGACCGCCGCGGAAGCG
>JAKBBA010000184.1 GCA_021808665.1 Actinomycetes bacterium
CTCCCGGCGCCAACAGCGCTTCGCCGTTGTCTGGGCGACCTGTCCCACCTGCGGCGACGTGGAGCTGACCTCGGAGCAGGTCCAGATCCAGACGTGCACCTCCGACGGGACCTCCACCTACTCCTTTGTCTGCCCGACGTGCTCGCTCATAGCTAACAAACCGGCCAGCGTGTCCGTCGTGGAGTCCCTGTCGGCGGCCGGCTCCAGGCTCGTCGCCTGGAACTTCCCCGCGGAGCTGGCCGAGGCAAAAGTAGGGGCGCCGATCTGCCACAACGATCTTCTCGACTTCCACGCGGCTCTCGAAGCCGACGGCTGGTGGTCCGAGTTGTCGAACGCCCTGCGCGACAGCTAGACCTTCCTTGTATGTCGCCTGACTGGCAGTGGGCCGTAGGTCTTGGTGTGGCCTCCGTTGGTTCGCTAGCCGCGGCCTGGGTCGCGGCCCGCCTACGACGAGAAGTGTCGGATCTCCGCCGGGCCATGAGGCCGCTCCGGGCGTCGCCGGCGCGCCGGCGAGCGCCTAGGCGCTAGTCGTCGAAAGGTAGCGCGGACCGGCTTTCCGGCGCCGGAAATAACATCTGAACCCGAGTAGGATAGCGACGTGCTCGATCTGAGCCCCGACAAGTTGGCGATGCTCGCCCTCGTGGCATTGGTAGTCCTCGGCCCCAACCGCCTTCCGCAGGCGGCTCGAGGCCTGGGGCGTTTCGTCGCGAACCTACGTGCGATGACTGCGACGTTCCACGAGGAAGTGTCGGGAGCGCTCGACTCGACGGGACTCAACATGTCGGACCTGGCGGAGCTGCGGCCGGCCGCGATCCGCAGGAACGTCGTCGGGGCTGTCACCGGCCTCCTCGAACCGGGAGCGACAGCTAACTCCGCCCCCTCGGCCAACCCCGCCGCAACCGTCAACCCCGCCGCAACCGTCAACCCCGCCTCCGGTGCATCCGCCAACGCGGCCAGCGCAGTCAACGGTTCACAACCGGCGACCTGGGGCGGCGCACCCGACGACCCGTCTCTCAACTGATCGGGGCGGCGCGTGACCACAGAGGAGAAGGCCGGGCAGACCCGCACCAACCAGTCGACGATGACGCTCTTCGAGCACTTGGCGGAGCTACGCAACAGGGTGATCGTTGCTTTGGTCGCCGTGGTCGCAGGGATGGCTGTCATATGGTTCTTGTACAACCCGATCATCAAATTCATGCTCGAGCCGTACACGTCTTTCGCAGCGCATCACCCCGGGAAGATTGTGACGCCGAACCTGGTGACGTCGAGCCCGCTCGAAGGTTTCACCACCAGGCTCAAGGTCTGCGGTTACGGCGGGGTCGCGCTCGCGACGCCGGTGATCTTCTGGGAGTTGTGGCGTTTCATCACGCCCGGCCTTCATAAAAATGAGAAGCGCTACATCTTCCCATTCGTCGCCGCGGCGGTCGTCCTGTTCGCGAGCGGCGTCGCAGCCGCCGTGTTCATCTTCCCGAAGGCACTCAACTGGCTGATCGACGTCAGCGGTCAGGGCGTCGTGCCGCTGTTCTCGCCGTCACGATATTTCACCTTGTACGTGGCCATGGCGGTCGTATTCGGCGCCGTGTTCATGTACCCGCTCATTCTCGTGTTCCTCGAGATCGCAGGCGTGGTGCCGAGCCGCCTTTGGAGGAAGTGGCGCCGGCCGGCGATCGTCGTCATCTGCGCGGTCGCTGCGATCGTCACGCCGAGCAGCGATCCTTTCTCCTTCCTCGCGATGGCCGTGCCGATGCTCGTTCTTTACGAGGTTGCGATCATCGTGGGCAGGGTTCTGCACAAGTAGCGCCCGAAAGTGGTGGCCCTCGGCGCCCGAGCATCCAGAGACGCCTTCGAATCGTCGTTCGACTTTCCCCTCGACGCATACCAGCTCCGTGCGCTCGACGCCGTCGACGCTGGCGCGAACGTGATCGTCTCCTCGCCGACGGGGTCCGGCAAGACGGTCGTGGCCCTTTATGCGATACAGCGCTGTGTGGAGGAAGGGCGCAAGGTCTTCTACACGACACCGCTCAAAGCGCTGTCCAATCAGAAGTACGTGGAGCTCGCACGCCGCTTCGGCGTGGAGCGCGTCGGCCTGCTGACCGGCGACAACGCCCGCAGCGGCGACGCGCCGGTTGTCGTGATGACCACGGAAGTGCTTCGCAACATGATCTACACCTCCTCGTCGACGCTCAACAATCTGGCCTACGTAGTGTTGGACGAGGTTCACTACCTCGCCGACGCAGCGAGAGGGCCGGTGTGGGAGGAGGTGATTATCCACCTAAAGGAGTCGGTGCGCCTCGTCTGCCTGTCGGCGACCGTGTCCAACGTCGGGGAGCTCGCAGGCTGGATAAAGTCCGTTCGCGGTCCGACGGAAGCAGTTCGAAACGCCGTCCGGCCGGTCAAAGTGGAGAACCTATACCTCTACGGCGACCGCCGATCCGGGGGTCTCGTCATGGACCCGGTCCTCGTCGAGGGGAAGGCGAACCGGAAGCTGCTCGCATCGACTCGAGGCGAACCCGAACGAGGACGGACGTCCTCGACGCCGCGGCGACTCGAGGTCATCGACCTTCTGAGGCGAGCCGAGATGCTGCCGGCGATCTTCTTCGTCTTCTCCCGAGCCGGCTGCGACCGGGCGGTGACGCAGTGCCTCCGTTCCGGGGGGCGGCTCACGTCGAGCGCGGAGAGAGCCCGAATCGCTGCGATAGCCGACCAGCACACAAACCTCTTCGGCGACGAGGACTTGGCGGCGCTCGGTCACGCCGAGTGGCTTTCAGGGCTCCGGGCGGGCTTCGCGGCTCACCACGCCGGACTGGTCCCCCCGTTCAAGGAGGCGGTCGAGGAATGCTTCTCTGAAGGGCTCGCAAAGGTAGTGTTCGCAACCGAAACGCTGTCGCTCGGCATCAACATGCCTGCGCGAACCGTCGTGTTGGACTCGCTCACCAAGTTCAACGGCGCTTCGCATCAGTCGCTCACCCCTGGCGAGTACGCCCAGCTGACCGGACGTGCAGGCCGGCGCGGTTTGGACTCCTTCGGCTATGCCGTCACCTTGAGGTCACCGTTCGTCGATTTTGACGCAGTTGCGAGACTCGTCGCTTCGGGCGATCACACGCTGACTAGCAGTTTTCGTCCCACCTACAACATGGCGCTCAACTTCGTGAACCGCTACACCCCCATGGAAGCCCACCGCCTGTTGGAGTTGTCGTTCGCCCAGTATCGGAAGGACGCGGGGCGGTCAGGTTCACGGAGCCATCCCGGTAGATCGCTCGCGATCCAGTTCGACGCGATCCTCTCCTTGCTGGAGGACCTCGGGTATCTGAGCGGATGGAAGCTGACCGTGGACGGGGGGCGCCTTCGCCGGATCTACAGCGAGGCCGATCTGGTTGTATGCGAGTGCCTTCGCGTGGGACTCTTCGACGGTATCGGTGCCTCCGAGCTCGCTGCAGTCGTCTCAGCGCTCACCTTCGAAGGTCGCTCGAAGTCGCCCGATGCGCCCTTTTTCCCTACGTCGATCGTCGCCGGGCGTGTCGATGCGCTCCACGATGTCGCCGATCGACTGGCCGACCGTGAGGTTGCGTTCGGTCTCACCGCGAGCCGGCCGCCTGACGCCAGCTTCGCCGAGTTCGCCTTCGAGTGGGCCTCGGGTGGCCAGCTGGCGAACGTCCTCGACGACGAGACGATGACCGGAGGCGACTTCGTTCGTGCCATGAGGCAGCTCGTGGACCTTCTCGGCCAGATTGGAGATGTGGCACCCGAACCTTCGACGGCCGCGTGCGCCCGACGCGCGAGAAATGCGCTCATGCGGGGCGTTGTCGAGGCGTCCTTCAGCCTCCCCGATGTCCCCGCCGGAGCGTGACGGGCCCTGCGACCCCGGTTAGATCCCCCTTCTCGGTCTCACGGGCTTCTAGTCTGAACCCGACATGTTCAAGATCGAGTCAGGCGTCTACACCACTGAGGACTGGTCAGCCGACGAGGCAGACATCCTCCGGCGCTACTTCACCAACCTCGACAGTCCCGTCTTCGCGCTGGTCAACCTGCCCGAGGTGGTCAAAGGCGCCCTGTTCGCGCGTTACTCCAGATCGTCGAAGAGCCTGCGCCGGCTGTTCCTCGACGAGTTCGTCCGCGACCTTGACATCAGCGGCGACCTCGGCGTCGACGCCACTGTCGGGCTTGCGAGGGCGGAGGAGCTCTACGACCGGGTGTTCTTCGAGTACGGCGACGATTCGGTAGCCCAGCTCGGCGGTGTGCATCTCGCCTGCGAGCAGGCATCGAACGTGCTGACGAAGGTGCTGGAGCGGGGGCGGCTGATGTCGTACATGGAAAAATCGACCCGCTACGTCGCCTACGACAGCCGCCTCAACAACGGCCGCTACCGCTATTACCGCGATCAGGAGATACTGGAGTCGCCTCTCGGCGCACGCTACGTCGGCGACATGGACCGGCTCTTCGACTCCTACGCCGAGCTGCTCAGCGCGATGAGCGTGCATTACGCGGGCCTGTTCCCGAAGGCGCCCGGGGACTCGGACATCGCATGGCGCCAGTCGGTGAGGGCGAAGGCTTTCGACGCCGTCCGTGGTGTCCTGCCGGCCGGAGCCACGTCGAACCTCGGCGTGTATGGGAGCGGGCAGGCCTACGAGGCGCTACTCGTGCGGATGCGGGCGGACCCTCTACCTGAGGCTCAGCTCTACGCCGCGATGATCCTGGAGGAACTTCGCAAAGTGATCCCCTCCTGGGTGAAACGCGTCGACGTCGCCGACAGGGGGATCGCTCACGCGGACTACCTGCAACGCAACTCCGAGTCGATGGAGGACCTCGCCGAGGAGCTGTTCGGCTCGGACGGCTACGAGCGGGCGGACGCGACCCAAGTCGATGCCCCCGAGGTCCGCCTCGCCGACTTCGACCCCGACGGCGAGGCGAAGGTCGTCGCCGCGATGCTCTACCCCTACAGCCACCTAGGAGAAGACGCCATAGTCGCCCGGGTGGCGTCGATGTCCGGCGAGGAACGCATGGACGTCGTTCGACGCTACGTCGGCGACAGGACGAATCGCAGGCACCGCCCGGGGCGTGCCCTCGAAAGAACCGACTACCGTTTCGAGATCGTCTCGGACTACGGCGCGTTCCGGGACCTTCAGCGCCACAGGCTATTGAGCGTCGAATGGCAGGGCCTTACCGCTGCCCACGGCTATTCGATGCCGTCGTCGGTGGCCGATGCGGGAATGGGCGACATGTTTTCGTCTGCGATGGAGCGCTCGGCGAACCTGTGGGATGCCCTTCGAGGCGACTTCGAGCCCAACCAGGCGGCCTACGCCGTCGCTCTCGCCTACCGGATCCGCTACTCGATGCAGCTCAATGCACGCGAGGCGATGCACATGATCGAGCTTCGCACCGGCCCTCAAGGACACCCCGAGTACCGTTCCGTCTGCCAGCAGATGCACCAGCAGATCTCGTCGAAAGCGGGTCACAAGGTGCTCGCTGCGATGATGACTTTCGCCGACGGGGCGAACTACGAAGCGTCCTCGCTGGAGAGGCTCGCCTCGGAGAACAGGGCGGCGCTTCGTAGGGTCGATCGACCGCAGTAGCGGCGTCGGTCTCGACGGGTGGTCGGCAGTAGCTGCCCCCGTCGCAACGCTGGTCAGCCGTCCCTCGTGCCCTGGCACGGCGGCGTGGGCGCTTCGGAAACTAAAGAAATTCGGGTTGAAAACCGAAATACGTTCTATCCAGGTCGCCTGCGGCGGGAGAACGGAGGTCGATCCCCGAATGTCAGTCCTG
>JAKBBA010000185.1 GCA_021808665.1 Actinomycetes bacterium
TCGCAGAGCGCTTCGACACCGAGTCGGTCAGTTCCCCGGGCGGCGTGACGCATCTGACGCTGACTCGCCGTCCCGCGCCGTAACATCCCGTCCCCAAAACGCCAGGTTGAGGCAGGAGGCAGTCGAAGTCCAAGTCAGCGGGCTCGAAGATGGCTCGGCGCGCCTTGAGCTGTCGGCGTGACGGCCATGGGATCCGCGCCGCGACCCGCACCAGGGCACTCAGGCCAGCGCGGGAAGCTCGGTTCGCCCTCGAAGACTCGGGCGCAGTCTCTCGGATCAGACGCTGAAGGAGACAGGCAGACCAATTTACAAAATCACCAGCTGCCGGCTCCCTGTCGTGGTCGGCGTACCGAGGCCGGCCTCTCGACGCAGAAGAACCCGAGAGGGCCGTCGGCTGACAGAGTCGGCCATCGACCACTTGGACGCCCACCGGCACTCCCCAATACCGGGGCATTCAAGTCGCCCACCTGGCTTGCGGAGAAGGGGGATTTGAACCCCGGGCCCGGTCTCCCAAACTCAACTCAACTCCCGATGCCCCGCGCGACATGAACGTCGATATTTCGACAGCGTGGTTGCTTCTCGACCCCGCCGTCCCTAAGCTGAAGTCCATGACGACTGAGGCACCCGGACACGTTGTGTCCGAGGAGGGGCTGGTCCCCTTCGACGAGGACAGTGTTCGCCGGTATCGCGCCGCCGGCGTTTGGAGCGGCAAGACCCTTGCCGAGGAACTCGCCGCTGCCGCGACCGTTTACGCGGACCGGACCGGTGTCATAGCGTCCGGGCATGCCTACACATTCGGCGAGATCTTCGCCTGGGCGGACCGCTTCGCCGTCGGCCTACGCGACGGTGCCCACGTGCACACGGGCGATGCCGTCATGTTCCAGATGGGCAATGTCATTGAGACGGTGGTGGCCTACCTGGGGTGCGTGAAGCTTGGGGTCCGACCGGTCTGCACCCTGCCCCAGCACGGGACTCGGGAAATCAGTCTCCTAGCTGACCATGTCGGCGCTTCCTGTTTGATAATCCAGGCCGACTACGGCCGCGGACAGCTCATCGAGCAGGCTCAGCACCTGATCGCCGGAAAGCTGGAAACCGTGGTTGTCGCCCGTGGACCATCGAGTAGCCCAATGCTCTCCTTCGACGCTCTGTGCGCCTTGGGGGCAGAACCCGGCGTCGACCCGGTTATTCCCGTCCATGTTGATCCGCTGACTCCGGCGGTGTTCCAGCTTTCCGGCGGCACGACTGGGCTGCCCAAGGTCGCGGCCCGGTTGCACGAGGAGTACGCGTACAACGCCCTTGCCTGGGCCAAGGCCATGGACTACACGAGCGAATCGATCCTGCTGTACCCGTTGCCCTTGATGCACAACGCAGGAGTCGAACTGGCACTTCAGCCCGCCATCCTCACTGGCGCGACGCTGGTGCTCGCCGAGTCCGCAGACATCGATGTGATACTCGACCTGGTGGAGCTACACCGACCCGACGTGCTGCCGCTCGTACCGCCGGCGGTAGCCATCCGGCTGCTGGATGCCGCGCGGTCAGCTACCACCGACCTGTCCTGCATCCGCGATTTCGTCGTCGGCGGGCAACGCCTGGCCGTGGAGGTGGCAGAACGCCTGCGCGACGAACTCAATATACGCGTGCGACAGATGTTCGGTATGGCTGAGGGCATGTTCCTGCTGACCCCGCGAGACGCCACAGAGTACGTCCGTCACCACACTGTGGGGGCTCCCATCTCCCCGTTCGACGAGATACGAATTCTGGAACCGGGTGGCGATGACAACGTGGCGGTCGGGATGGTCGGCGAGTTCGCGGCCCGCGGGCCCTACACGATCCGCGGTTACTACCGGGCAGATGCGCACAACGCCAGCAGCTTCACCGCCGATGGATTTTACCGAACAGGCGACCTCGCCCGGCGCCATGACACTCCCGAGGGTTCGTTCTACTCCATCGACGGCCGCATCAAAGACGTCATCAACCGGGGTGTCGAAAAGATCCACGCCGAGGAGGTCGAAGAGCTCATCGTCCGTCACAGCGATGTGCTGACCGCGGCACTTGTCGCCATGCCCGACGCTGTTCTGGGTGAGAAAGCCTGCGCCTACTTGGTGATGGAGGAAGGAGCCGAGCCGCTCACCGTTGCCACCCTGGCGGAGCACCTTCTCGACCGCGGTCTGGCCAAGTACAAACTTCCCGAGCGTGTCGAGATACTGGACGCGCTGCCGGTGTCCAACGTCGGCAAGGTTGCCAAGAAGGACCTACGCGCGGACATCGAGCGCAAACTCAGCGAAGAAACAGGAGTGGTCTCATGAGCCGGGTCGTAGCAGTCATCGGTGGAGGACCAGCGGGCTTGTACGCGGCGCGCTTGTTGAAGCTGGCCGACCCTGCTCTCGAGGTCGTCGTCCACGAGCGGACCGGCGAGACCAAGGAGACCTTCGGATTCGGCGTCGGTCTGACCGAGTCCACGATGCGTAACCTCGCAGCTGCCGACGCAGAAACGGCCGAGCAAATCCGCGACGCGAGCTTCGCCGGCCACAACCTCGAATTGCGAGGCACCTCTTCTGCCGCGACTCTGCACGGTGCCCGCAACCTCGCAATCGGGCGAGCGACGTTGCTCGAAATCCTGTCCCGCGCCGCTATCGCAGCCGGCGTCGACGTGAAGCGCGGTTCGAAGGCCGCCGCCGGCTCGGTCCGGGCCGACGTGGTTGTGGCCGCCGACGGCGTGCGGTCGGCCACCCGGAGAAAGTTGGCCGCCGAACTCGGTGTCACTGCAAGGTTGGGGCGAACCAGGTTCGTGTGGTGCGGAGCGGAGTTCGCTGTCGACTCAGCTTTCTTCTCCTCCGTCGAGACCGAACGCGGCTTGTTCGTCGCACACGCCTACCCCTACGCGGCCGACCGCAGCACCTTCTTGATCGAGGTGGACGAGCAGACCTGGGCGACTGCGGGGCTTGCAGCCTACGACGCGGCGACCCCGGTCGGACAGACCGACGAGGCGAGCGTCCGACTGCTGGAGAAGGTTTTCGCCGAAGACCTACGCGGCGGGCGCTTGTTGACCAACCGGACACGGTGGGGACGATTCACCAACCTGAGCCTGACGCGCTGGTCGACCGACAACACCGTGCTCCTGGGCGACGCGGCACACACTGCGCACTACACGCTCGGTTCAGGGACCAAGCTTGCCTTGGAGGACTCGATCGCATTGGCGGAGGCGCTCGCCGGTGGCGCAACTTTGGGGGCGGCTTTTGCTGCCTACGAGACACGTCGCCGGCCCCCGGTGGAGCGCTTCAAGCTGCTTGCCGGGCGCAGCCAGGCCTGGTGGGACTCCTATCGCCTGCGCGCGAACTGGCCGGTCGAACTGCTCGCGCTGTCCTACATGACTCGCTCCGGAAACCTCACCATAAGCCAGTATGCTGCCGAACAACTCGAGGCAACGAGGCATGCGCTCGCGTGGCTTGACCCCAAGGTGCCACCTAGGGCAGACGAGCTCGACGACTGGGTACTCGCCCTCCCCCTGCGTCGTGCGGGCATACAGCTCTCACGGCGAGGGCTGTCCGCCGCCGACTTTCACGGCGAGCCCGAACGCGTGGAGTGGACCGAGCACGACGTCTGGGGTGAGCACGCCGACCGTGCGATACGTCAGCTGGGGGAATCAACCCGCGCCTTGGTCCTGGTGACCGGCCCCGACGACCCATCGCTACTGGGTGCGCGTATAGATCTAGCCGAGCGATTGAAGCTGCAGACACAAAGATGTGTCGGTGTGGCTCTGCCGGCGGTGGAGCGAGCCCATGCGGCGGCCACCGTCGCGGCCCGGCGCGCGGACTTCGTCGTTCTCACATGAGTCGACCCGGTCTGCCTGCGGAGCCTGACATCCGCCGGTGCAAGCCGTCCGCTATCGAGCCGATATCAACTCACAGAGGCTGATCGCCGCTCATGCAGCCACCCACGAACGGAGCGCCGATCAAGATTCCCGTAGACTCATCGGCGTGGTAGCCGGGGAGCAGCGTGCGCGTGCCACGCGCAGCGTGGCCAGCCGGAGTCTGATGACGTCGGAACTGCTGGACCGTGCGACCGAGATCTTCGCGGCCAAGGGGTACGAAAGCACGAGCCTGCAGGACATCTCCGACGCTGTCGGCATTTCCCGATCGGCGCTGTACCACTACGTAAGCAGCAAGGATGAGCTGCTTGGGATGCTGGTCGAGCAGGTCAGCGGTCAGCTTGCCGAGGTATTGCGTGAGCTGTCGGCGCGTGACGACCTCTCTGCGCGCGACAAGCTGGCCAAGATCGTCGGTCCGCTGGTGCGTCAGCGCGCGGAGCATCCTGACCAGTTCCGCATCCTCGACCGTTCGGAAACGGTGCTGCCCGAGCCGGTCGGCTCGCAGCACCTCGAGGCTAAGCGGGCCATTGTCCGAGAGCTGGTTTCGATGATCGCCGAGGGGACGCAGCAGGGGGAGTTTCGGCGGGTCGACGCGCGAACCGCGGCGCTCGCCCTGCTGGGCATGTGCAATTGGGTGGCATGGTGGTTCCGCCCCGGTTCGGACGTCGAGCCGGTCGTCGCGAGCATTACTGGCTTTGCCGAGTCGATGCTCGTCGTGCCATCGGACGGCAGATCTGCGGTCGACACCGTCGAGGTCCTCGATCACATCAGGCTGCTGGTCGACCAGCTGGATCCGTCCCGCCCGGCCTAACGCCTTGGTATGCCTCCCCCTCTCCGAATGTTGAAGAGTGAGCCGGCCGACAATTCCGGAGTCGACATCAGTATTGAAATTTCGACACTGATGTCGCAGAATGGGGGGGTGCCGACGGAAGAAATCGTATGAGTAATAAGCGGATCGGTCTGATCGTCCCCAGCTCGAACGTGACGGTGGAGACGGAGATGCCCCGCATCCTGGCGGCGGTGCCCGGCGTCAACTTCAGCTTCCACTCCAGTCGCATGCGGATGGCTGCGGTGACACCGGAGCAGCTGAAAGCCATGAATGCCCAGCGTGAGCGGTGCGTGATGGAGATCAGCGACGCCGGCGTTGACGTCGTCCTTTACGCCTGTCTCGTCGCTATCATGGCCACCGCACCAGGTGAACACCGGTCAGTCGAGTTCCAGGTTGCCGAACAGCTCGGCACCGGCGGCTCAGACACCTCGGTGCTGTCCAGCGCGGGAGCGCTGGTGACCGCCCTGCAGGACATGGACGCCCGCCGTGTTGCGCTAGTGATGCCCTACATGAAGCCGCTGGCTGAGACCGTCGTCGCCTACCTCGCGAACGAAGGATTCCAGGTGGCCGATTGGCGGGCTTTGGAGGTGGCCGACAACACCGACGTGGGCTGCATCCCCGGCGAGCGCGTTATGGAGGCAGCGCGCAGCCTCGACCTGAACGGGGTCGACGCGCTCGTCATCTCCTGCTGCGTGCAGATGCCCTCGCTGAACCTCGTCCAGGTCGCGGAAGACGAGTTCGGCGTGCCGGTCATCTCAGCCGCAACCGCTGGTGCCTACGCCGTCCTTCGGACCCTAAACCTCCCCGTCGACGTCCCAGGAGTCGGATCGCTGTTGCGCGCCGATTCGGCTATTGGCGTGGCCTGACCGCACGTCACCCCAGGCCCCAGCCCTAACGATGGGGCTTCCACCGCTCACATTCAACAACTGGAGCAGACATGACCAGCAATCCCACCGACAAACCGGTCCACCGCGTGCGCGGGGTCGACCATGCAGCCTTTCCCACCTTCGACCCGGCCGGAACAGTCCGATTCTACCGCGACGTACTGAAGTTCCCTGTCGTA
>JAKBBA010000186.1 GCA_021808665.1 Actinomycetes bacterium
GCTTGGCGGCGATTGCGGCGCCGAAGGCCAGCTGCTCTAAGGTCAGGGTCCAGGTGAGAAGCACCCAGGCCAGATACGACCAGGCGAACAATGCGGCTGCGGTACCAAGGTAGGCCCGGCCCGAAGGGCTGGGGAGGCTCATGGGGCGGCCGCAGCGGCTATGGAACGCGCGAAGCCGTCCTGGCATCTGCCGTCCTGTCGCCCGCTGGTTTTGACCCGGAGGCTGGTAGTGGTGACCACGCGACTTGAGGCAAGAGCGCGGACCCGGCGTACGAGCTCTCGGTCTTCGTGGTCGCTCAGCGGCGGGAAGCCCCCTGCGTCGAGGTAGATGCTCGCCCTGATACCAAGGTTGGCGCCGTGGATATGGCCGTGGGATCCGTTCGCTCGGATCCGACGCCGGTACTCCGCGTGATGGGTCCAAGGCAGAGGAGATCCGCTTTCGTAGGTCACTTCGACGAGACCGAGCACGGCGTCGGCGCCCTCGTCGGCGAGACGAACCTGTTCTGCTAGCCAGCCGGGAGGCACCTGGCTGTCGGCGTCGGTGTTGGCTATCCACAGCGCTTCGGCCGGAGCCTGTGACTGCAAAGCGCTGATTCCGGCGTGGCGGGCCCGCCCGACGTTCGCGAAATCAACTTCGATCGTCTCCACTTGGTGGCCTTTACAGATGGAGGCGGATGCGTCGCCGCAGCTGTCGAGCACGACGATCGCACGGGTTGGTAGCGGAGAGTTTCCGATTGCGACCGCCAGAGCTTGCAGGCAGCTGTCGAGCAAGTCCTGCTCGTCGCGGGCAGGTATCACGACGGCGATCCGGCGGAGTGGCTTCATTGGATAAGGCCCTCTCTTTCAGCCAGCGATCTGTGGTCGCGGCTCCAGCTGTCGATCTGGAAATCGTCCTCGATATGTGCGAGCGCGTGCTTGAGGCCGTTGTCGGCTGCGGCCGCGGCGAAGATCGCTCGCGCGAGGTCGCCATCGAGCGGGTAGTCGGCGACACGGTGACGCCAGTGCACAACGATCAGCTCGTCTGCTGAACGGCTGGCCAGTTCGGCGAGTAGTTGGCAGTCGGCGGCGTCCAGGTAGTACCCGACCTCCGAGACAACGATCAGCTCGAAGTGGCCTTCCGGCCAGTCGGCCGGCACTCGCCCTTCCACGACCTCAACGTGGCCAGCGAGGGCACCGAGGGCGGCGCGGGCGCTATCGAGCGCCTGTGGGGCGACATCCATTGCGAGGACGTGGTCCGCCCGAGCCGCCAGGCTGGCGGTAGTGACACCGATGGAGCAGCCCGGCTCGAAGACCGATGCGTACCGTCTGGCCTGAAGACAGGCGAGTACGAGTGACTGTTTTCTAGCTTCGTACCATCTGCTTCGAAATCCCCACGGGTCCGACGCTTGCGCGTACTTGGCTTCGAAGTACGCGCGGGGAAGGCTCATGGCTGGAGGAGGACTTCGTAGGAGCGGAGAAGCCGGCGCAGCACGTGCGGAGCGAGAACTACCGGTTCGACGGAGAGCTGGCTTTTAAAGCAAGCTACCGCTTTGCGCTTGGCCGCTGCGACGTCGGCGATGTCGACCCTGAGCGCCTTCTGCCAGGGCAGGTCGTCCGGGCTGGCCCAGTGCCACGCCCAGACCAGGTAGGAAAGGACGGTGGCGCCACTGCGGGCCGCGGCCTCCCGGGCGGCGCGGCCAACCGCGTCGTGGTCGGGGTGCCCGTCATTGTGCCAGGGGGCGAGCACCAAGTCTCCGCTGCGGAACTCCACCGCCAGCTGGTCGATCAGCCTCTGTTCGTCGACCCCCCCGTCACGGTGGCGCAGGCGTTTGACGTCAGCAAAGTCGACTCCGAGTCGGGCCGCAGCGAGCAGGGTTTCTTGGGGACGAAGGCTGCGGAGGTGGTTCTCCATGCCGGGGTGACTGCGTTCGCCGTCGGTTACCGCGACTAGGTCCACGCGGGCTCCGAGGCCGGTCAGCCGGGCGAGGGTACCTCCGGCTCCGACTATCTCGTCGTCGGGGTGAGGGGCGACCATGACGGCTCGGCCACTGGCCGGCGGTCGAGGCTGCCAAGGTTCCAGCTCATTCAGCTGGACGCATCTCGACCAACTCGACTCGGGCGTCCCACGCCCTTGCAGGTCCGGTACGGCCGTCGCGTGGTCCATCAACGCTCCATTGCCGAAACCCTGCGGCCGATCTCGGCACGGTCGAAGTCGGCGTGGCTCTGGCGAATGTACACGGACAGATCCGCGACGAAGCGGGCGTGATCGGTGTCGTGTGCGAGTGGGGCCGGGCCGAGGGCTCGCGCTACGTGGTCCATAATCTCGGTGGCGTTACGTTCGACGGTGTCTCTGACCGTAAGAGCCAGCACTGAGTGCTCCGCCGCCGGGTTGCGGTCGAGTTCCAGCGCTGCCGCTTGAAGGACGGCGAGGTCCTCGCGGATAGCGGTGTGCACTGCCCCGAGATGCGCCAAGGTAATCGGGTCGCGGCGGCCGTCGCGGGCCCGAACGTACAGAGGCCGGGCGACCGCCCAGGAACCGCCGTACCAGCAGGCGGCGACGCCGATCGCGCCTGCCCAGAACCCCGGTCGGGAAAGATACTCGCCGGGCTGTCCTACCGGGTGGGCGTAGGCGTGGAGGAAAGAGACAGACCTGGTGTCGCTTCGCTGCATGCCCGGACCCCTCCACGATGGTGGTTGTACCTTTATCCCGGCGTCTTGAACCGCAACCGCGAAAAGGCGCTGGCCGTCGGCGGCTGCGGCGTCGAGCAACGCGTGGGTAACGAAGGCAACGCCTGAGCACCAAGACTTGACTCCGTCGAGCACCCATCGGCCTTCGACCTGCTTGGCCGTCACTGCTTCGGGCGGTCCGGCCGCCCATACGGCCCACCTCTGAGCACTCTCACGCTCGCAGTAACCGAGCTCTGCGGCTATGGCAACCGCGTCCGCGTGGGCCTCTACGAGCCTTGCCAGCACTAGGTCTCGCCGTGCGGTGGCGGCGAGAAGGCCGAGCCGGCGTGCGCTGCGACCGTTCGCCGGCAATGGCCATCGCTCCACCCGCGCGCATACCCGTTCGAAGCCGAGTCCGAAGCCGAGGTCGAGGTCGGCCGGCTCCCCGGTGGGCATTAGTCAGGGTTGCAGGAGGATCTTGACAGCCCCGTCCGCCTTCTGCTGAAAAATTTTGTAAGCGTGGGCTGCTTGCGCAAGCGGCAGATGGTGCGTCGCGAAAGTGTCTACGCCAAGCGGGTCGTCGTCGCCTAATAAAGGCAGTATGTCGCCGACCCAGCGATGCACGTTGGCTTGTCCCATCCGCAGCTGTACCTGCTTGTCGAACAGCTGGAGCATGGGAAGAGGGTCCGTTGCACCGCCGTAAACCCCTGCGAGCGAGATAGTGCCTCCGCGACGGACAATATCGATCGCGGTGAGCAGGCTTGCTAAGCGGTCGATGCCCGCCTTTTGCATGAGCTTGGCGGCGAGTGCGTTTGGAAGTAGTGCCGTCGCCTGCTGGGCGACCCGAGCGACCGGCGACCCGTGGGCTTCCATGCCGACTGCGTCGATCACAGAGTCGGGGCCGCGGCCAGCGGTGAGATCACGGACAGCACCAGCGAGGTCGGCGACAGAGTTGAGGTCCAAGACGGTCACGCCGCGGGCACGGGCGCGGCTGATCCTTTCGGGGACCAGGTCGACTCCTATGACCTGCTCGACTCCTCGGTGCAGTGCAACCCGTGCCGACATGTCGCCGATCGGGCCGAGGCCGAGTACGACGAGAGTTCCACCGTCTGGAACTGCCGCGTACTCGACGGCCTGCCAAGCAGTGGGGAGCACGTCGGAGAGGTATACGAAGCGGTCGTCCGAGGGACCTTCCGGCACCTTGATAGGCCCGTATTGGGCCTCGGGCACCCGCAGGTACTCCGCCTGACCGCCGGGGACCTGGCCGTAAAGCTTCGTGTATCCGAAGAGGCTCGCACCGGTGCCGTATTCGTGGACCTGCGTGGTCTCGCACTGCGACTGCAGGCCGTGGTCGCACATAAAGCAGTGACCACAAGAAATGTTGAAGGGGATCACAACCCGATCCCCTGGGACGATGTTGGTGACGTCGGCGCCGACCTCTTCCACAATGCCCATCGGTTCGTGGCCGAGGATGTCGCCAGGCGAAAGGAAAGGCCCGAGCACCTCGTAGAGGTGCAGGTCAGAACCGCAGATCCCGCTAGACGTCACTTTGATGATCGCGTCGGTTGGTTCTTTGATGATTGGATCCGCCACCTCTTCGACGCGGACGTCGCGTTTGGCGTGCCAGGTTACGGCTTTCACTTGTCTGCCGATCCGGGCTGAGTCTCCTGGCGGTGCATAACGACTCTCGCTTTGTCGGGTAACACCTTCATCACCTTTCCTTGAGCCTTCGAGGTCAAACTTCCAGCGTTCACTTTGGTCTTCCCTTCCATCAGGGCTTCGAATCCTTGGCGGGCGACGAGAGCAGGGTCGTCCTTTTTCCCGGTATAGCCTCGGCGAAGGACTGTACGAACGACTTCGAGGCGTTGTAGAGCGCCTGGTAGGCGCCGGGAGCTTCCGACGCGATAAACGAAGTGAAAAGAACCTTTCCGTCCCGCTGTGCTGTCATATCAGGAAGTAGGCGTTTGGCGAGATGTACGGTCGACTCGACGTTGAGCCGTACGAGGCGGCCATCCTCTTGGATCGCCCGGTATAGCTTCTCGACGCCTTCGAAGTTCGCCAGGTCAGCGCGAACCTCTCGTACTTCGGCGCCGGTGGACGAAAGCAGGTCTGCGGCGGCCGTAGAGATATCGTCGTCTTCGGCAGCGGCGATGACGTCAAAGCCGTTCTCGGCGAATTGGCGGGCCAACTCGCGTCCGATGCCACTTGAGGCGCCTGTAACGATAGCGAGAGGGGCGGGAAGAGCATCAATTGTCATATCGCCTCCAGGGGGTCGGTGGGTTATCCGTGGTCCTACCCAGCGGCGAGGCAGGTACGCACGGTCATTTGCTGCAATAACTGCAGACGGCTCGTGACCCGGCATCTACAGTCGCCGGCAGCGGCTTGTCGAGCGCGGCCGTCAGAAGCTCGATGGGGGATTCGACTTCACCGGTCACCGGTGCTTGTCATCGGGCTAGCTCACCTGAAAGCCAGCGTGCGTCTTGTACTGCGTAGCCCGATTCGTCGTTGTTGAAGTAGGCGTACACGTCGACGTCTTCCGCTAGCCAGGCGGATATCCGCTCCGCTTCGGGGGTCAGCGCCGCAGGACCGTACCTGCCTTGATAGGGGCGCTTGACTGTGTCAGGCCCGTGAAAGCGGACGTAAGTCCAGTTCGTCGTCAGTTCCCGCGGGTGGTCCGCTAGTAGGTCGTGGATGCAGAGGGCCGCACCGTGGCGGCGCAGCACGTCGTAGGTCTGCTCGCTGAGCCACGACTGGTCTCGCAACTCGATCGCCTAACTTTCGTTCGACTTGGGCTGCCCAAGCCTCTACCGTCTGCTCGGCTGGAAGCCGGTAGAACGTGTTGTTGATTTCCACTGTGTCGAAAAAGTCGGCGTAGAAGGCGAACCATCCCCGAGCCGCCAACGACTCGGGTTACACAGGGCCCCGCCAATGCTTGTACATCCAGCCGGAGCAGCCCACCCGGGCGACCCCTAACGATTTCTTCATCTGCGTCTGCGTCGGCGTCGGCGTCCTAGTCCCTTTCGTCGGCTACGGGTTC
>JAKBBA010000044.1 GCA_021808665.1 Actinomycetes bacterium
ATGCCAGACGTGACGGCGCCCTGTCAGGATCGCGGCCGCCCAGCCATACCAGCAGTGCAGGGAGTTGCTGTGGATGACGTCGGCGTCGAGTTTGCGGGCGAGACGAGTGAGAGACACCACGCTGCGCGGCCATCTGACGGCGAAGCGAAGCCATCGACTCCGCGGACCGCTCGAGGTCACGCGGTCCATCTCGACGAGATGCAGCGCGGCCCCGGCCTCGCGGTACTGCTCGGCGAGCACCGGAGGTCCGGGCACGGCGACGTGGCATTCCCAGCCAGAGCGTGCGAGTTCGCGCACCATCCCTATGAGCGCGCGCTCCGAGCCGCCTCCGTCGACGACGGGCTGCACGCTTAGAAACGTGGGCTTTGAGCGGCTCACATGGCGCACCAGGTATGGTCTCATTAATGCGAGTTGTCGTGACCGGAAGCCGAGGCTTTGTCGGGACCTGGCTTGTACGCCATCTTCACGACTGCGGCGACACAGTGGAGGCTATCGACTCCGAGGTCGACGTGACAGACGCCGAAGCATTGCGGGCCACGGTGATTGCGAGCCAAGCCGACTGTGTTGTGCATCTCGCAGGCCTCTCGAGCGTCGCCTCTTCGTGGGGAGAGTCTAGAAGCACCTACGAAGTCAACACGGTCGGAACCGCCAACCTCCTCGACGCCGCCGCAGCGTGTAGCCGGCCCCCCCGGGTACTTGTGGTCAGCTCGTCGGAGGTCTACGGACGCCTTTCCAAGGCAGACATGCCGGCCAGGGAGGACCATCCTGTGGCCCCTATGAGCCCGTACGCGGCGAGCAAGGCGGCAGCAGAGCTGATAGCTCTGCAGATGTGGAGAACGCGGGGACTGCAAGTCGTGATCGCCCGCCCGTTCAACCACACTGGACCAGGACAGAGAGCTGACTTCGTCGTACCAGCCCTAGCGAAGCAGGTCGCCAAGGCGCAGACGAGCGGCGCTGCG
Organism: Actinomycetes bacterium; assembly: GCA_021808665.1. Next base: position 960 of record JAKBBA010000044.1, read on the forward strand.
ACGCTTAGGACCGGCAACCTCGACGTCAGCCGCGACATCAGCGACGTGCGCGACGTCGTAACTGCTTATCGTCTCCTGCTCGAACGCGGCGAGCCCGGACGGGTCTACAACGTGTGCCGTGGAAAGTCCGTGCCTATTCGCGAGATCGCACAGCGCTTGCTGGAGCTTGCCGGGGTAGACATTCCGATCTTTGTCGACCCGGATCGCGTGAGGCCGGTCGACATACCCGACATGCGAGGCGATGCCGGGAGGCTCATGTCGGCCACGGGTTGGGAACCGTCCGTCGAACTGGATCGAACCCTCGCAGATGTCCTCGACTATTGGAAAGCCGAGGAAGGCCAACAGGAGTGAGGCTCTAGGAGAGTCCGAAAGCCGAGCGGATCGCCTGCTCCTGATTGAGGGCATTCGCTCGAACCGACTTGACGGTCCGACGAGCGGCCTCGGGGAGGATCTCTTCGATCCGGTCCAGCTGTTCGTCAACCTGCTTGCGCGCCGGAGTGACCGCTGCGTCGACGAGTTTCGCCACGCCGCCAATCTGCGCCATGAACGACTCGAGGTCCGCAATGCCAGGGGTAACGGTCTCGCCTGAAAGCTTCGCAAACTGCTTCGCCATCTCGACCCGGCGAACCTGAGCCCGCTGGAAGGTCAGAACCCCGAGCCCGACAGCGACGTAGGCTGCTTCCTTGAGCGCATCTCCGAGATCGGCGGCGGCCTTCTCCCATTCGAGGTTGGGAACATTGAAAGTCGGCATTTCTATATCCTTTTCTATTATTTGAATATGTATGAGAGCAAAGATCCCGCCATCTTGTTCGGAAACCTTGCTTTCTGCGAAGTCGCCGAGCCGGATGACTGCTAACTAGTGTATAACAGTTGCAAGCACTTGAGACGAATTAAGGTGAGCTTTGTGACCGATGTCACTAGGCGAGGTCATCGGCGCTCAACGCTTCACTACTGTGGGATACCCGGATGCCAGCTGACCCACCAATGACCGCTCCGCCCTCGCCGCCAGCGGTCGCCCCGGCTGTAGCCGCCGTCGTAGTCACGCGAGACCCAGGGCCGTGGCTGGAAGAGACCTTGGAAGCCCTACTTGCCCAGGACTATCCAAACCTCTCGCTCCTGGTGGTGGATGCCGGCAGCGCTGAGGATCCCACGGGGCGAATCGTGAGCGTAGCCCCCGATGCGTACGTGAGACGTCTTGATGCGAAAGTCGGATTTGGTGCCGCCGTCAATGCGGCGGTCCGGATGGTCGAGGGAGCATCGCATTTCGTGATCTGCCACGACGATGTCGCCCCTGCACCGGGCGCGGTGCGGAGTTTGGTCGCGGAGTCGTTTCGATCCAACGCCGGGATCGCTAGCCCGAAGTACGTGGAGTGGGACCGCCCCGATCGCCTCGTCGCCGTCGGCGCGACAACAGACTGGGCAGGCACAGTAAGAGGCCTCATAGAACCAGGCGAGCTCGACCAGGCGCAACACGATGGGGTTCGCGACATTCTTGTAGCACCGGGCGGTTTGACACTCGTGCGCGCTGACCTTTTCGACGCTCTCGGTGGTTTTGACACCCACGAGGCCGGAGGGGACGTAGACCTGTCCTGGAAGGCTCGGCTCCTAGGCGCCCGCCTGGTCGTAGTCCCTGCAGCGACGGTCCGCCATATGCTCACGTCAGCGCACGAGTTCAGCTCGGAACCAGCCGCGGGTAGCGCCTTGGCGGAGGAGCGACGGCGCAAGAGGGAGCAGAGCCGGTACCGGACCGTCCTCACGTGTTACAGCTGGTTCAACCTCGCGTGGACGTTCCCCCTTGCGTTGCTCTGGGCGATGATCGAAGCTCTGATACTCGTGGGCCGAGGCCGGGGTGAGGACGCTTGGGCAACAGTGATAGCCCCGGCGGCGGCCCTGCGCCAACCGGGCGAGCTCCTGAAGGAACGTAGGGTAGTGCAGCGAAATCGGCGGGTCGGAGATGGTGCCCTCCGATCGCTTCAAGCAGGTACGAGGGGCCAGGCTGCAACGTTTGTTCGTGCTCGTGTGGCGCACCTCAACGTAAGCGGCAGCAAAAGCGGGATCGGATCGAGCGCCGAAGGCTCGAGCGACGCGCAGGCAGGCGTCCGACGCGGCGGCTCCGCCGCCCGCGTCGCTCTCGTGGCCTTCGGGTTGCTGGTCCTCGTGGTCGGTTCGCGCAACATCGTCGGCCACGGGCTTCCTCAGGTCGGGCAACTCCCAGCGACCTCGTCGGGCTGGGCTTCAATCTGGCGCTCCTGGTGGTCGGGGTGGCAGCCGTCGGGCCTTGGAGTCGCCGCGCCGGCAACGCCGGCACTCGCCGTGATTGGAGTGGCGGCGACGTTGCTGTTCGGGGCGGTAGGAACTCTTGCTCAGCTTCTCGTGCTGCTTCCGCTGGTCGTAGGGCCGCTCGGCGCCTACCGGGGGGCGAGATGGTGGGGCTCGAAGCGCGGGCAGATTCTCGCTGCGTTGGCCTACGGAATCGTGCCGCTCGCCTACAACTCTCTTTCGAAGGGCAGCTGGGGAGGCCTCATCGCGTATGCCGCCGCTCCATGGGTGCTTTCCCGGGTCGTCGAGCTCTCTGCGGAGGTCCCGATCGCCCCGGGACGCTCGGCGAATTTTTTCGCGAAGATCCTCTCCCTTGGCGCGCTCTTAGGCGCGACCGCAGCCGTGGCACCATCGTTCTTCTACGCGACACTCCTGGTCGGCGCAGGGTTGATCGTGGGTTCGGTCGTCGCCGGTAGATCCCGAGCGGTACTGCGGATCGCTGGTACGACTGCCGCTTCGGTGGCAGCCGCCTTCGTCTTGACGTTGCCGTGGTCGGCGACGGTCATCGCCAGCTCGACCGCCGTCGGTGGACCCGGGCTCGGTTCCTATGGGCGCCTCGGCTGGGCGACCGTGCTTCGCTTTCACACGGGACCGTACGGCTCGGGTGCATGGGAATGGCTGATACTCGTAGCAGCGTCTCTTGCCCTGTTCCTAGGGCGAGGCTGGCGTCTCTACTGGGCGGCGCGGCTGTGGGGGGTCGCCCTCGTCTGCTGGGCGGTCACGTGGGCGGGCAGCCGGGGCTTTTTTCCCCACATGCCCCCGGGCGTAATTCTGGCGCCAGCTGCTGCATCGCTCGCCGGCGCGGTCGCGCTCGGCGCAGCGGCATTCGAAATCGACCTTCCCGGCTATCGCTTCGGCTGGCGCCAAGCCGCGGCCGGCGTCGCGCTACTCTGTCTCACGCTTTCGGCTCTCCCGCTCGTCGTCGCGTCGGGGGGCGGCCACTGGGATCTGCCTTCGGAGAGCGCCGCAAGCGCATTGGCTTTCATCCCCGGCTCTAGCAGGGGTCAGTACCGGGTGCTTTGGGTGGGTACTCCGTCTTCGCTGCCGATGGCGAGCCGGCCGTTCGAGCCAGGGTTCGCGTTCGCCACGTCGTTCGGCAGCGCACCGACGCTCGCCGACGACTTTGCGACCGGATCTGCGGGGGCCTCGACCGTTCTCGCCATGGATCTCACGGGAGCGTTGCGCGAGACGACCACCCGGCTCGGGCACCTCCTCGCGCCAGCAGGAATCCGATATATCGTGATCCCAGACCACAGCGGTCCGAGCGGGTCGGGATCTAGCGCTGTCCCTACACCTGCGGCCCTCCTCGCCGGGTTGCGCTTGCAGACCGACCTATCGCCCCTCAACGTCGGCGACACGCACTACGTCGTTTACGAGAACGCCGCCTGGTCCCCAGTGCGTTCCGTGCTTCCTGCGAGTGCCCTGCCAGTCGCCGAAGCAGCGGGCGCTCGCCAGCCGACGAGGGCCTTACAGCAGACGGACTTGTCTACTGCCGTCCCGGTCCTTGCAGGCGGCGACAGCGGCGCCTCCGGCCCGGTCCCGTCGAGTGGGGTCGTCTACGTCGGTTATACCCGTTCCGCGGACTGGACGCTCTCCGTAGGGACCAGGAGCCTGCGCTCTCAACCTGCCTTTGGGTGGGCGATGGCATTCACGCTGCCCGAAGGTCAGGTGACATCTACGTCTGCCTATCTTCGATACGCGACACCTTGGGCGTTCCGGTTCCTTCAGGTTGCTGAGGTAGTGGTGTGGTTCGTTGTAGCGATCGTCGTAGTCGTAAGCCGGCGCCGTCTACGTCGGGACACCAATGTGCGAACCGATCCGCCGGACGCCTGGTTCCAAGTCGCACGCCGCCCGGACGGGGGTAGACGGAATGTGATTCCGCGACGCCGCGTCCCGGAAGTCTTCGTCGGCGACGAGGAGAGCTGGGTCGATGGCTGAACCTGAGGAAGTTGAGGATGTTGAGCCGGGGACAGAAGGCTTCCGGCGCCTACGCATCATCGCTCTCGTGCTCGGCGTGCTCGTGCTGTTCGCAGTGCTTGATCGCACGGGCGGGTCGACGACGAGAAGCGCCTCCCAGGCGGCATCGATCCAGGGAAATCCGCTGGTCGCTCCAGCGGGCGCCCTCTCATCGTCGTGGTTCTGCGCGGGAGCTACCGCCGCGGCTCCGGCGACGCCCGCCACCCCAACAACTACCACCACAGTCCCGGCGTCTGGGTCTGGGTCTGCGAATGCATCGAGTCTTCCTGTGGCCCGGCCCAGCCCATACGGAGAAGCCGACGGTCAGCTGGTGATAGTAAACGCCGGCAGCTCGCAAGCAGCAGCTACCATCACGGAGGTGAGCTCCGGCGGCTCCACTGTAAAAAGTTCCGTCGACGTTCCTTCGGGAGGCTTCGTTACAGTCCCCGAGAGTGCGCCCGGGGGAACCGGCTGGGAAGGGGCGATAGTGGAGGTCGACGCAGGTCAGGTCGTCGTCGATCAGTCCGTGAACGGTCCTCTCGGAGCGTCAAGCAGCCCCTGCGCGACATCGGGATCGTCGAGCTGGTACCTGCCTACAGGCCAAACTCGAGTCAACGCAGACGAATTCATCTCGCTGCTCAATCCTTATCCGAGCGCGACGATCGTCGACTTGAGCTTCGTGACCAACCAGGGGGTCGAGCAACCCCAGAACTTCCAGGGCGTCGACGTGCCTGCCAACGGGCTCGTAAACGTCGACCTCGGGACGTATCTCAGCCGTCGGAGCGCCATCGAAGCGACCGTAACCGCCCGCACCGGCAGTGTCGTCGCGTGGGAAACCGAAATCGTAACGCCGCCCGCCGGGGGCGCGCCGCTCGTCGGTTCGGCAGCGGCGAGCAAGCCGCTCGCGGACCCGGCGTGGCCGATCGCCGGGGTCACGGTCACCCTCGGAGCGCCTGCGGCGACGACGTCGTGGGTGTGGCCTGACGGGCTCGCCGGCGGAGGCATGCAGGAGCAGTACGTCATCTATAACCCAGGCTCTCGACCCGCTCGGGTTCGCCTTTCGATCGGCTTGGCCGGAGGCGCCGCCGAACCCCTGTCCTTCAGCGTAGGGGCGGGACAGGTCGTCCCGGTTGTATCCGAGCAGCAGGCGAGAATCCCCGCGGGAGTCGCGCACAGCGCGACGCTCACAAGCGTCAACGGCGTCCCGGTGGTGGCGGAACGTACCTTGACCGCCTCCCAAGCGGCCAACCCGGTAGCCGGAGCGACAGGGACAGTCAACGGCAACGGGCAGATACTCGGGGGAACCGTCACATCTCGCCGTTGGCTCATCGGATCCGCAGCGGTGGATGCTCACCACGTGGGTCAGCTGGTCATCTTCAACCCGGGCGCGACCACTGTGACGATCCGGGTGAGCAAACTCTCGTCGGCAGCTCCAGAGGGCCTCGGCGGCGTCATCACTTTGCATCCCGGCGGCCGCAGTGCGATTGGCATTTCCTCATCCGCGCCTGGACCAATACAAGTAAGCGCCACCGGACCGGTCGTGGCTGAGTACGACCTCTACGGCACAGGGGGGTCCAACGGTGTTGGCCTCAGCCTCGCTGCTCCTATGAGCAATTGAGGGGACGCAAGTAGTGCCAACGTCTTAGTGCCAAGGTCCTAGTTCAGCCGTCAAATATCGAGCGGATCACCCGTGACCTCAGCGAAGCGAGGCACGACAGGAGCGTTGTCGTGCACGCGAGTCCCAAAGGCCTCGTCAACCAGGCGACCCACCTCTGCGCCATCGATGGTCTCCTTCTCGAGGAGCGCGGCTGCGACCGATGCCAGGCCCCGTCGGTGCTCGCCAAGAAGCCGGCTGGCGCGGGCCTCCTGTTCGCGCAGGATCCGCTCGACTTCCTCGTCGATCACCCTCGAAGTCACGTCGCTGTAGTCACGGGCGTTGTGCATGAGGTCCTCGCCGAGAAAGACCTGGCTCTCTTGACCCCACGCCATCGGGCCGATCCGGTCGCTCATCCCGAACTCGCGCACCATCTTGCGGGCCATCTCCGTCGCCCTCTGCAAATCGTTCGAGGCGCCGGTGGAAAGACTGCCGAGTATCAGCTGCTCTGCGCATCGGCCGCCCATCATCACGCACATGGCATCTTCGATGTACTCCCGCCAATAGGTGTGGCGCTCCTCGATTGGTAGCTGCTGTGTCACGCCGAGCGCCATACCGGTCGGCAGGATCGTAACCTTGTGGACCGGATCGGCGTCGGGCAGCACATACGCGAGTACCGCGTGGCCCCCTTCGTGGTAGGCGGTCGCTTCCTTCTCCTTGTCGGACAGCACGGTCGACTCCCGACGCTGGCCCATCAACACTCGGTCGCGGGCCGCCTCGAAGTCTCGCATAGCGATGGCAAGCGCACCTCTCCTCACGGCATGAAGAGCGGCTTCGTTGACAAGATTGGCGAGGTCCGCACCGCTCATCCCGGGGGTTCCCCGGGCCACGACAGTGAGATCCACGTCCGGGTCGACTCTTTTGTCCTTGCAGTGAACGGCGAGGATGGGCAGGCGCTCCTCAAGATCGGGGAGGGGGACGACGATCTGACGGTCGAACCGGCCGGGGCGAAGGAGGGCTGGGTCGAGGATGTCCGGCCGGTTCGTGGCCGCCATCATGACGACGCCCTCGGTGGCTTCGAAGCCGTCCATTTCGGCGAGCATCTGATTGAGTGTCTGCTCGCGCTCGTCGTGACCACCGCCAAGCCCGGCTCCGCGCTTGCGTCCGATCGAGTCGATCTCGTCGATGAAAATAATGGCCGGTGCTTGCTTACGCGCTGTCTGGAAAAGGTCTCTCACCCGGGAAGCACCGACCCCGACGAACATCTCCATGAAATCCGATCCCGTCACAGACAGGAACGGAACGCCGGCCTCACCCGCGACTGCCCGCGCCAGCAGCGTCTTGCCGGTCCCCGGAGGTCCCACAAGCAGAACTCCTTTCGGAATCTTTGCACCGATCTCCTTGAAGCGGTTCGACGACCGGAGGAAGTCGACCACTTCCCTGATCTCGAGCTTGACCCCGTCGTAGCCCGCGACGTCCGCGAAGGTAGTGCGAGGGCGCTCGGTGGTGTAGATCTTCGCCTTGGAGCGGCCGATCGACATGATGCCGCTCATCTGGCCCTGGGCGCGCCGGGAGATCCAGACCAGCAGGCCCACGAACAGCAGCCCGTAGATGATCCAAGGCAGCCAGGTCGCCAGTGCGCTCGTCGTGGAGTTAGTAAGCGTGAGGGCTTTTATGTCCTTCTGGTACAAAGCAAGAGTGGAGCCGTTGCCGACCAGCGGAGGGCCCTGAACGGAGTACTGGGCGTTTGTCTTCGCTGCCGTGTAGGTGATGTGGCCGGTGTCATTGTTGACCGTCGCAGCAGTCACCTGACCCGAGTTGAGAGCCGCAACGAACTGGCCGTAGCTCTGAGAGGGAGGGCTTGACGATTTGGTGACCGACGACAAAGCTATCGCCAGCACTACGACCACAGCCAGGACCACCGCGATCCAGCGCCAGTTCGTTCCTGTCGGCTGACCCGGCCCTGGCATACCTGGGCCTCCGCCCGGCCTCATATCGCGCATATCTCCCGGTTGCCTACTCATGTCACCATGGTAGGTCGGGCTACCCAGTTTATGCGGCCTAGTGGAGATAAACTTCAGCTGTGAAAGACGCTCAGGGCTGTGCCAAGCCGGGCTGTGACGGCGAGCCGGCTGCGTGGCTCACATACGACTATTCCCGGCGGCGTCTGTGGCTCGACGGAATACCTCACATCGGGGGCGACCAATGGGCACTTTGCTCGAGACACGCAGAGCGCATGAAGGCGCCCGTCGGGTGGGCGAAAGTGGATCGGATAGGCCAGCGGGCCGGCGAAGCCGACATGTCGGCGGAGACGGCCGCCTCTTGAAGCCACCACCGGTTCGCGGTGACCTGGTCAGCTCCCGCGACGGCGTGTGGTTCGCCTGTGGCGGTTTCGCGGCCGGTGTCATCATTGCGGCTTTGACCACCGCTCTCGCAGAGTTCATCGGGGGCTACAAGTTCGCTTCAACGCTGCCGGTGCCTCTCGGGGTGAGCGCAGCGGACCTCGTCGGCTTATGGGCGGGTCTGGTAGGCGCCGCCGTCGCTTACAGCCGCTCGAAGGGAACCGGTCATGTTGCATCCGACTACGGGCTAGCGACGCTTCGATGGTGGGACCTCCCAGCAGGAGTGGCAATCGGACTGGCCTGCCAGTACGGTCTCGTCCCCGTCGTCTACTACCCGCTTGAAGCGATCGACCGGCACCTCGCTCGCCAACTGTCGGCTCCGGCGCGGACCTACACGGGAGCCGTCCACTCGTTTGGGGGAGTCGCAGTTTTGCTTCTGCTGCTCGCCGTGGCCGGCCCAATCGTCGAGGAGTTGTTCTTCAGGGGGCTCCTTCTCCGCTCTTTGGGCGCGTGGTTTCCGACCCCGATTGCCATATCTGTGAGTGCAGTACTTTTCGGGCTTGCGCATTTCGAGGCCGTTCAGTTTGTCGGTCTAGCTGCGTTCGGGGTGGTGCTCGGGGTTCTTGCCTGGACGACTAAGCGACTCGCCCCGTCGATCTCAGCCCATGCGAGCTTCAATGCTGCAGCGGTCCTGGCAGTAGTACATGCACGATGACAGCAGCGGTGCGACGACCTGTGAACGCGTCAAGTGGCGTCGCCGGAGAGGTTAAGAGAATCCTAAAGATGCTTCAAGGCTGTGTCGAGAACTTCTACTGTGAAGTGCCCGGCGTGTCGAACCAAGAACCTCGTGGTGATCGACATCCAGATCAAAGGGGAGCCAGTGACGATGCTGAGCTGCTCCAACTGCGACCGCCGCTGGTGGCAGGGCTTAGAGGGCGCCCTCACTCTCGGCACGGTGCTAGGTATCGCTTCAGACGCCTGACCGAAGTCGAGTCTGGACCCTGCGCGTCGACTGCCAGGCGACGCAAACGTCGATGACTGCGACTGAAACCCGTGATGGTGCGCAAAGCGCCACGTCGTATCGCGACTACGAGGCCGCCATGTGGCCACCGGACTCGGCGCAACCGAAACTCGACAGGTTGAGGGAGAGGTTCAACCCGCAGGCGGTCATCACCTTCCTGGTGGTCGCATCGATTGTCGTGTTCGTCACCAAAGAGCTGCAGCCGTCGCAGCTTTTGGCGAACACGACGCCCACCGGGGGCGACATGGGGGCACATGTGTGGCTTCCCGCTTTTGTCAAGCGGGCGCTGTTTCCTCATCTGCAGCTCAACGGGTGGGCGCCCGACTGGTACGACGGGTTTCCGGCCCTCACCTTCTTCTTCCCGTTGCCGATATGGGCGATCGCTCTCGCGTCCTACGTAATCCCCTACAACATCGCGTTCAAGCTGATCACCGTCGCTGGGCTCGTAACGCTCCCGATCGCCGCATGGGCGATGGGTCGGCTCGCAAAGGCACCGTTCCCGATCCCTGCGGCCCTTGCGGCCGCGACAATGCCGTTCCTCTTCACCCGGCAGTTCACCATTTACGGCGGCAACATAGCTTCGACGATGGCGGGCGAGTTCTCCTTCTCCATCTCGTTGTCGTTCGCGATTCTGTTCTTGGGGCTCGTAGCGCGCGGATTGGACAACGGGAAGCATCGTGCCTCGGCGGCCGTCGTGCTCGCGTGTTGCGGACTGTGCCACGTACTTCCCTTGATATTCGCGTCTCTGGGCGCTGTCGTTTTGGTCGGGATGAGCCTCCTTTCAACCCGCGACTGGGGACGTTTGCGCTGGGCTTTACCCACGGGAGTCGTAGCCGGCCTGCTCCTCGCGTTCTGGGCACTTCCGTTCTACTGGGACCTTCCGTACGCAACGAACATGGGCTACCAGAACCTGACGAACTACGTCGGGTCGCTGTTTCCGGCTAAAGACATTTGGCTGATCTTCCTAGCGTCGATGGGATTCGTGTTGTCGTGTTTTCGAATGCGCCGGCTCGGAGTTTTTTGGGGCATCATGGCGATCTTTTCGGCACTTGTATTCCGGTACTCGCCACAGAACCGCCTTTGGAACGCCCGTGCGCTCCCGTTCTGGTTCCTTTGCCTTTACATTCTCGCTGGGTTGGCGCTCGCCGAAGGTGGAATGTTGCTCGTCGAGTGGGCAAGGAGGCGCCGGGAAGCCTCAGCGGATGCAATCGCGAAGGTAGGCGCCAACGCCGCCGACGGCGGATCCCAGTACTCAGCTCCTACCTCGAGGCGAGAGACGAAACGCCAGTCGAGTTTCGGAGCGGTGGCGGTCGCGATTGTCGTCACCTTGGCTTCGTTCGGATGGGTGCTCTACCCCCTGCATGACCTGCCGTTCGGCCATACGACGTCGAGTGGGGCTTATGACTGGCTCGGCATAACCAGCAGTGATAGTTCCTTCGTGCCCGATTGGGTGTACTGGAATTACTCGGGTTACCAGAACGCAGGGAAGTCACGGCGCAACGAGTATTTCGCTCTGATCGCCGAGATGTCCAAGATTGGCAAGAAGTACGGCTGCGGGCAGGCCATGTGGCAATACGAGCCCGAGTTGAACGACATGGGCACGCCGGACGCCCTGATGCTGCTTCCCTACTGGACGAATGGTTGCATCGGCTCCGAAGAGGGGCTGTACTACGAGTCGTCGGCTACAACGCCCTACCACTTCCTCAACGCCGCGGAACTTTCCGTCACTCCGGCAAACCCTGTGCGGGGACTCAATTATCCGTCGTCGCCGGATGTGACCATCGGCATAGACCACCTGATCATGAACGGTGACCGCTACTTCATGGCGGAGACGCCCACCATCGAAGCGGCCGCCAACGCGGATCCGAAGCTGAAGCGCATCGCGACGGTCGGTCCGTACCCCGTCACGTACACGACCGGGTCGACGTCGACGGTGAAACAGCGAACGTGGGATATCTACAAGATCCTCGGTTCGTCGTTGGTCACGCCCCTCGCAAATCAGCCTGTAGTGATGACCGGCGTCGCGACGCGAAATCCGGCTGTCTGGTTGCAGGCGTCGGAGTCGTGGTACCTGGACCCGGCCCGTTGGAACGTCTATGAGACAGCCAGCGGCCCGTCGAGCTGGGTCCGGGTGAGCCCGACGCAGACGACCGTGCCGGCCAAGCCGCTGCCCGCCGTCAGCGTGACGGGAATTGTCCGCCACACCCAGTCCATATCCTTCAACGTGAACCGGACCGGGGTACCGGTGCTCGTCCACGAGTCCTATTTTCCGAACTGGCACGTCTCGGGCGCCAAGGGTGTCTATCGGGTAACGCCCAATCTCATGGTCGTGATACCTACCGCGGCGCACGTGACGCTCACGTATGGCAAGACGCCCGTTGACTGGATAGGGGAGATAGCTACCCTGATCGGACTGGTCGGCCTGATTGCCATGTGGCGGCTGGGACCTGTGCGCTATCGAGCTCGCAGGCGACGGACCGGGGGAACTGATGCCTCTGTGGGTAGCGAAGAGAACTCCGGTTTGCCTGCTACGCCTGAGCCGCCCGCCACATCTGCCACGCCGGACGCCTCGCAAGCCCCGGTCGATGCGAACGAAGGTGACGCCGGAGGCGCCAGTGCGGAGCAAAGTGATGCCGTACAGATCGATGCGCCAGGAAGGCCGCCGAGCGGCCGGCCGCCAGCTAAAGTCACTGCCAGCATGACTGACCTGGGACAATCTGCGCTAGACGCCATATTCAAGGCGTATGACATCAGGGGAGTTTTCCCCGAACAGATCAATGTCGAGCTTGCGGAAGCCGTCGGGACTGCGTTCGCCCATTTTGCGTCCGCGTCGAGAATCGTGGTCGGTAGGGACATGAGGCCGTCGGGACCTGAGATGGTTACCGCGTTCAGCCGGGGTGTTACAGCCGCCGGAGTTGACGTGGTCGACATCGGGCTTTGCTCGACCGACGAGATGTATTTCGCATCGGGCCTCATGGACGCTCCGGGGGCAATGTTTACCGCGTCGCACAACCCTGCCCGCTACAACGGCATCAAGCTCTGCAGGGCCGGTGCGCGCCCCATCGGCGTCGAAACCGGGCTCTCGGACATCAAGGCGGAAGTCGCATCGATCATGTCGGGCGCGACCGCGGGCGCGACCGTGGGCTCGGACGCCGTCGCCGAGAAGCCGGCGTCGCCGAGCGATGCGGAAGGTCGGGTGCTCTACGGCGACGTCCTCGGCGAGTACGCCAACAAGGTCCGCTCGTTCGTCGACCGTGACAGCCTTCGACCGCTCAAAGTCGTAGCTGACACGGCGAACGGAATGGGCGGCCTCGTGGTCCCGGCCGTCTTTGAAGGTCTCCCGATGCGTCTCGACATGATGTATGCGGAGCTGGACGGCAACTTTCCCAACCACCCCGCGGATCCGATCCAAGCCGCCAACCTCGTCGATCTACAAGCTCGAATCCGAGCGTCGGGCGCAGACGTCGGTCTGGCCTTCGACGGCGACGCCGACCGGTGCTTCCTCGTCGACGATCAGGGCGTACCCCTGTCGGGATCGACGACGACCGCCCTTGTGGCCGCAGCGATGCTCGAGAAGTACCCCGGCTCCACGATCCTGCACAACCTGATCTGCTCGAAGGCAGTGCCCGAGATAGTCGCCGAGCGCGGTGGTACGCCGATCAAGACGCGGGTCGGTCACTCCTACATCAAGGCTGTCATGGCGGACACGAACGCGTTGTTCGGTGGTGAGCACTCCGGCCACTACTACTTCAGGGACAACTACCGGGCGGACTCGGGCTGTATCGCTGCCTTGGTAGTCCTCGAAGTGCTCAGCAAGACCGACCGTCCGCTGTCGGATCTACGGCGTGACTTCGAGCGCTACGCCGATTCGGGCGAGATCAACACAGAGGTCGCCGACCCATTGGCGGTCATCGACGCTGTGGCGGCACGGTACTCGGCTCTACCCCAGGACCGCCTGGACGGCCTTACCGTCGAGGCGGACGGATGGTGGATGAACATTCGCCCGTCCAACACCGAACCTCTGCTGCGTCTCAACCTCGAGGCTGCGGACCGCGAAACCTGCGACGCGCGGACCGCCGAGGTGCTCGCCCTGATAGGGGAACTGTCAGGAAGCACTGGCGGGCAAGAGCACGGATCCGCAAACGAACAAGGAGATCAGCGGTCGTGACTTTGAACCCGAGACTGCTGGAAATACTCGCCTGTCCAAAGGACAAGGGCCCGCTTCTCTACTTCGCGGACGAGGAGTGCCTCTACAACCCGCGACTCAGGATGCGTTACCGGATCACCGAGGGCATCCCCGTGATGCTGATCGACGACGCTGACGTGCTCGACGAAACCGAGGCATCCCGTATGGAGGCGAAAGCTACCGCAGATGGCGTGGCGCTCAACTGGGAGGAGACCAGGTGAGCTTGGTCGGCGACATGGTGGACTCGGTGGGAATGTTCCGGCTGGCGTCCACATTTCCAGAGCAAGTGGCCGACGCTGCTTCGGCGGCCCAGGAGGCTGTGGCCGAAGTGGAGCCCTTCGATGCCGCTACCGTGGTCGTCGCCGGAATGGGGGGGAGCGGTATCACCGGAGACCTCGTGGTGGCCGCCACGTCACCGCTCATGTCGGTCCCGGTAGTGGTCTGCAAGTCCTACGAGTGCCCGGCGTTCGTTGCGCCCGACACTTTGGTGTTTGCGATTTCGGCGTCGGGGAACACCGAGGAAACTGTCCAAGTGGCGACCGACGCCTTAGATGCCGGGGCGAGGGTTGTCTTCGTGACCGGCGGTGGCCATCTTGGAGCCCTTGCGTCGTCCTCGGGGTCGACGTTGCTGTCAGTGCCTACCGAGATCCCGCAGCCCCGTGCCGCGCTCGGGGCGATGCTCGCCCCGGTGCTCGTCACGCTCGAGCACCTCGGGTTGTATCGCGGTGGCGGGTCATGGATCGAGCTGGCTGTCGATCAGCTAGGCAGGCGCCGTGACGACATCGAGTCGGCCGGGGATTCAAGCCTTCCGGCGGCGGTCGCCAGAAAGATAGGCCGGACGATTCCTCTGATCCACGGCGGCGGGCTGGTCGGCGCTGCGGCGGCGCAGCGTTGGAAGACCCAGGTCAACGAGAACGCGAAGGCGCCGGCATGGTGGTCGGCACAGCCCGAGCTGTGCCACAACGAAATCTGTGGTTGGGGGCAGAATGGCGACCTCACCCGGCAGGTGGTCACCGCGATTGCGTTGCGCCACGACGGGGAGCACCCGCAGATAGGACGTCGGATACGACTCGTCGCGGACATCATGCGAGAGGTGGTCGCTGACGTAATCGAGGTGTCGGCGGAAGGTGAAGGCGATCTCGCCCAGTTGCTCGACTTGATCCTGGTAGGGGACTACATGTCGCTTTGGCTTGCAGCAACCACAGGGGTCGACCCGGGGCCTGTCCCTATCCTCGGTGAGCTGAAGGAATCCCTGGCGGGCGTCGCCTGACCGCTCTTGGCGCTAACGTTCGTGTCGGACCTCAGCGGGTCTGTGGTTGAAAGTCGATGCCAGTCGCAGGCGAAACGACCCACGTAAGACAGGTATGGCACTTCCGGTTGCCTTTTTCATTATCGGCGATCTTGGCAGCGGTGTACCTGTCGATCATGGTGCGATTTAGATGTAAGTCCCGTGCCTCGTCAGGGGCCGCTGGGGTCCCGGGAGGTTCGGGCGGGTGTGGGGTCAAAGACCAGGTCAGCCGCTGGGGTCCCTGGTCTCATGGGGCGATCCTCTTGTAGACGCTGACTCCTCCACCGGAGACCACGAGGTGAAAGTGGGCGGCGATCGAGTTGAACACGGTCTTGTCCGTTCCGCTCAGATGCGAGGGGATTACGACGTATTGCACGCTCGAAGCGAACGGTAGACGCTGCCCCTCCTCGGTGTAGAGGCCCCAGTACTGGGCGCTGAACGGCGTGGGCCACTGGTAGATCTTTCGACGGTGATCGAGGTGGCTCACATAGAAAGCGCTGGCGGAGACGACGGCATCCGCCGGGACGGCCTTGAGCGCTTTGTCGGCGGCGACGACCGCTGGGCTGTCAGGCGCCTGGTGCGGGTAGACGGGGTTGCGAGACCAAGGCGACAGGCCCCACAGGCTGCACGCGACGAGCGCCGACGATGCGACGAAAGCGGTTGCCAGGCCCCTCCTGCGGGCGGACTGTAGCCGCGAGATCGCGTAGACGGTCCCGAGGGCGAGCACCGGAACGGCGTCAAGGGAGTAGTGGTAGGGAATCTGGTGCATGTAGGGGAACGTGGAGATGACGTTCTCGGTCAGGTTGAGAATCGCGATAGCGGCAATCTCGGGCGAGACGAGGAAGATCCATCCGAACGAGCTCCCCACTTGCCACAAGTAGAAGGGCCGGCCACCCCCTTTCAGGTAGGCCCACAGCCGTCCCGGATGGCGAAACGGTGACTCGATGAGCCCGACCAGGCCACCGAAGGGCAACCGACCGCCGTAGAAATTGGCGGTGCCGAGGATTGAACGGATGACCACCTCGAACGCGAAGGCCATGTAGGCGGCGGCCGCTGTGGCGATGCCGATGCCGAGGGCCTTGTCGCGGCGGAGGTACACCCAGACGCCAAGGGGGATCACCAGCAGAGCGGTGTCCTCCTTGACGAGCAGCGCCCCGATGACCGAGACGCAGAGAAGGCGTGGCCACCACTCCAGGGCTGCCACGATCGCAAGCGCCAGGAACAGGACGAGGAACGACTCGGGATGGAACTGTTCGAGGTTCCCCTGTTGCAAGGCGGGGTTCAGCAGGTACGAACCCGCCAGAGCCGTCGCCATCCACGCGCTGCCGACACGTCGACGGGCGAGGATGTACACGGGGATTGCTCCGCAAGCAAGCAGAACGGTCTGCAGGACGAGCAGCGTCTGTGCGGCCGGCCAAATCCAGTACAGCGGCACCGCTAACAGCAAGACGAACGACGTGTGGTCGCCGAAGAGGTTACGTCCCATGACTGTCACGAAAGGCGCGTCGAACCGGCTGAGCAGCCACACGCCCTGATCGAAGATTCCCAGGTCATACCCGGGAGCGCCGAAACCGTCCTGGACTTGGACCGACAACAGAGCGAAGCGACCGATGTACAAAGCGAGCATGCCCGCGAGCGGCAGGTGGACTGCAAGCGACCGCCACCCCAAAACTCGCGGCCGATAGGGACGATTTACAGGCCTGTCGGGCACGACCCAGCCTAGCGAGCGGACCTAGTAAAATGCGACAGGTAGGATATATGGCGCCATGAGCGTGTTCAGCAAAATCCTCCGAGCCGGGGAGGGACGCAAGGTTCGCGCCTTGAAAGCTCTCGTGCCCGACATAAACGCCCTCGAGCCGGAAATGGAGGCTTTGAGCGATGAAGACCTCGCTGCCCAGTCGGTCCGCTTCCGCGAACGCTTGGAGCAGGGCGAGCACGTCGACGATCTTCTGATCGAGGCGTTCGCGACCGTCCGGGAAGCCGCCCGGCGTACGATAGGTCAGCGTCACTTCGACGTGCAGCTGATGGGCGGCGCGGCTCTTCACCTCGGGGGAATAGCCGAGATGAAGACCGGTGAAGGAAAGACTCTCGTCTCCACCCTTCCCGTCTACCTGAACGCCCTCGTCGGCGATGGGGTCCACGTGGTCACCGTGAACGACTACTTGGCGCGCCGGGACGCGGAGTGGATGGGCCAGGTTCACCGCTTCCTCGGGCTGAGCGTCGGTCGGGTCTCGCCGGAGATCGAAGGGTGGCAGGCCAAGAAGGACGCCTACAACTGTGACGTCACGTACGGCACGAACACCGAGCTCGGATTCGACTACCTACGCGACAACATGGCCCGCGCTCTCGATCATATGGTGCAACGGGGACACAAGTTTGCGATCGTCGACGAGGTGGACTCGATTCTGATCGACGAGGCGCGGACGCCGCTCATCATCTCCGGTCCGTCGAGCGAATCGGCCCGCCTTTACGCCCAGTTCGCCGGAGTCGCCCGGTCGCTCACCCGCGAGACGGACTACGAGGTGGACGAGGAGAAGCGCACGGTTGCTCCGACCGAATCGGGAATCGTGAAAGTCGAGAAGTCGCTCGGCATCGAGAACCTCTACGACATCGTGTCGTCCAACTACGTCCACCAGCTCACCCAGGCCCTCAAGGCTAAGGAGTTGTACAAACGCGATAAGGACTACATCGTCGCTGACGGCGAGGTGAAGATTGTCGACGAGTTCACCGGCCGGGTTCTCGAAGGCCGGCGTTGGTCGGACGGCCTTCACCAGGCGGTCGAGGCCAAAGAACGCGTAGCCATCAAAGAGGAGAACCACACCTGGGCGACCGTCACGTTGCAGAACTATTTCCGCCTCTACGAGAAGCTTGCCGGTATGACGGGCACCGCGGAGACCGAAGCAGCCGAGTTCGCGAACACCTACAACCTGCAGGTGGTGCCGATCCCAACCAACCTGCCGATGGTCCGCGAGGATCAAGCCGACCTGGTGTACAAGTCTGAAGCCGCAAAATTCGATGCTGTTGTCGACGACCTTCTGGAGCGTTACGAGGAAGGCCAGCCGGTGCTTGTCGGAACGGCATCGGTCGAGAAGTCGGAGCTCCTGTCGAGGATGCTCGAGCATCGTGGCATTCCTCACCACGTCCTCAATGCGAAGCAGCATGCGAGAGAAGCGGAGATAGTCGCACAGGCGGGCAGGCTTCACGCCGTGACCGTGGCTACCAACATGGCAGGCCGTGGGGTCGACATCCTTCTCGGAGGGAACCCGGAGCTGCTCGCAGCGCAGGAAGTCCGAGCGAGTGGCCTCGACCTTGACAGCGACGAAGGCCAGGCGCGCTACGGCGAACTGCTGGTGAAGCACCGAGAGGAGTGCAAGGCCGAAGGAGACAAGGTTCGCGAGCTCGGCGGCCTGTACGTGCTCGGCTCGGAGCGACACGAGTCGCGACGTATCGACAACCAGCTTCGAGGGCGGGCGGGACGCCAGGGCGACCCGGGAGAAAGCCGGTTCTTCCTCTCCTTGGAGGACGAACTGATGCGGCTATTTGCGACGGGCGCTATGCAGTGGGTGATGAGCCGCGCTCTACCCGAGGACGTGCCGATCGACTCGAAGATGGTTTCCAAAGCGATCGAGAGGGCGCAGAACACCGTCGAGGCGCGAAACGCTGAAATACGCAAGGACGTACTCAAGTATGACGAGGTGATGAACGAGCAGCGTAAGGTCATCTACCAGCGCAGGGCGCAGATTCTCGAAGGAGAAGACTTGCGAGGCCGTACCGTCGATGTGCTCAGCGCAGCGGTGGACAGCGTGGTCAGCGCGAACTGCCCTGCGAGCGAAGACCCCGAGGACTGGAACCTGGAAGGCCTCCTGAGCGAGCTGCGCCAATACGTCCCTGTCCAATCGACCAAGGAACAACTCGTGGAGTTGGCCGACTCGAACCAGATATACGAGCATGTCGCGGCCGAGGCCATCGGCTACTACGAGGAGCGCGAGCAGACCATGCCTGCCCCGGAGGGTGGCTCGGGTGAGGACACCATGCGGGCGTTGGAGCGCGAGGTGATGCTGCAGTTGATCGACCAGAAATGGCGGGAGCACCTTTCCGAGATGGACTATCTGCGCGAAGGGATCAACCTGAGGGCCATGGGCCAGCAGGACCCTCTCGTCGCCTGGCAGCGCGACGGATACGAGATGTTCGGCCAGCTCATGTCGAGCATCGACGACGACTACGTGAAGATCGTCATGCACGCCCAGGTCCAGGTCTTGACACAGGGCGAAACCGACGAGCAGACGCTCGCCGGGGCCGAGTACCGTGCGGCTGTTGACCCGGTGCAGGGCACGTCAGGCATCGAGCGGGCGCTTGCGGCGGGCCCTGCTCCCGGCGAGGAGGTCATCCTGCCAGCGGAGCCCTCCGCCGTCCGCTCGCAGGGCGCCGACAATACGATCGCCAGACCCGTCGTACACGACTCCGAATGGGATCGTGCAGGTCGCAACGATCCGTGCCCCTGCGGCAGCGGTAAGAAGTTCAAATTCTGCCACGGCCGCTAGGGCCAACCCCATGCGTGACTTCACCCCCGACCTAGGCAAGCTCGCGGGCCGCCTCGATGATGCTGGCCGGTATCTGCGCGCCGACGAGCTTCGAAGCAAACTTCCCCGTCTCGAGTCGGAGCTCGGTCGCCCGGACCTCTGGGACAAACCGGACGAAGCGCAGCGGATAACCCGTGAGTACGGCCAGGTCAAAGGTGACCTCGACCTGATCGACCGTCTCGGCGCCGCGTTGGAGGATCTGCGCACCCTCTTCGAGCTTGGCGTCGAGGAGGGCGACGATTCGGTCGAATCTGAGCTGCTCTCCGGGATGGCAGGCGTTTCGGAGGAGTTGGACCGGCTGGAGCTGCGGTCCCTCTTTACCGGTGAGCACGACGAAAGCGACGCAGTGTGCGAGATCCACGCCAAGGACGGCGGGACCGACGCCCAGGACTGGGCGCAGATGCTCGTCCGTATGTACAACCGTTGGGCGGAGCGGCGCGGATTCGACTTCGAGGTCGAGGAGGTCAGCGAAGGCCAGGAGGCGGGAATCCTCTCTGCGAGCTTCATCGTGCGTGGCCGTTACGCGAACGGACTGCTTGCTTCCGAGCGGGGCATGCACCGGCTGGTGCGGATCTCCCCGTTCGACTCCCAGGCTCGCCGCCAGACGAGTTTTGCGGCGGTCAGCGTCGTGCCGTTCTTCGAGGACCTATCGGGCGAGGTCGACATCGACGAGAAGGAACTGAGGATAGACACCTACCGCTCGTCGGGCGCCGGCGGCCAGCACGTCAACGTGACTGACTCGGCTGTCCGGATCACCCACCTGCCGACCGGCACCGTCGTTGCGGTGCAGAACGAGCGCTCACAGTTCCAAAACAAAGCCAAGGCGATGCAGATCCTCGCATCCAAGCTTGCGGAGCTTGCGCGCCAGGCTCGCGTTGCCGAGATGTCGGAGTTGGCGGGCCCGAAAGCGCTCATAGGCTGGGGCGCCCAGATTCGTTCCTATGTGCTTGCCCCGTACCAACAGGTGAAGGACCTGCGCAGCGGATTCGAGACGGGTAACGTGTCCGCTGTCCTTGACGGCGACCTCGACTCGTTCATGGAAGCGTTTCTACGCTGGCGGCGGGCCGGGATGACGGATGCCGAGCCGGAATGATTCCAAGTGGACCAAAGGCGGGCTGGCCGGTGCCGGGGGCATCGAAACGTTAAGATAGGAATAAACCTGAATGTTCCCAGCACGCTGGCTGGCTACTTCGGAGCAATGACACGCGTGCCGATAAAACACATGACCCCATGATCAAGCTCGTCAACGTCACCAAAGCCTATAAGGGCACCACTGTCGCACTTCGCGACGTCGACATCGACATAGAAAAAGGTGAGTTCGTCTTCCTTGTTGGTCCCTCCGGATCGGGGAAGTCGACTTTCCTACGTCTCGTCACAAAAGAGGAGGGGGTAGATTCCGGGGAGGTGTGGGTCGCAGGCAAGGAAGTCGGGTCCCTTTCCGGCTGGAAAGTGCCATACCTGCGGCGCAACATCGGCTGCGTGTTCCAGGACTTCCGGTTGCTGCCGACCAAGTCCGTATACGAGAACGTGGCGTTCGCGCTCGACGTCATCGGCCGCCCGCGCCAGGTGGTACGCAGCCAGGTGCCCCAGATTCTCGAGCTTGTCGGACTTGGGAAAAAACTCGACAACCTTCCGAGCGAACTGTCCGGCGGCGAGCAGCAGCGCGTCGCAATCGCGCGGGCGTTCGTCAACCGACCGTTGATCCTGCTCGCCGACGAGCCGACCGGTAACCTTGACCCGGCCACAACAGCGGGCATCATGCGACTGCTGGACCGCATAAACCGAACAGGGACCACCGTGCTCATGGCCACCCATGACGAGGGGATCGTGGACTCCATGCGTCGCCGTGTCGTCGAGCTCGACCGTGGGTCGATCGTGCGCGACCAGGCGCGGGGCGTCTACGGGATGGGCGCCTGATGGCCCTTTCGACCGGCTACCTGCTGCGCGAGACCGGCGGGAACCTGAGGCGGAATCTGCTGATGACCGTCGCCGCAATCTTGACTATGGCCGTTTCGTTGAGTGCTCTCGGAGCGGTGCTGGTAATGCGCCAGGCGATCAACAAAGCGTCCGTGCAGTGGAGGGGCGGCGTTGAGCTGGCTATCTTCCTCAAAGTCCATGTTTCGACGACCGAGACTTCGGCTATCGGCCACGAGCTGACGTCGACACCGGGGGTCAAGAAGTTCCATTTCGTCGACAAGGCGCAGGCGTACCAGGAGTTCAAGCAGATTTTCGGTAACAACAACGACATTGTGAGCGTCCTCACCCCCGCCGACATGCCTCCCTCGTATCGCGTGGTCCCCTCGAACGCGAGTGACATAGCGCAGCTCGGACGAGAGTTCTCCAATCAGCCGGGTGTGTTGAAGGTCTCTTATGCGCAGCAGGAGATCGCCACCTTGCTCCAGCAGTTCAGCCGATGGCGGACGCTCGGTGTCGGCTTGGCAATAGGGGTTCTCGTCGGGGCTATAGCGCTCATCGTCAACACCATCCAGCTCGCTATCTTCGCTCGGAGGCGCGAGGTGTCGGTGATGAAACTCGTCGGGGCGACGAACTGGTTCATTCGCGTGCCGTTCATGCTCGAAGGTTTCGTCCATGGCATGGCTGGAGCGGTTGTCGCCTTCTTCCTTACCTACGGTTTGCGCAACTGGATAGCGTCGTTCCTGCCGGACCAGACGATTCTCGGCACCAACCAGCTTTTCGTCACGCCTCATGAGGCCGTCCTCACGGGCTTGGTTCTGCTTGTCGTGGGTGGCTTGGTGGGGGTTCTCGGTTCGGCTTTCGCAGTGCGGCGCTACCTGGCCGTCTGACGGTTAGGGTCAGGCGACCGCCCGTACGGACTAAGGGGACCCGGAAGCGACTTCGTCGATCGCAGCCGCGACAGCATCCGGATGGTCCTGAGGTATCAGATGGCGTGCGCCGTCGACCACGTGCAGCTTCGCCCCGCTGATCCCGGACGCCAGATGGACAGCGACGGCCGGTTCGACCGTGCGGTCGGAGGCTCCGTGGAGCACGACCGTCGGGGCTTTCACTTGGGCGAGGAGTGGCTCCAAGCCTCCGAGGTCGTTTAGGAGGTGGCGTTGCTCCACCAGGAACGAGCGCCACAGCCGGTCCTGGCCCGCCGCGAGTCGGGCGAGGTAGCGGTACCCATCGCGGGCACGGCGTGGCAGGTGGCTGTCGGCCAGCGACCGGACCCGCGAGTTTCCGGTTACGAGCGTGAGGGCACCCCCCGCAGCGGCCGCTAACGCTTCGCCGGCCAGAGGCGCGCCGAGGAGACGGTCGTTCCAGGCGAGGTGCTCGCTCGGCCCGACCGACGATACGAGGACCAGTCCCGAAACGCGCTCCGGGCAGGTGGCAGCAGCCCAGATGGCGGCACCTCCGGCCCAGCTGTGGCCGACGATAATCGCTCGTGAGCGGCCGAGGCGGTCCATGAGGTCGAGGACGGCACGAGCGTTCCCGGCGAAGCCGGTTGCCGGCCCGCTCGTCGCGCCGTAACCCGGCCGATCCGGGGCTATGACCTCGTATCTGTCCTCGACGAGAGCTATAACCCGCTTCCAGTCAGCGGCGGTGCCAGGCTGGCCGTGCAACAACACGACGGGACGGCCGGGGGGACCATAGATTTCGGCACTGAGGCCGGTTCCAGGTGAGGCCTGCGGCCGACCGCCGTCGTCTGGAGCTTCCGGCCCGTCAGGCAATGCCGACCCACCCGAGTGCTGTTTGGACCACCAGCGTCGTCGCTGTGACAGCAACGGCCGCGATCGAGATTGCGGCGACGATCCGGAAGACCCTCCCGTTGGCCGCCGTCCCGAGGACGCTCCGGCGGTTGGCGAGGATCAGGATGAAGATCAAGATGATGGGAGTTATCAGGCCGTTCAAAGTCTGAGTGTTGATCAGCAGACTGACAAGGTTGCCGGGCAGGAGTGCTACGCCGGCGCCGATGAGGATTTGGGCGGTGAAGAGCGACAAGAACAGCGGCGCTTCTGCGAAGCTGCGAGACACCGACCGCTCGACGCCGAGTGCTTCGGAGACCGCGTAGGCCGTCGAGAGCGGGACGACCGCCCCTGCAAGCATCGAAGCGCCGAGGAGGCCGATCCCGAACAGGTCGACGGACAGGGTTCCGGCAACCGGCGCCAGGGCTTGCGCCGCCGAGTGGGCCGACGCGAGTGGTTGTCCGAAGCGCCCGAGTGCCGCGCCGGTCGCGATGATTATGAACACGCTGACAACGTCGCCGGCGATCGCCCCAAAGACTGTGTCGACCCGTTCGTAGCGGTAGTCGGCCGGCCCGATGCCTTTGTCGGCAACGGCTGCTGCCACGTACAGCTGCATGTACGGGGTTATCGTCGTGCCGATCAATGCGACGGCGAGGAGGATGAACGGCCTTGTTGCGACGAAATGCGGGATGACTGTGTTTGATGTCACCTGTCCCCAGCGGGGGTGGGCCAGTATCGCCGCAATCGGATAGGCGACGAACACCAATGACATGGCCAGGAAGAGGCGTTCTGCGTAGCGGTACGAACCGAACATCACCAGGGCCCAAATGGCGATTGCTGCTATCGGCACCGAGACGAACTTGCTGACACCGAGCAGTTCCAAGGCTGCGCCGATGCCGGCGAATTCCGACACGACGAGACCGACGTTCGCTACCACCAGAAAGAAAAGCGCAAACGAAGCTATCCGCAGGCTGAACTCTTCCCTGATTAGAGCGGCAAGTCCTTTACCGGTGAACGCTCCGAGACGGGCGCACATTTCTTGGACCACGACCAGGCCGACAGTGACGAGGACCATCAGGAAGATCGGGCGGTAGCCGAACTGAGCACCGGCTGACGCGTAGGTGATGATCCCGCCTGCGTCGTTCCCGGCGTTCGCAGCGATGATGCCCGGTCCAGCGATCGCAAGGTAGATCAGCCATTTCCGCCGCCGGGGTGGTGAAGCGCCCGTCCCCCGACGAACGTCTACGGCGGCCTGCGCGCTCATGTGAGGAACCTTGGAAAGTGGCGGCGGCCCTTCTCTGGTAGGAGTGTGTCGATCAGGTCGTCGGCGAGAATCCTTCCTAGCGGTCGATCGTTGCCGTCGACGACGATCACCGAGCTGTGACGCGTCTCCATCAAGCGCTCTGCGACCTCGGTAATGCCCGCTTCGACTGTCACTGAGACGCATTCGCCGCCGGGAAGGAGATCGGACATCAGGTTGTCGTTCTCGGCGGTTGCGAGTTCGAAAAGCCCTACGTCTCCCACGAGGCAGCCGTCTGCGTCCACGACAGCAACTGCGTCAACCTCGCTCGAGTGTATTTTTGCCCCGCGAAGGCGGATCCGGACGGCCTCGACCGTCTCGTCGGGCGTGGCCGTCACGAGGCGTGTAGTCATGAAACCTCCGGCCTCGCCCTCCTCATAGTGCAGCAGGTCGGCGAGGGCTTCTGCCTGCCCCGGCTCCATGTGCTCGAGCAGCTCGGTGCGGTCGTCCTCCTCGAGGTCTCGAAGGGCGTCGACGGCTTCATCGGGCTCCATCCTTGCGACGAGCGCGGCGGCATCCTCGGCCCGTGTCTCTCGTAGCAGTGCTCCCAGCTCCTCGGGATCCATCTCCTCCAAGGCGTCGGCTGCGATCTCCGGCTCGAGGCTTGCGAGCAGTTCTTGACGAGCATCTCGTCCAAGGTCCTCGAGGAGGTCTGCGAGCTCTCCCGGGCGAAGGCGGCGAAGCTCGTCGTGCGACGCGCGAAGCGCGACGTTGGAGACTTCGCTACCGAATGGCCGTATCGTCGCCCAGTCGATGACCCTTTCGGGCGTCGGTAACGTTCTCCAACGCTTTGGTCCGAGCCTGCGAAGCAACGTCTGCGCGCTGACGTCGACACCGACGAGCCGCAGAACCCGTCCGGACGGGGACGGGGTGAAGGCGAGGTACAAGTCGGCGGGGCGGATCACCTGCACGCCGTCGACGTCGACGAGCTGATGGTCCAGCACGTCTCGAGCGAGAAGCACCTCCCCGTCGCGGCGCGCGAACTCGAGAAGACTCAGCCGGGCCGAGGCGAGGGTAGCGCCTTGACGGCTGACTGCGGAGATCTCGTGGATGGGCGCGAACGAACGCCGCCCTCCGATCCTGAGGACCATGCCGCTAACGGCTGGGTAAGCCTCCTGGCCATCCCAGCGGGCTACGACGTCTGCGACCCGACCGACTTGATCGCCGGCTTGGTTAAATGCGGGGCTCCCGACCAGGCCGGCAAGTGAAAGGAGGTTGTCGCGAATCGACCGGATCGCGAACATGCGAGTTTGACGCTGCTTTCGAGCCCGTCGGATCGGGCGGACCGGATTCGTGAGTATGCGCGGGTGTTGCATCGGGCCAACCTTGTCTGACGTCCCCGAAGGGTGGTGGACAGGTCCATAGCTGGATTACGGCGCCAAGCTACCAGCCAGGGAAGACACCCCTCGTCGACACCGCGGACAGCGGCACCTCACGAGAAGGGCTACCCGGCCCGGTCGTCGGCTCCGGTGCTGTCGCGGGTCAGCTCGTCGGATGCGGCAGCAACCCACGGATTTATGTAGGTGACGACGTCTCTACCAAAAGAGATGTGGCTTCCCGGAGCGACGACCTCCCTCGTCCGGGAGGGCATCTTCTGCCACACGGAAGCCCCGGGCGGGTAGGTGTAGGTGCCGACCTCCGAACCGCCGTCCACGACAATCACGTCCCAACCCTCGAGGAGAATCTCGGCGCGGCCGCGCCGCATCGGATCGCCGCCAAGCGGTAGCTGGCGAGGGCGACCATCCTGGCTCTCACGCCCGTCAGTTGCAGCTCCCACCTTCGGGCCGTCGCTGGTCGGGTACTCATCGCGGCCAACGACGTAGCCGCTGTCGAGTCGATATACGCTCCCGTCGGAGGTAATCAGGCAGCCGAGCGGCGGCCTTGGTCCCGGACCGGGCAGCTCGTCTCCCATCCTGATGGGACTCGAGCACAAAGCGCAGAAGATCATGCCGGGTCGATTGAAGTGTCCCCGGTGGCAACGGACCCCATCGACTATGACAGCTCGGGCGGGGGCACCTGGCGTGTCGCCGCCGAGTGGCAGAGCGGGCTTCGAGAGACGTCGCGTACCGGATGCTCCTGGGCGGAGATCGACCACGACGGAAGCTTCTCCATTTGCCGTGGCGCTCGGATACGCCTCTTGCGAAGTTGCGTTCGTCGACTCGAAGTCGTTCGGGTCAGCTGTCCCCGGCGATGAAATCGTCAGCGTGGAAGTCGGCTCCTCGTCTATGGCCTGATCGTCGTCTGGACGCCCACTTTGTGCGCTCGAGAGGGTGAGCCGCTCAGGTGCCGGCGCAGGCCAGAGGGTCAGCCCGCCGCCGGGCACAACGCCCGCTTCGAGGTCGAGCAGCGAGGATGGCGATCCCTCCGGAAGCGATGACCCGGCAGCGTTGAGTGACAGCGCTGGACTGGGTGTGATGATTGTGCGCGCCCAGCCTGGCTGGGTCGGAGGGGTCGTCCACGAGGCACCATCCCAACCCTGTGCAGGCCCATGCACGAGGCTCACCCATCTGGCTAGGCCAGGTCCGGCGACAGCGAAACCCACCTGGGGCTCGGGATCGGCGGAACTCAGCACTGAAGCCAGATGGTCGACGAGTATCTGCCCCGCCTCAGGGGATCCCGAT
>JAKBBA010000187.1 GCA_021808665.1 Actinomycetes bacterium
CAAGCGTGCCCCGCGACGGTGCCTCCGAAGCGAGGAAGAGGCTGGACGAGCCTTCATCACCGAGAAGCTCGTGCAACACGAGAAGGTGATCGGACGCGACTGCGCAGTACTGACGTAACAGGTCGCTGACCTCGGTCAGTCGAAGAAAAGAGCCGGCAAGCTCTGAGAGGAGCACCTGGTCTGCGAGACCAAGACGGTCCGGCGCCTCGCAGAGATATGCAGTTCGGGCTGATGCCGCGGGCTCGGCTCGGCCCAGGATGCGGTAGCCGACGACGGACGATAGCAATGCTGTACTCCTAGACGACGGGTTTGCACGACGAGCGTACTGGCGCCAGGACCACGGCACCTTTCAATTAAGTTGTAGAAACAAATTACAACTTATGAAATACTATAAAAATGAACGTAGTAATCTGCTGGACCGCCTTGCTGGAGAATGATTTGCGGTGTCGTTCCGACTGGCGGTAGGGCTAACAGTTTCTGTCGTGGCGGGATTCGGTGCTCTCGGGGTCATGGCGACGGCAGGAATAGAGACGCTGACTGTCACGGCAAGCGCGTCCACAAGTCAGACGGGGGCGGTCAACCTTGGTCTTGGTGGCACAGCAGGCACGAGCAATGGAGCAACGGCGGGCAACGCGACCAACTCGCCGCTGCCGGCGCCTATGTCGGCCCTATATATGCAAGCTGCAGGGGCGTGCCCGGGGCTGTCTTGGACGGTGCTCGCTGCGATCGGCACAGTGGAATCGGGCAATGGGACGTCGACGCTACCGGGTGTCCATTCCGGTGCGAACAGCGCAGGAGCGGAAGGCCCAATGCAATTCGAGCCCGCCACCTTCGACGAATACGAATATCCGGTCCCACCTGGCGGTGCGTCGCCGCCAAGCCCGTATGATGCTACCGACGCGGTCTACGCCGCGGCGAGGATGCTCTGCGCCGACGGGGCGACGAAAGTTGGGGGCCTAGCAGGGGCGATCTTCGACTACAACCATGCTTCGTGGTACGTGAGCGAGGTTCTCGCCCTTTCGTCGTTCTACTCCGGCGTGGTTATCCCACGAGGCTAGCTAGGATCTCTTTCGTCTGGCCTTGAGGCGCGTGGACAAGCAGCCAGAGCTCGACGTCAGTTCGAGACGCCCACGCGTGTACCAACACTGCATGGAAGCCGTTCGGACGGTTCGCCTGATACTCGAACGCGACAGACGCTCCTTTAACGTCGATCAACCGGCCACCACTCAGCGTCAGCGACGCCGGTGAAGATTGTCCGAATGAATCGACGGCAACCGGTACTGCTGCGCTCGCCGACGGGGCATGCAGAAGGTAAGAGATGTGCTGGCCAGCCCAGCCGGAACTCCCTGACGTCTCGACATCGCCCGCTTGGTCTGTGAAGGCCGGGTTTGTCGACCACGAACTAGGCACAGCGTAAGTGAAGTAGCCGTCGCGCACAGCTTTGTAGCCGGTCGGAACGGTGATTTGGGGTCCGTTAGGAGCTTTGGAGGCCTCGATGGCAGACACACCGAGTGCGGCGCCGAGAATCAGGATAGACCCGCATGCCACTGCCAACATCCATCGGCGGTTGCTCCGCCGTCGAGCACGTTCCGTCGGCGTCAGGTCCAGACCACGGTCCTTATGGAGATCAACATCAGAGCGCTCGCCGCTTAAGTGGTCAAGCTTGGTGGGTCTGCTCGCCGGACGGAACCGATCGACGTTGCTCACATCGTCAGTTTTCCACGACTCGGTATCCTCCGCCACGCGCACACCAGCCGCACCGGCAAGTAACACGGCGCAACCTGGGTATCACACAGAATCCGGCGAGCAGGCGCCGCTTCGAGCGGGCCCCCCGACGGCGGATCGCCGCCCGGCGGGCCCTGTATCAGCGAGGTGGAATCTCCTCCTCGGACATGGTTGGTGCTAGCACAGTGCCCTCCTTTCGTGTTGCGACGGAGTGAGGCTGCTTCTCTTATTAAACGCCTCTGCGCTGCGAGTGTCAAGACTCAATCGGCCAAATCCCCGTCGAGGTGGCGCTTTTGCCGGCACAGCATCGCAGCGCGCGTAGCGCTGTTGGCCGTTGCGACAACCGGTACGGCGACGACGGCTCCCACTATCCCGAACAGGATCGCCCCGGCAGCCAGTGACAATACTACTGCCAAAGGATGGATCCTGACGTAGCGGCCCACCACGAACGGTTGCAGTAGGTGAGCCTCGATCTGGTTGTCGAGCAGCAGCACTGCGGTCATTGCGATCGCGGCAATGAGACCTTTCGCAAGTCCGGCAACCGCGACAGCCAGGGCCCCTGTCACAATGGCACCAACCAGCGGCACAAACGATCCGATGCCTACCAGTACGGCGAGAGGAAAGCTGAGCGGAACGCCAAGGACTGTGAGCGTCACAGCCACGACGACACCGTGGAAAGTGGCGACGATGAGCGTTCCGCGTATGTAATACCCGATCGTCGCCCACGCTGCGCTACCGGCGGCTTCCGCTTCGGGGCGGGCAGATCTAGGGATCGCGCCTAGGAGAAACTTCCAGACTCTGTCCCCGTCGAAGACGAGGAAGATGGTCGAGAAGATCGCCAGAAGCGCGCCGCTTAGAAATTCGAGCACCGTCTTGCCGGTGGAGAGGGCTGTCGATGCGATCGTGGCGGAGTTCTTGGAGATCGTGCTGCTGATCGTCGAGCTCAGGTTATCTACGGTTTTCGCGTTGATCTTCAAAGGACCGTTGATCAACCACCGCTTCACGTGAGGTAGCAGAGTATTGATCTCGTTCCCGAGCTGCGGTGCCTGCTGAGCGGCTCTGAGGACAACGAGTGTCAGCAAGCCGCCGAACACGACTACTGCGACAAGCATTGTGAGCGCGGTCGCAACGCCCCTGCCGGCTCCGATTCGGCGCATCCTCATTGCAAGCGGGCTCAGCAGCGCGGCGACAAGCAATGAGATTACGAATGGAATCACCACGAGCGACAGGCTCGTGAGAAGTCGCACCCCGAAATAGACGACGACTCCGACGACTATGAGACGCCACGCATAGTCGCCGGCGACGCGCAGGACCACTCCGGGAAACTGGGCGGGTGGTCCGCCGGTTCGCGGAGTCGTATCAGATTCGCCGTCAGGGCGCCCGCTCGGTGGTTCCATCGGCCCATAGCCTGCCCGATCCGCGCCTCGACGTCGCGGATGGGCTCGCCTCGGAATATGCGGATCGATACGACAGTTGAATCAACCATGTCCCCCTATGACGTAGCGATCTCAGGTCTGAACGGCGGTCCGGTTACCTTCGGCGAGAAGGCGACCCTGATAGTCAACGTTGCGTCGCGGTGCGGCCTCACGCCTCAGTACGCAGCTTTGGAACAGTTGCACGAACAGTTCAAGAGCCAAGGCTTCTCTGTCATCGGTGTGCCCTGTAACCAGTTTGCGGGTCAGGAGCCGGGCAGTGCCGAGGAAATCTCGACCTTCTGCTCCACGACCTACGGCGTCACGTTCCCACTGACGGAGAAAGTCGACGTCAACGGCCCTGACCGACACCCCCTCTTCGATGTCCTCACTGCCACCCCGGACTCCGAAGGCGAAGCTGGCGACGTCAAATGGAACTTCGAGAAGTTCCTCGTCGGTGCCGATGGGCGCGTGGCCGCAAGGTTCCGACCGATGGTCACACCGGATTCGCCGGAAGTCGTGTCGGCCATCGAATCAGTTCTAGGGGAATCGACGAGCTAGGAGCTCTCGTTCGTTTCTTGGCGGCTTCGACGCGGCCAGACAACTCGGTTCGGTCCGGCCTCCTCGGCGGACGTGAGAAGGGCGTTTGCCTCATCGAAGACATCCCGGCTCGATTCGTGGCGAAAACCAGCCTCGACAGCGGCCACTGTCACGCTGGATTCGCGTTGGTCGCCCGAACCGTGATTGTAAAGGTCACCGCTTGCGGTGCCAGGACTCCGCTCCACCGCTGCGCGGACGCGCTCTGCTGCAAGCACAGCGGCGTGTCCCTGGGCGCCCGTTAGAAGTACCGCAAACCGGCCGTCGCAGAGGTCGTACACCTGATCGCCTTGGCGGACGGCCCTCCTTACTGTCCGGTACAAGCCGTCGTGGCGGTCCGATGGGGAAACTTTTTCCTCGTCGACGTCGGGAGCCGTGGAGTCGTCGACCACGTCGCTCCCGTCCGAACGGATAACGAGAAGCGAGTAGACGTCTCCCGAGCGTTGGAGCCGCTTGAAGAGCCTCGCGTGATCTGTCTTGAACGTCTCGCCGCTCGCCGGTCGATCGTCCAGATCTGTCGCTCCTGACTCGCGGATCTTCTCGATCTCCGCACGAAGCCTCTCCGTTTCTGCGATAAGGCGGCGTTTGTCGGCGCGGTCGGTTGTCGCCCAGCTGTCCAGCTGGTCGCTATAGACGGCGACGCTAGCGGGGCCTTCCGATTTTGCCCGGTACATGGTGAGATCGGCATCTCTCACAACCTCGTCAGCTCTGCGCCGCTCACCGAGCATGACGAGCGCAGCGCACGCCGAGGCGGTAACCGGCCCTCCGTCGCAGTCGAGTGGGCGGGCTGCTAGGGCAGCCGCCGACTCAGCAGTCTCCACCGCCGCTCCCAACTGGACCTGGTCGAGGATGATGGCGATCCTGTCCGCCCCAGTCCGGTAGGCGCACCCGCGGCCGTCGACGAGAGCTCGAACCCGCGTCGCCAGTGTCCGCAGCAGGCGGTCGGCGACTCGTGCTCCGTGACGCTCGGTGAAAACTGAGAAGCCGTCGACGTCTAGCACGATCAAAGCCGGGCGCGGACCGGCGTTGGCAGCGTTGCGCACAGCGACATCCAAGTGCACTTTCATGCTAAGCCAGTCCGGGAGGCCTGTCAGCTCATCGAGTAGAAGGTCCCGCCTTCGCTTAGCTCCTGGTGGGGCGGCATGTGTCGGTCGGTAGGTTTCATTGTCCGAGTCGACCCAGTTCATCCCGGTTTGTATCGGAACCTTGCCGTATGGGATTGAGATGAGCTGGCTGTCGGTGACGGGGAAACTAGGTCCAAGACTCCCAAACGATGGCACCGGCGCTGAAGTCGGCAGTCAACTTTGCCTGCACCGTGTCGCCGGAGCGGAAACTGCCTATCACTGCGCGAGGCAGCGATTGGACGATCTCCAAGTCGAACGGTTCGCCGCCAGCGCCGCCCGAAGCTCCCATTGGTCCCCCTTGCTCGCCCGCAAAGCTCTCCCAGGGGGGCGAGCAAGGGGGCGACACCCGTACGACGAAGCGGACCATCGGTCGCACCTCCAGGATCGAACCAAGTGTCTTCACCGTCACGATTCGCGCAGTGACGGGAATGCCGTTGGCGAGAATCTCGGACGTACGCACCGGCGGGGAAGTCGACTTGATCCTCCACGAAACGAGCGGGACGATGACCGCTCCAGCCGCGATGGGCAACAGGACGAACAGAACTACCAGCGCCTGAACAGTCGACAGCCCGAAGAGGGAGGCCTCTAGCAACGGATCGCGACCATGTCGGCCACCACGATATTCGTTGAGGTCGATCGATGGTCTCCAGCGCAGGGCCGCTAAGGTTTTCTTCATGTCGAAAGCGGCCGTCCTCGGCGGAGGTGGTCCGGTAGGGATAGCGTGGCAGGCCGGGCTCATCGTCGGGCTGACCCAACTTGGGGTGGATCTGGGCAAAGC
>JAKBBA010000009.1 GCA_021808665.1 Actinomycetes bacterium
CGGTGTGCACCACCGACAGGCGATCGGGCGTGCCGGGCAGCCGCCGCTCCAGCCACCTCATGCCCAGGGCAAGAGCCGGGCGGTCGAGAACCCCAAGTTCGCGCATCGAGGTCTCGAGGTCCTCCAACGCCGCTTCGCTCGGAGGCCGAGCTCCGGGGTCTAGCATCCCGTCGGGCGCGTCGGCTGGGTCGATCCGGTGAAGCCGGGCGAGCGCCGTACCCAGCTGGCCCGCGAGGAGCTCGCCGATGCCGGTCTCGTGAACTAGGCGTAGCACTCTACGAGGCACGGTCTCGCCGGCCACCCGCTCGGAGATGAAGAAGGGTCCGCCGAGCGTGCTTTCGTCCTCGGACGCCACGACTACCTCGGGGACGGGGACCCCGTGGTCCCGGGCGGTCCTGCGCATCTGCGCTTCGGCAGTGACGCTGTTCAGACCCAGCGCTCCTCTGGGGACGACCGTTACCACCAGCTCCGCCGCAGGCAGGCCACTTGGGGTCGCGTCGAAAGCTACGTTGCGCCGCCTGGCCCCCGCCGACGACGCTGCCAGGTTGGCCACTTCGACTTCGGTGCCCCACGTCTCTGAGAGCACCTTGGTCAAGCCCTCGGCCAGGTCGGCGCCATCGGCGCCGACCGGCCCCGGGGTCACTTTCCCTCCCAGCGGTCGTGGCCCGGTTTCACCACGGCCAGCTCTTGTCTCGTAACTTCGACTGCAACACGCCACGCCTCGTGCTCCAGCGCCGGGTCGCCGTGTCGAAGCCTGGCAGACAGCTCGGAGCGCAGCTCGGCGAGCGGCCCGTCATGGCCGAGAAGCCCGGCCAGTGCCAGTCTCTCAGCATTGGCTGCGGGTTCTGCGAGCTCGCACTCGCGTCCGACGATCCGGGCGACGTTCGAGGCGACACGAACCTTGTGGGCCAGCTCAGCCGGCACCGCCGGCATGACCTCGTCGTCGAGAAGGGCAGCGACCGCCCGGAGAAGTTCAGCAGCGTTCGGGTACAGGTTCATAGGGATCTGGCGTTCATAGGGCTAAGGCGCAAACTTACGCGTCCGGGCGGACGTCCGCTTCGGAACGCTACGATCCGGGCATGAAACCAACAGACGTGATGGCCCGGGCCTGCCCGAGCCTCGGACATCTAGGCTCGTCGTTCTACTTCACCCCTGAGACGGTGGCGGCTGGCAAAGCCGTCGGCCTCGACGGGTTCCGCTTCTACTTCCTCGGCCGCGGTGGGGTGCTCGGCGACGTCGAATCGGCCGTGGTCACGAGCGCGTTCGGATACTTCAAGCCGTCGCTCGTCGACAAGATGTGGACCTCGGCTCGCGAGCGGTATCCCGCCCGCGACGCGGCCAGGCGCTACGTGGGCTGCTGCCAGGATCACGGCCGGGCTCGTCTCGGCGACGTGGCCGGCCTCGAAGGTTTCTGCGAAGCGGCCGAGACGCTCGTGTCGAAGGCGATGACCGACCCGGGTGGTCTGACGCTCTTCGCAGGGTGGGCGGCGGAGCCGCTCGCCGAGGACCTTCCTGCACGGGCGATGCAGCTGGTGGCAGTCCTACGAGAGCTTCGCGGTTCTGCCCACTTGGTGGCTGTCAGGGCGAGCGGGCTGTCGACTCCGCTCGCTCACAAGATCAAGCGTCCGGGCGACGTCGCCACCTTCGGCTGGGAGGAAGGCGAGGTCGCCGAACCGACCGACGAGGACCGGCGCGCCCTGGAAATGGCAGAGCAGCTGACCGACAGGTTGCTGGAGCCGATCTTCGCCGAGTTAGACGATGCCGCCGCTACGGCATTCTTGTCGGGGCTCGAAGGAGTCCAAGCGGCCCTAGCCTGACAGCGCTTGGGCTTTGCGGGTTGCCCGCAGGTGGCGGATCACCGGCCAGCCGGCGAGCAGCGAGCCGGTGCCGGCTATAACCCCGATAGCCACGTCTACCGACAGGCGCCCCTGCTTCGCCCAGTACACGTCCCGCAAGTCGAGCAGGAGAGCGAACTCGTCGACTATAAGCGCCAACCCGGCACCATAAGCCACTGCCACCAGCGGGTGGCGGCGGAAACGGTCGTCACCGCGGAGCGCCACGCCTCCGACGGCGCTTACCGTCAGGATCCCCCACAGATAGTGGTGGAGGTGAACGCCGCCGGCCTTGATGTCGTGAAGGGGTCCTTTGCCGTCTTTGATCGAGTACGTGATAACCCGCACGGTGCTGAACGTAGACGTGAAGGACAGCCAGCTGACGAGCGCCGTCTGCTGCCCCGGGGTGAGGGAGTGGCGAAATGCGTGGCGGATCTCACGGGGTGACGGGGGAGGCGTTGGCACCTTCACATCCTCGCGCCGGCGGACTGGCCGCAGCCGAACTTCTGCCCTCTGTATGTGCTCCGGGGGTAGCCTTGGTGGGAATTGGGAGGAAAATGACACCTACACGGCGTTACCGAAGAACTGAGTTTGCCGGCGTGAGCTTGTGAGCGCTTCGACCTCCGCAGGGCCTGCCGTTGCAGGCTCGCGGGCTGCGAGGGTGCCAGGACCTCGCTATAAATGGGTCGCTCTGATCAACACGACGATCGGCATCTCGATGGTCGTCATCAACGGTTCGATCACCATCATCGCCCTGCCGGACATCTTCCGAGGCATCGGCCTCAACCCCCTCGGCCCCGGTAACAGCGCCTATTTCCTGTGGACGCTGATGGGTTTCCTGCTTGTCACTTCCGTGCTCGTTCTCACCTTCGGTCGTATCGGCGACATGTACGGCCGTGTACGCATGTACAACCTGGGGTTCTTGGTCTTCACCGTGTTCTCGATCCTCCTGTCGGTCACGTGGATGACCGGCAGGGCGGGCGCGCTGTGGATCATCTTGATGCGGGTCGGCCAGGGGATCGGTGGCTCCTTGGAGTTCGCCAACTCGAGCGCGATTCTCACCGACGCCTTCCCCGAAAACCAGAGAGGCCTCGCCCTGGGAATCAACGGTGTCGCCGCGATAGCTGGTTCGTTCGTCGGGCTTGTCCTCGGGGGGATCCTCGCCCCTGTCAGCTGGCGGCTGGTCTTCCTCGTGTCGGTGCCCTTCGGGGTGTTCGGAACCGTCTGGGCCTACACCAAGCTCATCGACAGCGGGGTTCGCGTCCCCGGGAAGATCGACTGGTCCGGTAACGCAGCGTTCGCTGTCGGGCTGACGGCGATCCTGGCAGGAGTGGTGTACGGGATACAACCCTACGGTGGGCACTCGATGGGTTGGACCAACCCGGAGGTGATAGCAGCCATGGCCGTGGGCGTCGTCGCTCTCGCCGTGTTCGTCAGGATCGAAGCGTCGGTCGAGGCTCCGATGTTCCGGCTTTCGCTTTTTAAGATCAGGGCTTTTACCGCTGGGAACCTTGCTAGCCTCCTCGCTTCTTTGGCGCGCGGCGGTCTGCAGTTCATGCTGGTCATCTGGCTGCAGGGGATTTGGCTGCCCCAGCACGGCTACAGCTTCGTGCGCACCCCCCTGTGGGCGGGTATATACATGCTGCCTCTCACGGTAGGGTTCCTCGCTGCTGGGCCGACGTCGGGGATTCTTTCGGACCGTTTCGGCGCCCGCGGGTTCGCGACCGGGGGGATGGTCGGTACCGGGGCGGCGTTCGCCCTCTTAGAGGTCCTGCCGGTGAACTTCTCCTACGTTTGGTTCGCCCTTTTGCTGCTCATAATGGGACTGTCGATGGGCATGTTCGCGTCGCCTAACCGTGCCGCGATCATGAACAGTCTTCCTGCCGACCAGCGCGGGGCAGGCGCTGGCATGGCCACCACGTTTCAGAACTCTGCGATGGTCCTGTCCATAGGGATCTTCTTCAGTGTCATAACCCTCGGCCTCGCGTCGAGCCTCCCCAGCCATCTCTACGCCGGTCTCGTCGCGAACGGAGTGCCCGCAGCCCAAGCCACCCGGATCGCAAGCCTTCCCCCCATCGGTGCCCTCTTCGCCAGCCTGCTCGGCTACAACCCGATCCAGCAGCTTCTGGCGAGCGCCGGTCCGGCCGCTACGCATGGTCTTAGCGCGGCCCAGATGGCGCACATCACGAGCCGTAGCTTCTTCCCGCACCTGATCACGGCGCCGTTCGGCACGGGTATCCACTACGCGTTCAGCTTCGCAATCGTCTGTTCGGCAGTGGCGGCCGTGGCGTCGCTTCTGCGCGGCCGCCACGTCACGCCTTGACGGTTTAGCCGGCCGGCTTAGACGGCCGGCTTCGGTCAGCGCTGCGCCTGGTAGCGGGCGATCTCCGCCCTGCCGACGACCATGTGGTGAACTTCGTCGGGCCCGTCAGCGAAGCGCAGAGTGCGCTGTGAGGTGTACATGTCGGCCAGCGGCGTCCACTGGGAGATCCCGGTCGCCCCGTGGATCTGTATCGCCTGGTCGATGATGTTACAGACACGCTCGGGCACCATCGCCTTAGCAGCAGAGACCCACACTCGGGCTTCGGCGTTGCCCATCAGGTCCATCGCCTTGGCCGCCCGCAGGACCATCATCCGCATCGCTTCGATCTCGATCCTGGCCCTCGAAACCCATTCAGTGTTCTTGCCGAGGGAGATGATCGGCTTGCCGAAAGCGTCCCGGCTCAAACCCCTTTCGACCATGAGCGCAAGGGCCTTCTCGGCCGCCCCGATAGAACGCATGCAGTGGTGTATGCGGCCCGGCCCGAGGCGGACCTGGGAGATCTCGAATCCCCGTCCCTCACCTAGCAAGACGTTGTCCTTGGGCACTCTAACGTCGTGGAAGCGTAGGTGCATGTGCCCGTGGGGCGCGTCGTCGTGGCCGAATACGAGCATCGGGCCGACGACCTCGACACCGGGCGTGTCCATCGGGACGAGGATCTGGGACTGTTGAAGGTGCGTCGCCGCTTCAGGGTTGGTGCGCACCATGACGATCATGATCTTGCACCTGGGGTCGCCGGCACCGGAGATGTAGTACTTCTCGCCGTTGATCACCCACTCCTCGCCGTCGAGGACCGCCTCGCATGCGATGTTGCGGGCGTCGGATGAAGCCAGGTCCGGTTCGGTCATGGCGTACGCCGAGCGGATCTCCCCGGCGAGGAGGGGCTCCAGCCAACGCTTCTTCTGCTCCGGTGTGCCGACCCGTTCCAGGACCTCCATGTTGCCGGTGTCGGGCGCGGAGCAGTTGAGGCATTCCGAACCCAGGCGGGTCTTGCCAAGCTCGAATGCGATGTATGCGTAGTCGAGGTTGGACAGGCCTTCGCCGGTATCTGCGTTGGGCAGGAAGAAGTTCCAGAGACCTTCGGATTTGGCTTTGGCCTTGGTGGCGTCCAGCAGTTCCAGCTGGCCTGGAGCGAAGCTCCAACGGTCGGCCCGGCCCTCGCCCAGCGCGAAGTACTTCTCTTCTAGGGGCAGCACCTCGGTTTGGATGAATTTCTTGACACGGTCGAGCAGCTCACGGGCATCTGGGGAGATACCCAGGTTGAAAAGCTCGCCGCCGAAGTCGTCGGTGTTGAGGGGGTTTGCGGGCATGGTTGACCTCCGGGGTCAGTAGGCGGACGTGTTCTCGAAGTACCGGCGGGGGTTAGCGACGAGCATCGTGTCGATCTGCTCCTCGCTCACGCCGTGCTCCCTCAGATATGGCAGGACGTCGTCGTGGATGTGCAGGTAGTTCCACTGCGGGAGCATCCCGAACAGGGACGGGTCTATCCAGTCGATGTAGCACGACGCGTCGTGCGACAGGACCATCCGATCCGCGTAACCCCTCCGGCACAGCTCGACGACGACGTCGCAGCGGGCCTCGAAGGTGGTCTCCAAGTTGATCCCGAAGCGGTCCATCCCCAAGATGAAACCCGAATCGGCGAGCGCGGCCAGGTGGTCGGCGTCGGAGCTGTCCCCGCTGTGGCCGAGCACCACCCGGGTCGGGTCGACGCCTTCTGAGTCGCAGAGGATTCTTTTGACTTCCAGACCGGTGTGTGAATTGGGATGGGTGTGCACGGTGATGGGCGCGCCGGTCTGGCGGTGCGCTCTGGCCACGGCGCGCATGATCCTCTCCACGCCGTCAGTCATGCCCTGTGCGTCGATGGCGCACTTGAGGAAAGCGGCTTTCACCCCCGTTCCCGCTATTCCCTCGGTGATGTCGGCGACGAACATGTCGACCATCGGCTCGGTGATGCCGAGCTCCGGGCTGCGGTAGTGGAAGAAGAACGGCACCTGGTCGTAGGTGTAGCAGCCTGTGGCGACTATCAAGTTGAGCTCGGGGACGCGCTCGGCCACCTGGACTATCCGGGGAATGTAACGGCCGAGTCCCACGACCGTCGGGTCTACGAAGGTGCGCGTACCCTGCGCAGCAGCCGCTTTTAGCTTCGTGACAGCGTCAGCGACACGGTCCTCCTCCGAACCCCACTCGTCTGGGTAGTTCTGCTGCACGTCGGGTGTAAGCACGAAGACGTGCTCGTGCATGTACGTACGGCCCAGTTCGGAAGTGTCGACCGGGCCCCTGACCGTCTCAACCGTTGCCATGACCAGACCATACGCGAAAACTCCGGTGGCGTGCCGGTCCGGCCGCCCGGCGGGGACTTTCGTCACCGGGACTTTTCATCGGTCGGGACTTTCGCCAGCCGGCAGCGGGATGGAACAATGAACCCTATGAGTGACCCGCTGCGACTCGTGGACGAACGCGTCGACCGACTGCTAGCCGAGGCCGACCCGGCCAGGACTCCCGTGGTGGAGTTCCGGGGTCTTCAGTACGACGCCGGGCTTGCCTGGGTGTACTTCCCCGAAGGGCGCGGAGGGCTCGGCGTGGCACCCAGCCTGCAGTCACGCGTGGACGCCCGCCTTCGCGAGGCGGGGGCCAGACCCCCCGACGGCCGCCTCTTCTTCGGGCTCACCCTCGCCGGCCCGACCGTGGTGACCAACGGAAGCGAGGAGATCAAAGACCGGCTGCTCCGGCGGATGTTCACCGGTGAGGACGCCTGGTGCCAGTTGTTCTCCGAGCCGGGAGCCGGCTCTGACCTGGCGAGCCTCGCGTGCCGTGCGGTGCGCGACGGCGACGAGTGGGTCGTGACCGGACAGAAGGTCTGGAACACGATGGCACACATGGCCGACCGGGGCATGCTCGTAGCGCGCACCGACCCAGACGTGGCCAAGCACAAGGGTCTCACCTACTTCGCCTTGGATATGCACTCCCCTGGGGTTGAAGTGCGGCCGCTGGTGCAGATCACCGGCGAGGCGGAGTTCAACGAGGTGTACCTGACCGAGGTTCGTGTCCCCGACTCCGACCGTGTCGGCCAGGTCGGGGAAGGCTGGCGGGTCGCCATGACCACTTTGATGAACGAGCGGACCGCCATCGGAGGCGGCGGCGGGGCACCGCAGCGGGGGAGTGGCGCAATAGCTGAAGCGCTGCGCATCTGGGGTGAGTCCGGCGCCCAGGCGGCAAAACGGGACCGCCTGATGAAACTGTGGTGCGAGGCGGAAGCCCTGCGTCTGACGAACATCCGCGCCGGCCAGAACCGCCGCGCTGGCAACCCCGGGCCGGAAGGGTCGATAGCCAAGCTCATGTTCGCCGAGGTCAACAAGCGTATCTACGAGCTGTGCGTCGACCTGCTCGGCGCTG
This sequence comes from Actinomycetes bacterium, assembly GCA_021808665.1. The sequence goes on from JAKBBA010000009.1 coordinate 7,546, forward strand.
ACGGCACCGTCGGCTATACCTACGAGATGCACCGTTCCGAGTCGCTCGGCCTGACCGGCCCGGCCGGGTCAGCCCGCAAGATGTTCCTGCGCAGCCGGGCGAACTCCATCGAAGGCGGCACGTCGGAGATCCAGCGCAACATTCTCGGGGAGCGGGTTCTCGGCCTTCCCGGCGACGTGCGCGTCGACAAGGACCTGCCCTGGTCGAAAGTGCCCCGCTAAGCGGCTGGCCGTCCCGGCGCTGGCAGGTTCCGGTCGCGCCGGGTCCCGCCGGGCGTCCATGCGGTTCAGGGTCAGCCTGCGGGCGTCTCGGGGTAACAGCGCAACTCGACGAGGTTCCCGTCGGGGTCCCGGGTGTATATGGACATGCCCATACCCAAGGCGCCGAACACCTTCGACGGTCCCCGCTCAGCGGGCGGAGCTCCCGACGCGACCATGGCCTCCCAGTCACCCGGTGTCATAACGAGGCAGAAGTGGTCCATGTTCCCCCTGACCTCCGGCGGGAGCCGAATGGGCGGGGGTGTGGCGGCGAAGAGGTCGATGATCGTCGCGTCGGTCACTCTCACCGACGGGAACGGGACCTCACCTGCCCGCCACTTCTCGACGCGTTCCCCGGCCAGCCCTAGTGTCTCGCAGTACCAGGCCAGGGACCGTTCCACGTCCGAGCAGCGAAGGACTACGTGGTCGAAGCCTACGAATCGCACGCCCTAAGTCTCGCACTTCCCGTCTGTCGGCAACACGCCAGCTAATTCACCTGAAATTCATCTGAAGTTAGTTCAGATGCTACTCGTCGGAGAGAGGCCGTTTACCGTGACTCTGTAGGGTATCGGTCGTGACCACATCATCGTCGGAGCTCGAATCGTGACTGACATCGAAAAGCTCGATCTCATCGACGCCCTGAACGAGGCGCCAGTAAGCCAGTTCCACACCAAGGCGATCTTCACCTCGGGTATGGGCTTCTTCACTGATGCCTACGACCTTTTCATCATCGGGACGGCGTCTACGCTGATCGCCAAGCAATGGCACTTGGACTCCACCCAAACCGGCCTGATCAACTCCATGACCCTGCTCGGCGCCTTTTTCGGAGCGATTCTCTACGGTCGACTCGCCGACAAGGTCGGCCGGAAGAAGATATACGGTCTCGAAGCTGGCGTAATGGTCGTCGCTGCCCTAGCGTCGGCGCTGTCCCCGGGCGTGGTCTTCTTAATCGTATGTAGGTTCATACTCGGGTTGGGAGTCGGCGGCGACTACCCGGTGTCAGCGGTGATCATGAGCGAGTACTCCAACCGCAAAGACAGGGGAAAGCTCGTCGGACTCGTGTTCGCGATGCAAGCATTGGGGACCGTGACCGGCTACGCAGCCGGCCTTGCTCTTCTGTCTTCCGGCCTGGCATCCCCCGACGTTTGGCGGATCCTGCTTGCCCTGGGTGCCGTGCCCGCAGCTGCAGTGCTCTACTCGCGGCGCAAGATGCCAGAATCTCCCCGCTACCTTGCGATGACACAAGGACGCTCAGCCGAGGCGCTCGCAGCGGTTGCCGAGTACTCCGAAGGAACTCTACGCCCGACCTCGGTGCGGGCCTCGGCGAAGGTGTCGCTCGGTGAGTTCTTCTCCAACCGACGCTACATGTTGACCTTGCTCGGCACCGCAGGCACCTGGTTCGTCTTCGACTACGCCTACTACGGAAACTCGGTGTCGTCTCCTCTTATCGTCAAGCAAGTACTCGGAGCCCACTCGACCATCGAGCAATCCCTGGCGCTGAACCTAATCATGTTCACGGTGGCAGCCCTACCCGGGTACTACCTGGCGGCGCACTTCATGGACCGCATCGGTCACCGTAGGCTTCAGCTGATCGGCTTCCCCATGATGGGCCTCATGTTCCTGCTCATAGGAGTAATCCCGGGTATCACTTCGACGGTGGTGCCATTCCTGCTGCTCTTCGGAGCGAGCTACTACTTCGCCGAGTTCGGCCCGAACGAGACGACCTTCGTCCTAGCGGCCGAATGCTTCCCGACGTCTGCCAGGACCACGGGGCACGGCATATCGGCCGGCGTAGCGAAGTTCGGTGCTTTTCTAGGAGTGTATCTTTTCCCGGACATCTCCAAGGCGTTCGGCATCGGCGGAGCCCTCGAATTCTCGGCCGGCATGGCCTTGATCGGAACGTTCCTAACGCTGCTCATCCCCGAGACAGCCCAACGCAGCCTTGAGGACATAACCCAAGAAGTGGTCATCGTCGAAGCGGAGCGGATAGTAGCTAAGGCTCCCGTGACCCGCTCGACACGGTAAATGGTGAGACGGCCTCTCTCAAGGCGAGTCTCACACTCATAAATTTACGATTGCTAAGCGGCTACAGGGGGGCTATGCCCCCCTGTAGCCGCGTCAGAAGGTACTCCTCTCGATGCTGAGAGCGGCCTGAGCAGCCAATCGACGTCCACGCAAAGGGCATGCCGGACTCCCAAGCCTGCAACCTACTTTTAAGACACTGTTCATCTCGCCTCCCCCAGTCGTTCAACTGGATTTAACCCGCCACTGTTAGCCTCATCTTCGTGAGCCGCATAGCACCAACGAGCAGGCGCGACCGCAGTGCGTCAGTCCCCGGCGTCCAGTGGACCAACAATGGCGAGTGATTTGCCAAAAGTTGACCATCTCGCGCCGGGTGGTATGAGCACGGCGAGCAGTACCCCGATGGAAAGCGCTCTCGTGGTCCGAGATCTATCGCTCTCTTTCGGCTCGAAGAAAGTGATGGACCGGATAAACGTCGAGATCCCCAAGGGTCGCATAACAGCGCTGATAGGCCCATCCGGATCGGGTAAGAGCACTTTCCTCCGGTCTATCAACCGTATGAACGAGCGGGTCAGTGGCTTCTCGGCGGACGGCGAGATCTCCTTCCAAGGCGAAAGTGTTCTGTCGCCAAAGGTTGACCTACGCGAGTTGCGCCGTCAGGTCGGGATGCTCTTCCAGCGTCCGAACCCATTTCCGATGTCAATTGCCGACAACGTAGTCGCGGGTGTGCGGGCACATCGGATAGCCGGACGTCGGCAGTGGCCCCAGATCGCCGAGGCACGTCTTCGGGAAGTACGGCTCTGGGACGTTCTAAAAGACAGACTGAGCGACTCCCCGTTTCGCCTCTCAGGGGGACAGCAGCAGCTGCTTTGCCTCGCACGGGCACTGGCAGTCGGACCGGACATTCTGCTGCTGGACGAGCCGACGTCGTCGCTCGACCCGATCTCGATGGAATCCGTCGAGACGCTGCTGCGAAGCCTCGTCCCAGCCTTGACCCTCATAATCGTCACGCACAATCTGGCTCAGGCCAAGAGAGTGTCAGACTACACGATGTTCTTCTACGAGGGCCAGATGGTCGAGTTCGGGCCGACACCGACGATGTTCGACGACCCACAACATCCCGAGACGCAACATTACGTCAGCGGGAGAATCGGCTAGCTAGTCGCAGCCGTCCATCGCCGAATCAGAACAAATTTCCCTCAAATCAATCCAGTGGAGCGTGACCGCTCCGCCTCGCGGAAAGAAGAGTTCACCATGTCCAAGCACAAGATTAATTTCACGTTGAAGGCCGCCGCCGTTATAGCAGCCGGCGTGACGGTAGCGGCTTGTGGAAGCTCGTCGACCAAAGCGGCGTCGAGCTCAGCCACGACAGCCGGAAGCACTGCCACGACGGCGACCGCCTCCAGCCCTTCGTCGACCGCTGGGTCCACGAGTAGCCCTGTAACCGACCTCACCCCACCTAGTGGAACTGTGAACCTCTCAGAGACGGGTAGCACCCTGCTCTACCCTTTGTTCCAAGAGTGGGCGCCGGCATACCACGGCCTCTACTCCAACGTGACTATCACGCCGCAAGGCACCGGGTCGGGCACTGGCATAGCTCAGGCGGAGAAGGCGACGATAGACATCGGGGCGTCGGACGCCTACCTTCCGCCATCTGCGTTCACGACGTACCCCGGTATCGAGAACATCCCGTTGGCCATCTCCGCCCAGCAGATCAACTACAACGTTCCTGGCGTCAGCGGCAACCTCAAGCTGAGCGGGAAAGTGATCGCCGAGATGTACACCGGCAAGATCACCAACTGGAACGACGCGGCGATAGCAGCCCTGAATCCTGGTGTGACCCTCCCAAATCTGCCGGTCGTCCCGGTGCACCGTTCCGACGGTTCTGGTGACACGTTCATCTTCACCACTTACCTGACGGACTCCGCTTCGAGCATTTGGACTGCAGGGTTCAACACCACGGTGAGCTGGCCGAACATACCTAGCGCCCTTTCGGCTAACGGCAACGGTGGCATGGTCACCACGTGCGGGGCGACCAAGGGCTGCATCGCCTACATCGGGGTGAGCTTCCACACGCAGACCCAAGCGGCCGGCCTGGGCGAGGCTATGATCAGCAATGCGTCAGGCAATTACTTATTGCCAAGCCCCTCGACCATACAGGCCGAAGCCTCGAGCTTCGTTGCCAAGACACCAGCTAACGAGTCGCTCGCATTGATCTATGGTCCTGCTTCCAATGGGTATCCGATCATCAACTACGAGTACGGCATCGTCATGTCGCAACAGTCGTCCTCCACGACGGCCCAGGCGATAAGGGCGTTCCTCTACTGGGCGCTAGACCCCAACCACGGATCAGCGACCTCCTTCCTCGGCCCGGTGAACTTCCAGCCGCTCCCGCAATCTGTGATCGACCTCTCCGATGCCCAGATAGCCAAGATCCAGTGATTGGCGCCGTCTTAGTCTTGCCGGGCGACCGTCATAGATGATCCCAGAGAATCCACCGGGGGAGACGGGCCTCGTGGGTCCCCCGGACGACCCGCTGGCGCCCGCCGTACCTAAACGGCGGAGTGTGCTCGGCGGCGTCCTGCCCTGGCTGAGTGGGAGCGTTGCGGTCCTTCCACTCGCCGGGTTGGTCTTCATCGTAGTGGTGCTTCTGGTGGAGGCCCTCCCGGCCATCCAGCTCAACGGTGGGTCCTTCTTCACCAAGACTGCGTTCAACCTGGGTAACTCCTATGGGAGTATGGTCACCACTCACGGGGTTCAACACCCAGGTGGCGCTAGCTTCGGGATCTTCGGGTGGGCTATGGGCACCCTCGCCTCCTCCCTAATCGCAGGGATCATCGCTATCCCGGTATCAGTCTTCGGGGCGCTCGCCGTGGTCTACCGCTTGCCCAAGCGGGCCTCTAGGGTAGTCGGCTTTGCGTTAGAGGTGCTTGCGGGCATCCCGAGCGTGATCGTCGGTTTGTGGGGGGCTCTGACACTCGGACCGCTGTTAGCTCACCACGTGTACCCTGTGATAGCAAGGAACATCCCCGACGTACCTGTGCTGAGCTTCTTTCGAGGCTCCCCGGGCAACGGCGAGGGCCTTGCGACGACAGGTCTGGTGTTGTCGATCATGGTCATTCCGATAGTCGCTGCGACGACTCGTGATCTCCTAAGACAGGTGCCAGCTCTGCCTCAAGAAGGTGCAGCCGCTCTAGGCATGACCGACTGGGAAGTCGCCCGCGCAGTAACGATTCCCTGGGTGGCCGCTGGGATCGTGGGAGCCGCCGTCTTGGGCCTGGCCCGGGCGCTCGGCGAGACTATGGCCGTTGCCATGGTGTCAGGAGTCGTTCTGAGCGGGTCTCCGACGAGTCTCTTCGCCCCAATGACTACGGTGGCAGCGACGATCGTCACCCAACTGGACTCCGCCTTCACCGACTCAAGTGGCTTCGCCGTGAAATCACTCGCCGAGGCTGCCCTGGTTCTGGCGCTGATAACCCTGGTCGTGAACCTTCTGGCACGCTTGCTCGTGCGTCGCGTGTCGGCAGCTGGACTGCCCGTGGGGCGTGGGCTGTGAGTACTGTGCTTTCTGGCACGACGGCTGACCGGCCTCTGATCCGCAAGACTTTGTTGCGGCGTAGGCTCGTCGACAACGCCCTGTGGGGAGTGGCGTACCTAGCGCTGCTGGTCATCGTCGGGCCGGCGCTGTGGATCCTCTACGGCGTGGTGTCCCGGGCGGTGCCGCACTGGCAGTGGTCGGTACTGACGACCACCGGCGCCGCCGGCTCGGGCGGACTTGAGAACGAGATCCTGGGAAGCCTCGCCTTCTTGTTCGGAGTCGCGATCCTCGCCGGCGGCGTGGGAGTCGCCAGCGGCATATACCTGGCGGAGTACGCAACGGGGCCGGTCGGCGCTGTCCTACGGACCGGTTCAGAGGTCCTAGCCGGAATTCCTTCCATCGTCATCGGCTACGTGGGCTACCTCGCATTCGTGGTCACATTCCACTGGGGCTTCTCGCTCCTAGCCGGTCTCATAACCCTTACTTTGATGACCGTGCCCTACACCGCCAAGGCCACCGAGCTCGCATTGCGACAGGTACCGAGTTCTTACCGCGAAGGAGCGGACGCTCTGGGGATGAGCGACTCCCACTCGTTACGCAGGATCGTGCTGCGCTCAGGTCTGCCGGGCATCACGACAGGCATCTTGGTGGCTCTCGCTATCTCCTTGGGAGAGACCGCACCTCTCCTGTACACGGCAGGGTTCACGCAGGCCGATCCGACTCTCTCCCTAACCCACCAACCTGTCGCATATCTGACCTATGCCGTGTGGACGTTCTACAACCAGCCGTCTCAGAAAGCAGTCGACCTCTCCTTCGACGCAGCCCTGATACTGATCGTCCTTCTTGTCATCATCCTTCTGACAGCCAGGGCGATAGTTTCCTTCACGCAACGCAACACCGAGTAGGGGCAGCTACTCCGGAACCCCGGCTTGGGGTAGGGGGCCATCGGGACGCGGCGAACCCGGTCCCCTGAACCAGCGGGGCGGCAGCCCGCAAGGCTAGCCTCGGGTTCGTGAAACTAGGATTGCAACTCGGTTACTGGGGGGCTACGCCCCCGGCTAACGCGCTCGAAAAGGTGCTCGAAGCCGAGAAGCTCGGCTTCGACATCGTCTTCACCGCCGAGGCGTACGGATCGGACGCTCTTACCCCTCTCGCCTGGTACGGTTCGTCCACGTCGACGATAAGGCTGGGGACGTCCATCGTGCAGATGTCAGCTCGCACCCCGACAGCGACAGCGATGGCGGCGATGACGCTCGACCATCTAAGCGGAGGGCGTTTCGCCCTGGGTTTGGGCCTGTCAGGACCGCAGGTCGTCGAAGGCTGGTACGGAAGGCCTTTCGCCCAGCCTCTCGCGAGGACACGGGAGTACGTCGACATCGTCCGGAGGGTCCTCGCCCGGGACCAGCCGGTGACCAGCGAAGGCCCCCACTACCCGATCCCATACCAGGGGCCGGGGGCGACCGGCTACGGCAAGCCGCTGCGTTCGATACTGCACCCGCTTCGCGCCGACCTTCCTGTCTACCTCGGGGCGGAAGGCCCGAAGAACGTTGCGCTGAGCGCGGAGATAGCCGACGGTTGGCTGCCGATGTACTTCTCACCACGGGTCGGCGCCATGTACCGTTCCTGGCTGGCCGAGGGGTTCGCCAGGCCCGGCGCCAGGCGTAACTCCGGGGACTTCGAGATCATGGCGAGCGTATCCGTCGTCGTCACCGACGATCGGGACAGGGTGCTCCAGTCCATGAAGCCGACCGTCGCTTTGTACGCGGGAGGTATGGGAGCCAAAGAGGTGAACTTCCACAAGGAAGTGTTCGCCCGCATGGGCTATGAAGCCCAGGTAGAGACGATCCAGGACCTCTACCTGGCCGGCAAGAAGGACGAGGCGATAGCGGCGGTACCCGACGAGATGGTCGGCGACGTCTGCCTGGTCGGGACGGCCGAGCGCATCCGCGACGAGGTGTCCATGTGGGAGGAAGCCGGCGTCACGGCGATAGTCGTCGGCGCCAGGGACGTCGCGGAGATGCGCCGCGTCGCCGAGGCGATCCTCGGCTAGGCCTAGTCGGCTCAGCGTCGAGCGTCGACGTTCGTGTCGAGCGCAGGTCGGTCGAGACCTGCCGGCAGCCGGTCGGCAGCGAGAGCGCTGACCAAGGCGGCTCCCAATACGAGCGCGCCGCCTGCGGTAACGACCCTGAGGTCCCCGGAGCCCGCTATGGCGCCCTGGACGACAGCCCCGAGCGGGTAGAGGATCCCCAGCGCCATCATGTAGATGCCGAGCATTCGACCTCGCAGCGTTGGAGGGGCGTGCAGCTGCACGATCGTGTTCGCGCCGGCGAGCAGCCCGATGTAGCAGGCGCCTACCAGCACCAGCGCAGCTGCGCCGGCCCACAAGTCCGGGGCGGCAGCGTACGCGACCAGGCTGGCTACCACCCCGGCCAGATCTCCGATCAGGACCGCTCGGCGTCCGAAGCGGGACACGAGCGGTGTCACCGCCAGGGCGCCGCACACAGCGCCCACCCCCTGGGCGCTGACGAGAAGCGAAGTGCCGGCAGCGCCGGCGTGGAACACGTCGATCGCCATCGCCGGCACCAACGCGATGAACGGCGAGGCTGTCAGCGCCACGACCGATATGAGCAACACGGCGAAGCGGGCTGGGGGGTTTGACAACGTCGCCTTGGCACCCTCGGCGAGGCGACGGCGAAGTGACAGGCTGTCAGAGCGCGGCGCCGTGGCAGGCAGGCGCAGGGCGATCAGAGCGCCGAGCACGGCGAAGAAAGAAGCAGCGTTTATAGCGAACGCCCACGCATAGCCGCCAGCGGCTATCGCCAGGCCTGCGAGCGCCGGTCCGACCACCCGGCCCAGGTTGAACTGGGCGGAGGACAGCGAGATCGCTGCCCCCAACTCCTCGGGCGCTACGAGGTCGGGCATCATAGCCTGGTAGGCAGGGAACCCCACGGCCGACATCGCCCCCCCGCCCAGCACTAGAAGTGTCACCGCTCCCGGCGAGGGGTGTCCCGTAGCCGCTAGCAGAGCCAGGGCTACGGCGAAGAGCGTCTCGCCGAGTGTCGTGGCGAACAGCCAGCCGCGCCGGTCCATCCTGTCGGCCATCACACCGCCGAGAGGTGACAGCAGCCCGATCGGCAGGAAACCAGCGGCAGCAACAAGGCCCGTCCAGCCGGCCTGGCCGGTCCTGGCTGTTACAAGCACGCCCACCGCGACGGTCTGCATCCACGACCCGACGTTGGACACCAATGCCGCCGACCACAAAAGAGCGAAGTTACGTTGTCTAAGCGGGCGAAGAGATGCAGGCAAGCGGTTCAGGGTACCCGGACGCGGGTCGGAGCGGGTCGGTAGCGTGCGGTGGGTGCCTTAGATTCTTAGCGGGCCGGCGGGATGGCGAAGTGCTCGGCCCCCAACCTCCCATGTCGCCGTCAGCCCGAGCTCCGAAGCGAGGTCCAGAAGCTTGCGCCCTTCCCCGTCGCCGCGACACCGTAGAGTCGAAATTCCGTAGCCTTGCCCAGGGCAAGCACGCCCGGCGGTCAACGCCGCGCCGTCCACCCCCGAGCACAACGGTTGGATCGCCTCGTCCAACGACACCTCGGCCCGAGCGACGCGGCGCCCCAGGCGCCTGGCGGCCAGCCCTGCCAGGACGGCGAGGGCGCCGGTCAGGCCGCAGAGGGGATCCGGGTAGGAGACTGCCGGCTCGTGGAAGCGCTGATTCTCATCGCCGCCGAGCGCTGGCAATGTGTCGCCAAGCCCTGACTGGGCGTGCACGCCGGTGCCGTAGGCGACCCAGTCCCGCTGGACGCCAGGCCCGAAAGCAGGCATCGACACCCAAAGCGGGCCGGGGCCGACCCTGCCGGGCAGGTCGAGGTTGGCCAGGACCCTCGGCGAGAAGGAGTCGATCACCACGTCGGCGCGCCGTGCGAGAGTGACGAAACGGTCCATGGCTGCGGGTTCGCGAAGGTCGAGGTCCTCGTGGGGCTTCCAACGGTTGAGGGCGTTCCACATGGCGCTGTCGCGCCCAGGGTCCACTTGGACGCCACCGGGGTAGATGCCCCCGCCCGCGACGGCACGGGTACCGTCGGGACGAAACGCAGGTTCCACCTTGGTTACCGTCGCGCCAAGGTCGCCCAGCAGGCGGGTGGCGAGCGGCCCGGCCCACATCGACGTCAGATCCACCACCATGCAGTCAAGGCGACCGCCGGGACGTATCGGTCCGGGAGCTGGCGCCGCCTTCCCTGGCTTAGCTACTGGCGTCGCGTCGAAGCGAACGGGTATACGGGCGGGCTCCTGCGGATGTTTGCGGGGCCGGTAGTCGCAGACCGCCAGCCTCCAAAGCTGGGCCTGGGATGCCACGTCGCGGGCCGTGACTTCGCTTGCGAGAGTCCCAAGCAGGCGCTCGAAGTCGTCTGAGGCGCCGGGGGCTCCGAGGTCGGCGTGGTAAAAGCCCCCGCCGGGGGCTCGGCGAGGAGGGGCCGGGCGCATGGTGTTCGACCCCTCGTAGGAGGCCGCCAGCACGTCCGGTAGTCGCATCTCGACAGCGACGGCCGCTTCGTCGACGGTTACGGTGGCGCCGGATAGGAGACCGGCGAGCGCCCCCGCTGCGAGAGCGACCCCCGTAGCGTAGACGAGGCTTCCTTCGGGCAGGCCGGCGTCACTGAGAGCGATCGGCGACCGGCGAAGGCGGGCCCCGCTGGGCGGTAGCTGGCCGTCAGCCCGGATCCCTGTTGCCGGCAGGACCACGTCGGGGGTCGGCGCGGTGCAGGTCCAGAAGACGTGCGGGTCGGCAGATGGGGCGTTGGGGCGGGAGGCTACCTCGACTGCCACACCCAGGCCTGCCAGCAGCCATGCTGCGACTTCCCCGGCTGCGCCGACCTGCAGGAGCTCGACCTGCAGGCCTGAGAGGGGGGCTTCGAGGGGCTCCGACACGACGTGTGGAACATCACAGTACTCCAGAGGCGGCCGCGCCGCGGCCGCCTCTGGGCGAGAGCTGTAGGCTCGTGTAGCGTGGCGTCGGGGCAGAGTCGGAAAGTACCGCGTTTTCGTGACCGTCGATTCGACATGGTGGTAGTCGCGTTCTTCTGCGTCAACCTGTTCTTCATCACCTACTTCGTCGACATCGAACAGCTGACGGTAGCCAACCCTTACCACTTCAGGTACCCGCTGTGGCCGCCGCCTTTCTTCGTGAACTTGGTCCACTCCTACGGCCGTCGCTACGACCCGCTGCTCATGGCACGTCCACCTTTCTGGAAGATGCTCATCTGGATTGACGCCGTCGGCTTCGGTCCTTTCTACGCAACGGCTATCTACGCTTTCGTCCGGGGCAGGGAATGGATCAGGCTGCCGGCGGTGTTCTGGGCGGGGATGATGACCACCGACGTCTTGGTCATCTTGTCCCAGGAGCTGTACGGCGCCTACAAGTCGCCGGACTTCCCGGTCGTAGCGGCGCTGAACTTCCCGTGGTTAGCGCTTCCGGTGGTCGTCGCTATCCGTATGGTCGCCCGCCCCAACCCCTTCAGCGTCGAGGCCGCGGCCACAGGCGAGGTCCCAGCGCCGGCGTTCGGCGTCCAGCCCGATGCGGCGGTCCTCGGCGAGGTGGAGCCGTGAGGCTCCTGCGCGCCTCTAGGAGTGTGTCAGCGCCGCCCGACCTTAGGGGGCGCTACGGGCCGGCAGCGCTCGTAGTCGGAGCGTCCGTGGGGTTGGGCGCGGCGTGGGCGGAGGCGCTCGCCTCTCGGCGCCTCGACCTCATCCTCGTCGCTAGACGAGCCGAGGTCCTAGCCGACACCTCCGCTCGCCTCGCACGAACTTACGGCGTGAAGGTGCAAGCCCTGCCAGGGGACCTCGCCGACCCGTCGTGGCTGGCGGACATCGAGGATCGGGCAGGAGGCGGTGATGTCGGCTTTGCCGTCGTCAACGCAGCGGCAGCGCCGAGCGGGCCGTTCGTCGCGTCGAGCCTCGACACGCTTGAGCAGACGGTAGCGGTCAACTGCCTAGGATCCCTCCGGGTCGCCCGCTCGGTACTCCCGGAGATGGCCGAGCGTGGAAGGGGAGGGCTCGTGTTCATGAGCTCGCTCGCCGGGATGCAGGGAAGCCCTGGTCTTGCCGCTTACGCCGCTACCAAAGCCTACCTTCGGGTGCTTGCGGAAGGCCTTTGGTATGAGATGCGACCGTCGGGCGTCGACGTCTTGGCGTGCGTGGCCGGAGCCGTCGACACGCCCGGGTACTCTGCGAGCGCTGCCGCACGCGCTCCAGGCACGATGAGCCCCGCAGCGGTGGTCGAGGCGACTCTGGCGGCGCTCGGGAGGCGGCCGGTGGTGGTGCCCGGGATGGTCAACGCCGTCGCTTCTACTGTGATGCTCCGCCTCCTGCCAAGGGCGGCTGGAGTCGAGGTGATGGCGAAGGCCAACAAGGCTGCGGGCCTGGCCGGGCTCGATAGCGCGCTGGAATGGCACAGGCGGGCTTCCGGGAGGCGGCGTCGGGCGGGGTAGGATCCGCAAGGCTCGGTGGAGCCGGCCTAGGACAGCCGCCGCCGAACCGAACCAGCACCGCAGGACCCCACACAGCCACGAGACCTCGCCGAGGCGGACGAAATGACCAGACACATGCCAACCACCGACGACCTTCTCGAACTGCTCGACATAGAGCTACTGGACAAGGACCTCTACCGGGGTATCAACGAGACGGCAGCGGTGAAGTACCCGGCGCTCTTCGGCGGGCAGGTCGCGGCGCAGGCTCTGCGAGCCGCCGCCTACAGCGTCCCCGAAGGCCGCCAGCCCAACTCGCTTCACGGGTACTTCCTCCGTCCGGGACGCGTCGACCAGGCCGTCATCTTGAAAGTCGACAGGGAACGCGACGGCGGCTCCTTCTCGGCGCGCCACGTCGTGGCCGTCCAAGGCGGGGAAGTGATCTTCTCCATGTCCGCCTCGTTCCAGGTGCCCAGGCAGGGGCCGCAGTGGTGCCCCCCCGCCGAGCCGGAGTTCCAGCCGGACGAGCTCGACGAGGGCGGCGTCATCGACCGCTTCGACCATACCGTCGACATCAGAGGCTTCCCCCCGGCAGTGCCGTATGACCCCCAAGATTGGCCAGTACCTGGCCGCATGTGGGTCCGCGCCCGCAAGCAGCTTCCCGACGACGCGACGCTGCACGCTTGCGCGCTCACCTACATGTCCGACATCGGCTCCGGTTTCGGCGACGGCCAAGCACCCGGACTTCCCAGAGGAGGTCCCAGCATCGACCACGCCGTTTGGTTCCACGAGCCGCTACGAACCGACGACTGGATCTACATCGGCATGTGGCCTCTAAAAGCCGGGGGTGGCCGCGGTCTTTATTCGGGGATCATGCAGGACCTAGACGGTCATGTCGGTGCGACGTTCACCCAGGAGATCCTTTTCCGCCGGCCGGAGAGCCCCGTGGCGACCACGGCTCCCTCCTCCAGCTGAATCGACTGATCTCTAGCTTCGGGGTGTGACCACGACCTTGCCGGTGGCGCGGCGTTGCGCCAGTTCCGACAGTGCGTCGCCAGCCTGTGCGAGGGGGTAGCTCGCCGAGGTGTGGGGACGGATACGGCCCTCCTGCCACCACCCGACGAGCGTAGCAAGGTTCTCCCTGTTTCGCTGCGGGTAGCGGCCGGCGAATGCCCCCCAGAAGACGCCGACGATGCTCGCTCCTCTGAGCAGTGCAAGGTTCAGGGGTATCCTCGGTATCTCACCGGCTGCGAAACCGACGACCAGGAACCTGCCGTCCCAGGCGGTGGAGCGCAGAGCTGGTTCCGAGTAGGGTCCCCCGACCGGGTCGTACACGACGTCGGCGCCTTCGCCGCCGGTGAGAGCGCGTATCGCTTCTTTTAGGTCCTCCCGGGAGTAGTCGATTGTGTCATCCGCCCCGTGCGCCACGCACAGGGCCAGCTTCTCAGGGCTCGAAGCTGCTGCGATCACTCTGGCTCCCATCGCCCTACCCAACTCGACCGCTGCGAGGCCGACGCCACCGGCGGCGCCGAGGACCACTAGAGTCTCGCCGGCCGCCAGGTGCGCCCGGTCGGCTAAAGCGTGGTAGGAGGTTCCGTAGCCGTAGAGGAGGCCGGCGGCGTCATTCGGGTCGGCATCGGCCGGTAAGGCGACCGTGCTGTCCGCCCGGGTAAGCGCGAGCTCGGCCATCCCGCCTACGCTGCCCGTCGAGCCGAGCACCCGTAACCCAGGAGCGAACCCCTCCACCCCAGGGCCCACCCGCCGCACGATTCCGGCGACCTCCCCCCCGGGAACGAAAGGCAGCCCCGGTTTGAACTGGTACATGTCGCGGAGCATCAGCAGGTCAGGGAACGTGACCGAGCAAGCCTCGACCTCGACGAGGATCTGCCCTGCTCCCGGGACGGGGTCGTCGACCTCGGAGACCTCTAAGACCTCCGGGCCTCCGTAACGGCGGGCTACGACGGCTCTCACGCTTCGATCCTCAAGCCGCCGCGACCGGCTGGTAGAACGTGCTTCGCTGCACCAGTCGCCGCCCGAGAGGTTCGACGAGCTCCCTAAAGTCGGCCTCGCCGAGGCACTGCCCGTGCGACGCTCCGGCCGCTCGCGAGATGTTCTCGTCGATGAGAGTCCCCCCGAGGTCGTCCACGCCAGCTTGGAGGAGCTGGCGCACACCCGAGACGCCCAGCTTCACCCACGAGGCCTGAACGTGGTCGATGAGACCGTGGTAGGCGATGCGGGCTACAGCGTGCATCAGGAGAGTCTCACGCCAGGTGGGCCCTCTCCTCGATTTGTGCTGGAGGTATATCGGGGCGGCCATGTGGACGAACGGCAGCCCGACGAACTCGGTGAAGCCTTGCGTCTGTTTTTGCAGTTCACGTGTCACGACGATGTGGCGGGCCCAGTGGCGGGGATTCTCGATCGACCCGAACATTATCGTGATGTTGGAGTGCAACCCCACTGAGTGGGCGCTGCGGTGCGCCTCCAGCCATTCCTCGGTGCTGATCTTGTCAGGGCATAGCGTCGCCCGGATCGTGTCGTCGAGGATCTCGGCGGCTGTACCGGGAAGCGACTTGAGCCCCGCTGCTTTCAGCCTGGCCAGGTAGCCGCTGAGAGGCTCTCCGGAGCGGCGAGCGGCTTCGGTTACCTCGAGGGCGCTGAAACCGTGCACGTGGATGTCCGGAGCGGCAGCCTTAACCGTCCTGGCGACCTCGATGTAATAGTCGCCGTCGAAGTCGGGGTGGATGCCTCCTTGCAAGCAAACTTCCGTCGCGCCCAACTGCCACGCCTCGGCGGTGCGCCGTGCTATCTCCTCGAAGTCAAGCAGGTAGGGAGTCCCTCGAAGGTTGAGCGACAGCGGCCCCTTGGAGAAACCGCAGAAGCGGCATTTGAACGTGCAAATATTCGTGTAGTTAATGTTGCGGTTGGACACCCAGGTGACAGTGTCACCGACGGCTTCCCGGCGCAGCTCGTCGGCCAACTCGGCGACAGCGGTCACTTCGGGGCCTCTCGCGGAGAACAGCGTGACGAGCTCACTCTCGCCGGGCTCCTGGCCGGCTCGCACGCCGGCGATAACCTCGGCAACGGGGCCGCGCAGGACGGCCCGTCCGACTGGGGCAGGCCGTCCCGCGCCCACCAGCACCACCGGGTCGGTGGCGGCACCCGAATACCACTGGGTGGAACGCCTCCCGACTAGGACGACCTCTGCTCCGTCGCCGATGTTGCGGAACTCGCCGACTTTCTGAGGGAACACGGCGCCGGGGTCGTCCCTGGCGAGGCCTTCCGCGTCCGAGCGGTCGAGGACGGCGAATCTCATCCCCGGGTCGACCCAGCGGTCCGCTCGGGCGGCGAAAGACGGGTAGATCGTCAACCTCGGCGCCAGAGTGTGTCCTGCGGCTTCGGTTGCCTCCCGCAGCGTGTCGAGGGATGGCCAGGGTCTCTCGGGGTTGACGAAGTCTGCGGTTACCGGCGACACGCCGCCCCAGTCGTCGATGCCAGCGGCGAGTAACGCCCCCAAGTCCTCGGAGAGGTTCGGTGGGGCCTGCACGTGGACGTCGCCTGGGAGGATCGTCCTGGTGAGAGCGACAGCTTCGAGGAACTCCTCGCTCGGGCAAGCGGGGTGGCGGTGCATGGCAGTGCCCTGCTTAGGGAGGAAGTTCTGGACGATCACTTCCTGTACATGGCCGTAGGCTGAGTGGCTGGACGCTATCGCCTCAAGTGCGGCGACTCGGTCGGATCGGTCCTCGCCGATACCTACGAGGATCCCGGTGGTGAAAGGTATGGACAGGCGCCCTGCTGCGTCTAGGGTTTCCAGGCGACGCTGCGGCGTCTTGTCGGGCGCACCTCGGTGGGCTTCGAGGTCGTCTCGCAGACTTTCGAGCATCATCCCCTGGCTTGCGGTGACCGGGCGTAGCGCCTCGAGGTCGGCGAAGCTCAAAGCGCCGGCGTTCGCGTGGGGTAACAAGCCGGTCTCGTCTACCACTAGACGGCACATCGCAACCAGGTAGTCGACGGTGGAGGCGTACCCGCGCTCGGCCAGCCACGCCCTCGCCTGGGGGTAACGCTCTTCGGGGGCTTCGCCCAGGGTGAACAGCGCTTCGTGGCAGCCGGCCGAGGCTCCCCTTCGGGCAACGTCGAGCACGGCTTCGGGGCTCATGAAAGGCGACTCGATACGAGCGGGAGCCTTGGCGAAAGTGCAGTAGCCGCATCGGTCGCGGCAAAGCATCGTCAGAGGGATGAACACCTTGGGGGAGAAAGTGACCCGCGTTCCGTAGGCCTTGTCCCTGATCGCCCGGGCTTCTTGGAATAGGAGGTCCATGACGGCCACGCTACTCCCGTACACCCTCTCCGCACGATCCCTGCCGGGCGGCTCCCCGCACCGCCAGGTCGTATCGTGGTCTGCGAGAGCCGGTGCCGGCACCGGCCCGACATGCACCAGGAGGTATCGGATGTCGTCAGCGGGAACTCCAGCGCAGAGCCCTAGCGCTTCGCTAGGAGGCGTCTCTGCCAACGTCAGGGCGGCCAACGTCAGGGCGGCCAACCCGAGGGCTGGGGCTTTCCAGGTTGACGCCGCCACGTCACCCGTAGGCGGTAGCGGCTTCCCCCCGATCGCCGACTACGCCTTCCTCTCCGACTGCGAGACGAACTGCCTGATCGCTCCGAGCGGAGCGGTCGAGTGGATGTGCGTCCCCAGGCCAGACTCGCCGTCGATCTTCGGGTCGATACTCGACCGTGGGGCAGGCAGTTTCCGGGTGGGCCCCTACGACGAGATGGTTCCAGCCGCCAGGCGTTACCTGCCCGGCAGTTTGATGCTCGAAACCACCTGGCAGACCCGTACAGGTTGGATCGTCGTGCAGGACGCCTTGTGTATGGGCCCTTGGCACAACGTGTCGGAACGCTCAAGCATCTACCGGCGTTCCCCGACCGACTTCGAAGCCCAGCACTGCCTGCTTCGCACCGTCCGATGTGTCAGCGGGACGGTAGACCTCTCCGTAACCTGCGACCCGGTGTTCGACTACGGCAAGACCGAGCCCGAGTGGAGCTATGTCGGCTCGGGCTACGGCCATCTCAAAGTCTCCCTTCCAACCTCGCAAGTCGAGCTTCGCCTGTGCACCGACCTGCGCCCGGGGGTCGAAGGCCGTTCGCTTCGGGCCCGCACTCGCATGGAGGAAGGCGACCAGCATTTCGTGGCGCTGTACTGGTCTGACGGAGAGCCGTTTGCGAGCTTCGAGGAAGCCGCCGAGCGTATGGGCGCAACGGCCGAGCACTGGAGGCGTTGGATAACCCAAGGCGACTTCCCTGACCACCGCTGGCGCGGCTACCTTCAGCGCAGTGCTCTGACGCTCAAGGGACTCACCTACGCTCCGACCGGGGCTTTGCTCGCCGCAGCGACGACCAGCCTTCCTGAGACGCCGGGAGGCGCTAGGAACTGGGATTACCGCTTCGCCTGGGTTCGCGACTCCACCTTCGCCCTTTGGGGCTTGTACTCGCTCGGCTTCGACAGGGAAGCAGACGACTTCTACTACTTCCTGTCCGACGTGTGCCGGGATAACCAGGACCTGCAGATCATGTACGGGATCGGAGGCGAACGGGACCTGACCGAGGTCGAGCTCGACCACCTCTCCGGCTACGAGGATGCCCGCCCTGTCAGGGTGGGCAACGGAGCGTACAACCAGAAGCAGCACGACATGTGGGGAGCGGTCCTCGACTCGGTGCTACTGCACGCCAGGTCGCGCAGCCGTGTCCACGAATCGATGTGGCCGATGCTCGAAGCTCAGGTGGAAGCCGCCATAGCAAACTGGAGAGACCCTGACCGGGGCATCTGGGAGGTGCGCGGCGAACCGAAGCATTTCACCACGAGCAAGTTCATGTGCTGGGTAGCGCTCGACCGAGGAATGCGCCTTGCTGCGCTCTTCGACAAGCTCGACCGGGTCAAACGCTGGCAGCAGATAGCAGACGAGATCCACGCCGACATATGCGCTAACGGTGTCGACGAGCGTGGCGTGTTCGTGCAGAGCTACGGGTCGAAGAACCTCGACGCGTCCACACTTCTGATGCCACTGCTGCGCTTCTTGCCTCCCGACGACCCGAGGATACGCGCCACTGTCCTAGCCGTCGCCGACGAGCTCACCGAGCACGGCCTCGTGCTGCGCTACCGGACCGACCAGACCGAGGACGGCCTGAGCGGAGCGGAAGGCAGTTTCACTATCTGCTCGTTCTGGCTGGTGTCAGCGCTCATCGAGATAGGCGAGCTCGACCGAGGCCGGAAGCTCTGCGAGCGATTACTGTCGCTCGGAAGCCCGTTAGAGCTCTACGCCGAGGAGATAGACGTAAATAGCGGACGTCATCTCGGTAACTTCCCCCAGGCCTTCACTCACCTCGCTTTGATCAACGCTGTCATGCACGTGATCAGAGCCGAACGCGACTCCGCCGGGCTGCCAGCGGGATCGCCGGCAGCCACGGTGGCGCTGTCGGGGCACCCGCCCGCCGATGAGCCGATGGCCCCGGGGGACTGATCCCGCCGCTAGCGTAAACCCCCGGCGCTCTGTCGGGGGGTTCGAAGGGCCCTACTCCGGCGTGCTAAGACGGTCGAGTGCGAATTCTTGTGACCAACGACGACGGGATCGACTCCGAAGGTCTCTCGGTCCTGGCGGAGGCGATGGCCGACCTTGGTGACGTCACCGTGGTCGCTCCGGACAAGGAGTACTCGGGTGCTTCGGCCTCGCTAGGAGCGCTGCACCTCCTGAGGCCGGAAGTACACCGCCGCCAGGTGAAAGGCGCAAGCGAAGCCTGGGCGGTGGAGGGTCCTCCGGCGCTTTGTGTCATGTTTGCAACGCTCGGCGTCTTCGCACACCGCTTCGACATGGTCGTGGCTGGAATCAACCCGGGGGTGAACGTCGGACGGTCCGTCTACCACTCCGGCACCGTCGGGGCGGCGCTGACCGCTAGGACCCGGGGTCTGCCTGCTATCGCCGTCAGCCAGGCGGTGGACGGCTTCGGAATAGAAGGTCAGGGCTGGGAGAAGATGCTGACAGATATGAAGTGGGAAACCGCGGCCAAGGTGGCTCTCAGCGTCGCAGGCGGTCTCGCTGACCTCGGTCAGGCCAGACCGCTACTCGTGAACCTGAACGTCCCGAACGTGGAGATCGGCGACCTGCGAGGATGGGAGCGAACTTCGATAGGCAGGGTTCCCCCGAGGGTCATATCCGACGCCCACCTCGAGGCGATAGAAGGCCGGGCGGGGGTCTACAAAGTGGTCATGGAGTGGGGAGACACAGTCGAGCTGCCCGCCGGAACCGACGGCGGTGCCGTCGAGGCCGGCAAGGTGTCGCTGTGCCTGCTAGGCCATCTCAGCGACGTGGACTCCCCGGCGGACCACAGCGCCGAGCAGAACGCATACCCTGCTCTAGCCGCAGCTCTCGACGGGCTGCTCGGAGCCGGTTAGGACACCGGCGTTCGTCGGGGACCAGGTGCGTCAGGCGACCAGACCGGTGGCTACTTTCGTTCCGGACGGTCCCAGGACGATCACTTCGGACACCCCGGAGGCTGCGACCGCGGACGGCGCGACCCAAGAGGCGCGTCCCTGTGAGACGGCGAAGCGCCCAACTTCGACAGAACGCCCGTCTGTGTCGAGCAGTTCCAGCGTGAGAGAGCTGAAGCTCCCGAGGCCGTCCACCTGCACGTCGATGTCATGTGAACTTCCGGGCAGGAAGTACACGTAGCCGACGGTCCGTGCGCTCGCGGTTAGCAACTGAGCCTGCGCGACAGGAACCACACGCGAGCCGGGAGTCGACAGCTCCGGTCCGAGGGTGGTTCCGACTATCAGAATGCCGGCCGCAGCGATCGTCACCACCATCCGAAGCCGGCTACGTCCGCTGCCGACACGTGTGATGGGAGACCCGACATCCCTGATCTGGTAGAAGATGTCTTCCGCTGGCTGGTAGTAGACGTCGTCGTCGGTTGGCCGGTAAGTGTCCTCGCCAGCCGGTGCGGGCCGGCTAAAGTCTCGGCCGGCCCGGCCTGCGTCCTTCTCGCCGTCTCCGGGGCTGTTGCCAGGAGTCTCGAGCGGGCTGAACAGCTGAGCCGCCGACTCCTCAGTGGACGCCAGCTCGGCCCGGCAGGTGACGCAACGCAGGACGTGCGAAGCGACCGCCGCCTTGGGTTTGGGTGCCAAGATGTCGAGAACGAACTCCGGGAGGGCGTCGCGGACCTCTTCGCATGACATCTTTCCCACACTGCAGATGATAAGCCCGCCCGCTCGTCTGCGCGCCCCAGGGCGCGGCGATCCCGGGAAGGTCATCCGCAATCGTTCGCCGTGCTAATAATTAGGCCAATGACTGCAAAGAGTGACGAAGTTCTCATCGCCGGCGGTGGTATCGGGGGGCTGACTCTCGCATTGGAACTTCACCGTCTCGGTGTGCCCGCCAAGGTGTTCGAGTCGGTGGCCGCACCGAGCCCCATAGGGGTTGGCATCACGATCCTCCCTCACGCCGCCAGGATCCTCTACGAGCTTGGCCTGGAGGACGCCCTCTTGCGCCGCTGCATCGTCCCGACCGACTCCCTTTATTACAACCGTTTCGGGCAGTTCGTCTACCGGGAGCCTGTCGGAACCTCCGCCGGGGTTCGCTGGCCTCAGCTGTCCATACACCGGGCGGATCTGTACGAAGTTCTCCTCGAAGCCGCCGCCAGCCGTCTTGGTGCTGACAGGGTTCGCTTCGGAGCGCGCCTCGTGTCGGCGCACGACGCCGGCAGCTACGCCCGGGGGATTTTTGCTACCGCATCTTCGGGGCCGGACCCGACTGTCGAAGAGTTCACCGGTTCGGTCGTCGTCGGCTGCGACGGGATTCACTCCACGCTTCGCCGCCAGCTGTATCCCTCCGAGGGCGAGCCGCTCTACCAGGGGATCAACATGTGGCGTGGTGTCACAGTGTGGGATCCCTTCCTCGGGGGACGATCGATGCTCAGGGTCGGCTGGTACCCGACGGGCAAGCTCACTATCTACCCCTGCCGGGACGACGTCGACGCCCAGGGTCGTCAGCTTATGAACTGGATAGCTGCGGTGGAGACTCCCAGGCATCTCGACAGGGACTGGGGAAGGCAGGGGCGCCTAGAGGACTTCATCGACATTTTCGCCGGTTGGAAGTTCGACTTTCTTGACGTCCCTGGCGTGCTCGAGTCCGCTGAGTCGATCCTCGAATTCCCGATGGTGGACCAAGAGCCGCTTCCTAGGTGGTCCTTCGGAAGGCTCACGCTCCTCGGCGACGCGGCGCACCCGATGGTCCCCCGGGGATCGAACGGCGCCGGGCAGGCGATCGTCGACTGCCGCGCTCTCGCTGACCTTATCGCGACCGCGGACGACCCGGTCGATGCTTTACGCTCCTACGACGATCTGCGCCGCCCGGCCACGGCGAACGTCGTGTACCGCAACAGGGCCAACCCCCCGGACGCGATTCTCCGCGAGGTCTGCGTCAGAAGTGGCGATAGACCCTTCGACAGCCTGGAGTCGCTGATCAGCGGCGAGGAACTCGACGCCCTCTGCGAAGGCTACAAGGACGTCGCTGGGTATTCGGCGAAAGTCCTGACCGGACGAGGCTAGAGGCCGCCCCGGTGTTCGCCACGGCTGCTCACGGCGATGCCGGTCGACGGCAGGCGCTCGCTTCGGGGTTCGACAGTGAAAGGCTTAGCGTTACAGATCCCGGCTGGGCGCCCACGAGCGTCGTCCAGGAGCCGGGGGCTTCCGTCACGCAACCCGACCCAGAGGTGACGCCCCAGTCGGGGCTGTAGCGGAACCGTAGAGTCACGGGGCTCCCAGCGGTCACGTCCAGCTTGATCGAAGTGCCAGCGGCCTGCAGCAGTTTCGCGGGTCCCGACACGATACCAGGGGATCCTCTCACCTCGTAGAGCGTCCAGTCGTCGTTCGCCCAGGCATCTACCAGGCCTTGAACCGTGCCCGACGACACTAGGGATGCTTCGGCGGTGCCGGCAAAGTCGAGCGGAGCGTGGGGAACCGCGACGTAGCGCACCCCGTTGGCGACCAGCCAAGCCCTGTAAGAGTAGGCGTTCAACAGGCCCGGGTGGTAGAAGATCGGGTTATAGGCCGTATCGAGCTGGCGTTCCCATCCCCGAGCGAGCGGCATGACAGGTGCGACCCAAGCCGCTTCCCAGTGGTACTCCGTTGGTACCACCTCGACTCGGGCCGGGGGCGCGTTTCGAGCGAGGGTGATCAGCTCCCGGTCTAGTGGTTCGTAGAAGTACCTGTGAGTCGACGCCAAGCTTGGAGCGCGAAACACCGCCCCGGCGGCCGGGAGCCACTCCGAAGCAGCTAACGGCACCGCCGCCGCTGCCGCCAGGACACGTCCCGCTCTTCGCGGCTGATCCCAGGCGAGACCGACGGCCAACGGCAGAGCAGCGACATCCTCAATCCTCCCGACGTTGCCTCCCAATGCGCTCGGTATGGCGACCGAGGCGGTGGCTACCACCGCCCACATGCCAGCCCCAGCCGTGATCGCCGGGTAGCGCCGCCCAGCGAGAAGGCCCACGACGGCGGCGATGACCACCTCCCACATCCAGTCGACTACCGGGTAAGGCATAGGCCCGTCCCCAGGGAACAAGACGACACCGGCGAGGATTGGGGCGACGCTGACCGCTATTACCGCTGCTGTGGACAGCAGACGTCCGCGGCAGGCGGCTAACCCGGCGCGGGTCGGCGAGCCGGCCCAGGGAGCGCAAAGCCAGGCCACTGCGCACAGCGCCGCGAAAGCTGCAGGGAGAGGGCTCGTGAGCGTGCAGGCCAGAGCCAAAAGCACAGCAGCCAGGTGTTTGCGTCGGGTCAATGCCCAAAGGGCCGCCAGGCCGAAAGCTTCACCGGTTAGGAAGGGGAGCTGTCCTATAGCTGACTGGACCAAGGTTCCCAGGGCGAACAGGTAGGAGGCGACGCTGCCGCCCGTCGAGAGGGTCCGTCCGATCAGGCCGTCGAAGCTCCAAGCGGCGATCCCGGCCGAGACGATCGCTGTTGCGGCGACGCCAACCGTTGCGGCGATCGGAGGGTAAATCACGCTGTACCCGAGCGTCCAATGGCCTCCGTACCATCCGAAGTCCCACAGCTGAAACCCGCCCGTGCGGTACGAGTCCACGCGGTAAACGGTGGCGGCGGTATCCACCCCGTGCCAACCCGCCACCTCCCCGACCGAGACCGCGACGACAGCGACGAGCGCTGCAAGCAACCCGCGCCTTACGAGCACGAAGCCTTGTTGGAGGTCTTCTCGAAGAGGACCCCGTCCACCGGGGCGTAAGGCTGGGGGTGCAGGTTCTCGGCGTAGGTCGCCACCTCCGACAGGGCCGGGTCGGACGTGACGAAAGCGTTGACGGCCTGCTCTTGGTGCGCGACGGCGCGAGCCCACGCGGACCCGGACGCGCCTAGCTTGCGGGCGGGGTTTAGGAGTAGGACTTCGCCGCCGACAGGCAGTGAGTCCAGCGTAGGGCCGATGGCTTCGCAGGGTTGAGCGGCGTCCAGACGCGCGACGATATGAACCCAGTCGACAACCGACGGGTCCGATACGGGACCCGTCGGGTTCAGGTACGTCATCCCAGGGGGAAGATAGAAGTGCGCTACCGGTAGCTGCTCGGTTTGGGTCGAGATCACCACGTCGCCGGGCGCCAAGCGGGGCGCGACGGCCTTGGCTATCGCTGCCATGTTGTCCTTGGCGTAGGTGTTGTTAGGGTCGGGCAGAAGCGTCCCAATCAACGACCACACAGCAAGGGAGCCGCAGGCAGCCCACAGCACTGCCTTGCCCCTTGCCGAGCTGGCGAGCGCCCCTGCCGCGGCGAGCAGGTAGGGCGCCACGATGACAGCCAGGTACCGGACGGTCCACGACGGCTTCCATTCCGAAGCGAGGAAACCGCCGGCAGTTGCGGTTAGCGCCACCAAGGCGAGCAGCCTCGACTGCGACTGGGCCGAGAGGCTGACCTGACGCCAACACCACCAAGATCCGAACACGAGCAGGGGAGCGATGAGGATCCCGGCGGTGCCGCCGATGGCGGTCGAAGGGTCAGCGAAGAAATCGCCCACACCGGGCGGGACGGCCCACGGGTCCCCCGTGTTGGAAGTCTGGTACAAAAACGACGGCACCCACGGCGCAAGGAGGACTACGGCGACTACCCCGCTCCCGATGGTCCACTGCGCCAGTTGCCGGTCGGCTCGTCGCCACGCCAGAACGACCAGGATCCCCGCCGTCGCGGCGGCTAGGTAGAGGCCCCAGTAGTGGGTGTAGACCAAAGCGGCGAAGGCAACAGATGCTGCACCGGCGTCGAAGGCTCGCCGGTCGCGCGCTGCTTTCCAAGCGAACGTGCAAGCGAAGATCGAGACCAAGATTACCAGCGTGTACATCCGGGTCTCTGTCGAATACCAGTTCAGGTAAGGGTTTGTGGCCATCAATGCTGCGGCTGCTATCCCGGCGCGTCTGTCGAATAGCTCCCTGCCGGCCCAGTAGCCGGCCGGGACCGCGGCCAGCGAGACGATCAGCGACAGGCTGTGGGTAGCGTCCGGCGAAGTGCCGAAGACGTCGATCCAAAAGTGAAGCACGAAATACCAAAGAGGCGGGGATCCGTCGTGGCGCAAAAGCCCAGGTATCTGACCTAGACGGTGAGAGGCTATACCGACGCTGATCGTCTCGTCGATCCAGTATGCCCTGCCTAGGTTAGGCACCCGCAGAACAAAGGCGAGGATCGTCAATCCTGCCACGACCACCCGATCTCCGCTGAGCCAGCCCGGTGCCCATCCCCGAGCGCCTACAACCTCCATACCCGAACCGTCAGTGTCGGGGACGGTCGTAGCGGTGATCCTCCCCGGAGTTTCTGGCACTCGACAACGGTAGTGCCTGACCGCCGAAGAGTCGGGTCAGGAGAGCCAAACGCGGACCCTAACGCGTCCGCCTCAGGCGGTGCGAGTCGAAGCAGCCCCTGACAGTCCGAGCTCGCCGGTGCTCACCTGGCGCATCTCGACCTTGCGGATCTTGCCGGTCACCGTCATCGGAAACGAGTCGCATATCCGCACGTAGCGGGGAATCTTGTGGTGGGCGATCCTCCCACGACAAAAATCGGCGAGACTCTCCGCGTCGAGCGGTTCCGCGCCCGGGCGTAACTGTATCCAAGCGACAAGCTCCTCGCCGTAGGCGGCGTCGGGTACCCCGACCACGGCGACATCCGCGATACGAGGATGGGTGTAGAGGAACTCCTCGATCTCGCGGGGGTAGATGTTCTCGCCACCTCGTATCACCATGTCCTTGATGCGACCGACGATATTCACGTACCCGTCGTCGCGCATCACGGCCAAGTCACCGGTGTGCATCCACCCAGCCATGTCAATGACCTCGGCGGTCTTGTCAGGCTCCCCCCAGTACCCTGACATCACCGAGTAGCCGCGAGTGCACAACTCGCCTGTGGTGCCCCGATCGACGGTGAGACCACTGGCCGGATCAACGATCTTCACCTCGATGTGCGGCATCACTCTGCCGACCGTCTCCGTGCGCCGTTCCAGATCGTCGTCGCGGCGGGTCTGGGTGGACACGGGCGATGTCTCAGTCATGCCGTAGGCGATACCGACCTCGTGCATGTGCATTTCGGACTGGACCCGTTTCATGACCTCCACAGGGCAGGGCGATCCAGCCATCAGGCCCGTTCGAAGCGACGACAGGTCGAACGACGCGAAGTTGTCGAGTCCGAGCTCTGCGATGAACATTGTCGGTACTCCATAGAGGGAAGTGGCCCGTTCGGCTTGGACGGCGTTCAGCGTCGCCTCGGGATCGAAGAGAGGAGCAGGGATAACGATCGCGGAGCCGTGAGAGGTCGCTCCCAGGTTTCCCATCACCATCCCGAAACAGTGGTAGAACGGAACCGGCAGACACACCCTGTCGTCGACGGTGTAGCCGAGAAGCTCCGCCACGAAGAACCCGTTGTTTAGAATGTTGTGATGTGTGAGGGTGGCGCCCTTCGGGAAGCCCGTGGTGCCGGAGGTGTATTGGATATTGATCGGATCGTCGAAGGAGAGGCTCGCCTCGACGACTTCGAGAGCTTCGGCGCTCACCGACTCCGACATGGACTCGAAGCGGTCCCAGCTGGTGTCGCCGATGTACACCACGCCTTCGAGACCGTCCAGCGCGGGGCGGACCTGTTCGGCCATCGCTCGATAGTCGCTGTGACGAAACGACGTAGCCGAGAAAAGAAGTCGCGCACCCGACTGGCGCAAGACGAACTCCAGCTCAGAGGTTCGATAAGCTGGGTTGACGTTGACCAACACCGCTCCCACCATGGCAGTCGCGTACTGCAAAGCCACCCACTCGGCGCAGTTGGGAGACCAAAGCGCGACGCGGTCGCCCTTCGCCACGCCCGCGCCCAGAAGGCTGCGGGCGAGCTTGCGGGACCACCCCAGAAGTCCCAGGTAGTCCCAACGGCGCCCAGTGGCGCACTCGACGAGGGCAAGAGCGTCCCCGACCCGCCGTGTCGTCGCCTCCAGGTTCGCCCCGATCGTCTCCCCAACAAGCGGTACGCTCGAAGTTCCGTGAGCGTAGGACAACTCTGCCATACCGTCCCTCCCTTACCTCGACTTGTCTTGGCACCAGGCGTCGACCTTCGAGTACAGATGCTATCCCCGCTGGCTGTCCTCGCCGATGCGAGGACAGCCAGCGGGATTGTCCGGTCAGGCGCCGGCGAAAGCGACTACCCCGGCGTCAGTGGGTACGACTACAAGGCCGTCGAGCACGGTAGGCGAAGCGAAGTTGGCTACCGGCTTTCCCACGTCGAGTTTGTAGAGCACGGCACCGCTGGAAGCGTCGAGCTCCTCCAAGGTACCGGCCGGGTAGCGCAAAGACCACAGCCCGGACCCGGCTAGGACCACCGTCGAGTTGGCAGAACCTGAGCGCCAACCGGTCCTCATCGTCGCCAAGTCCACCTGCTGGACTCCGCCTGCTCGGCAAGGGACGTAGACGCTGTCGGTCGTAGGATCCCAAGCCCCACCCCCGTCAGGGTCGCTGGCGCACACCCTACCCGCAATGGGCGCGACCTGTGACAGGTCGGTTTGGCGCAGGAGGTAGCCGACGTCGGTCTTGCCGACAGCGAAGACGTCGCCGTCGGGAAGGAGGATCGGCCCGCCGGTAGACAGGTCCAAGTCGCCGGTCGCCGCCGGATCCCGGAAGTACCCAAGAGGTACCTGTGACAATGCGCTCGGCAGTTTCACGACCGACTCGGCCCAGGGTGCTGGAGCGGACGAGTTCGGGTTGCCAGTAGTGACGAAGACGTCGCCCTGGGCGTCTATGGTAGGCCCCGAGCCGCCATCCCAAACGGCACCCCCGGTAGCGCCGGGAGTGACGTCAAACGCCGCCTCAGCCCCTCCTGCTACAGGTACTGACACAACCCAGCCGTGATAACTGCCACAATCACCATACTGGCCTCCGAAGCCGACGTACACACGTCCGTTTCCCAAGGCCAGCGCCGCTCGCTGCAGTAGGTGCACCGCATCGCCCGGCGACAATCCGGGTGGGTCGGCGTCCACGTTCGAGGTGATCTTCCCGTCCGCCAGGTCGACTCCGAACAAATCGTGGTGGACCGGTGCCCGGCCGCCGCTTGCCAGTTCGGCCAGCACGTAAAGTGTTCCCGTGGCCGGGTCGATCACGGGGGTGCTCGTGACGCCGAGGGGGTCGACGTCCCCGCAGCCGGCTTGGGAAGCTACGCCCACGAGAGGCGAGCCGAGATGCGTCTCCCACACGGTGGCCCCGGTGGAGGTGTCCAGGGCGAACACGTTGTCGTCCTCGGTGGCAACCAGGATCCTTCCGTCGTAGAGCAGCGGTTGGCCGTACACGGCGGACCCGTCGAGCCGGTCGGACCACACTTGGCGCAGGGGCGTTCGCACCTTTCCGGTCGGGGAGTCGCCTAGATGGGAGTTTCCATCCTGGTATGTGGTCCACTGCGCGCGAGGGCCGGGGGTGGACGTAGAGGCGGGAGGAGTCGTAGCCCCCAGAGGCGGCGATGTCGATGTCGAGCTGTGTTGGGGAGGCGAGGATGGCCGAATAACGCCCACGTGCGAAGCCGTCGAAGTCTGGCATGCTCCCAAGACCACGGTGAGAGCGGCGGCGGCCGCCCAGGTTCGGGCGCTGTAGGAGCGTCCCAAGACTTCGGTGCTCTACTGGGTGGGGCAGGCCGGGAGCGGCGCTGGGTGGATGACAGCAGCAGAAACGTCTATCGTCCCAGCCTTCAGAGCCGTCACCTGCGTCCACTGGTAGGGGGGCGCGGCCCCTTGGGTGGCGCCGGGCACCGGCTGGCTTGGCAGAGGAGCGGCGGATACGCACGCCTGTCCTGAGGTGACCGCCCAGTATGTCGTGTAGCGGACCCTGACTGTAAGCCGCCCGGCCCTGGAAGCCTGGAGGGTGAAGTGGTCCGGTTCGAGGGACGTGAGAGTTCCGGGTCCCGTCACCAGACCCGGGGAGGAGCCGACCGCCCAGAGCTTCCAGTAGCGAGTCTGCCAAACCAAGGTCAGGCCCGGTACCCGCCCCGAGGAAACCAGCTCAGCCTCGGCTTTCGCCGCGTAGTCGAGTGGAGCGGCCGGGATCGCCACATAGCTTACGCCTTCGTCGTCCAGCCAAGTCCGATACGAAAAGGGGTTCAAAGCTCCGACGGTGTAGAAGATCGGGTTGTCAGCGATGTCGAGCTGTCTCTCCCAGCCCCGGGCTATCGGCACGTATGGAGCGATGTAGGCGGACTCCCAGTGCTCCGACGTCGGAGTGACCTCGACTCTCATGGGAGCCGCATGCAGATGCTGCAGTTCCGACACGAGAGGCTCATAAAAACTCGCCTGGGTGTACGGTGCCGAGGACGGGGAGGTGATGATGCTATTCACCCCGGCCCACTGCCACGCAGCGAAAGGCACCAAGATAGCGACCGTCGCATATCGCCACCGGCCCTTGGGACTGAGACTTCGGCCGAGAGACACCGATGCCCAGCGCGCTACGGCAGAGTCACTCAACCTGGACAGCGCCGGTCCGGGTGTGGTCAAAAAGCAGGCGAGGAGCGGAATGCCGATCGACGCCGCCAGGCGCGGGGCGTTACCTCCGAGAGGGTTGGGCACGACGAACGAGAACAACGTCGCCGCGGCGTACAGGCCTGCACCTACCCTGACGACTGGTGTGGTCCGCACCAGTGGTGTCATCGCCGTAAGGCAGAGCAGCTCGGTGGGGACCAGGCCTGTCCAGGGGAACGGGAACGGGCCGTCCCCCGGGAAGAACAGCGCAATAGCGACGATCACGACGGACGCTGCGGCTGCGGTGGCGATCAGCCAACCCCTCCGGCCCGAAAGGGCCGCCCAAGCGATCAGGGCCATTCCCAAAAAGGCGGCCGCAAGAGGAGAGAAGCCCCCGGCAAGCAGGCCGAGGATGAGAGCTTGGGCTCGCCGCCCGCGCTGCAAGCTAACGAGAGCTGCAAGTCCGGCGGCTTCACCAGCGAGGAACGGCCACTGGCCAATCATTACGGGCATCAGGGTAGACACGGCGAAATACCACGTGCCTAGTGGCCGGGATCCCATTACCGACCGGACCATGCGGTCGAAGGACCACGTAGCTACCACCGCTGAGCCCACCGCTACGACCTTCATGCCAAGCAGGGCGCCGACCGGCGGGAATAGCACGCTGTAGCCGAGCGGGAAGTTCCCGGCGTACCAGCCGCTATCCCACAACATGAGCCCGTGGAGGCTGAACTGCGTGACCCGGTAGGTCTGAGCGGCTTGGTCGACGCCGCGCCAACCCAGCAGCATGGCGATCCCTGTCAGGGCGAGCGAGACAGCCGCCGGGCCCAGCCCGGACGCCGCTCGACGGAGCGCACCGGACCAGTCGTCCCCGTCGGATCGGGCGGATGAAGAGGGAGTGTAGGTGAAGGTCATAATCGAAATCTGGGTTGCGATGGGCGGCGACAGCGACGTTTGGAGGGCCGTGTCCCTTCGCAATGCTAACTTCTCGCTGCCTCGAAGTGTTGTTGGCGGGCACCCGCCGCCGCGTGCGAGGCGGGATCCCCAGGCGACGGCGGGTCAGGCTGGAGGGCGTTCTGTGGTTCGCCAGCGCTACTGTAGTGATGGTGTGCGGCCGGTTCGCTTCAATCTCAGGGGTGGAAGAAGTAGCTGCGATGTTCGCTGTGGATGTCGTAAGCGCACCATCTCGGCCACCTCGCTACAACGTAGCTCCGAGCACCGACGTTTTAGCCGTGACAGCGATGGTCGGGCACCCAGGGACGTCTTCGCCAGCTTCGGCAGGGGGTTCGGCCGCCGATGTTCGGCTGAGCCCTCACGACGGCCGGAGCACCGAACGGGAGCTGACAACCTTGCGATGGGGTTTGATCCCCTCGTGGGCGAAGGACACCTCGGTGGGGTCGAGGATGATCAACGCTCGGGCTGAGGGCGTCGACTCCAAGCCCTCTTTCCGGGCTGCGTTCGCGCGGAGACGTTGCCTGATACCGGCTGACGTGTTCTACGAATGGCGGCGGGACGGCTCGGAGCGACTTGCGTTCGCAATAGCAAGGAGAGACCGCCGGCCGATGGCCTTTGCTGGACTTTGGGAGGTTTGGCGTGGTCCTGGAGGCGCTTCTCAAGAAGCCATCACAAGCGCGGCGATCGTGACCACGTCTGCGAACGAGGACATGTTGCCGATCCACGACAGGATGCCGGTGATCATCGAGGACGACAGCTGGGACGGCTGGCTGGACCCCGAGGCGGACCGCGACTACCTGCTCGATCTCCTCAAGCCGGCCGGCCCGGGGGTGATCGAGGCTTGGCGTGTGTCGAACATGGTCAACAAGGTTTCTAATCGGGGCTCAGAGCTGATCGACCCGGTGTAGTCACGCGGTCAAATCCGGATCAGCTCCCACGACCGGGCGACCTGAGCGTCGCCCAAGACTTCCAACGCCGAACCGTCGAGGCTTCGGCGATTCCAAAGCCACAAAAGCAGTTCACCTGAAGGACCGCGCACCGCCACGTCGGCTTTCGCGTGCTGTCGCTCCGTGTGTGCCGGTTCGGCGTCGAAGTCGACCAACCACTCGCCTGGGGTGTCGGTGCAATGGACGTGAAGCGTTCCGGCGACTCCGACGCCGGGGTGGCGGTCCAAGTAAGACAAGGCGAGGTCGCAGAGGATCTCATCGACGCCGTCACCGGCAGCCTCCGCGCTGACAGTCCGAGCGCGGGCGGGGTCGGTGCCGGCGTCGTAGCCGACTGCTTCCTCTAAGTCGTGCAGGTGGACGGCGGTCTCGACTGCTTGGCGTCGTAGCCACCACGACACTGTCGGTTCTCCGCGGGAGGAGAAGTTCCACGCTCGGGCGTCGCCGGGGGTGGAAGCGAAAGCTTCGAGCAGTTCGCTGCGCTTCTCCGAGAACCAAGCAACGGCGCCAGCCGGGTCCCCAGGCGGCATCTCTCTGGCTCCTGCGGGACGTTCGCCGGCGGCCGCGAGGACCAGGATCACAGAGCTGTAGACGCCTCCAAGGTGGCCTACTAGGTCGAGAACCGTCCAGTCGGGGCAGGCCGGCACCGGCCGGTCCAGAGATCCGTCCGCGAGGCGGACGAATTTCTCGCTCGCTGCGACCAGTGTCGAGAGGCGACCTGGGGCGACGACCCCGGCGGGCAGTCCCGTGGCTGGTGCAGTGCCAGACGGCGATCCGGCCGAGGTCGGCTGCGAGCTCGTCACCACTGGCCTTGGATGCTCAGCGGGCTTACAGCGGCCCGATCGGGAAGCGCCTTGGAGATCGCCGCTGCGATACCGGGCCCGTCGAGGCCGAACCGGGACAGTATCTGCTCTTGCGAGCCGTGGGGTATGTACGCCGTGGGTACCCCCAGTACGAGGAATGGGGGGCATACTCTCTGCTCGTTTAGGTCAGCTACGGCGTCGAAGATGAAAGAGCCGGCCCCGCCGGAGCGGACGCCGTCCTCGACGGTTACTACCAGGTCGTGGTTGCCGGCGTCGAGAACCATCTGCGGATCCAAAGGTCGCACTACCCGGACGTCCCAGACGGTGCTTTCGACCCCGTCCGCCTCCAAGAGAGCGGCAGCATGCTCGGCGGCTTCGAGCATCTTGCCGACCGCGAGGACGCACACCCGGGGCGCGCTTGACGCCTGACCTGCGCGTCGAACCAGCCGGGCGTGAAGGCCGTCACCGACCTCGTCAGGGCCGACTTGGCGTGCGGCACCACGCGGGTAGCGGATCGCCGACGGGCAGCCGAGCTCCAATGCCGTGTCGAGCATCGCAGAAAGGTCCTGTGCCGAGGACGGAGCGAAGATCGCCAGACCGGGGATCCTCAGGCACAGCGCCATGTCCAAGACGCCATGGTGACTTGCCCCGTCGGGTCCCGTGATCCCAGCGCGATCGAGGGCGAAGACGACCGGTTGTCCGTGGAGTCCCACGTCAAGGTTCGCCTGGTCGAACGCCCGTGTGAAGAACGTCGAGTAGATCGCCACTACCGGTCTCAGTCCGCACATCGCCATGCCGGCGGCGGACGTTACCGCTGTCTGCTCGGCGATTCCAACGTCGAAGAAGCGGTCCGGCCACCTGTCGGCGAAGGGCAGAAGCCCAGTCGGCCCCGGCATCGCTGCGGTTATGGCCACCAGGTTCGAGTAGCGCTCACCGGCTGCGAGCATCGCCTCGTTGAACGCCTGAGTATAGCCCTTGAGCGCGTGGGGGTCGTCGCCGGGACCTACCGAAGGGTCGAACACCGGGGCGTCGTGCAGGCAGCGCTCGTCGTCATCCTCGGCTGGCTGGTAGCCACGGCCCTTGCGGGTCAAGACGTGGACCACTATCGGACCGTCGAACTCGGCTGCCTGGGCCAGAGCCTCCTCCATCTTGGCGATGTCGTGACCGTCGATGGGGCCGACGTAACGTACGCCGAGCGCCTCGAAGAACACGGGAGGCTCGACGACTTCGCGCACCGCCGAATAGAGCCCTTGAAGGCTGCTGTAGGCCAGGTTCCCCACTCCGGGAAGGTCACGTAGGCGGTCCTCGAAGCGGGCCCTAACCGAGGTGAGGCCAGGGTGCAGTCGCAGCTTCGTGAGGCTTTCAGAGAGCCGTGACGCAGTCGGAGCGTATGAACGGCCGTTGTCGTTTAGTACCACGACGACCCGGCTGGCGCTGTGACCCAGATTGTTCAAGCCCTCGAAGGCCATCCCCCCGGTCAGCGAGCCGTCGCCGATGACGGCGACGACGCGGCGGTCGGGGGCCGACGAACGCGCCACGCCAGCTGCGATGCCGTGCGCATAGCTGAGAATCGTCGAGGCGTGGCTGTTCTCCACCCAGTCGTGGACGGACTCTGCCCTCGACGGATAGCCCGACAGCCCGCCGTCTTGGCGCAGCGTCGGGAACATCTCTTGGCGTCCCGTGAGCAGCTTGTGCACGTAAGCCTGGTGGCCGGTGTCCCAAAGGAGGATGTCACGGGGAGACTGGAACACCCGATGCAATGCAATGGTCAACTCGACTGCACCCAGGTTGGAGCCGAGATGGCCGCCGTTCGTCGCTACTGCTGTGACGAGAGCCTCACGGATTTCTTCTGCGAGAGCGGCCAACTGCACGGAGCTCAGCTGTGCAAGGTCCGTCGGCGAGTTGATCGACTCCAAGATCATGCTTTCGAGGGTAGCGCCGCCGGAAGGCGTTAGGTGGCTCATCGCGGCTATCCCGACGTTCGCGGGTAGCCTCAGGGGAAGGCTAAAGCGCCCCAGCCGACCTGGTCGGACGGGTGATGTCAAGGAGGCAGATGATGTTGATCGATCAGGGGGTCCTCGACGTGGTCCTTCGTCGCGCTCTGCGCAGCGGTGGGGAGATGGCGGAGGTCTTCGCCGAGGACCGCCGCTCCAACGGCGCCCGTTTCGACGACGGCCGCATCGAGGACATGGCCTCCGGCCGTGAACGTGGAGCTGGCATCAGGGTCGTGTCGGGTGACACGACGGGCTTCGCGCACACGGCGGACCTGACCGAAGCTGGTCTCCTGGCTGCGGCCGAGGCGGCGGCCGCAGCCGCACGTCGGGGCGGCGGGAACGTGAACGCGGTGGCGTTGAGCCGTGTCAACGCGCCCTCCCCGACGAAGGTGGCCGTGCTGCCGGAGTCAGTCGCCAAGGCTGAGAAAGTGGCTTTGCTGTCGCGCGCCGACGAAGCAGCCCGCAGGGCGGGAAGCCAGATCAGGCAGGTGACCGCGGTCTACGCCGACAACCGTCGTCAGATTCTGGTCGCTAACAGCGAAGGTGTTCTAGCTACTGATGACCAGGTGAAGACCCGCTTCGCGGTGTCGTGCGTGGCATCTGGCGACACTGGGCTGCAGACCGGGCGGGAGTCGGTCGGGGCGACCGTAGGGTTCGAGCTCTTCGACAGGGTCTCGGTGGAGGAGATGGCGGCGGCGGCCGCCGCTCGTGCGATAGCGAAGCTCGCAGCGAGGCCGGCTCCGTCCGGTCGACTTGCGGTTGTCATCAAGCAGGGTAGCGGCGGAGTACTCTTCCACGAGGCTTGCGGTCATGGCCTGGAGGCCGACCTCGTGGCGAGGGACGCCTCGGTGTTCAAAGGCAAGGTCGGTGAGACGGTGGCGAGCCCTCTCGTCACCCTCGTCGACGACGGGACGATGGGTCCGGAATGGGGAGCGATCGGCGTCGACGACGAAGGGCATCCTGCCCAGAGGAACGTTTTGATCCAAGACGGCGTGCTAACTGATTACATGTGGGACTGGATGCGGGCCCGCAAGGAAGGCCGACCCGCCTCGGGCAACGGTAGGAGGGAGAGCTACCAACATCTGCCGATGGTGAGGATGACCAACACCTACGTCCTCGCTGGCGCCGAAGACCCAGATGAGATAGTCCGCCAAACTCCCTACGGCGTTTTCGTCGCCCAGCTCGGCGGTGGGCAGGTAAACACGGCCACAGGTGACTTCGTGTTCGGCATGACCGAGGCATACCTGATCGAGAACGGGCGCCTGACTGAGCCGCTGAGGGACGCGAACCTGATCGGTAACGGCCCGGAGGTCCTTCGCAACATAGACGTGGTCGGCAACGACTTCGCGATGGGTAGCCCAGGGACGTGCGGCAAGGACGGTCAGGGCGTACCTGTAGGCGACGGCCAGCCGACCCTGCGGGTTTCGGCCCTGACAGTCGGGGGTACCGCCCGATGAGCGCCACGGCTTCTTACGTGGGCCAGGCCCCGGCTCCCGGTGACTTGGCCGGTATTGCGGGCTGGGTCGCCGGTCTGGCACGTGACGGCGAGCAGGTCGAGGCCTACGTAGCGAGAGGGCGTGAGACGGAGATACGAGTGTTCGACGGTGACGTCGAGTCTTTGTCGTCGGCGGAGTCGGCAGGGATCGGTATCCGCGTGGTGAGCGGCTCCCGGCAGGGCTTCGCCTACGCCGGGTCATTGGACCCAGGCGTTGTGGGCGACACGTTGAAAGAGGCCCGGGACAACGCGTCGTTCGTCTCCGAGGATCCCTATCTCGGCTTGGCGACGCCGGACGGGATCGAACCGGCCAGCCTTGAGTTGTGGCGGGAAGACCTTCTCGACTTCCCAACTGAGCAGAAGGTGCGCCTTGCGCTCGAGCTGGAGCGGGCGGTCAAAGCAGGGGACAGCCGTATAAGGGCGGTTCAAGCGGCCGACTGGGGTGACTCCGCTGTCGAGTCCGCCATTGCCACCAGCACCGGAATAAGCGCCTTCAGCCGTCGTTGCAGCTGCTACCTGTCCGCCTCGGCCATTGCCGGTGACGGCGACGACACCCAGACCGGTGGCGGCTACTCGGTCGGTCGAAGCCCGGCGGACTTGGACGTGGAGGTGGCAGCCGCCGACGCTGTAACGCGTGCGACCAGGCTTCTCGGTGCCACCCGACCAAGCTCCGCACACCTCACAGTCGTGCTCGAACCGCGTATCACCGCCACGTTGTTGGCGGTGCTAGCCGGGACACTCGACGGGGAGTCGGTCCTAAAGGGTCGCTCGCTGTTCGCTGACCGTCTCGGCGAACAGGTGGCCTTCGCTGGGGTAACGCTTGTCGACGACCCGACAAACCCCGCGGCCTACTCCGCCGTATCGTACGACGCCGAGGGGCTGGCAACACGGCGTAATGTTCTCATCGAGTCGGGAGTGTTGCAAAAATTCCTTTACAACACCTACAGCGCCCGTAGGGCAGGCACGGTATCGACTGGGTCGGCGGTACGGGCGGGCTACGCAGGGGCTCCTGGGACAGGCGCCCGGGCATTGTCGTTGCTTCCAGGCTCTAAAACCCCCGAAGAGGTTCTCGGCGAGGTGGGCGAAGGGCTGCTCGTCCAGTCGGTGTCGGGCATCCACTCCGGAGTGAACCCGGTCAGTGGGGACTTCTCCGTGGGAGCGGAGGGCGTCTTGCTCAGTGGAGGTGCCCTTGCCGGCCCGGTGCGCGAGATCACCATAGCCTCGACGATCCAGCGGATGCTCTCCAACGTCGTCGCCGTCGGCGCTGACCTGGAGTACCTTCCTTCCAGCGCAGCCGGTCTCACCTTGGCTATATCCGACGTTGCGATGAGCGGCCGGTGACGTCCTAGGGATAGTTCCATGTTCTCCTTCGCACGCCACAAGACCACGATGGTCGACCCCAGGGACGCGCTAGTCGTGCGAGCCGGTCAGATGGTCGTGGTCGAAAGGCACTTCATCAACTTCCACTCCCTGAAGCCACCGTTCCCGGAGGGCTTCGAACGGGCGGTGTTCGGTCTTGGCTGTTTCTGGGGAGCCGAGAGGTGCTTCTGGTCGGTGCAGGGAGTTTGGACGACAGCTGCGGGATACGCCGGCGGCTACTCGCCCAACCCTGCCCCGCAGGCACCGGCCTCGACGCCTCCTTGTAGGAAAAGGCGACCGCCGGGCGGCTCGAAAGCATCCCGGCGGCCGGGTCGCCGCCCGCTTATATGGCTGCGTCAGCCTCGATGTCGTCGTGGTCGTCCTCTTCGATCGGGTCGAACCCCTCCGACGCCGACCCGGAACCGTCGGCACCGCCGCCGGTCGTCTGCGTCGGCGCTCCCCCGTTCCCCCGTCGATCTCCTCCGCGCCCGCCACGGGGTTCGCTGGAGGATGAGCGGACGGTATACGGAAGTAGTGCGAGCTCCCTAGCTGTCTTTATGGCTACCGCGACGTCACGCTGATGCTGGGAGCACGTTCCCATAGCTCCGCGGGCCTTGATACGGCCGCGGTCGTTGACGAAGCGCCGGAGTAGGCCTACGTCCTTGTAGTCCACCCACGTAGCGTGACTGGCGCAGAAGACGCACACCTTCGGCCGGCCCCGCCGGGGCCGGCTGCTGGCGCTGCCCGTCTTCGGTCGACGGTCCTGGCTCTGCTTCTTCATCACTTTCGGATTTCGCGCCACGAGGCTCCTTGGGTCGACCGTGAGGGGATTGGCGTGCAGGAGATGGGAACGGCCGACACGGTCCCCACAAAAGCCTGCATTAGCTTAGCCGCGTCGCCCGGCGTGCCATCACAAAACCTTCTAGGTGCAGTTCGCAGGGCTAGGCGCGGCAGTGCTCCACGATCCGCTAGAGTGGAGGAAGAGGGTAGCTGCAGTAGCGTGATTTTCCTCCGGCCCTTTAAGGGCAAGGCCGTGACCGTGTGATCCCCGAGTCGAATCAGGCCAGGAAAGGAGGGGATCGCGAATGGCAACCGGAAATGTGAAATGGTTCAACTCCGAGAAGGGTTTCGGATTCATATCCCAAGACGACGGCGGCCCTGACGTGTTTGTGCACTTCAGCGCCATCAGTGGGAACGGATACCGCAACCTGGAAGAGAACCAGAAGGTTGAGTTCGAGACCACCCAGGGCCCCAAGGGCCCTCAAGCCAGCAACGTCACGCTTATCTGACGTCCCGCTAGGCCCTTAAAACGCCTGCCCGCCACCGGAAGCGGTGGCGGGCACGCTTATTAGTAGGTTCACGTGAGCGAGTCAGCGCGGGTGAACGCTTGGAGCGCCGCTATGCGCGCAGGGGCAGCCGTGTGGGTCCGGTAGCTCTCGGATGACGGACCCGATCAGCTTCCGGGCGTGTTCAACGTTGGCTTCCATGACCTCGAACGCAGCTTTGGCAGTGACGGCTTCGACGGACGGGTCACCGGCTATTCCGGCGTCGCGGTCGGTTACGAGGGCTAGCCCGGCGTAACACATACCGATCTCACGGGCTAGGTACGCCTCGGGGT
This sequence comes from Actinomycetes bacterium, assembly GCA_021808665.1. Next base: position 45,993 of record JAKBBA010000009.1, read on the forward strand.
ATTGGGTCATGTTGATCACGTCGAAGCCGGAAGCTGCGTACATGCGTGACTCGGCGCGGGTAGAAAAGCGGGGACCTTGAACCACGACGACTGTTCCATTCGAGTGGAACTTTCCTGGTGGCCACCCTGACGACCCCATGCGTTGGACAACCCCGGCGATGGCCGCGGGAAGCCTTTGGCAGTAGGGGTCAGCGAAGCTGACGTGGTCGACGTCCGGAGAGCTCACGAAGGTGTCAGCTCGACCTGAAGTTCGGTCCACCAACTGGTCCAGTGCTACCAGGTCCCCCGGAGCGATGTCGCTCCTCAAAGACCCCGACGCGCAGAAGCCGATCACCTGCTTGACACCTAGGCAAGCCAGAGCCCAGAGGTTCGCTCTGTATGGAACTTCGTGCGGTGCGTGCTCGTGACGCTCCCCGTGACGGGCCAGGAAAGCCACCCGTCGACCGGCTACCGTGCCCAGGCGGATTGGCGCTGAATGCGCTCCATAAGGAGTCTCCACTGTCACCGGGTCGGCACGGTCCATGAGCTTGTAGAAGCCCGAACCTCCGATTACCGCGAGGTCGATGTCGCTCAGAGCGCTTGTTCCCTAGGAAGCGGCGGCTTGTGAAGACGTCGACTTGGCCGAGCTGGAATCAGCCGGCGTCGACTTGGTCTCTTTGGCGGCGCCTGGCGAGCTGGATGTCTCCGCTTGGGACTTCTCAGGACCGTCCTTTGTCGAAGCAGACTTCGATGAGCTCGACGACGAACGGCTGTCGGTCTTGTAGAAGCCGCTCCCCTTGAAGGAAATGCCGATCGAACCGAAGACCTTGCGAAGAGGTCCTCCGCATGACGGGCAGGTGGTCAACTCGTCATCCTTGAACGACTGGACGATCTCCAGGTGCTCACCGCAAGACTTGCAGGCGTACTCGTAGGTAGGCATGTCAGACAGAACTCCCTGCGTGGATCTTAGCACTCAACAGTGTCGAGTGCTAAGTGTATCCGACGTCGAAGCGAAAGGTAGGGCGTTACGCAACGGGGTGGGATGATAGAAAGAGGTGATGCCCATTCCGATACGCAAAGCCGTTATCCCAGCGGCTGGTTTGGGGACGCGTTTTCTCCCGGCGACGAAAGCGATCCCGAAGGAGATGCTGCCGCTCGTCGACAAGCCGGCCATTCAGTACGTCGTCGAAGAGGCGGCAGCGGCCGGGATCACCGACATACTGATCGTGACCGGACGATCCAAAGGGGCGATAGAAGACCACTTCGACCGCTCACCGGACCTAGAGGCAGCTCTTCGCTCAGGGGGCAAGGAATCCGAAGCCGACCGCTTGGAGGCTATACACGACCTCGCCTGTGTTCACTACGTCCGCCAAGCGGAACCTCGCGGATTGGGTCACGCGGTCGGGATGGCCCGCCAGCACGTCGGTGACGAGCCTTTCGTGGTTATGCTCCCAGACGACCTCATGCATCCCCGGTCGGGAATTCTCACCGGGATGCTCGACGCCTATCAGCAGCATTCAAGCGCAGTGCTGGCGCTCAAGCGGGTCACTGGTAGGGAGATCTCCATGTATGGGGTCGCGGCTGCTAAGACCCTAGACGCCAAGACGGTGGAGGTGCTCGACCTGGTGGAGAAGCCGACGCCAGAGGAAGCTCCCTCGGACCTGGGGGTCATGGGCCGCTACGTGCTCACCCCGCAGATCTTCGAGGCGATCGACCGCACAGAGCCGGGGCGCGGGGGTGAGCTGCAGCTGACAGACGCCATACGAAATCTCATAGGCAAGGAGAAAGTCGTCGGGTACGTGATTGGCGACGGCCGTTTCGACACGGGGAACAAGCTGGACTTTCTCATAGCTTCGATCACCTTCGCCTTGGAACGCGACGACGTCGCCCCCGACCTGATTCGCTTCTTGCGGACCGCGGTGCAGAGCCTGTGATTCCCCTGGAGCAGGCCCAGGCGGAGGTGCTCGAATCGTGCCGCCCGGCCGCAGCCGTCGAGGTGGCAACATCCGAGGCGCTTGGCCTGGTTCTCGCGGCAGAGGTACGCGCCCCCGAGCCGGTGCCTTCCTTCCGCAACACTGCCATGGACGGCTACGCCGTTCATTCAGACGACGTAGCCGGAGCATCACCCCAGGCGCCGGTGCGTCTGAGAGTGGTGGGAACACGCCCGGCGGGTACCGCGGGAATGTTCAGCGTCGGTAGGGGAGAGGCCCTGCGGATCATGACCGGGGCGCTGTTCCCAGACGGAGCTGACGCCGTCGCTATCGTCGAGGAGACACGCACGGACGGCGATCATGTCGAGATCCTCGCACCGGCGTTGCCCGGGGTCCACATCCGCCCAGCCGGCGATGACATAGCGCAAGGGCAGCTTTTGTTCGAAGGCGGGACGGTGCTAGGCCCCGGCCACCTCGGCGTCTTGAGCTCGGTGGGGGCTTCAGCTGTGAGAGCCTTTCGCGCCCCCGTCGTGGGAGTGCTCTCCACCGGTGACGAGCTGGTCGAGGCAGGCGTCGACTTGCAGGCAGGCCAGATTCGCGACTCGAACCGGCGCACGTTGCTTTCCCTGGCGCAACGCGACGGGTTCCGGGTCGTCGACCTGGGTATCGCTAGAGACGACGAAGCTGCCATCGAGCGGGCTCTCGTGGGCGGCGCCACGGTTTGCGACGCGATCCTCACCAGTGGAGGAGTGAGCATGGGCGACTTCGACTATGTGAAAACCGTCCTGGATCGGATCGGGAAAATGAGTTGGATGCAAGTGGCGATCCGGCCGGCGAAGCCTTTCGCCTTCGGGACCATCGGGGACACACCGGTTTTCGGCCTTCCGGGTAACCCCGTCTCTTCGATGGTCAGCTACGAGCTCCTGGCTCGACCGGGCCTCCGCCGGATCGCAGGACACGTCGACTCGGACCTTCGACGCCGAGCGATACGAGGTTTTGTCGCAGGGCAGGGTTGGCGAGGTGCCCGCGACGGCCGCACAACGTATGTCCGGGTGGTCGCCGAGTTTGCAGCCGACGGCCGACTGAAGGTGTCGAGCTCGGGGGGTCAGGGATCCCACCAGCTCTACGCCATGGCTCGGGCGAATGCTCTCGCAGTGACACCACCCGGCCTCGACACAGCCAACGGTGACCCCGTTGACGTGCTGGTTCTGGCGTGAATCGACTGGTAGCGTCAGGCTTCGGCTCCGTCGCCTCGGGGGAGCGCAAGCTCGCAGTCGCAGGAGACATGGGTCAACAGCGTCGCTTGTCGGTACTCTAGGAACGTTGTGAGTAATCCCCTCGTCGACCCATACGGGCGTGTCGTCCGTGACCTTCGGATCTCCATAACCGACCGCTGCAACTTTCGCTGCACGTATTGCATGCCTCAAGAGGGCATGCAGTGGACTCCGCGCGAACAGCTGCTCAGCTTCGAGGAGCTCACCCGGATCGCCCGTGTGTGCGTCGAACGCTTCGGCTTCGAGAGCATCCGGATCACCGGCGGCGAACCCACCGTCCGCGCCCACCTTGCAGTTCTGGTCTCCCGGTTCGCCGAGCTCGGAGTCGACCTGGCTATGACCACCAACGGGGCTTCGCTTGCCCAGCAGGCGTCCGATCTGGCCCGCGCTGGTCTGAGGAGGATCAACATCTCGCTCGACTCCCTAAAGCGCGAGCGGTTCGCCCAGATAACCGGCCGGGACGCACTTGACCAGGTCCTCGCCGGGATTCGAGCTGCTCAGGACGCAGGTCTCGACCCGGTCAAAGTCAACTGTGTCCTGGTGCGAGGGGTCAACGACGACGAGGTTCTCGACTTTGCAGCTTTCGGGCGCCGCGAGGGTGTCGAGGTGCGCTTCATCGAGTGGATGCCTCTTGATGGCGACCACAGTTGGGAAGCCGGGCAGGTCGTTCCGGGCGAGGAGATAGTCGAAGCGATCGATGCGGTGTGGCCGCTGCTCACGGAGACGGGGGAGCGGCCTCGGGAAGCCTCCCCAGCGGAAACCTACCGTTACGAGGATGGACGGGGCGAAGTCGGGGTGATAGCGAGCGTCACCAAGCCGTTCTGCGAGTCCTGCGATCGGGTCCGCCTGACCGCCGAAGGTCAGCTTCGCAACTGCCTGTTCTCGGTCCGCGAGACTGACCTGAGAGGCATCCTTCGAGGTGGTGGGTCCGACGATGAGCTGGCCGAAGCCATCGCAGGAGAGGTGGGTCGTAAGTGGGCCGGGCACTCGATCGGCCAGGTCCACTTCGTCAGGCCCGCCCGGAGCATGAGCCAGATCGGCGGCTGACGCATACCGGGTGTTGCTTGCCGCCGCAGTTGGCGACGGCGTCAGCGGTGCCCTCACTGAGCTTCAAGTAGGATATGCCCCCATGTCCGACCACGCTGGTCTCACCCACGTCGATCCCCTCGGGCGCGCCCGGATGGTCGACGTAACCCCCAAGGACGCAACGCACCGTCGGGCCTTGGCCCGAGCAAAGGTCTTCATGAAACCGGAGACCACGGGCATGGTTGCAGCCAACGCGGTGACCAAAGGTGACGTGCTAGGAGCCGCCCGCATCGCCGGCATACAGGCAGCCAAGCGAACGGCTGACCTTATACCCCTGTGCCACCCGCTTCTGGTTGGGGCTGTGACTATCAACTTCAACCTCGGAGAGAACTTCGTAGAGGTCGAGTCGCAAGTGGAGACCGTCGACCGGACCGGGGTCGAGATGGAAGCGCTCACCGCCTGCGCGGTTGCGGCCCTGACCATCTACGACATGTGCAAGTCGGCTGACCGTTCGATGGTGATCGGAGAAATGGCGCTCTGGGAGAAGACTGGCGGTCGAAGCGGCCACTGGCGTCGCCCTCCAGGTGAACTGGCGATGCCCTTGGTGAACACGCCGGTCGGGTCTGTCGAGGAACTCGACGAGCTACTGGGACACGGATCCCCTCAAGGCGAATGAAGAAGGGACAGCTCCCTGGAGTGAGGAGGCCTGCTTCGGCTAGCGTGTCAGGAGTAAGAAGATCTTCATCATTGGAACCCAGCGCTATGCCTGGGAGCGATTTAGCGGGTGGGTCGTTGACTGCGGGCCGGTGGGTATCCACCAGATCGTCTGCTCGTTGGTCTACGCTCCCTCTTACCGAAAGGTTGGCCTAGGAGCTTGACGACGTTGGTATTGCTTGTTCTCGGTGTCGTGTGGGCAGTTCTGTTGATCGGATGGTTCAAGACCCGTCCAACTAACGCCTTCCAGGATTCGGTCGTCATGTTCCGGCGGAACCTGTCGGTCCTGGAGAGTTCCTCCCCGAGGAGGATCAGCCCGGCGAACCGTATGCGCGTGGCCTCCCGGCCTCCCGCCGGTATTTCAGGGCAGAGGCGCAACGCTACGGCATACGGGCGCCCTGCGGGTGTGGCTACGCCGGTGCAGCGTTCGGCGCGCGTTGGAGCGAACGCCCATGCCATCCGACGTCGCGCAGCGCAGCGCCGTCGCAGAGACGTCCTCTTGTCGCTGCTGGCGGGTGCCTTCGGGTCCTTCCTCCTCGCGCTGGTACCGGGTATGTCGGCCATATGGTTTGTGCAGCTAATCTTCGACCTTCTCGTGGCCGGTTACGTGGCTGTGCTCTTGCAGGTTCGAGGTGTGTCGACGGAACGGCAACGCAAGGTCAGCTACATGCCCCCGGCCCGCCAACCCGGCGACCGAAGGCCTCGGGCGGCGTTCAGCCGAGGCTACGGGGACCTCGAGTTCCAGCAGGTGGCGAACTGACCGAGACTCCCAGCGGGACCCGCACCTCTCAAGAGTTGTCGGTTGGGGAGCTTGTAAGTCAAGCAGGACTGGAACTGGCCAAGGCAAACGCGGCTCGGGAAGCTTCTCTGTCTGCGTGCAGGGTCGTAATACGGGCTTCTGGCAGCGCAATCCGGGCGGTTCACAGGCTCGACCCGCACCACTACGAGGTGAAGCTCGCCGAGGCGGCGGCTTCGCTGCGTCAAGCGCAGCTGACCACGAAGTGTTTCCCTTCGATAGCCCACGCAGGATTTCTCCACGACGCGGAGAAGGAGTACGCCGAGGCCGTGCTGACCAGGGCTCTGGTCGATTCGGCGACCCTGCCCAGTCCTTCCGACATAGACGTCGGAATCCCGGCGTGGCTCAACGGTCTCGCCGAGGCAGCATCCGAGTTGCGCCGCCACCTGCTCGATCGGCTACGAGACGACCAAACTGATGCAGCTGAGGCGCTCTTCGTCGCGATGCAGGAGGTCTACGAGGCTCTTTTGGGTGTCGATTACCCAGACGCGGTAACAGCCGGCCTCCGTCGTAGCACCGACGCTTTGAGAGCAGTGCTCGAACGCACCCGAAGCGACCTCACGACTACCTTGATACAGCTACGCCTCCAAAGAGCGCTCGACAAGGCCGGGGAGGAATCGCAGCCACGAGGTGACGATACGCGCTAGCCTGAAGAGTCCCGTCACGGGGGTGTAGCTCAGCCCGGAAGAGCGCTACGTTCGCATCGTAGAAGTCGCCGGTTCAAATCCGGTCACCTCCACCCTGTGCTTTGGATCTTCGCGTCTTTCGGGCTGACTTTCCTGGGCTTTCGTGCTGTTTCGTGGCATCCCCATGGGGTTATCAACAGGGTTTATCGACCTGATTATGGGTGAATGATCACTCTGCCCTACGCAGCCCTACGCAGTAGATCTCGCAAGCGAACCGTCCGCACGCTGGGGTTTTGCGTGTGAGCGCGTCGGCCGGCGCCGAAGTCGCGCCTCTTGCCCTACGCAGCCCTACCGCAGCGTAGGGCAGTGCCCTACTCGAGGCGGGTGGAGAATACGACGGCGTGGCGCGGGCCGATTGCCCGTGAGTGACGCGCATCGTCTCGGCCGTGGAGGTCGAGCGGCAACTTGTGGCTTGCCGGTCGGCCAGCAGGCTTGTGAGGTCGCCGTCGAGGATGGCGGGAGCGATCGCGGTGTCGGGGCCCATGGCGGCCCGGTGAAGACCTCGGTGGCGGAGCGCCTGAGCGGTTCAGGGATCGGCGAGTCCTGCTCGCTCGAGTGTGGTCCGCCCATGACTTGGCATCAAGGCGCTGTCGCACCCCTCGCGTAGGCTCGTCGTCGAGGAGGTGGGCCCGTGGCTGACCACAGCACGATCGAGTGGACCGAGGCGACTTGGAATCCGACGACTGGTTGTGATCGAACGTCGCCGGGATGCGACCACTGCTATGCGCTCACGCTCGCGCGGAGGCTCAAAGCAATGGGCAACCCCAAATACCAAGTCGACGGTGACCCTCGCACTTCAGGCCCCGGTTTCGGGATCACGCTCCACAAGGACCAGCTGGACCTGCCCAGACGATGGGTCACACCACGGACGATCTTCGTCAACTCGATGAGCGACCTCTTCCACCCGGCCGTGCCCGACTCGTTCATCGCTGATGTCTTCGCTGTCATAAGCGACACGCCTGAAGGGTCCAAGTACTCGATCGCCCGCTTGACCAGCGGCTATTGAGACAGCGAAGCTCGCCAACTATGGCGCTCAGCTTTCTCTACAGCCTGGTCCGCCGTGTCGCCGAACTGCTTCGGATCCATCGGATGGACGCCGCCGCCAAGGACGCCGAGATCCTCGTACTCCGTCACCAACTCGCCGTCCTACGCCGCCAGGGCACCCGTCCCCGATTCTCCTGGTCCGACCGGGCGCTCATCGCCACCCTGGCGAAGCTGGTGCCACGCGAGCGGTGGGCAGCGTTCCTCGTCACCCCCGAGACGATCCTGCGCTGGCATCGGGCCCTCGTCCGCCGCCGCTGGACCTATTCCCACCGTGGGCCGGGCCGGCCACCCCTGCCCCAGGAGACCATCGAGCTGATCGTACGCCTCGCCCGCGAGAATCCCCGCTGGGGCTACTTGAGGATTGTTGGCGAGTGCAAGAAGCTCGGTGTCACCGTGTCCAAGGGCAGCGTCGCCAACGTGCTGCGCAACCACGGACTGTCACCAGCCCCTCGTCGGGCAGGACCAACGTGGACCGAGTTCCTCCGAGGCCAGGCCAAAGGCATCGTGGCGACCGACTTCTTCCATGTCGATTCGGTGCTGCTGCGCCGCTACTACGTGCTGTTCGTGATCGAGGTGGAGACTCGCGTCGTGCACCTGCTCGGCGTGACGACGAACCCGAGCGGACCGTGGGTCACCCAGGTCGCCCGGAACTTCTGTAGTGATCTCGAGGACAGCGCCAAACGCTTCCGGTTCTTGATCCGTGACCGGGACAGCAAGTTCACGTCCGGCTTCGACGCCATCTTCGCCTCAATCGGCGTCGAGGCCATCAAGATCCCGGTCAGATCGCCGCGAGCGAACGCGTTCACCGAACGGTTCGTGCGGACCGTCCGCACCGAGTGCCTCGACAACCTGCTCATCCGCTCTCGACGTCATATTGAAGCGACCGTCAACGAGTACCTCCGCCACTACAACCAAGCGAGGCCGCACCGATCCCTTGATCTTGCTCAGCCGATCCCGCGGCCGGCGCCAGCTGCCGGTCACACGATCAACCGACGCGACGTGCTCGGCGGCATCATCCACGAGTACGACATCGCAGCTTGAGCCTCGGCCGACGAAGGCCTGGTCGGACAACCCCATAACGACTGGTGCCTCTCCTGACGAGCGTCGGAGTTGAGCCAGCAGACTCGCGAGCTGGTCCAGCCACCGTTGACTCGTGCAGGCTTGACACGGTGCTCGCCCGGCCGTTCGCACTCGATGATGGCCAGCGTCGAGTTTCTGGACCCTTCAGGGTGTGGAAACCCCGAGTGTTGTTCCACTCGGTCCCCGATGGCGAGAGGAGGTCCCGCTCACCCTTCCCCGCCCAACTCCTCGACCAGCACCATCTCCGCGCACGCCGGGCACTCCCCTCCCGCCCCAAGCCGGCGGCAGAACACATTGCACTCCGGGCAGCGGCGCTCCACCAGCCGTTCCCCGCAACTCGGGCACTCGTACACCACGCTCACCACACCAACAGCCACGACACTTTCTCCCTTTGCTCGGCGCCCGGCCCGCTCGCACCAACCGGGCCCCGTCACGCAGGAGCAGCGCTGCGCTCCTTCATCACATCAAGGATCGCTTATGGCTGCTGCCTGCTCTTCGGTCGATAGCCGCATCCGTACGCCGACGAAGCGGACCAGGGAGGTGAGCTGGCGGTCACGCATCGCGAGATATGCGGTGCCAACGCGAGCGAAGCCGCCATCAAGGGCTCCATCCAGCTCGCCAGGGATCTGAACCGGCTCAGGGTCCAATCCCAAGACCCGCTCCACCTGCGCCCGGCTGGCGGGACCTCCGATGTCGACTGAAGCCAGGAGGTGAAAGTAGAGGAGTTCGGCTGCGAACGGTACCGTCTCCAGCGGTGCACCTTCTAACTGGCCGGAGGGTTTGACGATGAAGCTGTCCGACCCGAGTAGCGGCGCGTCGACGAAATGAGCCGTCAGATCGGCCACCACCGAACAGTCCAGACTGGTCTTCCGGGTGTGAAGGCCGAGCCATCCCCGCTGGGCCCGTTGTCGAGCACCTGCCGGGCCGCCCGGTAAGGCGCCTTGTCGGTCATCACCGTTCGCCACGCATTCCGGTGTCCGATAGTGCCTCCCTCCTTGGTCGACCTAGCCGGTTGCCACCCTCACCTTCTGAAGCCGTCGAAGCCATGCCCCATTATCTCTGTGACCTTGTCTACTTGCTATCGGGGTCCTTCCGCACGGGGCGAGGCAACCCTCACCAACCAGCGAGTTGTCACAGCCCGGCCGGGATATTGCCCACCGTACGTGCTTGGCAGCAATCGGACCGGATGACTTGTAGCATATCTATGCTATATTGGTGGTGTGAGTCGGGTGAGGGTGAGTACCACGGTGGACGAGGGCCTTTTGCGCAGTGCCCGCGAGCTGCTCGTCGGGTCGACGGACGCTGCGCTGCTGGACGAGGCGTTGGGGGCGTTGGTGGCTTCTTATCGTTGTGCGGAGGTAGATGCCAGTTACCGTGCTTATGATGACGTTCCGCTGGATGCGCCTGATGAGTGGGGTGATCTGGCATCGTTTCGTGGCGCAGTTGGGCTGTCGTGACTCAGCTTCCGGCGCGGGGCGAGGTGTGGTGGTGCGAACTGTCGGACGTCGGTCGCCGTCCTGTGGTGGTTCTGTCTCGCGATGTGGCTATTCCTCGGCTTCGCCGGGCGGTGATCGCCCCGTGTACGACGAACATCCGGGGGTTGTCGAGCGAGGTGGTGCTCGAGCCGGGAGACGACCCAGTCCCGCGTCCGTCCGCGGTCAACTTGGACTCAGTTGAGAGCGTCTCGGTCAGCGTGCTCGTCGAGCGTTTGGGCCGGCTTAGCGACGCGCGGATGCGCGAGGTCTGCTCTGCGCTTGAGGTGGCTGTGGGCTGTGGGTGGTCGGCGTGACCTTACGTGACCTTATCGAGATGGATGGGGAGGTTTCTTGAGGGGCCTTGAGGGGATTGCAGGGCTGTGACCTGCATATTCTTCGCTAAGGCCCTGGTCAGGAGGCCAGTATTGGTACGTTCGCATCGTAGAAGTCGCCGGTTCAAATCCGGTCACCTCCACCCTGTGCTTTGGATCTTCGCGCCTTTCGGGCTGACCGTCCTGGGCTTTCGTGCTGTTTCATGGCATTCCCACGGGGTTATCCACAGGGTTTATCGACCTGATTATGGGTGAATGATCACCCTGCCTTACGCAGCCCTAGGCACGAGGTCTGGCCGCTGCACCGGCCGCACGCTGGGGTGACGCGGTCGGCGAGCTCACAGGCGTCTCCGTGCCCTACGCAGCCCTACCGCAGCGTAGGGCAGTGCCCTACTCAGCGAGATGGGCGAGAAGCGCCCGACGTCACGCTCTCGGGATGCGTTTTCGCGTGGACGGCGCTGCCCGCTACGTCGATGCGTTCAGTCGCCACATCGGCCCACGCCCAGCCCGCGTTCAGCCGTTCTGACCTTGCCGCGCCCTGGGCGCCTCAAGGCAGAAGCAGAAGGTGTCGAGGTCAGTGCGTAGGGCATCGACGCCCTGGAAGCTGACGACCCCGTCGGTGGTTTAGAGCTACATGGACACGACGCGCAACGTGTTGCTGGTGTCGGGAAGCCTCCGGGCAGGCTCGACCAACTCCGCGCTGCTGCGCACCTGTGGGTGCCGGGAACCCCATCCGCCCAGTTCAGGCGACCATCCGGTACTCGTGGATGAGGCCGCCCAGCCGATCGGCTCTCCGTAGCCTGGCGATGTCAACATCGCCAATGGTCGGGAGCATCACATCGGGTGCAGCCGGGGGGCGTTGACTGAGAGACCGGTGGGGACGATGCGAGTTGTAATGCTCGACGTACTCGGCCAGGACCGCCGCAAGGTGACGGCGTCCGAGGATGAGCGTCCGGTCAAGACACTCGCGCCGGATGGTGCCCACCACACGCTCACAGATGGCATTCGCCCGAGGTGCCCGGACCGGGGTCTTTATGATCCTGGTGCCGTCGGCGGCGAAGACGGCGTCGAAGGAGGCGGTGAACTTGGCATCGCGATCGCGGATGAGGAACGTGACCGCGTTCGCCTCGTCGGCAAGCTCCATCGAGAGGTTGCGGGCCTGCTGGGTCACCCACGCGGCCACGGGGTTGGCCGTGATGCCGGCGATCCGGACGAGGCGTGTGTCGTGATGGATGAACACGAGGACGTAGAGCCTGCGGAAGAGAATGGTGTCGACGTCGCAAGTCACACGCCATCAGTCCCCTCGCCTGGGCGGCGAGGAACTCAGCCCACGTGGGTCCTGACCTGCGCGGTGAAGGGTCGACACCATGACGCTTCAGGATCGCCCAGACGCTCGAGGAGGCGATCGCGATCCCCATGGTGGCGAGCTCACCGTGGATGCGGTGGTAGCCCCAGTTCGGGTTCTCCTTCGCGAGGCGGAGCACCAGTGCGGTGGTTCCCTCGGCGACGGAAGGTCGACCCGGCCGGCCGTGTGGGTAGGTCCAGCGCTTGGCGACGAGGTCGCGGTGCCAGCGCAGCAGAGTTGCCGGTTGGACGAAGAGTTGCCCGACACGCTGGCGGGGGAGCAGTCGTGCCAGCCCGGCCAGCACTGCTCGATCCGCCGGCTCGAGTGCCGGTCGATGGACCTGGCGTCGCAGGACCGCCACCTCGTGGCGCAGCACGACGACTTCGATGGCGAGGTCCGTGTCACTGCGAGAGATGAGGTGGAGCAGCTGTAGCACCCGGCAGAACGCCCGATACAGGAACGAAAGGGCCATCGGCCGATGCTCGCCGCGCCCTGCACCAGCCGTCAAAGTGCAGCTCACAGTCCATGGATGATGTTCTCGGCACCGACAGGCGAGCTCACCGTGGATGCGGCGGTAGCCCCAGTCGGGGTTCTCCTTTGCCAACCGCAGGACAAGCGTGGTGGTGCCCGTCGGAATGCCCGGCCGACCGGGCCGGCTCCGCGGGTAGGTCCAGCGCTTGGCGACGAGGTCGCGGTGCCAGCGCAGCAGGGTTGCTGGCTGGACGAAGAAGCGTCCGAGTCGTCGGCGGGGGAGCATTCGTGCCAGTCCCGACAGCACCGCCCGGTCCGCCGGCTCCAGCGCCGGTCGGTAGACCTGGCGTTGCAGGACCGCCACCTCGTGTCGGAGCATGACGACCTCCACGGCGAGATCGGTGTCACCGCGGTAGATGAGTCGGATGAGCTGGAGGGCACGGCAGAACGCTCGGTAGAGGAACGAGAGGGTCACTGCCGAATGCTCGCTGTAGGAGCCCGCCGACGTCAAAGTCCAGCTCGAAGCGGATGGATGACGTTCTCGGCACCGACACGTTGCGAACGACGAGGCGGACCAGCTGGAGGACGCGGCAGAACGCCAAGTAGAGGAACGAGAGGGTCACCGCCGGATGCTCGCTGCAGGAGCCTTCCGGCGTCAAAGTCCAGCACGGGAGACCTGGACGGGGTTTTCGGCACCGACAGGCAGATGCCATGATCAGCAGGCACGGCGGACTGTACGCCGGGAGGGCGCTGCTGGTAGCGAACGCTCGCTACTAAGTCCGGCGTTTTTTCGCAGCGTTGCGCGTGCACAGGCCGCTGGCCAGATCTATGCAGCCCCCCGGTTTGCAGCTACGTCGGGTGAACGTGGACTTGCCCTCCTGGATGATGGAGATGGTCGACCGGAAAGCCAAGCGCGTCGGCATGACCTGTCGATCGGTCGTCGAGGCCGACCAGTTCAATTTTAGGTGCACTCACCCGGTCATGGTGACCGGCGTTGCCGACTGACACCGGTCACTGGAGACCGAAGCATGCCATGGAATGCCAGTTAGACTGCTATCCCTGCCGGAGCGCAAGGAGATCGCACAAGAGGATCAGGCGCGATCCGACCACGATCATGCGGGGGGTGTCCGCCAACGGACGACGAGGATTAGGCGAGGGCACGTGGGTTTGGGGTGGGCGCTGTTTGGGCGACGGATCCGGCTTCACGGGAGGTACCGGCTGGCGTCTTACCTATCCGCCGATTATTACGAAGTCAACGCGGGTGGTGGGGGTGATGTCGTCGATGGGCTCGCCCAGGGCGTCGGCGTGTCCGTCGAAGTGGTCGCCGCAGATGATGACCGTCCTTGGATCGCCGACGGTGGTCATGGCTTCTCCTTGGGTGGTTCGGCTCGGGGCGTGGTCCGGGGGTGTGAGATGGGGACGTTCAAGTCGAAGTGCACGCCGGCCATGCGGATGACGAAGCAGAGCGCGGCGGCGACGACGGCGATAGCGCCGCCGTAGAAGTGGAACTCGAGTGCCAGGGCGGTGAGCGTCGCGCCGCACGCGGCGGGGATGGCGTAGAGGCCGCTTGAGAGCACTGTCGGCACTTTTCTGATGACTATGTCGCGGACGGTGCCGCCGCCGACGCCGGTGATGGTGCCGAGGACGGCCGACTGGAACGGCCCGAGGTGGGCGGCGAAGGCGGTGGTGGTGCCCGTCACGCAGAATAGGGCCAGGCCGGCGGCGTCGAAGACGGTGATCGAGCGTTTGATGCGCACCCAGAGTTGGCGGGCGAAGAAGGCGGCGATGCCGGCACCGCCGCCAACGGCAAGGTAGCGCCAGTCCTTGAAAGCTGCGGGCGGAAGCGCGCCGATGAGCACGTCGCGGATGACGCCGCCACCGAGGGCGGTGATCACGGCGAGGACGACGACGCCGACTACGTCGAGGTTCTCTGCTTCCATGGCGGTGAGGGCGCCGTTGAGGCCGAACACGAAGGTGCCCGACAGGTCGAGTGCCAGTTGGAGCGTCGAGCCGGGGTGTGACACCGTCGCTACTGGTCGCCGGTCCGGGGCGGGGCGAGCCATGCGAGGGCGGCGATGACCATCGCTTGGATCCCGGTGTCCAAGGTGGGTTGGATGACCGGGGCGAAGTACGCCGAGTGGTTGACGGGGATGTCCTGGGCGACCCGACCGGCCCGCTCGGCCGCCTCGTAGCTGTCGGGGTCGATGCCGCCGATCCCCCAATAGCAGTAGGGGACTCCGAGGGCTGTGGGGATGTCGCTGAAGTCCTCGCTGGCGGTTTGCATCGGTAGCGGCCGCGCCCGCTCCCCGAAGAACGCTGCGAACGCGGCGGACACCTTGGCGGTGGTTTCGACGTCGTTGTCGGTGAGGGGGAAGCGGTCGAACAGTTCGTAGTCGGCCGGTTTGGGGCATCCCGACGCCTGGCATTCGGCGTCGACGGTCCTTTTGATGGAGTCGAGGACCGACGTCCGGGTCTGCTCGTCGTAGGTGCGCACGTTGAGCTCGATGACGGCGTGGTCGGGGATGACGTTGCTCTTGGTGCCCGCTTGGATGCTCCCGACGGTGACCACGACCGGCTCCCCGGGGCGGGTCTCGCGGGCCACGAGGGTCTGGAGGCGGACCACGATCATCGCGGCGAGGACGACAGGGTCGACTGAGGCTTGGGGCATCGATCCGTGCGCGCCACGCCCGTGCAGCGTGATGCGCATGCTGTCGGCGGCTGAGAGGGTCGGACCGGCGTGCGTGCCGACCAAACCGGCAGGCGCGGGCAGCACGTGCTGGGCCAAGGCGACGTCCGCCTTGGGTACCAGGGTCGCTAGGCCGTCGTCGAGCATGCCCCGGGCGCCGTCGCCGGTCTCCTCGGCGGGCTGGAACAGGGCGATGAGGGTGCCCGCCCAATGCTCACGGGCTGCGGCGAGCAGGTGGGCGGCGCCGAGGAGGCAGGCGACGTGCATGTCGTGGCCGCAGGCGTGCATCACGGGCACCTCGTTGCCGGCTGCGTCGGTGGCGGTGACGTGGCTGGCGTAGTCGAGTCCGGTGGCTTCGGCTACTGGGAGGGCGTCCATGTCGGCCCGCAACAGCACCGTCGGCCCTTCCCCGTTTCTGACCAGGCCGACGACGCCGGTGCCGCCGACTCCGGTGTGGACTTCGACGCCCGAGGCGCCGAGGCGCTCTGCGACCTTCGACGCCGTCGAGCGCTCCTCGTGGGACAGCTCGGGGTGGGCGTGCAGGTCACGGTAGAGGTCCGCCGCCCAGTCCCGGACTGCTTCGAGCCCCGAGAGCACCGGGGTGGCAGGTGGCGGGCTCGACGCAGAGGTCATTCACTGATTTTGCCAGCATCGGCCGTCGCGTGCTGGGAGTGTCCCGGGAGCGACCGCCGGTGACCTTCAAGGGTCGGAGGCAGGGGGCGAACCTCATCGTGGGGGAGGGGCCACGCTCGCGGGAGGCCGACCGTGAAGTCTCGACGAGGCTAATCCGGGCTTTCGGAGTGTCGGCGTCAGGAGCCCGCTGACGGGCGGGGTCCGACACCGACGAGGTGGGCGAGGGTGTCGACCGCGTTGACGATGAGGTCGGTCTCGCTGACGATAACCATGTCCACGGCAGCTGGTGTCGGATCGGCCGCCGCCTGCGGCGAGGCGCTCGTCAGGTGGGCGGCGAGCGTCACCTGGGTGGATCGCAGTGGAGGGTAGCCCGCCGGAGCAGGCCCGGTCCTCAGCGCTACGACGACAGCGGCCATGGCCTGTTGGACTTCCTCTCCGAGACGGTGGAGGTCGGGCCTGCACTTCCCCCCTGTGGCCGGAGCGGTGCTCGGGAGCGCTCCGTGTAGGACGAGCGCGCTCCACACGTAGCGGCGCACCGCGGCGAGGATGCCTTTTGCCGTCTCGGCGGTGAGCGGGTTCGGCGAGGCCGGTTCGCGGCTGGCGGGCTCGGTCAGCCAGCGGTCGACAGACGCTTCGGCGTTGGAGCGTGCGAGGCGAGCCGCGAGGCGCAGCCGCTGTAGCTCCTCCCGATCGGCACATGCTGGGTCGGCCCACGCGTGGAGGAGCGCCGCGCCGTAGCGGCCGTCGATTTCCACGAGGTCGGCTAGTCGATCGACGACGTGGGTGCGTTCCCAGGTCGGCCAGGTGGCGTAGGCCGCCAAGGCTAGGGCGGCCCCGAGGAGCGTGTAGAAGGACCGGTCGGCGGCGAGGGACGGCGCTGGGGAACCGGTGAAGGCGAGCAGGACCACGACCAGCGACGCGATGCCGACGCTGTAGATGACGTAGTTGGCGCGAAGCACAGCGACGCTTGCGGCATACAGGGCTACGGTGAGCGCGATCAGGACGGCCGGTGACGGCGCCAGCGCTGCCAGCAATAACGTGACCAGCCCGGCGCCGAGGACGGTCCCGACGCTGCGGCCCAAGCCTCGGCTCAAGGTGGTGGCGAAGTCGGGCTTGAGGACGATCATGACCGTCATCGGGAGCCAGTAGCCGTGACCTAAGGGGAACAGGTGGGAGATGGCGACGGCCGCCGCCAGGGTGACGCCGACCCGAAGGGCGTGGCGGAAGACCTCGGAGGTGCGGGTGAGGTTGGCGCGCACCAACTCGAGACGACCCCCCGAAGCGCCGGGGAGCGGGGAAGGCCGCGGCCGGCTCCGGACCGGCTGGCCGGCGGTCGACGCGGCGGTTTTGGGCGCGCCAGGTTGGTCGCCGGCGGCCACCGCAGTCAGCTGGGTCACTGATCGAAGCTGGCCTGCCAGCGCGGTGAGGCCCTCGAGGGCAGGGGTGAGGATCGCGCGAGTCGAAGGCTCGGCGAGTGCGGCCTGCGAGCGGAGGCCCTCGATGGCGGTTCGGTACCGCTCGCGGGTCTCGGGGTCGGCGACGGCGCTGCGCCCGTCGTGCAGTGCGGCGGCGACGCCGGCGAGAAGGTCGGCTGAGGCGGTGATCGCGTCCTCGAGGTCGCTCGCCGCGTCGATGGCGCCGGCCTTTGCTGTAGGCGTGGCGATCGTCGAGGCTTGGGCGAGTCGGGCTCGGGTCCGGGCTATGCCGGCCACCTCAAGGCGGATCCGGTCTGCCTCGTCGGCCAGCGCCTGGTAGGCGGCGGCGGCGGCCCGGTCGCCCCAGGGCTGGGTTTCGACGAGGGCGGAGGGCAACCTGTCGAGGACGCCGGGATCGAGGAGGTCCGACGGGTCCCTCGCGAGCGCGCGGAGGTGGGCGGCCAGCAGCCGGTAGGTGTCACTCGACATGGCCCGCTCGACCGGGAAGCGCTGGAGGGGCCAGGTCACGGCCACGAGGACGATCTGGATCGCCCCTCCGCACAGCGCCCAGAGGGCGTTGAGCGCGGCCTGCTCGGGGCTGAAGGAGAACTGGGAGAAGACGACCAGGCCGATGACGGCTTGGAGGCCGACGACGCCTGGCGCCTCTCCGAACATCACCAGGAGACCGGCGATGACCCCCCAGACGGCGGTGACCGCGATGTCGGGGCCTTCCAGGCGGCCAACCGCCGCCCCGACGAATGCCGAGGCGGCGAAGGCCGCGGCGGCGAACGCCATGATCTTCACCCGGCTTCGATAGGTGCCCTGCAGCGACGCCGTCCCCGCCGTCAGAGCGCCGACCGCCCCTCCCACACCGACCAGGAGATGCCCGGAGACGTCGCCGGCGACGAGGGGGATGGCGATGCCCAGTGCGCAACGCGCCGCGGCCACCAAGGCCAGCTTGGAGCGGTCCACCCGGATGGCGTCCTGGACTGGGCGCGTCCAGGTGGCAGACCGTTCGCTCACCGGGTCCGCCGACCGCACGCAGCGCAGTACCGGGGTCGCACCCGCGCTGGCTGCATCGGCCGCCTCTGCGTCATGGCCTCGACGGCACCGATCGGGCGACGACGTTTGCGCGAACTGTGGCCATCTCGGGGCGAGGGACGTGCCACCCGGCAGTCATCATGTTGAGATGGCCGGCCACGATGACTTGCTCCTTGCCGAGCGAGTCGCGGGCAGCGCGCGGCGTACCCCGATGGCGGCGACGCGGCTTTCCCGGCTCTCGGTGATCTCGAGCGCGCAGCCCTCTGGAGCGGCGCGCTGGGCGTCGGCGGGAACGTCAGCGCTGGTCACCGGGCCGCTCGTCGCGGCTCGGCTGGGGAGGACGCCATGCTCGTTTTTCGACAGGAGGTTCGGCGGTGGTGGTGGCCTGTTCGAGGTCGAAGCGGCTCTGAGTCCGAAGTTCGTGTACGTCGGGTTTGGCTGTCTCGGTCATCGCCGGTCCGCCATGTCATCTGTTGGGATGCTCCTTTCTAAGACGGCCACCATCATGGTGGCCGTCGGCGGCTTCGGTGTCGAGCACGGCGAGGACTTTCTCGGCGGCGGAGGTGATGGCGTCGAGCTCGGCGGGGGTGAGCGGGTCGATGAACAAGCGGCGTACCATCGCCACATGGTGGGGTGCGGCCTCCTCGATGGCCTCGCGGCCCGTTTCGGTGGCCACGACGAAGGCGCCGCGGCGGTCGCCGTCGCAGCGCTCTTTTCGCAGAAGTCCCCGTCCGGTCATGCGGGTGACCTGATGGGACAGCCGACTTTTCTCCCAGCCGAGGGATTCGGACAGTTCGAACAGGCGGGCCCGGCCGTCGGGGTGGTCGCTGAGAGCGACGAGAACCAGATAGTCGGCGTAGGACAGCTCGGAGGTGGCGGCCACATCGGCAGCCAGGCGGCCGGCGAGTCGCAGCTGCATGAACTGCAGAGCCCGCCATGCTCGTTGTTCGTGCTCGTCGAGCCACCGGACCCCGTTCATGGCTCCAGTGTAGGACGCGGAATAGTTGATCTGTCATCGATGTTGTAGGACATGTCCACTATATGAAGGAGCTACTCCATGAGCACCCCGACCGTCCCCGTCACACTCACCGGCAGCTACACCATCGACCCCGTCCACAGCCGGATCGGGTTCGTCGCCCGCCACGCCATGGTCACCAAGGTCCGAGGCTCGTTCAACGAGTTCGACGGCTCCGGTTACTTCGACGCCGCTAACCCGGCGAACTCGAAGCTGCAGCTTTCGATCAAAGCGGCGAGCATCGACACCCGCAACGCGGACCGCGACGCCCACCTGCGCTCGAACGACTTTTTCGACATGGACACTTACCCGCAGATCACTTTCTCCTCGACGAGCGTCGAGCCGACTGGCGATGTCCGCTTCCGGGTCACCGGTGACCTGACCATCAAGGGGGTCGCCCGCCCCGTCACCGTCGACTTCGAGTACACCGGCAGCGCGGTGGACCCCTACGGCAACCAGAGGATCGGCTTCGAAGGGTCGACTGTTGTCAACCGCAAGGACTGGGGTGTCAACTGGAACGCAGCGCTCGAAGCGGGCGGCGTGCTGGTCAGCGAGAACGTCACCTTGGAGTTCGAGGTGTCCGCCATCCGCAGCCCCGACGCCTCCTGAGCTGTCAACTCGCCGGATCAAACAAGTCCATTTGCGCCCGCAGCGGGATCGTCCCCGCTGTGGGCCCGAACCCAAGGAACCCCAATGCCCGTATCTCCTGTACGCCTCAACCATGCCGTGCTTTTCGTCTCTGACCTCGAGCGTTCGGTCCACTTCTACACCGACGTGTTCGCCATGCAGGTCATCGCTCGCGAGCCGCGCGCCAACGCAGCGTTCCTGAGGCTCCCCCGATCGGGGAACCACCACGACCTCGGCCTGTTCGGTGTCGGAACCGCGGGCGGCCCGAAACGCCACGGTGCTATCGGCCTTTACCACCTGGCGTGGCAGCTCGACACCATCGACGAGCTGGCCGCCGCCCGCCAGACCCTCCTCGACGCCGGCGCCTACACCGGCGAGTCCAGCCACGGTGCCACCAAGAGCGTCTACGGCGCCGACCCCGACGGAAACGAGTTCGAGCTGATGTGGATGCTGCCCCGCGACCAATGGGGTGCCTACGAGCACGCTGCCCCCGTGGAGCATCTCGACCTGGCCGGGGAGATCGAACGTTGGAGCGGGGCGGCCACCGCCGGCCATGTCACCATCACCGAAACGGCCAAGGCCAGCGATCCCGAGACCGTCTCGTCATGACCTCCTTTCCCGCACCGGTGGTGGCACGGCGACGGCGACACCGGCGACGGCTAGCAAGCAAAAAAAGCCTGAGCGTTCTGCGCCGCCCACCGGGACGCTGCCACCAGTCGCCGCCAGGCCCTGCGCACCCCTGGAAAGGCGCCGCCCTGTGGAGCCCGAGCAACTAGCACGCATGGCGTTACTGAGGTCTTTCGGTGCGAGTTGACACCCACCAGGCGCCGCGGTAGAAGTCGGCGAAGATCTCGAGGGCGGATCGGACCTCGTCGGCATCGCCGGTCGCCAACAGATCGAGCAGTAGGCCCCGGACCACGGCCAGCCCCAATCGATTGTGCCGACGGGCCACTTGTGGATCGATGCCCACGGCGACCGCTTCGGGCACCCTGAACTCGATCCAATCCTCGATGTTCATCATGGGCCGCATCGCTTCGTCACCTTGGAGGCCGCGGCCGTAGAGGGCGAAGAAGAGCCGCTCAAAGTCGCCCAAGGCCGGGTCGGACACCAGCGCCCAGGTCTGCCGTATGGCCTCATCGGTGGCTTCGGCCGAGCCGGGTGCCACCATCGCCGCCCGTAGTTTTGCCAGTTGGGATTTGGTGCGGGCCTCGACCGCCTTTCCCACGGCGACGAGCAGCCCATCCCGGGAACCGAAGTGGTAGAGCAGCATGCGGTGGCTAGAGCCGATGGCGGCGGCGATCTGCCGCAGGGACTGATCGTGGAGCCCGTCGACCACAAAGTGGTCGATCACCAGCTCGAGCAGACGATCGTAGGCGGCGCTGGTAGTTGGAGCTGGCATGTGCCAAATGGTACACTCAGATCGGTACTCTGAACGACTAGAGGTATGGGAGCGAAATGCCCAAACAGCAAGTGATCGAACAGCGCGCGACGACGATCGCTCCGCCCGAGGTGGTCTACGGATTGCTGGCCGACGGATCCACCTGGCCCAGCTGGTCGCCCATCGGGCAGTTCGAGCTGCTCGAACCGGGAGAGCGCGAGGGCGATCAGCCCGAAGGTCGCAATGCCGTGCGGCTCTTCACGACGGGACGGACGAAGACTCGGGAACGGGTGGTGGAGACCACGCCCAACCGGGTTTTTAGCTACACCCTCGAACACGGGATGCCGTTGCGGGACTACAAGGCGGTCGTGACGTTGATCAGCAACGGAGCCGGCACTTCCATCGAGTGGCGTTCGACCTTCTTTGTTACCAGACCCGGAACTGGTTGGATCTACCGGACCTTCCTGGGCCGGTTCATCGGTCGCACCGTGCGGGGCCTGGCGCATGGTGCCGCTGCACTGGTCGGGTCAGCCAGCTGAGACTCGATTTCGGACCCGACGGGCGCAGCGGAAGGTGACTTGCACGCTCACCTCCCGCTGCGGCCCACCTCTCAGCCGGCACTGACCGAGAAGCCCTGCTGCTTCATGGCTGAGATGGTTTGGGACTGAGTGTCAGCGAGAGCGGAACTTAAGGTTCCACTGCCAGCTGTCACTTTCGTGAAAGCGTCACCCAGCTCGGTGAAAGTAGTTGCGATGACCGGACCCCATTGGAAGTTGGTGTTGACCTCGGCGGCACTTTGGGAGAATACCTTCCAGATGTTTTCGTTCCCATAGAACGGAACCGGACTGTTAAAGATCGGCTGTGATTCACCTTGGACATCAGCCGGATACAATCCGCCCTTTGTTATAAGGTCGCTGACGCTCTGCTGGTTGGTGTTCAGCCAGGCGGCGAACTGGGCGGCCTGAGCGGGATGTTTGGAGTCCTTGAAGACTGCCGTAGTCGAACCACCGAAGTTTCCGCTACTTGGCGTAGAACCCCAGTTGGGCAGGGGGGCCACACGCCAGTCACCCGCGGTAGAAGCTGCGTTCGTTGGGAAACCACTCTCACCCCACACTGCACCTGGCCAAGTCAGGACTGTGCCGTCGGCGAAGTCTTTATTCCACCCGGTTGTGAAGTCCGGCTCGACCTTTACGAGATTCTGGCTGATCATCTGCTGCCAGAGCGACGCAACCTGCTGCGATGCACTGCTCGTGAGATTTACGACCCAGGAGTTTCCCGAAGTCTTGAACCAATCAACACCGGCTTGCCACTCGAGGCCGGCAAACCATCCCGTGTCTGCTGGAGAGAATGTCGCCAAGTAGAGGCTAGGATTCGCTGCGTGGAGCTTCTCGGCGTCCGCAAGGAAGTCCTGCCAAGTAGCAGGCGCCGTGAGGCCATACTTGGTAAAGAGGTCGGCCCGGTAGTAGAGCGCCATGGGTCCAGTGTCTTGCGGTATGGCGTATACCGCCGAACCAACCGAGACCTGCCCCCATGTCCACGGCAGGAAGTCCGCCTTATAGGTCTTTACGTAGGCCGAGATATCAGTAACGCCTCCGACATGCTCGAAGTTCGGCAAAACGTCGTATTCGATCTGGCCTAGATCGGGAGCGTTGCCTGCTTGAAGCGCGCTGAACATTTTGGCATACGTTCCAGCAACGCCGCCTGCGGTTTCGTCCAAGTGCACCTGGATCGTGGGGTGGGTCTGATTCCATAAAGTTACGGCGCTCTGGATGTTCGGCACCCAGGACCAGAACGTAAGATTTACTACCGACGTGGACCCCGGAGACGCCGACGCGGACGTCGACCCGGACGACCCGGTGGTCGTGGCCGTCGACGACGCCGCAGAGCTTGAGCCGCAAGCCGCTGCGACGAGCGAGGCTGCCGCAGCGGCTGCGATGAGCGTGCGACGCTGTCTGTCGAGCTTTGTTGGTGCCATTTAATGAATCCTCCCCATTTGGCGCCGCTCCCCGTGCACCTCGCGCATGAGAGCATCTAAGACGACGTACACGAAGGCGGCTGTTGCTGATATTTTTTTATTTATAACACCAAATGTGGTGTTGCGCAAGTTTCTGAGATACTTTTGCACCGAGCAACGTCGTCGACGCTGCCTCTGGCGCCCAGATACGAGCCTATGTTTCGCTGAGCGCGAGCGCGGTCGCCCGGGTTGCTCTTAAGAAGTCCTCGACTATCTGATTCCTGTCGAGGTTGTTGTCGGTCCAGTACCGCAGGATCGCAGTCGCCGCCGAGGTCAGCATTACAGCTACGAAGGTAGCTTTAGATGGGGTCAGGGCGAACTCGGATGCCACTGCATCGGCCCATATTTCGACTGAGTGCCGGTCGCGCTCCTCGATAAGCGGCTGGAGCGCTGCGACGGCCTTGCTGTCGAGGATTCGGTGCACGAGTTGGCCCCCTGACTCGACGGCGTCGCTCCACAGATGAAGGGTTATCCGTACCTTGTCGTCAAAACCAAGCGCAGATCCGATGACCTGCTCGATCGTATCGTCTACCGAACCAATTACAAGCTCGAAGATCTCCACGGCGATCTCGGCTGGTGAATCGAAATATCGATAGGGGAGTGCCTTGGATACTCCCGCCTCCTCGGCTACTGCCTCGAAGGAGAGGTCTGCGAGCACTCGGTGCTGGATGACTCGGACAGCGGCATCGAGGAGTGCGGCCCGCCGATCGTCAGGGGCCATGCGCTTCGGGCGGCTACGAGGCGTCTCAAGTGTGGACTCGGAATTCTTTACCCTTGCCATTGTTGAAGAAAGTTTAGTACAGTTGACGACGTTAGTCGATTCGGAGGAGGAGTAAATGGCTACATACCGGAAGCGCCTACTTCAGGCTTGCCAAAATGGGGTCGTAAGCGATGGTGTCAAGTGAGCGGCGCTTCGTCTACGAGTGAGGCGAGCTATACAGCGGAGCGCAAGCCAGGGAGACCGAGCGATACTGCGGACATCGAAGAACTTCGTGACTACCTCAGCGCTCATAACGGGATCCGTGGATTGGAGGTGCTCGAGCCGTCCGAGATCGAACGAGCAGTGCGGATTTTTCGTCGGGACGGTTTCGTCGTAATCCAAGACATGCTCTCTGACGCGCAGTTGTCTACGCTTCGCAGTGGAGTTGACGACGTCGTAGCGTCCATCGTGGCGTTGGATCCCGATGGAACGGGAAATAGGCTTGCCCGGCGGTACTCCTTCGGCGGGTCGTCGAGCACGCGGAGCATGCTCCATCGCCCGGAATGGCAGATGTTGCTTGACCTTGACGCGGTCCATGCCGTCGTTTCGGCTATCTTCGAATCCGACGATTACATGCTGCGGGCTGCGAGCGGTGATTTCTGCCTGCCGGGAGCAGTGGGATACCAGCCGCTTCATTCCGACATGCGCGACTTCGCCTCCAAGAAGGAGTCGCCATTCAGTTCCTTCCATGACCCTCGCGGTCATCTAAACGTGCGGGACCTTCCGACACCATACGTATGTGTGAACTTCATCGTCTCCGATTCCACGCCCTTGAACGGTCCGACACGCCAGATCCCTGGTACGCACCACTCGCGGGCGGGGATACCCACGCTGGAAGAAGAACCCGAGTGGATGCGTCTATCGACAGTGTGCCCAGCCCCGGCTGGTGCTGTGCAGATCCGCGACGTGAGAGCATGGCACGGGGGTACGCCGAACGTATCTGATCAGGTTCGTTCGATACCTAATCTCGAGTTCTATGCACCGTGGTTCCGGGAGTCAGTCGTTCCTGGCATAAGTAGGCAGGATTGGGAACACCTGTCCGAACGTTCGCGCCGCCTCACGCGAATGACAGTTGCTGACAGCTCCGAAGAGTTCTCTCCGACCTTGGCACTCAGACCCAAGTCCTGAAAGAACAGCGTGAGCCAAGAATGGTTCGAGGGCCGCTTGGTCGTCCCTGACGGCACCTCGTTGCACTACGCACGTTCGCCCGGGGCTGGCCCGACGTGGATATACCTTCACGGGCTCGCGGACAGCGGGGCTATCTGGAGACGGGTGGCGGAGCGCATGCCTGGAGCGCTTGACGTAGTTCTCTTGGACTCGCGCAACCATGGTAACTCTGGTGGTGGTCTTGGAGGCCACGAGAACCATGTGGCCGACGTGATCTCGGTGATTGAGGAACTGAGAGTTCCTGAGGTTATCTTAGTCGGTCATTCGATAGGAGCTAGGACGGCGTTAGGAGTGGGAGCGTGCCGGCCCGATCTGGTGTCCCTGATGGTGCTGCTCGACCCGCCGTTCATGCAAGGCGTGACCGGCGCGACCCGCGATGGGCAACGGGTAGCAGCACGACAGACGGCGGCTAGTTGGTCTACCTCGACTCCGTCGCAGCTGTTCGACTTGGCAAGGCGACAGCACCCCCAATGGGACGAGGCGGACTATCCGGCCTGGGTGGAGTCGAAACTTCAGGTGCGCGCGGAGGCCGCAGACGACATTGGCGAGGTCCCCTGGCGAGACCTCGCCCTAAGATGCGATGTGGAAGCCGTGCTCGTCTTTGGAGACGAGGACCTTGGGGGGCTTGTCACCGGAGCGATAGCCGAGGAGTTCACTCGACTAGCCAGGAAGAGCCGCTCGGTGCGTATTCCAGGATGTGGGCATAACATGCAGCGCGAGAACTTTGAGGGCACGTTGGATCTCCTGGCCGGTGAATGGAGCCGGCCGCGGGCATGAACACGTCTTGGGTTCACGTCTTCACGGGGTACTGGGCCTGTTGAGCCCGCCGCAGCGCCCCGGGCGCCGGTGGTGTCCATGCCGCGGCGTCACGATACTCAGTGACGCTGTGGCGGCGATCAGATTATCAGCGCACCTTCGTGTGGGAGTCCGCTAGGCCTCCCCTAGCGTCGGGCGACTCAGGCGGAGAACGGAATGCAGCTGCCGTAAAACGGGTTTCCAGTACCGTGGCCATAAACGTGTCCGACCTCGTCACTGTCTACTGGCGGCCTGGATGCCCGTACTGTGGAGCGCTTCGCAGAGGGCTGCGTCGCGCTGGCCTGGCGACGACCGAGGTCAACATCTGGGAAGACCCCGACGCTGCCGCCGTGGTGCGGACCATGGCCGGAGGAAACGAGACCGTGCCGACGGTAGTAATAGCCGGCACCGGTTACGTCAATCCCGGCGTGCGAAACGTCCTGGACGCCGTGCGTGCTGTGGCACCTGACCTCGTCGTGGAAGCAAGGCCTGCGAAGCGCGTCCGACCGTTGGAAATGCTCGCCGTCGTGCAGTGGCTCCTCGTGATCACTCTCCTAGTGGGTAGTTTCGCCGTCGAAGCTGCCGGGTATCCAGGTATCAGCTGGGCGATCGACGGCGTGAACGTGGTGATTTTCGGCGGGATCCGTATTCTCCGCCGACGCCGTGGCGAACGTCGAACGTCGAACGTCTAAGACGTCAGAAGCACCTAGCGAGAGTAATACAGCCGCGAACCGCACCGACTTTCGAATGTCCTTTCGTGGGAACTCCCCAGCCTCGCTCAGCTACGGATCTCAGACAATCGGAGCGGACCCGCGTTCTGTCACGTCGACTCCCTTGTCTCGTAGGGCCGCTTCGAAGGCCACCGGGTCGTCGGGCGTGAGAAAAGGACGGACTGCCTTCCCGGCGTCCACGACGAAAGCAACGGTCTTCTTGGGCCTGCCCGGGTCGAAGTTTGCCCAGTAGCGCGGGTTCGCAGTACCCCAGATCCGCGCCTTTCCTCGAATCGCGCCCATCTCGGAGCGGCGCACTGAGCGAATGGAAGCCAGAGGGATCCGCTTAGTGGTCCCCGGAAAATAGTAACCCTTGATGACGAGATGCTGCTCGTCTACGGCAACGTAACGATCCTGGTAGGCCATTGGGGCCTCCTTCGTATCCGCAGGCTCGACTCTTTGTACTAGCTATCGATTCTATCCGCGATTCGCGCTGGGGTGGCTTCCCGCTAGGAAGGGTCGCCAGAAATCCTGAGCGTGACGGTCGGATGCCGGTCGAAGGCCTCGACGCGCTCGGAGTGGCAGGCCATGAGGATGACGGTGTCATCGGTGACCTCGTATATGGCGATCTGGCCGTAGCGGCGGCCCACGCGGAGGGCTTCTGGCCTGCTGAGCCCGCTTAGCGCTACGCTGACTTCGGAGTGATCCCCGCTCGGGCTGCGCCCGAGCGCCCTGGCAATGGCGAAACCCGATACCCACATTTCGCCTACAAGCCGGGCTGTGGCGGCACGGTTCTCCTCCTCGGAGCGGTAGATGCCCTCTGGGTTGCAGGCGGTGATCACGTGGATCGGGCCTGGCAGCGGCAGCTCGTCCAGCGCGGCAGGGCCGTTGAGGTGAGCCCAGCGCCCGGGGCTTACCTCGATCTCGACGATCGTGCTCAGGTAGTGCCGCCAGGTCATCTCCGAATAGGCCGGTAGGGGGCCGGTAGCGGCTAGGGGTGTATGCGGGTTCGTGTCGATCGTGACCGTCCTTCCGGTGCTGGTCGTCTGACGAGGTGGTCTGTCTCGCCGCCACAGTTACTAACAAGCAGCATTGTGTCATGGGCCGGCCGCCAGTGCGGCCGACTCGCTAAGTTGGCGTGGTGGGCATCCCAGAGATCGCTGCGCTAGGCATCGTCATCGGGTTCGCTTTCATGTTGGGAGTGTCGGATGCGCCTAACGCCAGCGCCGCGCTGATCGCGGCGCGGGCCGGTGGTTACCCGCGCGTCATGGCGTTCTCGTTCGCCGTCCACGTTGTCGGCGGGCTGTTGGCAGGCCAGGCGGTTGCCGTCACCATGACCGGTCT
Organism: Actinomycetes bacterium; assembly: GCA_021808665.1. The sequence goes on from JAKBBA010000009.1 coordinate 73,731, forward strand.
GGTGCACGTGCCTGTCGGGGAACTGCCGACGGTATACATCGCCGGTGGACTTCCGAGCCTGTGTTTCGCCTTGGTGGCGACCAGGCGGGGTGTTCCGGTCAGTGCCAGCATCGCCATCGTCGGAGGTCTCGCTGGCGCAGCTGCCGTTGAAGGGGGCCTTAGAGCGGTCGGGTGGGGCGGTTTTCACGGGCTTCACCCTTACGGGGTGGCAGGAGCTCTCCTAGCGCTCGTCGTCTCCCCGGTCCTCGGCGGCGTCGTGGCGGCTGTTGCCAGAGGGACGCTCGGAACTGTCATGCGCCGGGCATCGCGGGTTGCGTTGGCCCCGCTGCGGGGGTCGATCTGGGTTACCGCCGGGGTGGTGGGGCTAGCTGACGGTTCCAATGACGGTCAGAAGGCGATGGGTTTGGCGACAGCCGTTTTGGTCGCGTCAGGCACGATAGGCCACTTCGGCGTACCGCTATGGGTCAAGGCTATGGTGGCCGTGGTCCTTGCAACCGGTACCGCTGCTGGAGGGCGGAGGATAGTGAACACCGTTTCGTCGAAGTTCTACAGGGGCGGTCCGCTCGACGGCCTGTCCGCGCAGAGCTCGGCTGCGGCGGTCATAATAGGAGCCGCTTTGCTCGGCGCTCCCGTCAGCACGTCGACCGTCGTCGACTCGGCCATGATCGGAACCGGCGCGCCGCGCCGCAGGCGCCACGTGCACTGGCCTACCGTCGCCACCGTAGCCGGCGCGTGGGCGGTCACCGTACCCGTTTGCGCCCTTGCCGGAGCGGTTGGCGAGGCGGCATTCAAGCTTGCAGGGCTCGTAGCGTGAACATCCCAGACGAACCCGCCGTGAGCAGGGGTGCCATTCGCAGGCTACGGTGGAAGAGACTGTTTCTTCCGGTCGTGCCGGACGTCATAGCCCTGCTGGGCTCTCAGGCCGAGCTGAGCGCGGCCGGGATGGTGGCGTTCGAGTCGTGGTCCAAAGGGGCCGGGAGCGCGGCAGCGGACGCGGTGCGAAGCGCGCAGCACGACGCCTACGACGCACGCCGCGAGTTGTTAGCAGCGCTGCAGTCGGCGCTGTCGACCCCCATCGACCAAGAAGACCTCTTCGTGATATCCGAACGCATCGACAGGGTCGTGGTCCAAGCACGCAACGTTGTGCGCGAAGGGGAGGTGTTGGGCTGGGAACCCGACAGCCACGCCGCCACCATGAGCGGGCATCTCAGCGTCGGTACCCGGGCGGTGACGTCTGGCGTGGCACTGCTTGTAAAAGATCCCCAGGAGGCGGGCCGCCAGGCTGACCTTGCAAGCGACGCCGCTCGTGAGGTCGAGCGCTGCTACCGCGTTGCGATGGGGAACCTGATCCGCAGCGACGACCTACGCGAAGTGCTCGTCGGCCAGGACATGTACAGGCGTTACATCGTGGTCGCCGAGGCGGTAACCGCTGTCACCGACCGGCTCTGGGCGGCGGTGCTGCGTGGCGCATAAGCATCCCGGGAGCGGCGCCGCCAAGGCGGGCCAGCGACGGCGCCTGGCTGCCCGGCGCTCTCCCGCTGGAGGCGCGCCGGGCAGTCGATCGGTCGAACCGGCCACGCGCCTTCGATACGGAGTTGTCGGTCTCGTCGCAGTCCTCGTGGCGGGCACTGCGGGGTTCATGCTGTTCGGGTACGGCCCTCTCGACGCAGCCTTCCAGACGGTGATAACCGTATCAACCGTCGGCTTCGGTGAAGTCCATCCCTTCGGGGCTGGTCAGAAAGCTTTCGCCATTATCCTGATCCTCGTCGGGGTAGGTATCGCTGCGTACACGTTCAGTACGCTGGTGGAGACCCTGGTCGGTGGATATCTCAGCGACGAGCTCAGGAGGCGACGCATGCAACGCCAGATCGACAACCTCCAAGATCACCTCATCTTGTGTGGCTGGGGCAGGGTGGGAAGGTCCATAGCCCGCTATGTCGCCGCCTCGGATATGGAGGTCGTCGTGCTCGACTCCTCTGCGGAGAGGATCTCGACTGTGAGAGGGTTGTCGCTATGCGGTGACGCCACCGACGAGGAGGTCCTTGGCGCTGCTGGGATCAGTCGAGCCCGAGCGCTGATAACAGCACTCAATGGGGACGCCGACAACCTTTATGTCACATTGACCGCCAGGTCGATGCACCCGGACTTGTTCATCGTGGCACGCACCTCATCTGAGTCAGCCGTGCCCAAATTGCTTCAGGCCGGTGCCGACAGAGTCGTCAACCCCCAGGATCTCGGAGGCGCAAGAATGGCCGCCTTAGCCGTGCAACCTCACGTCGTCGAGTTCCTCGACATCGTCATGCACGACGGCAGCCTCGAGTTCCGCCTGGAACAGATACCGGTACCTATATCTTCCCCTATCGCGGGTCTGACTCTTAGAGGGGCCCGGCTCCACGCTCTCACAGGTGCTCTCGTCCTAGCCATCCGCCAGGTCCGGGAGGGTTTCTTGACGAACCCTCCTCCGGAGACCGTGATCGACGGCGGCGACGTCCTGGTGGTAATCGGAAATGTCGGCCAGATCGAGGCCCTCAGGGCGCTGGCAGCAGGCCCGGGTTGGGCGCCAGACGGCGAGGGCTCCTAGTGCCGGTTGCCCAGACTTTGCTGGAATATCGTCAACGATCCCGGTCCGACCGTGACATTACGGTACGGCTTCTTGCCGAGAGCCGAGAAGGTGCCAGTCGACGTGACCAGCTGCCAGCCACGCCCCCAGCGATCGGGAAGTCGCCATTTGAGAGGCTCGCTGTGAGCGTTGAGGAGCAATAGGAACGAGTCGTCGGTCACCCGCCGTCCGCGAGTGTCCTTCGTGGGGATTGCCTCGCCGTTCAGGAAAACTCCTATTGCCTGAGTGAATCCTGCATCCCAATCCTGGTCTGTCATGTCCCCGCCGTCGGGCTTCACCCATCCGATGTCAGGCACGCCGCGTATCGGCATACCGTGGAACCAGCGTCTGCGCCGCAACACAGGGTGCAGCTTCCGAAGCTCGATCATCCGCCGGGTGAAATCGAACAGCTCAGAGTCCAGGCGGGCCCAGTCGTACCATGAGACCTCGTTGTCTTGACAGTACGCGTTGTTGTTGCCGCGCTGCGAGCGGCCGATCTCGTCGCCTCCGGCGATCATGGGCACACCCTGGCTTAATAGGAGAGTAGCGATGAAGTTGCGTTGCTGGCGACTCCTGCACTCGAGGACCTCCGGGTCGTCGGTAGGCCCTTCTTGACCGCAGTTCCAGGAGCGGTTGTGTCCCTCCCCGTCGGAGTTGTCGTACCCGTTGGCCTCGTTGTGCTTGTGGTCGTAGGAGACGAGGTCTGCCAATGTGAAACCGTCGTGGGCTGTGACGAAGTTGACGCTCGCGACGGGCCGACGATTGTCGGCCTGGTAGAGGTCCGAGCTGCCCGTCAGGCGCGTGGCGAGCTCCGGAAGGGTAGCCGGCTCGCCACGCCAGAAGTCACGTACGGTGTCGCGATACTTTCCGTTCCACTCCGACCACAAAGGCGGGAAGTTGCCGACCTGGTATCCGCCGTGGCCGAGGTCCCATGGCTCGGCGATGAGTTTGACTTGGCTGACGATCGGGTCCTGGTCCACCAGGTCGAAGAAGGCGGACAGCCTGTCGACGTCGAAGAACTGACGGGCCAACGTGGCGGCGAGGTCGAAACGGAAGCCGTCCACGTGCATCTCGGTCACCCAGTAGCGCAACGAGTCCATAATCAACTGCAGGCTGCGTGAGTGGCTTACGTTGAGGCTATTTCCCGTTCCCGTCGTGTCGTAGTAGTGCGCGGCGTCACCGGGAACGAGGCGGTAATAAGCCCGGTTGTCCACCCCTCTGAAGCACAGTGTCGGTCCGAGATGGTTGCCCTCCGCTGTGTGGTTGTACACGACGTCGAGGATCACTTCGATTCCGGCCTCGTGCAGCGTCCTTACCATCGCCTTGAACTCCTGGACCTGCTGACCGCGGGACCCGTTCGCCGAATACTCGTTGTGGGGAGCGAAAAACCCGATCGAATTGTAACCCCAGTAGTTGCGCAGACCCCGCTCCAAGAGGTGGCCGTCGTGGACGAACTGGTGGACTGGAAGCAGTTCGACCGTGGTGACGCCGAGTGAGCGCAGGTAGTCGACCGCCACCGGATGGGCCATTCCAGCGAACGTTCCCCGCAGACCGCGGGGTATGTCTGGATGCCTGCGGGTGAAACCCTTGACGTGGGTCTCGTAGATGATCGTGTCGTGCAGCGGTACTCCCGGCCGCCTGTCGTCTCCCCAGTCGAAATACGGCTGGTGTACCACCGACTTGGGGACATGCGCTGCACTGTCTGAGTCGTTTCTTGCGCCGTCGTCGCCGGGGACGTGTCCGAAACACGCCGGGTTCCAGTCGACGGAGCCTTCGATTGCCTTGGCATAAGGGTCCAAGAGCAACTTGGCAGGGTTGTAGCGAAGTCCTGCCGGCGGATCCCAAGGTCCGTGCACCCGGTATCCGTAGCGCTGTCCGGGCGACACGTTGGGTAGGTAAACGTGCCAGCACGCAGCGTCGACTTCGTCTAGTTCGATGCGCAGCTCGTCGCCGTCTGCTCCCAGAAGACACAGCTGCACCGCCTCGGCGCCTTCGGAGAAGATTGAGAAGTTCGTGCCGGCCCCGTCGTAGGTCGCCCCGAGAGGGTACGGCCTACCAGGCCATCGCTCGGCCGGCCACGAGGAGCTGTCGGAGGGCTCGAAGATCCCGGTCATCGGGAATCTCCCTTCAATCGGGGGAAGGCTGGGTTTGGGTCCGCGAGTTCGTGTCCGGCATTACTGACAGCGTCGGAAGCGCCGCAGGGGAGGGTTACTATGGCGGCTGACTCGGCGGGCAGTTCGAGTGTTCCGGTGTGCACTTCGCAGCCCGGCTGGGAGGCGAGGAGCAGCCGAGCCGGCGACTTGCTGTCCAGGGGTGAGTCGAGTGCCACGGCCGCTTGCTGTGCGTTCAGGTTGACCGCGAGGAGGATCGCTCCGCGCGAGACGCTGAACACCATGTCGGGGTGGTGGGTGAATTTAACCCTGTCCAGCCGACCGTCGGTGAGTTCAGGGAGTAAGCGTCGGAGTCGGATCAGAGCTTGATACCAGGCAAGAACGTCACTATGCCAGGCTTGGCCTATCTCGTCCCACCTAAGACGGGAGGTGTCGAAGGTGTCCGGATCCTGTGGGTCCGGTACGTCCATCGGGTCCCATCCGAAAGAGGAGAACTCGCGGCGACGTCCCTCTCGGACAGCATCGCCTAGATCTGGATCGGTGTGGTCGGTGAAGTATGCAAACGGTGTCGACGCCGCCCACTCCTCTCCTTGGAAGAGCATCGGGACGAACGGCGCCAGAATCGTAACGGCTGCGGCAATCTTGAGGCGCCCCGCGGTCACGTTAGAGCTGAGACGGTCGCCGGCGGCCCGGTTACCCACGTGGTCGTGGTTCTGGGCGAAGCCCACGAACGACCAGCCTGCCAGCCCGTAAGTCGAACGTCCGTGGGAACGGCCTCGCACGGACGAGTAACGCCCAGAGTAGACGTAACCTTGTGTGAGGGAAGTAGCTAGGTCGTCGACTCGACCGAAGTCCCGGTAATAGCCGTCCTGCTCGCCTGTGATCAGGCAATGCAGCGAGTGGTGGAAGTCGTCTAGCCATTGGGCGTCGATTCCTAGGCCGCCAACATCTGAACTTTTTACCATTCGCGGGTCGTTCAGGTCGCTCTCGGCTATGAGCCACCGCCTCCATCCGGTGGCGGCTGACAGTTCGGCAACGCTAGACGCGAGCTGTTCAAGGATGTGGACTGCCGACGAATCGAAGATGGCGTGCACAGCGTCGAGCCTCAAGCCGTCGAGATGGTAGTCGGCGAGCCAATGGGTGGCGTTGTCGACGACGAAACGTCGCACTTCGTCGCTTCCGGGTCCGTCGAAGTTGACTGCTCGTCCCCACGGGGTTAGGTGCTTGTCGGTGAAGTAAGGTCCGAACTCTTCTAGATAGTTTCCTGAGGGTCCCAGATGGTTGTAGACGACGTCGAGGATCACCGCCAAGCCCCGGCTGTGGCATGCGTCTACCAGCCTTTTCAAGCCCTCAGGGCCCCCGTAGGCGTGGTGCGCGGCGTACAGGTTAACCCCGTCGTAACCCCAGCCGCGCCCGCCCGGGAATTCTGCCACCGGCATCAGCTCGATCGCCGTTATCCCAAGGTCGACCAGGTGGTCGAGACGTTCTGTGACAGCGTCGAAAGTGCCGTCGCCGCTGAAGGTTCCGACGTGAAGTTCGTAGATGACAGCGGAGGCTAGATGGAACCCTCTCCAAGTGTGGTCTGACCACTCGAATCTCCGCTGGTCAATCACTTCGGACAGCCCCTCCGGGCCGCACGGCTGGTAAACGGACCGTGGATCGGCGCGTGTCGGTCCTCCGTCGAGCGAAAAACCGTAGCGGTCCGCCGCGACGAGGTCGACGCCGGGCGCGACGTGCCAGCCTGCTCCGAGCAGGTCATCAGCGCGGATCATAGGATGGCGTTCGCCTGTGCCCAAAACCACCTCGACGTTACGAGGTCGGGGTGCCCAAACGCGGGGAGTCCACAACCCCGCCGGCTGGTGCCGTCGGGCATTCGCCTCTGTCGAAGCGTCGCTCGTCATGTCTGTCTTACGAGCACTGCGACAGGGAAGGCTCCCAGAAGCTCGCTTAGGAGTGCCTCGTCCGACCAGACTTCACCGCTGAAGCAGTCTGCCCATAGGCCGGGTGGAAACCGGAGTCGGGTCTTCGCCCATCCGCCTTTTGCTCTCAGACCGACGACCAGTCGGGGAACGACTACCAAGATGCGCTCGGCGCGCACGAAGCTGATCACGTGGTCTTGGGCGGAACCTTGCGCTTCGAGCGGTCGGTAGTCTGCGCCGGGGGAGAAGGCGTCTCGGTTGTCTCGGCGGGCAGCGAGCGTTCGTTGGTGTACGAACAGTTTGTCCAGACCGCGGTCAGATCCGGAGACGACCCCTCGGATTCCTGCGCTCCTATACACCTGCTCGCACTCGTCGAGCAGCGAACCGAGCCGGCTGAAATCCACACTTGAGCGGTTGTCGGGATCTACCAGAGACAAGTTGTAGGTCTCGCAGCCCTGGTAGATGTCCGCCACGCCGGGGGAGGTCAACTTGAGCACCGTGTGCGCAAGCGAGTTCACCCTTCCGGGAGAGACGAGGTCGGATACGAACTTGCCTAACTGGGAGGTAAAGATTTTGTCGCTCAGTACCGCGCTGACAAAGTCCTCTACGATTTTCTCATAGTCGAGGTTCGGGGAGCTCCAACTCGTCCAAAGTTTCGCCTCGCGCAGCGCCTTTCGCATGTAAGCCGTAGCTCGTTCGCCGCTCAGCGGGTAGGCCCCGACGAGCGTCTGGTAGAACAAGTACTCGGCTCGACGGTCCGGAAGGTCTCCGCTCCTGTAGTGAGACGTGAGCCGAGACCACGTTTGCACGGCCTTTCGCCATGTACCGGGGATCTCGGATAGCACTGCCAGCCTGGCGCGGACGTCCTCAGAGCGTTTGCTGTCGTGGGTGGAGGTTGTGAGCATGGTCGAAGGCCACGTCGTGTTTATCCGAAGGTTGTGAGCGTGAAAATCGTCGGGTGTGACGCCGAAACGGGCGGGGTCGCCTCCGACCTCGTTCAAGGCCACGAACCTTACGTAACGGTAAAAGGCGGTGTCTTCGACCCCTTTGGCTGTCACGGCTGCGGACAGCTGCTGGAAACGCATCGCCAGATCGACTTCGACGGGAACCCGCTGGTCGACAAGGAGGATCTGTTCGAGGAGTTGGAAAACTTCAGGATCGAGGTCAGGTCTGCGCGTAGAAGCTCCCGCTATGGCCGACGTGACTGCTCGGCGGTCCTCTGCCGACGTCGACCCGTCGGGGCGGACGTAGGTTCGGTAGACGCCGAAGGACGCCATAGTCTCCGCGAGTGCTGAGCGAAGTTGCGGGCGAGTGAAATCCCGGTAGTGCAGGCGCCCTTCGCAGACCTCCACGAAAGAGGCGGTCAGACGCTCGAAGTCCGCTGCGAGGGAGCCGTCTATCACCTCGCGTTTAGCGGTGTCGGAGGTCTCCTCGAAGGTGCTGAGATCGCCTGTGAAGTCTCGGTAGATGGAAGTGATCTCATCTTCACCCGATGGGTCGACGAACAGGCCGCCTACCAGGTTCGCGAAGTCGTAGCCGGTAGTGCCCGCCACCGGCCAGGTATCGGGGAGTGCTTCCCCGGTTGCGAGGATCTTTTCGGCGACGACCCAAGCTCCAGACGTGGCCTTGGCGAGCCTCTCGAAGTACTGCTGAGGGTCTCGCAGGCCATCGGGATGGTCGACCCGCAACCCCGACACTTTGCCGTCATCGACTAATCCCATCAGCGTCGAGTGGTAAGCGGTGAAGACCTCAGGGTCCTCCATGCGTAAGGCGACGAGATCCGAGATGTCGAAGAAGCGCCTGTAGTCGGACTCGTCGCCGGCAACTTTCCACCAGGCCAGCCGGTAATTTTGGCGTCGCAGAAGGCTGTCGAGGCGGTCCCTGTCCGCGTTGAAGCTCTCGACGGCCTTGTCGACCCCTTCAGCGAGGACCGGGTCGGCGACCAGGGCAGCGCTGAGTCGGCGTCGCAGCCACTCTTTGTCGTGGTGACGTCGGGCGACGCTGTCGCGGTCGAGTTGCGTGGCTTCTGGGAGCCTTGAGAAGCCGTGGGCCACCTCCTCCAGCAACGCGCTGTTGGCGAAAGCCGCGGCTTCGGCTAGGAGCTCGTCGATGGTGCGGGGCGAAACCGGCAGGTGGTGGTCGTGGTAGCGGATGTAGAAGGATCCTCCGTCGCGACCGACCTGGATCTCGCCGGTTTCGAGCACTCTCCCGTAGTGGTCGCCGAGCACGGGTACCAGCACCCGCTGGCGGAGCTTGGCCTCGGGGGGATCCCAGTCGACGTCGAAATACGAGGCCCATAGGCTCGACGGGCCGTTCTCGAGGACCTCCCACCACCACACGTTGGAACGCGACGCCGTACCCATATGGTTGGCGACCACATCGACTACGACACCCATCCCCGCAGCGTCGAGAGCGTCGACCAGCTCGTTGAAGCCGTCAAAGCCACCGAGGTCATCGGAGACACATGAAGGATCCACTACGTCGTAGCCGTGACTGCTGCCCGGGACAGCTTGGAAGATAGGAGAACAGTACAGGTGCGTCACTCCAAGGCGGTTCAGGTATCCGACGGCCGCCTTGGCCTCGGCGAATCCGAACCCGGCTTTCAGCTGCACCCTGTAGGTGACTCCACCATCGAATTGGGCCGCTTTGCCGTCAGCCGCCAAACCATCACCTCACTACAGTTGCTTGGTTATCTCAACGGTACCGGACCGCAGCGGGGATCTGGGCGCCTTGCGTCAACTTGCGCAGAGCTAGGCCCCGGGGACTGGAGCAGGTCACGGTGGTGGTGCTAGAACCTGTGGAGACCAACGAAAAAAGTGTGAAGGAGTCCCTGAGCGATGTCAGAAGCCGTGATCGTTGCGACCGCACGAAGCCCTATCGGCCGTGCCTTTAAGGGTTCGCTCGTCGACTACCGACCGGACGACATGTGCGCTTTCATCGTCAAGTCTCTCCTGGACAAGGTGCCCCAGCTTGACCCGGCTGACGTCGTGGACGTCATGATCGGCTCGGCGAATCACGCTGGCGAGCAGGGAATGAACGAGGCTCGTAACATCGCCTTGCTGGCCGGTCTTCCCGACAGTGTCCCGGGCACCAGCGTCAACCGGTTCTGCGCCTCGTCTCTGCAGACCATCAGGATGGCCTTCCATGCGATCAAGGCGGGCGAGGGGGAGGTGTTCGTGGCCGGCGGCGTCGAAAGCGTCTCGCGCACGGCCGGGAAGGGTTTCTCCAAAGAGGATGCAAACGTGCGCTTCACCGACGAGGCCCGGGCGGATTTCGTCAATCATGTGTACATTCCGATGGGTATGACAGCGGAGAACGTCGCCGAGAAGTTCGACGTGAGCCGCCAGAGCATGGACGAGTTCGCCAAGCTCAGCCAGGACCGGGCGGTGGAGGCGCAGAACAACGGTGCGTTCGCCCGTGAGATCATCCCGCTCACCCTGCCAGACGGGACCGTGGTCTCCAAGGATGACGGTCCCCGGCCGAACACCACGCTGGAGCGTCTCGCTGACCTGCCTCCGGCTTTCAAGCCTGACGGCAAGGTCACGGCCGGCAACGCGTGCCCTCTCAACGACGGTGCCGCTGCGGTGCTGGTGATGTCTGCGGACAAGGCCCGAGCGCTAGGCGTGACGCCGCTGGCGAGGATCGTTGCTAGTTCGGTATCGGGCCTCGCTCCTGAGATCATGGGTGTCGGCCCCATCGAGGCCGTAGGTAAGGTGCTATCTCAGACGGGCATGTCGATACGCGACATCGATGTGGTGGAGCTAAATGAGGCTTTCGCAGCGCAAGTTCTGCCTGTTTGCAACGAGCTCGGTATCTCCGTCGAGGATCAACTGAACCCTCACGGCGGGGCCATAGCGCTCGGGCATCCTTTCGGGATGACAGGGGCTCGCATCATGACCACGCTCATCAACGACCTGCAGATGCTCGACAAGACTTTCGGTATCGAGACGATGTGCGTTGGCGGCGGCCAGGGTATGGCGATGATCATCGAAAGGCTGTCCTAGCCTCACCGCCAGTCGAAGATGACTAAGCAGGCTAAGGGCGAAGAAGCCAGGGTCGCCGGCGCAACGGATGGTGAGGACGCTGGCGGCCGTTGCCCCGCTTGCGGTTCGAAGATAGAAGCTTCAGCGGTGCGCTGCCAAGGAGCCTGGCAGCGCACCGGCTGCCTGAATTGCGGTCTTCAACTCCTACGAACGCCGCTCGGAGAGGACTGGAACGAGATCCGCGGCTGAAGTTGCCCGTGACGGTCGAGCACCCCTGATAGGTCAGACGTCCACGGTCACTCCGACGGCTATCCCGTCGCGTACGCTGGCCGTGACGACGCAGAAGTCCTCGAACAACTCCAGGCAGCGCGCAACTCGACCTTCGGCGCCTGGTGCCAGGACCGGGTGAAGTTTCACTTCGATTTTCCCGATTCGCAGGCGTCCTTCAGCATTGCGGTCGGAGACCACTTCTACGTCGGTGCAAAGATCAGAGACCTCGACGTGGGCCTTTCGAAAGCAGAACAGGAGGCTAGCGCTCAGGCAATTGCCGACTGCGGCGGCTAGAACAGCGGAAGCGTTCGGCGCCGAACCGGCTCCCAGGGGCGCGGGTTCGTCCATGCTTAGCTTGTCGAATTCCGCTCCCAGGTCCACCAGGAACCTGTAACCGTCTTGGAGTTGGAGGCTTACGTGGACGTTGTCTTCGCTCATCGACATCCACATTAAACAACCAAGCCCGGTCAGCGGCCGCTCATGTGTCGAGAAGTGGGGCTTTTACGAGCGGTGGAGGTTGCGCTGCAGGAACGCCAACGTGATAGGCCAGGAGACAGCGGCGGCACTCGCATCGTGGAACATCGGAGCCTGGTAGTTCTCGAAGGCGTGTCCGGCCTCGGGCTGGACTACGACCTCTACTTCGGGTCGCGCAGCGAAAGCCTCCCGGACGGCTTCGATCTCGGCCGAGTCGATGTATGGGTCGGCGCCTCCGTAGTGGAAGAGTGTCGGGCACCTGAGGTGCTCCGTCTGGTCGAGCTCCGCTCCGATCCCCGAGCCGTAATAGGACACGCAGCAGTCAGGGTCCGAGGCGACAGCCAGCTCGTATGCAAGTCGCCCACCCAGGCAATATCCCATCACCCCGACGGGGCCGGTCACCTCGGGCCGGGCCCGAAGAGCGTCGAGCGACGCCACCAGGTCGGACCTGGTCAACTCGGCTGGTTGAGCCGCAAAGCGCTGCATGTAGCTGAATGCTGCCCCCATGCTCTCCTCGGTGTGAGGGAGGGCGACGCGGGATTCGACACGCCAGAACATGTCCGGGCACAGGACGACGTACCCTTCTCCTGCTAGCTCTGCAGCGCGCGAGGTTAGGAAGTCCCCGACTCCGAAGATCTCCTGAAGAAGTATCAACCCGGGTCCGCTGCCCGACGCAGGTAACTGCAAAAAGCCGTCGTACGAGCCGCCGTCTACGGGGATCGGAACCCAGCGCGCTGATGTGTCCACGAGCTGACACGTTAGCGCTGCCGGCGGAGGATCTCCTAGCCGCGCAGGTTTGTATCCCTTTTCGGCGCTTATACGTCTATGTGACAGCCGATCGAAAATGTGATCGACCTGAAAGGACGCAAGGAGTGGAAATGAAAAAGACGGTAGGTATCACGGACCGAGTCGCACGGGTCGTCGTTGCCGCGGCCGGAGTCGCCGGTGCCGGTGTCGTCGGTTTCTCGACGGGCTGGGGTGTCGTGCTGGTCGTAGTTGCTGCAGTGATGCTCGTAACAGGCTTGAGCGGCTACTGCCCGCTATATAGTCTTTTCGGGATCAGCACCAGAGGCTCCACTGGGGCCGGGAGTTCTGCGGCACTGCACCATATGCACCGACCGGCCGCGTGAAACGGTAACGGCTCAGGCGTGGCCACCTGTTCGGTGTTAGCGATGCCAGACTGAGCACATGCCAGCAGCGCGCTCAGAGGGCGACACCGCCGGAGCCCGTCGGGACGGCACCGCGGAAGGGTTCGAATCGGTGCTGACGGACGAGTTGCCCGCTCTGTACCGCTACGCAGTCACCGTGACCGCGGATGCGGCCGAAGCTGCGGACCTCGTCGGGGAGACGGTCCTACGTGCGATCGAAAACCGGGAGAGCTTTCGGGGCGAATCTTCCATGCGTACTTGGTTGCACCGCATCTTGTATCACATAGCGGTGGATCGGGCCCGTCATCACTCTCATGAGCTGGCCGTGGAAGACGTCGAGGATTGGTGGCGCGAAGACTCATACAGCGTCGACGCTTCCGTAGTGGTCGAGCGAGCCGAGGCGGCCGAGACTCTGCGGGAGGCTCTTGCCCACCTCCCTCACATTTATCGCAGCACGGTAGTACTTCACGACGCCGAAGGTTGGCCGCTCAAGGACATAGCCGATACGTTTGCACTGTCGTTGCCGGCCGCGAAGGCCAGGCTAAGGCGTGGGAGGATGATGCTTGTGAGCGCTCTTGCCGGGGCTGGCGACCGCCGCGAGGCCAACCGCGGGGTGCCGCTCACCTGCTGGGATGCGCGTGCGAAGATATCCGACTATCTCGACGACGACCTTGCCGTAGACGAACGGGCGCTCGTCGAGGCCCATCTCAGCCGGTGCGCCACGTGCCCCCCTCTCTATCAGGCGCTCGTGGGAGCAACCTCGTCGCTCGGGTCGCTGCACGACCCCGACAGCGTCATCCCCGAGGTTATGGTCGAGCGGATCCGCGCCAAGTTGTCGAGCGCCGAACCACAGCCGAATCCCCCAATTCCCCGTCAGCCCTAGTCATACGGGGAGGCGGCGGCTCAGGCAGCGTTCACTTTTGTTTCACCGTTCAGCTGTCTGATTCCACCTCGCTGTAACCGCTAGACAGACCAGGATGACAGGTATGGCTGATCTGTTGGTCGTGGCTGGATTTGTGGTTTTCGTAGCGGTGATGCTCGGCCTCATATGGGGCTTGGAGCGGATATGACCGTCTCGGGTGGGCTCCTCCTAGTCGTCTCGGGCCTCGTGTTCGTGTACCTTGCTTACGCACTTCTCAAAGCCGAGCGGTTCTAATGGCCTTCTTTTGGACCGTCGCAGCTCTCGTCGTCGCCCTGGCCGTGGTGTGGCGGCTCCTTGGCGCCTACATGGTGTCGGTGTACGAGGGTCGCTGCGGCTGGCTGGGCTTCGTCGAGCGTCCGATCTACAAGCTGATGGGTGTCAATCCTGAGGTCGAGCAGTCCTGGCAGCGATACAGCGTCTCGCTCATCGCGTTCAGCGGGGTGGTCCTCCTCGCCGGCTATCTGCTCATGCGCCTTCAAGGGAGCCTCCCCCTGAACCCCCAACACCTTGGCGCTGTCAGCCCAGCCATGTCCTTCAACACCATCGTGTCATTCGTCACTAACACGAACTGGCAGGCGTACTCCGGGGAGACGACCAT
>JAKBBA010000188.1 GCA_021808665.1 Actinomycetes bacterium
ATATCGCTGTCTAGATGGGCTACCACCCGGCCACGGTCTCCAAGTGGCTGAAGCAGGGCGGTCCGCCGCCCGCCCGGCGGGTGGACCCGTCGGCGCGGGCGATCGACGAGCGGTGGGCCAAGCGCATCGACGCCCTGATCGCCCCGCCGCCCAAGCTGCTGGCGAGCAGCGTGTTCGAGATCGTCAAGGCCGAGGGCTTGTCGGGCTCCTACCCCTCGGTGGTGCGCTACTTGCGGGACCGGCGCGGTCCACGCTTCCTACTCAATCAGGGCCGATCGGGACGGCCTTCCCCGAGAAACGACGAATCTCCTCGCTATCGGAAGATGGCGAGGAGCCGCGGTCACGCCGCGTTCCCATCTCGATGCTCGAGCCGTTCGGCGATCCAGACCTTGATGACCGATTGGCGGGTCACCCCGAGGCGCTTGGCCTCTCGGTCGAGCTTCTCGATCATCCATGAGGGAAAGTCGACATTCACCCGCCGTTGCTCCAGGCCGGGGCGCCGCGCAGCGGGGAGGTCAAGGGCTGCAATCACATCCTCGCCGGCATCGAAGCGCTCGTCGAACTCCTCAGTGCTCATCTTGCTCATAAATCTTCACCTCTTCGCTCCGTGAGCGCCGTACCGAGATGATCCGGACTCGCAGGTCACGGTAGGTGACCACCGCCGACCAAGGGATCTCGCCGATGCGCGCAACAACCAGCCAGCGCGGCTCGCCAAGGGTGCGCGCCGGCACCTCGACGCGATCCGGGTCCTCCCACAGTTCCTGGGCCTGCAGGAAATCGATGCCATGCTTGGCCCGGTTCGTGGCGCTCTTCCCCGGGTCGAACTCGAACTGCACGTGCTCATAGTATAGAAACTATACCGCCCAGGTGACGCCGAGATCCTCGTACTCCGTCACCAACTCGCCGTTCTGCGCCGCCAGGGCACCCGTCCCCGCTTCTCCTGGTCCGACCGGGCGCTCATCGCCACCCTAGCTAGCGGAGCTGGTGCCACGCGAGCGGTGGGCAGCGTTCCTCGTCACCCCCGAGACGATCCTGCGCTGGCATCGGGCCCTCGTCCGCCGCCGCTGGACCTATTCCCACCGTGGGCCCGGCCGGCCACCCCTGCCCCAGGAGACCATCGAGCGAATCGTACCCCTCGCCCGCGAGAATCCCCGGTGGGGCTACCTGCGCATCGTCGGCGAGTGCAAGAAGCTCGGTGTCGCCGTGTCCAAGGGCAGCGCCGCCGACGTGCTGCGCCACTACGGACTATTGCCTGCTCCTCGCCGAGGGGAACCTACGTGGACCGAGTTCCTCCGAGCCCAGGCCAAGGGCATCGTGGCGACCGACTTCTTTAGCGTCGACACCGTCTGGTTCCGGCGCTACTACCTGCTCTTCGTCATCGAGATCGAGACCCGCGTCGTGCACGTGCTCGGCGTCACGGCCAACCCGAGCGGACCGTGGGTCACCGAGGTCGCCCGTAACCTCTGCGCGGACCTCAAAGAGACCGGCCGGCACTTCAGGTTCTGCACCCAAGACCGCGACACCAAGTTCACCGCCAGCTTCGACGCCATCTTCGCCTCAATCCGCGTCGAGGCCACCAAGGCCCCGGTGCGCTCCCCGCGGGCCAACGCGTTCACCGAACGGTTCGTGCGGACCGTCCGCACCGAGTGCCTCGACAACCTGCTCGTCTGGTCGCGGCGCCAACTGGAGGTGATACTCGACGAGTACCTCCGCCACTACAACCAAGCGAGGCTGCACCGATCCCTTGATCTTGCTCAGCCGATCCCGCGGCCGGCGCCAGCTACCGGTAACACATTCAACGGACGCGACGTGCTCGGCGGCATCATCCACGAGTACGACATCGCAGCTTGAGCCGCCTCCGAACCAGCGCCTGGTCGGGCAGCCCCATAACGATTGGTGCGTCTCCTGACGAGCGTCGGAGTTGAGCCAGCAGACTCGCGAGCTGATCCAGCCACCATTGGCTCGTACGGCCACGACACGCTGCTCGCCCGGCCGTCCGCACTCGATGATGGCCAGCGTCGAGCTTCTGGACCCTTCACGTTTCCAACGACGACATCGCCGGGCTCAAGCAGACGACGGCGCCGGCCAGGCAGTCCCGAAGACGATCGGCTACTGCGGCACTCGAACTGCCAGCCCGCGTTCAGCGGCTGCGGTTGCAAGGCGGCGGTCGAAGGTAGTGACGGATCCGTCTGTCTGCTCGGCGGCCAGGAGGACACAGCAGTCCGGCAGCTTGAGGTTCGTCTCGGCCCGCAGGAGGGCAAGGCGCACGGGTGCGTCCTCGGGCAGATGCTGAGTGCCGATGTGCAGCTGATCGAGGACCGCGATGGCGTGGTCAAGATGGCCAGCCCGC
This sequence comes from Actinomycetes bacterium, assembly GCA_021808665.1. The sequence goes on from JAKBBA010000188.1 coordinate 2,351, forward strand.
GCAGGTCCGACGAGCACCTCGGCGATCGTGAGGGAGCTGGCTACGAGCGACTCGCCCGCGAAGTCGCTCAGAAGAGACGTAGCCGCCCCATGGTGAGCATCCCGCGCATCCAGGTGGGCGATGAGCACGCTGGCGTCGAGCACGATCACGTGGGCCAGTCCTCGCGCAGAGCGTCGAGGTAGCCCTCGCCATACAGCCCAGTGAGGACCCCACTAGTACGTGCTACGGCTTCGCGGTACGCCTGGTTGCCTCTCTCCTGGCCCTCGGAAAGGGCGCGGTGACCCTCCTCGAGGAGGTGGAGCAACAGCCTGGCCCGGTTATCGCGGTCCCCGGGCCATCGCCGGGCGGCGGCGTCGAGAGCCCGAGCGACTGCCTCGCTCTCGGTAACCACATGACGACGTCGAGTGGTTGGCATAGAAACAGTGTAACACCTACCGCGACGGTGCCGCACCTGTGGCCCTCGGCCGACCTCCTACGGGCGCCCATCCGGTGCGGCGTCACCGAGCGCAAGTGCGCCTCGCAAGCCGATTCGTACCGCCGACTCGCGTCATGTGCCGATCGACGATCGGCTACCGGGGCCGCCTCCCGGTGGACGGTCGACAACTGCGACTCGGCTGCCGCCACCGCAGCTGAGGTCATGCGCGTTCTGGTGAGGCTGCATCGGTGGTGCCGTGGGGGCTGCGATGGCGGAAGTGCGTTCGAACTCAGCGACGCTCTCGCCTCCGTGCGTCGAGCCCGTCGGCGGCTAACCGAGGTCGGTCCGAGCAGCGGGAGAGAGGTCGGTAACCTTGCCCGATTAGCGCTCCCAGAAAGCGACGCCGACGTGCTCCGAGATCTGCTCATTGTCGAGCAGGCCCGGGTGGTCATCAAGGTGGGCTTGGCCTATTGCAGCTCGGCCCTGGTCATCGGTGAAGTACTCCTCTCCCAGGCCGCGCCGCGGTCCATGCACCTGATCATCGACGCCTACCAGGACCACTTTGCGGATGCTGGCTGGTGCGCGGCCGCCGGGGCCGGCCTGAGCGGAGTTTCGCGTTTCCTCAGCAGGCGCTCGCAGCTGCTGTTGCCGCGGCCGAGCCCGCTTCACCTTGCCCGACCGGGCACTGATCGCCCTGCTCGCCGGTCTCGCCCGGGAGAACCCCCGGTGGGGATACCGACGCATCGCGGTACGGCTACGAAAGCTCGGCATCACCGTGTCCAAGGCAAGCGTCGCCACCGTGCTCGCCAGACGCGGGCTTGCTCAGCGCCACGGCGTGAGGGACCGACCTGGTCGCAGTTCCTCGCCGCCCAGGCCAAGGGGATCTTGGCGACCGACGTCTTCGGTGTCGACTCGGTGACGCTGCGGCGCTACGACGTCCGCGGCCGGGACACGAAGTTCACGGCGTCGGTCGACGAGGTGCTCAAGGCCGGCCGGATCGAGCCAATCCGCACGCCTGGGTGTGATCACCCAAAACGAACGCGTTCGCTGAACGCTGGGTGAGGACGGTGCGTGAAGAGTGTCTCGACCACCTCCTCGTCTACTCGAGACGTCACCTCGAATCGGTGCTCGGCACCTGCGTGCGTCACGACAACGAGTCCCGCCCGCACCGCGAACGTCGGCTCGCGACCCCACTGCCTCGCCACGAGCAGCCAGGCACCGGCGAGGTCTGCCGGCGCGACATCTTCGGCGGCATCATCCACGAGTACGACCGGGCTGCCTGAGGGTCAGCAACCACTCCCCGACCGGCGCGTTCAGCGCGTTGGTCGTCGGCTATGACGCACAGGTTGGACGACGAGCCGCCGGCCTCCATCACGTCTTACTCGAAATGACCTGCATAGCGATTGTCCCATCGGCTGCTCCGACCCATCTCGGTCCCGCCAAAACTCCCACGCGCCTCCGGCATCGAGTTCTTGGACCCTTCAGGCGTGAGAAACGCCCGTACTTGGTGGCGGGGGTTCAGGACCAGCACGCACCTTCGGGCTTCAGACCCGACGAAGCCGCTAGTCAAGGCCCTGCCCTATGCAGCCGCCCAGGCGGCTGCCCTGCTCAATCGGGACGGTGGTGCTCAGGGAGCCCCCGAGAAACGCTGCGCGCCAGGCGCTACGCGCTCTTCAGATATTGGCGCAGCGCTCTGCGGATGACCTCGGACACCGTGGCGTCCTCGGTCTTTGCCAGTCGAGCGACTTCGTCGCGCAGCTCGGGCTCCAGACGCACCGACTCCACCGACTTGGCAGCGTCACCGAGCGGAGGCCAGCCAGGTCCCCGACGACGTTCCTGCAGCTGACCAGGCTCGTAGCCGCGCTCGGCTTCCTCGGCAAACCGCTCGATCATCTCGTCGGTGATCGGCTCGCCGCTCTTGGTGTGCCCGTAGGTGTGCTGATCGGTCATCATTCCTCTCCGAAGAGCTCCTGGGCGGTCGAGCGTCGAAGTCCCATCGCGTGGATCACCAGTTCGTCTCCTCCGAGGACCAAGACGACCCGGGCGAGCAGGTTCCCGGCGCCGTCGGGCCCGGCGAGCAGGTAGCGCGGTGGATCGTCGCCCAGTTCGGCCCGGGCGACGGAGTGGGCCAGAGCGTGTTCGATGTCCTCGTAGGCGACGCCGTGGCGCCGGGCTCACCCGTGGATCTTCACATGGGATATGTGTAGTACGACAAGGCACGATGACCGACTCGCCCGGTTCCTGGATCCTTTGCCAACACCGACAGGGGCGGTCAGGTGCCGGCCTGCTCACCTGGGGGGTACAACCGGACGACCACAAGGCGCAACGGCCCCACTGGTCTGTCGGCTAACAACGCCCGCCCGTTGCTCTCGATGCGACAGCCTCCCACCGTCGGCGACGTCGACTCGGCCAGGACGCGAAGCACCGACCTTCTCGGAGGCCTCGCCCGCGTTTACCGCTGAACCCTGTGCGTGGTGTCCGATCACCAGAAGTCGCGATCGGCGCGCCTCAACAGAAATCGCGCTCTGACTTGACCCAGTAGCGCCCCTCCGAGGGATCCACCACCGGCGGTGGCAGCCCCTCCAGCCTCGTATACGCCATGCAAGCAAGGACTGGAGGGACCCCGCCATGTTGACCCAGGAGGAGTCCGTGCACCGAGTGCTGGAGCTTAAGCGCCAGGGCCGGAGCATCACCGAGATCGCCGCCGAGATGGGCTACCACCCGGCCACGGTCTCCAAGTGGCTGAAGCAGGGCGGTCCGCCGCCCGCCCGGCGGGTGGACCCGTCGGCGCGGGCGATCGACGAGCGGTGGGCCAAGCGCATCGACGCCCTGA
>JAKBBA010000010.1 GCA_021808665.1 Actinomycetes bacterium
GCTTCCCGGTCTCGCATGCGAGTAGGTTCCGCATCGCCTAGCGTGTTAGCGACGACCGGGGAGTAGCGCAGTGGTAGCGCGCCTGCTTTGGGAGCAGGAGGTCGGGGGTTCGAGACCCCCCTCCCCGACTGGTACAGGTCAGGTCGGTTCGGATGGGGAGGCTTGGAGATGCGACGGCAACCACTGGTTGCTCGGGGCGCTAAAGTATCGGTTATCGCGGGCGTAACTCAACGGTAGAGTGTCAGCCTTCCAAGCTGGTTACGCGGGTTCGACTCCCGTCGCCCGCTCTCGCATACACGCAGGGGGTCGAATGACCGAACTGGTAGGACGCACGGACCGAGGTGGAGGAGCGGTCCTGACCCTCGACTCCCCCTCCAACCGCAATGCACTATCCGCTAAGCTCATTGCCGACCTTGGGCGCCACCTGGAGGCGGCCGGTTCTGACCCTGCCGTTCGCGCGATCGTTCTGAGCGGGCGGGGCAGTACATTCTGTGCTGGCGCTGACCTGAGCGACCCACCGGTGCGGTCCGGTTCGGGCAGCTTCTCCGGAGTCCTCGAGTTGCTGTGGTCCTACCCTAAGCCTGTGATCGTGGCGATCAACGGCCATGTACGAGCTGGTGGCCTGGGGTTGGTCGGGTGCGGCGACATCGTAGTATCCGCTCACAGCGCCACCTTTGCGTTCAGCGAGGTGCGCATCGGCGTCGCACCGGCGATGATCTCGGTCCTCTGCCTTCGCAAGATGACGGCCTCATATGCAGCCCGCTACATGCTCACCGGCGAGGTCTTCTCCCCTGAGGAAGCCCGCCAGGCGGGTCTTGTCAACTCGGTCGTGGCCGACGAAGACCTCTTCGGCGCTGTCGACGACCATCTCGACCAGCTGTCGCTGTGCGAGCCCGGCGCCCTGTCGGTCACCCGCTCCCTCCTGAGGGAAGTACCGTTGCGCGGCGTCCACGAGGGGTTGTCCTGGGCACAGGAGATATCGGAAGGGCTCTTCTCGTCCCCGGCGGCTGCAGAGGGCATCGCCGCCTTCAAGGAGAAGCGCAAACCTTACTGGGTGAGGTAGCCGGCGCGGCCAAGGGGCTGTCGGCTCCGCCACCGAATGGGGTCAGCGGCCCAATGCAAGGTCCTGAGGGCGGACTGGGACTCTCGTCACGTCCAGGCCGGTGGCTGCTCGGATCGCTGCCGCTACCGCCGGGCCCGATGAGATCGTGGGGGGCTCCCCGACGCCTTTCGCCCCGAAAGGCGCTCCCGGCTCGGGCTGTTCGATCAACGTTGCGGCGACCTCGGGCACGTCCAGGGCGGTCGGGATAAGGTAGTCGGTGAACGAAGGGTTGCGCACTCGACCTTCGTCTAGGACGATCTCCTCCATCACGGCCAGTCCTATACCTTGAGCGATCCCGCCTTCTATCTGACCTGTCACCTGGACCGGGTTCAGAGCCTTCCCGACGTCTTGACCCGTGGTCACCTGGACCACTCTCACCAAGCCGAGCTCGGGGTCTACGTCGACGACGGCCCGGTGTGCTGCGAACATCAGGGAGAGCATCGCGTCACCCTGGCCGTCGGCTCCCAGAGGTTGTGTCGTCGCATGATGGAACTCGTGCTCAGCTTCGAGCGGTCCCGCCGCCAGCAACGACGGCATCGACACCCTCTGAGCGGTCGACTCGCGGGTGACTTCCCCGTCGCTCATGGTCAGCTCTGCCGATGGGCAATCCAACTCACCCGCGGCGAGCTCGAGAAGGGAGTCCCTGAGCGTCATACAGACGTGCTCGATAGCTCCTCCGCTCATCCAGGTCTGGCGGGACGCGCTGGACGAACCGGCCGACCCGATGTCCGCAGTTCCCGCTGGCGCCAGGACGACTTGATCCACGCCGAGTAGGTCCCGGACGATCTGCGAGGCAAGAGTGACAAAGCCCTGACCGACCTCTGCCGTGGCAATCACGACAGTCGCGACCGGTTCTCCTTGCGGGCTCAAGTCGAGTCGTATCCGAGCCGTGGTGTAGTCGTCGTAGCCTTCGGAGTAGGCGAGGTTCTTGAAGCCGACGGCCACTCCGACTCCCCTGCGGACATCACTGATATCGGCGGTCATTCCGGCGCCACCTGGGAGAGACATCATCTCCGCTGCAGAGTCCAGAGGCACTGGCAGAGGATGTGACACAGCCGCTCTGATCACTTCTTCTACAGGTGCTGTCCCCTTGATCACCTGGCCGGTGATCATCTTGTCGTTTCTTCTAAGCACGTTCCTCAGGCGAAACTGCACCGGGTCCATGCCTAGCTCAGCGGCGAGCTTGTCCATCTGAGCTTCGTGCCCGTAACAGACTTGCACCGCCCCGAAACCGCGCATCGCGCCGCATGGCGGGTTGTTGGTTCGCACAGCCCATCCCTCCACCTTTGCATTTGCCAGTCGGTACGGTCCTGCTGCGAAACAGACAGCGTTTGATATGACAGCGTTGCTGGACGAAAGATAGGCGCCGCCGTCCAAGATGATGCGCGCTTCCACGTTGACCAGTTCGCCGTCGCGGTTGGCGTGGTGGCGGTACCACATCTTGGCCGGGTGACGGTGCACGTGACCGAAGAAGGATTCGTCGCGACCGTAGACCATCTTCACCGGACGTCCGGTTCTCAGTGCCAGCAGACATGCGTGGATCTGCAGGCTCACGTCCTCACGTCCACCGAACGCTCCGCCGACCCCTGCGAGGCTCACTCGTACCATTCGGGGGTCCATAGCGAGGCTCTCGGCGATCTGGTCCCTGTCAGCGTGCAACCATTGCGTCGCGACGTAGAGGTCGACGCCGCCGTCCAAGGCCGGGACCGCTAGCCCCGATTCGGGACCCATAAACGCCTGGTCTTGCATTCCGACCTCGTAGGTACCTTCTACGACGACGTCACCGACGATCGTTGGATCCCCCGTGCGTATGGCGATGTGACGGAACACGTTGCCGTCGGGATGTATCGCAGGTGCCTCCACAGCCTCCTCGGCCACGACCAGAGGCACAAGGGGTTCGTAGTCGACCCGAATGACTGCGGCAGCCCGACGTGCAGTGTCGGGGTGGTCCGCTGCTACAGCAGCTATTGGCTCTCCGTGGTAGCGGACCACGTCGGAAGCGAACACCGGCTGGTCCGCTCGCTCCAACCCGAACGTCCTGCGACCCGGTACGTCCTGGGCGCTAATCACCGCCCTCACACCGGGGATGGCCAATGCTGGCGAGACGTCGATACCTTTGATCAGGGCCGCCGGGTACGGACTGCGCAGAGTCCGACCCCACAGCATCCCGTCCATCCACATGTCGGAGGAGAAGGCGAACTCGCCTTTTGCTTTGGGTCCGCCGTCTGGCCTCAGGACGCTTGCGCCGAGTTGCGAGCCTCGGCGGCGCATCGTCGAAGGGCTAAGCATCTACCCGCCTCTCTTGGACTAGGCGCACTGCCTCTAGGATCCTCCCGTAACCTGTGCAGCGACAAAGGTTACCCGACAGGGCTTCGCGCACCTCCAAGCCGCCCGCGCCAGGTCTTCGACTCAGAAGGTCGTGGACGGCTACCACAAGGCCTGGGGTGCAGAACCCACATTGCACGGCTCCCGCCTCGACGAAGCAGCTTTGGATGTCGTCCACCAAGCCCGACGCGTTAAGACCTTCGACCGTGGTCACTTCGGAGCCTTCGGCGTCGACGGCTAGCACACAGCAGGCGCACACGACCTCACCGTCAAGAAGGACAGAGCATGACCCGCATTCCCCCTGTTCGCATGCGTTCTTGGAGCCGGGAAGACCCAGCCTCTCCCGAAGCACGTAGAGAAGGGTCTCGCCGACCCAGGAGCCCTCCACCACGCGCTCGGCACCGTTGAGGATTATCGAGTAAGGGTCCACCGGCTCGAATGCACCCGCCGCTGCGCCGGCCTGCGATGACACTGCTTCACGCAACACGGGTCAAACTCCTCCTCATAGCCCGTGCCGCGATTACGGCCACGGCACGCCTTCTGTAGTCTGCGGTACTGCGATGGTCGGTGATCGGCCTGGCTGCTTCGGCCGCGAGCTCCCCGAAACGTTCGACTTCAGCCCTCGATGCGCTCAAGTCCTCCCAGTCGATCGCATCGGAGATCATCTCCTCAGCGTTCCTAGCCCTGATCGGGACAGGGCCCACCGAACCCAGGCCGCATCGGACACTCCGCGCTTGGAGGTCCACCACGACCGCCGCCGAAGCTATCGATATCACCATGGCATTACGGGTCCCTACTTTGAGAAACTGTTGAGGCCCTACGATTCTCGGCACGACGACTTCCGCAACGAGCTCGCCAGGGCCTATCGTCGTGGTTTTCACTCCGGTTATCAACTCACCAAGGGGCACTACCCGGCGATCTTGGCTGCTCACGAGTACGACTTCGGCGTCGAGAGCCGCCAGCAGTGGGAGCGTGTCGCCCGCAGGGCTGGCAGTGGCGACATTCCCACCCAAGGTCCCGGCATTTCGTATCTGGGGCGAACCGACCGTTCGTGCTGCGGCTGCCAGGGCCGGTAGTACGCCCGAGAGGCGCCTGACCATTTCGCTGTAGGTCGTACCGGCACCTATGCGGATCTTCTCCTGACCCACGTCCAAGTGTCTCAGTTCGGCGACCCTGCGCAGGCAGACAACCCCATCGGGCCGACGGTGGCCGTAGTTGACCTCGACGCAGAAGTCGGTCCCTCCGGCCAGCAACCGCGACCTTGGGTTCTCATCGAGAGCTGACACCGCATCGCTAATCGTCCTCGGAAGAGCAACCCTCATCAGTCCCGAACCTCCCGTCGCAGCGGAGCATCTCGTAGATCCATCGTCAGCCCAACTTTACATTCTGTCAAAGGCATTCCCGGTACCGCGCACCTGTCGCAAGAAGAGAGGGGTGTCACGCCGGCTGCAGAAGCCCGTCAGCCGGACCGACGACCTCGACGCCCAAGATCCGCCGCCATTCCTGTGGGTCCGTGACACTCTCCGTTACCAGCACAAGCGCCGTCGTCCCAGTGGTGAACAGCAACTCCTCCGAGCGAATGGCCGACCGGACCGCCCTCAAACCGCCGAGCGCTGCGGCACCCGTCTCACCTGCGCACACCCCCGCCACTGCGAGGTCCCGGACCGCATCGCGCGCCCAGTCGTCTCCGATAGCGACGACTGCGTCGAGACCGGCCACGACTGTCGGCCATGCGACCGCCGACGGCGTTCCACAGTTCAGCCCTGCCATGATCGACCTGTGGGGGCCGGGAACGCTCACAGGTGACCCAGCGCGCAGTGATGCCGCTACGCATGCCGCGTCTGAGGGCTCCACGCCTAGTATCGACGGTGCTGTATCCGGGCCACTGCCTGGAACTCCGGAACGGAAGTGCTTCACCGCTGCCGCGGCGAGAGCCCCGACACCGACCGGGACTACGATGGTGTCGGGAACAGCGACACCATCGTAGGAGAGCGCTTCGTCTATCTCTTGGAACATCGTCGAATAGCCCTCAATGACCCACTCGGGCACGTCTGTGTAGCCGGGCCAGCTCGTGTCAGACACGACAAGGCACCTTGGACCCGCTTCTTCCGCCGATCGGGCGACGGCGTCGTCGTAGTCGCCGTCGACCTCTATCAGCTCCGCACCTTCGCTGCGGATGGCGTCCATCCGGGCTTGTGCCGTTCCAGACGGGACGAAGATCCGGGCGTTCAACCCCACGAGGCGTGCCATGCGCGCAACGGCTCTCCCATGGTTCCCGTCGGTCGCGGCGACGAGGGTAAGGGGCCCTGCACAGGCAAGGACTCTGGCGAGGTCGCCGACGTCAGTCCACGGAGCGGGTTCTGCGCCTAGGTGGACGCTCAGAGCCCTGTAGGTGGCCCAAGAAGCTCCCAACATCTTGAAGGAAGGCAACCCAAACCGGTCCGACTCGCATTTGACTAAAAGCCCCTTCAAGCCCAGTTGGTCGGCCAGAGCGGGTACCGAAAGCAAAGGAGTGCTGCGGTAACCGGGAAGCCTTCGATGGAAGTCGCGTGGAGAGAGGCTCATGGGCGTTCCCGTGGACCACTGCTTCGCCGTAGCGCGGACGCTGGGCCCGGGCTCCCCTCGTCCCGTGGACTCGGAGCGCCGGGCGGGGTTCAATACCAGCGCCGGCGCGGTCCTCACGCTGTCCATCCCGAAAAGGCGTCGATCATAGCCTTCACGTCGCCAAGCGGGTAGAGGATCGGGCAGGTGCAACCTGCGCTCAAGTAGTCCCCGACTCGTTTGCGGGCCTGCTCTGGCGTGCCGGAGGCCGTGAGCATCCTCACCACGTCGTCGGGGACGAGGCGCGAAGCTGCCTCGACTTGCTCGTGGGTAGCCGGCCAGGTGAGGATCTCGCCTACAGCGTCGAGAAGGGACTGCGGAACCCCCGAAGCCGCCATGATGTGCGGCTGCTGGCCCAGATACTGCGTCACCATCATTCGGGCCATATCCAAGGCGACAGCTTCGTCCTCGTGAACGGAGCACACTACAAGCTGAGGACGGTCGATGTCTTGCATCCGCCGGCCGGAAGCGCTCAGACCGATCTGCAGGTGCTCCATTGCCCGCTGGTTGTAGTCGGGGGAGACCAGGTAGTTCAACACGACCCCGTCGGCTATCTCGCCGGCCAGTTCCATCATCTTCATTCCGGTCGCACCTATATATATCGGGACGTCCTTAGCCTTGCGCTCCTGGTAGACGTAGTCGAGCTCGACCCCTTCAAGGTGCACCCACTCCCCGTGGAAGGTGACCGTCTCGTTGTTGAGCAGGGCTCTTACGGCTGTTACCACTTCCCTCATGACTGTGAGAGGGCGAGCCCTGGTGATCCCGACCTTCGATGCGAGGGGATCCCACCAGGCTCCAAGACCAAGGATCACCCTCCCCGGAGCGAGATCGTCGAGCGTGGAGAAAGTAGCTGCGAGGCGAGCAGGGTTCCTCGACCAGCAATCGGAGACGCCCGATCCGAGCCGGATACGCTCAGTCACCGCGCCGTAGGCGGCAAGAGGAACTGTCGCTTCTCTCACGAGGCGGCTCTCGGCCTGCCACACGGCGTCGAAGCCCCGCTGCTCGGCATACCGGACGAAGTCCATGCCCTCTCTGATGCCGTGAGCGTCCTGGAGATACAACGCGCTTGGGGTCGTCATCGTCAAAGTCCTCTCCGGGGGATGCGGCTCGTTCCCTTCCGTCAAGGATGCCACGAGCTTGACTTTTCATCAAGCTCTTTTTTACAAATCATACAACGAGGCTGCCCGGGAGGGAACCCCGCTCAGAAGACACGACCACGCTTTGGCTCTCTGGCAATAGTGCCCCCGGCAGGACTCGAACCTGCGGCCCGCTGCTTAGAAGGCAGCCGCTCTATCCAGCTGAGCTACAGGGGCTTGGCTCTTAGACGATACAGCAAGCCCGCTCCCAGAGGACCGAGATAAGGGACGCTTGGAACTTTGCGATGATGTAGCCGTGCCCAACAGCGACATGGTGGCGAACCGAGGCGAGGCTGCCCGAGTTGGAGTTCAGCGCCCCAAGGTGATGCTCGCTGGCGACTGGCACGGCAACCGGTCCTGGGCGAGAGTCTCCTGCGAAGCAGCCGCCCAAAGCGGATGCTTCGCCATGGTTCAACTAGGCGACTTCGGCCTTTGGCCGGGTCGCGAGGACGCCTGGCTCGATCACGTGGACGGCTGTGCCCGCGACGCCGGCTTAGAGGTTGTGTGGATCGACGGAAACCACGAGAACCACGACGCCCTCGACGCTTGGCGATCCCATTCCGACGAGCGCGGTCTCGTCCGCATGAGAGATCACGTGACATGGGCAACGAGAGGGGCCCGCTGGGCATGGGAGGGGGTCCGCTTCGGTGCTCTCGGAGGCGCCGTAAGCCTGGACCGCTTTCTGAGACGAGAGGGCACTTCCTGGTGGCCTCAGGAGTCCATATCCTCAGCCGACCTGGAACGTCTAGGCAAGGCCGGCCTGGACGTCCTTGTCACCCACACCCCACCGACTCCGCTCGAACCTCCCTCTCAGCGGTTCCCCTTCCCAGAGGCGGTACTTGCCGATGACCGGCTGGCCCGGTCGAAAGTCGACGAAGCAGTCAGGCGGACCGCTCCTGCGCTGGTAGCGCACGGACACCTGCACGTCCGTTACACGTCGCTGAGAGAAGGCTGGCGCGTAGAGGGCCTCGCTCACGACAAGTCGACCGCAGGCGAATCCCTGGCTGTCCTCGAGCTCAGCGCCGATCTGAGGGTCTCACCCCCTCCGTCGCCGACAGAAGCCAGTCTCGGAAGGACCCTCCCAGCCGGCGCGTATGGCGAGGCTCAGGATGTGAAAGAATAGGCCCTCTTGGTGGCCGTAGCTCAGTTGGTTAGAGCGCCAGGTTGTGGCCCTGGAGGTCGGGGGTTCAAGTCCCCTCGGTCACCCCATTTCGACACCGCTCGGGGTTCCACCGTTTGGCTCAGGTCGGCGGCCGGGGCCGGGCGGGCCGATCTTCGAGTGCTGAGAGACACAGGGTCCGTAGTGGAGTATCATCTTCTGCGGCCGTTGCGCGATGTGGGTATGTAGACAATCGCAACGCGGTGCAAGCGCCTCTAGCTCAATGGCAGAGCAACGGACTCTTAATCCGCAGGTTCTGGGTTCGAATCCCAGGGGGCGCACAACATGCCAGCTCCGACCAGCTTTCCGAGTGAGTCGAGCGTAGATCCGCCGGATGTACTTCTGACGATCATCGCCCACGCCGAGCGTTGGCCGTCTAGGAGTTGTATAGCCGATCTCGAAAGGGAGTTGTCCTACGGTGACCTCATCGGCGAGGCCGGCCGGGTGGCCGGCGGCCTCAAGGACCTGGGAGCCGGCCAGGGCTCCAGGGTTGCCCTGGCCGTGGGGAACTCCGTGGATTTCGTGGTGGCTGCGCTCGCGTGCATGTGGACCGGCGCTGCTTTCGTTCCCTTATCGCTGTCGGATCCTCCGGAGCGCCGATCTTCGATAGTCGCAGATTGTGATCCAGCGGTCGTCGTTCGCTCCGGTCGATCCCCGGAGATGTCGCTCCGAGCTGTCGACTTCGGCGAGCTGGCAACCTGGGCCGGCGAACCACCTCCGCTTATCAACGACCCTAACGGAGTTGCGTACTGCATCTACACCTCCGGGACGACCGGTGCTCCAAAGGGAGTCATGATCTCGAGGTCAGCGTTCTCGACCTCGGTGGCCGCTATCGGGACGATCCAGAAAAACGACGAAGCTACCCGAGCGTTGTGCGTGTCCCCGGTGCACTTCGACGGCTCTTTCTCGCTCATCTTCCCCACGTTGTACTTCGGCGGATACCTGGTCATCCCCGATCGCGACTCGATCAGCTTCCCCCGCTCCTACTTCAGCGCACTTCGCCGTCATAGGATCAACACGGTCAGCTTCTCGCCTAGCTTCCTACGACTCTTGATGACCGCAGGAGGCTTGAGAGCTTTGGGGGACACCAACGTGGAAGTGCTCGCCTTGGGGGGTGAGGCTCTGTCGAGCAGCGAAGTGAGGATCATCTGGGAAGCGAAGCCGTCGATCAGGGTGTTTAACCGATACGGGCCGACGGAGACGACGATCAGCGTGTCGGACCTGGAGTTAGCCCCCGACATGCTCGCGGACGGGTACGTTCCTATCGGCCCACCACACCCGGGTAGCAGCTTCCACCTCGTGTCAGGCGACGGGAGCCTCGTCTCCGACGTCGACGAGCCAGCAGCGCTGTACGTGGGCGGCAGCCAGTTGATGACCGGCTACCTGGGCGCACCGGAACTGACTTCGTCAGTGCTGCGCTCCGACGTCGTCGCCGACCAGGTGCTCTACAAGACAGGAGACCTAGTCCGCCTCGACCGGTACGGGCGTTACGTGTTCGTGGGTAGAACCGATAGCGTCGTAAAACACCGCGGCGTCCGCGTCTCGCTCGTAGAGATCTCCGAACAGTTGAGCAGGGTCGAAAGTGTGCTCGCAGCGACCGCTTCGACCTTCGACGACGACGGGACACTAGGCGTTGCAGCATTCGTCGTCGCAGAGCCCGGAGCATCCTCGTTGGAGATCCGCGACCGAGCGGCGGATCTGCTGCCGGCTGCGATGCTCCCGGACCGCTTGCTTGTCGTGGAAGAGCTCCCGCTGACCGCTTCAAGCAAAGTCGACGAATCTCGCCTCCTCGCCCAGGCCGGCCTGTCAGCGTGGACCCAACCCTCGACGGGGGCGGCCACACCGCCAGGAGCCGACCCGTAACTCGGAGAAAAATGGGCTGCACTAGCCCTGTCCGGCCCGAATGCCCTTCAGGGCGGTCCGGCGCACGCCGAATACGCCAGAGTGGACCGTCCCCAAGCGAGGAGCGTTACACTCCCCCGCAAACATAGACGTGCCTTCCAGGTCGCTTTCGTCAACAACATGCCCCCAGCTGCCTTCCGGGCAACGGAGCGGCAGTTCCTTCACCTCCTGCAGGATGCTGCGACGGGGCCCATCGAGTTCCACCGCTACCGACTGGGATTCGCTGGCCCGACAACACCACCGGAGGGCTACCACCCCATCGACCACATCTACGAGTCGACGCCCGACGCGCTGATAGTGACCGGCGGTGCCCCGCAACCGGGTCCTGTGACAGACGAGCCGGTATGGCCGGAGCTCGCCCGCCTGCTCGAGTGGTCGGTACGCCACACCCCGACCCTGATCGCTTCGTGCCTTGCCGCTCACTGCGCTCTCGCCGCTTTCGATGGTGTCGACCGACGACAACTCGCGGTGAAAAGGGCCGGCGTGCTCAGACAGCTGGTCCGTCCCCGACACCCTATGGCCGACGGCCTACCGGCGACAGTCCGGCTTCCCCAGTCACGATACGGCGACGTCCCTGAAGAGTTGGTCGAAGCCGCCGGCTACCAGGTGCTGCTCGCCTCCATGCGCTCCGGATGGACCGTAGCCTCCAAGAGGATCTCCAGGTGCGACGTGGTCCTCATGCAGGGACACCCCGAGTACGACGGGGCCAGCTTGATCCTCGAGTACCGCAGGGACCTGCTCAGGTGGCTCGAAGGCCATGCTATGGGGCCGCCGGTGCTGCCACCCCGTTGCGCCGCACCGGCCGACATGGCCCGGCTTCACCGCTACCACGCCAGCGTACTGCGAGGGGATAAAGTCGACGTCCCCGACCTCGACGCAATGGCACGGCGGGCCCCCGCCCCTTGGATGCACCACTCCCGCCGGATCTACTCGAACTGGATGCGCCTTGCCGGTCGCAAGGAGGCATTCAACGTTGCATGACGAGACGATAGCCATCCACGGTGGCTATGGCGGAGACTCGACAAGGGCGGTCGCGGTGCCCATCTACCAGACCGTGTCCCACGACTTCATAGACGCCTCCCACGCCGGTGCGATCTTCGACATCGAAATTCCCGGCTTCCACTACAACCGGATCAACAACCCCACCAACGACGTCCTAGAACGCAGGATGTGCGAGCTCGAGGGAGGAACCGCCGCTCTTAGCGTCGCTTCGGGAATGGCCGCAGTCAGCTATGCCCTTCTCACCGTGGCCAGGGCAGGATCCAATATCGTCGCTATGCCCCAACTCTACGGTGCCACCTACACATATCTGTCACACGTGCTGCCTACCTTTGGAGTAGATACCCGCTTCACCGCTGACGACGCCGCAGCCTCCGTCGCTCAGCTGATCGACGACGACACCTGCGCCGTGTTCTTCGAGACGGTAGGCAATCCGGCCGGTAACGTCGTGGACATCGAAGCCGTCAGCGCTGTCGCCCATGCTCGGGGCGTCCCGGTCATCGTCGACAACACCGTCCCGACGCCCCTCATGCTCAAGCCGATACGTTTCGGCGCTGACGTAGTGGTCCATTCGCTGACCAAGTTCGTCGGCGGGCACGGAACGGCCCTGGGAGGAGTGATCGTCGATGCAGGCAGTTTTGAGTGGGACCGCCATCCGCGACGCTTCCCAATGTTCAATGAGCCCGAACCTGCGTTTCACGACGTGGTGTTCGCCCGAGATTTTCCGGGGCGGGCGTTTGCTGTCCGAGCGCGAAGCGTCACGCTCCGCAACACCGGAGCAACGCTGTCACCCACCTCGGCGTTTCAGCTCCTTCAGGGACTTGAGACGCTCTCAGTTCGTCTAGATCGCCACGAGGCGAATGCGCGCCGCGTCGCCGAGTTCCTATCAGCGGACCGCCGTGTGGCGTGGGTTGGATACGCGGGCTTCGCAGATCACCCCTACTATGGACTGAACAAGCGTTACCTAGCTGGAAGGGTTCCTTCGATCGTCACGTTCGGGCCGGCCGGAGGATACGACGCCGCCATCTCGTTCTTTGACTCGGTGAAGCTCTTCAAGCGACTCGTAAACCTGGGAGACGCCAAGTCGCTGGTTAGTCACCCAGCGTCGACCACTCACCGCCAGCTACGACCGCACGAGCTACAAGCTGCAGGAATTCGCCCGGAGGCGGTGAGGCTGTCGGTCGGCCTCGAGCACATCGACGACCTTCTGGCGGACCTCGACGAGGCGTTGGAGCTTGCCCACGGGCCTGGCCTCGCCTGAGTCGACGCTCTCGGCCACCTCGTGCTGCCAGCGCTCAGTCCAAGATCATCGTTGCGCACCGCTCGGCGTCAAGCACCGCCCTCATCCGGCTTTGGGGTGATGGAAGGTAGTGAGTGAAATATCGGGTGCCTTCGCTTAGGACTCCAAGGACCCAGAGCCGCCGCTCAGCTTCACCATTGACGTCGAGGGGGTGCAAGTCGTCGTCGAGGTCAACGCTGCCAACCTCCGTGTCACCGTAACGCATCTGACACAGACGTCCGCCATCTCGGAGTCTCCGCAAAAGCGGGTCCTGACTGTAGGCCAGGGAAGGCATATCAAGGTGACCACGTATAAGCTTGCCGACTTTCGCGACGAACGGCTCGTCTAGACGTGTCGACGAAATCTCTATTTGCCCCCTCACCCGCTCGATGCGTGGGCTCGGTCCGAACGGAACCGCCACGATGCCGGCCTCCATGAGAGCAAGTATCTGCTGGGAACGCAGGGCCGGCGGGCCGGCCTCGATCCTGTTCATCCTCCCCCGGATCGACGATTGGAAATCGGTGTAGGACTCCGCGCTAAGGCCGCCGAACTCTATGAGATCCCTCATGTCGTCGCGCAGGATCCGCGTAATCTCTTGAGCGGCCTTGATAGCGCTACCTCCCGGGTCCAGCGCCTCGTCTAGGTCATCGGAGATCATCCGGGCCACCCAAGCCTCGTAGCCTTTCGAGTTGGCGAAGCTCTTTCCTATACCCGGGAAGAGGTGATCTTCTGGGACGAAACTGCCATGGACCCTCTCGAGTGCGTCGACCATCTTCGGGAATGTCCCGCTGTGCCAGGCCACTTCGAACTCTGCCGCCAAAGCCTTGCTCGCCTGATCTCCGGCTAGTCTCCGCACATGTTGGCAGTGGAACCGCACCTGCATCTCGGCGAAGATCAGAGGCAGAAGATCCCGCCTGAAGTCTAGTTTCCTGCGATGTCCGTCGTCCGCGTAGGCGACCCGTGACAGCGTCTCGCCCGTGAATACCACGGGCCTGTAACTGCCTGTCGGGTCGATGCCGTGCACGGATTTGGCTGCGTAAGTCGCCCCCGAGCGCGAATACAGGTAGATGACCGGCTCACGTCCGCTCGGCGTGTAGATGAGCCTGGCGGGGTTGGGAGCGCTTGCGAAGCTGCCACCCCGCCCTGTGGTAAGCGCCGCGATGACGTCGAAGGCCACGAGCCCCATACCGGAAACAGCCACGAGCTCCTCGGGTCTGACCGTCTCGTCTAGATACCGGACCGGATAGGGCCTGAGGTGCCTGGGCTGCGAGTCACAGTCGCAGGCCTCGACGTTGTCCGTGTGACCTGTCGTGAGCACTACGTGGTCCACTACGACCTGGCGCCCGTCGCTCAGCACGACTAGCTCCCTGCCGTCGCTAGTCGGCTCTATATCGATCGCCCTTGCGTCGTTATGGCGAACCTCGACACCAACTGGCAAACAAGACACGAGCGTCCTGTAAAACCACTGGAGGTATTCACCCATCAGACGCCTCGGCAGGTAGTCGCCGGGACCTATGCTCCGCCCCTCGGCTTGGCGCAGGCAGCGCTCACCCACCCACCGGTAGCCTTCACGTGTCGCCCACTCGTAGAAGCTCAGCCCGTATGGGACCTCTTCGGCGTCTTCTACGGTGTAAAGGGACAGCTGGCCACACGGGTTGTTCAAGATGAGGTAGTCCGGCTGGTCGGTGTCATACACGCCGCTTCCGGGTGCTCCGGGTTGGACCACCTCCACCAACAGGCTTGACGAGCGCCGCTTCGCAGTCGCCACCAGCCGCTCGAGAAACGCCAGGCCCCACGGCCCCAGACCTATGACAGCCACTCTGCGCACCGGGACTAGCGCCCCTTACCTGGTCTGGCGCCAGGTCGTGCACTGCAGCCGCCGCAGGAGTTCTTCGCCTTCACGTCCATCGGTATCGGAAGGAACCGGATGGCACTGAACCTCAGGCCGACACAGCCGCTATCTAAGTCCGGCTCTGGCGTCTAACACGAAATCGACGAGGATCCGCTTGACCAGCCGGCGCGTGTCGGGCGTGTAGAGAGGGTGGTCGTCGAAGCGGAACCTGTACCGGCGGTAGAGGCCGCGGCGGCTCAGACCCATCTCTCGGACCCTCCAGTAGAGATTCCCCGCAAAGGCGCTCCTGTCAGCTTTGGTGGCTATCCACGCGACGCGCGTCCCCCTGGCGGCAATCTGGCCCGGGACACCTTCCGGGGCCCGAGACGGCACGAAGTTGGCGGCGGCCTTCCAGAGGATCACCGAGGTTCGCTTGTGCGAGCGCGCCATGCGCTCAAGCACAGCGGGCATTGGCCTATAGGCTCTGCGGCGGGCGTCGACGCCGCCGCTAGAGCGAAGCTCCGAGGGTGTCGCAACCACCGAACCGTTGATCAGGCACACCCCCTCCGGCCGCAGTGTAAGCCCAGCCTCCGCTGCATGATAAGCGCCCGACGACAGCCCGACGAAGACGAGACCTCGCCCGTCACGCGCTCCGAGCGCTGCTGCGATGTCCTCGAGATCGCTCAGCGCGTCGGGATGCAGCATCTCCCCCCGCCGGGTTTGGCTTCTGGCCGGCGTGTCACCCACGCCACTGTTGTCGACTCGAAAGGATCGAACGCCATGGGACGCAAGCGCCCTCGCTGTCTCGACCCAGAGTCTACCGGGGCCGAAGTTCTCCAGCGCCCCCGCGCTGAGGAAAACTACCTTTGGTAGAGTAGGTTCCTCGAAAGCTGGAAGGGTTTCCACACCGAAGAGAGGTGTCGACCCGAGAAGCAGTAGCCTTTCTTGTACCTGTCCGCTTCCGACATTTTCCACTACAGCAGTGCCTGCGGGCCGTTCCTTCACACTGAAGCGGGATGTGGGAACCTGCTTTGCTATCCAAGCGGCGACCTTCTCCAAGTCGCCCCGGTGGAGCCGGACCTCGTGTGGAGGCAGTTCCATCATTGTCGACTGGCCATCGAGTGATATCGTCTCGCACCCGGCGTTCACAAAGGTCGGAAGCTGCCTCTCTGCGCTCCTCTCCCCACTTTGGATGGCTATGAGCGTTGGTACCTTGGAGGGCCCGCCTTGGAAGCCATGGGGTGCGAGACGCAGGGACGTCAGCGAAGCGACGGCATCCCTGTCGAGAACGTAACCCGGGCCTACGAACTCTCCGCCGGGCGGCTGCTTCACGTCGAAGACCGACGCTACGAAGGCGCGCTGGGCGCGCAGGTAGCGCTGACCGTCGAACACCGGATCCCACAAGACGACCGCGCGAATCCGGTTGTCGCTGCGGGCGGCCTCCCACGCCAACGTCGCTCCCAGCCGCATCCCCACCAATATGCACGGCGCATCGCTCGTTACGCAGGCCAAGTCGACGGCCTGTCTGATTCCGCCTCTCCACACGTCGACCTCTTGAGCGCCAAGGGGAATGTCCGCAGAGTTACCCCTTCCGGGATAGTCGAAGCGTAGAAGGCCGATCCCAGCTTCTACGAGGGCCTCTGCGAGCCCGATATAAGCCATCCTCGCCTTGGTAGCGTCCTCGCCGAGCACTGGACCGCAGGCCACGACCGTAGCGCGCACTGTCGAGTCGTCGGGCAGGTGATACCAGGCTGCTAGCGGTCCTCGCCCGCCAATCCAGAACGGTTCGCTCAGCAAGGGTTCACCATGTGCTGCTCGGACCTTTCCTCGAGATCACGACCCTCGGTTCTGCTTCGATCTGGTCTCGGTCGGATTCCCGTCGCCCTTCGCCTTGGATCACAACCCCAGCGGTTGATCAGTACTCCCCCTTCGGTCTCGGCTGCGAGGTGCCGATACCTTAGCGATGGCTGCGGTGGAACCTGGTGGTTATGGCCACACATGACCTACCCAGCTTGCGGCGTTCTCGATCGCTTCGCGGGACTAAGCAAAGCGCTGTCGAAATGAGCGACTGGCAAGTACTCGCCCCGACGCTCGTAGGAGTAGCCTCCTATCTTGGAGCCTCAGTCTCCGGCGTCCACCCGACCGGCAACGTCTTCTTGGACCACTTCTACCCCGCTGCCCTTGGGGCTCTCGTCGCGATAGCGGGAGCACGCGCGGCCAGAGGCAGCCTTTTGTGGCTGACTGTCGTCGCATGTGCCCTGAGCCGCGGTTATCTGTTGGTACCGGCGGCGGGCGCACTTGTCCTCGGTTTCGCGGGCACCTTGCCGAGGACGAAAGTACCGGCCCTCGGTGCTCTTACAGCCGCAATGTCGCTGCAGGTCGTCTTGCGATGGCCTCCTATCGGATTCCAGGGCGCCACAGCTCTAGCCGGAGTAGTAGCGACAGCTCCCGTGCTCATCTCCGCACTCAAGTCACTACCCGGCCGCCGCCGACGGCAGCTATTGTGGGGTGCCGCAACCCTCGCCGGCGCTGCTGCGGCGCTGAGCACAGCTACCGCGGTTTCCGCTCTGATGGCCAAGAGCCAGTTGCAACAAGGGTCCGCCGAGGCGCGCTCAGCCCTAGAGAGCATCAAGTCCGGAGATGTGACACTGGCAACCGACCAGCTCCGGACCGCCGCGGTCGAACTGACGTCGGCTGAGAGCAGTCTGGGCTCTTGGTGGAGCGACGGGGCGGCCGTCGTCCCTCTCGTTGCCCAGCAGCGCCGCGCTTTGGTTACAGCGACGTCGGTCGCCCAAGACATCGCCACCACTGCGGCTTCTAACGTCACGGCTATCGACTTTTCGGCGCTCCATGTGACTCATGGCACGGTGGACCTAGGCGCCGTGGCAGCCCTGACCGTACCTCTCGACCGTATCACCTCCGTGCTAGGCGCCGGGTCAGCGCAGCTGGCTTCGGTGTCGTCGCCTTGGCAGTTGGCGCCGATCGCCTCCAACATCACGAAACTTCAGTCCGAGATCACCAGCGTGCACCACTCGCTCAGTCTGGCGGCTACGGCTACCAGGGAGGCCCCGTCACTGCTCGGGGCGAGCGGGACCCGGCGCTATTTCGTTGGGTTCCTCGACACTGCCGAGAGCAGAGGACTCGGCGGTCTCCTCGTGTGGTACGGAGAGCTGACAGCGACTAACGGCCATCTGAGCCTCAGCAGTTTCGGCGATGCCGGAGCTATCGCAAACGAATTGGCGTCCAAAGGAGGAGGTCATCTGAGTGGACCTGCTTCGTACCTGGCA
Organism: Actinomycetes bacterium; assembly: GCA_021808665.1. The sequence continues at coordinate 17,622 of JAKBBA010000010.1, forward strand.
CGCTACGGGCAGTTCAAACCGCAGGATACGTTCATCGACGTCCCGTACTCGCCGGATCTTCCGACTGTTACCAACGTGGTCTCCCAGCTATACGAGCAGGCGGGACACAAGCCCGTCGATGGCATGCTCGTGTTGGACGCTAACTCGATTGCTTCGATAATCTCCGCGACAGGTTCTATGCAGGTGCCAGGCCTGGGCGAGCTGACAGGTTCCAACACCGCTCAAATGCTCTTGAAGACCCAGTACGCTCTCTACCCGAACGTGGCCGACCAGCCAGCCCGCAAGCAGGCACTGGCCGCAGCCCTCAGCCTGGCAGCTAGACGCCTCACCGGCAGTTCGCTTCCCAGCGCCCAGACCCTCGTGCGCGACCTGGCACCCGACGTTAAGACAGGGGATCTGCTCTTCTGGAGTGTCCATCGCAGCGACCAGGAGCTTCTATACCAAACCGGGCTTGCCGGAGCCTTCCCCCGATCGCAAGGAGGCGATCTCCTCTCGTTCATCACGCAGAACGCCGCCAACAACAAGGTCGACGCCTACCTTGAGCGTAGCGTCGCCTATCGAGTCTCCTACGAGCCCTCCACCGGCCGGGTGCAGTCCACGGTCACCGCTGTCCTGCACAACTCAGCTCCCAGTCACGGCTTGTCGCCGCTGGTGATAGGCAGTTACGCTGACAGTGGCCTGCCTTCGGGGAGCGACCTTTTGTGGTTCTCCGTCTACACTCCACTTGCGTTGTCGTCGGCGACGGTGAACGGTTCGGTCGCGACCTTGACGTCGACCCCTGACCTCGGGGTCAATACCTACAGCGGCTATGTCGAAGTACCCGCCGGGGCCACGTCGAAAGTGGTCGTTAACCTTCAGGGGACTGTAGCCAAGGGCGCTTACACGCTTGTCTTGCACGACCAACCGACCGCTACGCAGGATCATACGACCGTTTCGGTGAGCGCTTCGGGTCCGGGAGCGCCCCCAGGCTCCTACACTTGGGACGTCCCCGCTGGGCTCAACGTCTTCCGCAGTTTCCGGTTTATACACTAACAGGCGCTATCCAAAGAGACGACCTGGTGAACGCGACCGGCCTCGGTTACGGTAAATGCGTATCGGCACAAAAGGTCCACGACATGAGGTCCTCGTCGAGAGGAGCAGGAAGAAAGTGAAATCGCAAACACAGAGAGTTCTAAGCGCTGTCGGAATAGGTGCCTTCTCGCTGTCTGCTTTGGCGGCCAGTGTTTTCGTCGCCCCGGCCGGCTCGGCAGCCTTCGCGTACGGGCCGACACCTCCTACCACCACCACACCTCCCACGACGCCGCCTACCACGACGACACCTCCCACAACCGCTCCCGCGGTGGTAACGCCTCCGGTGTCCCCGCCTGCCCCTCCGTCGGGATTGGCTTTCACCGGTATCGACGCTGCCCTGATCACGGCTGTTGGCGCCGGTGCAGTAGGGGCAGGTGGCGCGATGGTGCTCGCTACGCGTAAGAAGCGGCGCCCAAGCCAGGCTTAGGATTCGCGACGAGCGGCTCGGTCCATGGCCGCAAGAAAGTCGGCAGCTCGCGCCCGCCACGAGACGTCGGCTTGGGTGAGCCCAAAGCTTCGGGGACGGCGATCGGCTCCCGACTTTAGAGCTTCGATCACCTTGGGGGTGAATTCTTCCCGCGCCGCCACGATCACAGGATCACCCAGATCACGAAAACCCGCCACCGGGGTGGCAACGCACGGTCTCCCGGCGGCAAGGACCTCTCGGGCCTTGATCGGGTCCAGGCTCTCAGTGAAAGGTGTAACGGCGTGCGGGACGACGATAACCTCGGAGTGCTGCATGTAGGCCGGGATGTCCGCGTAGGGACGCGCTCCCAGGAAGACTGCTCCGGACTCGACGAGACCCCTGGTCACCTGAGGGGAGCATGCGTTCGGGCCTACGAACACCAGTGTCGCGTCAGCGGGAAGACCGCGGGCGAGGTCCCCGCAAAGGGCGACGTCTAGACGGTCGGGGGCTGCGGTCCCGGTATAGAGGACGACCCTTCCACTCGGGAGGTCACGAGGTCTTTCCCTCGCCACCTGGAAGTGTTCGACGTCGACGCCGTTTGGTATCAACCTTACCGGGCGACTGGCACCGCGCGTGGCAACAAGAGCAGGTGAACAGACGACTACCTCGTCGGCGAGGCGCATAACCCGCCGGTCGTTGCTCACCTGCCTTTCCGTCTCGCGTTCTGACCTAGGGGCCAGAGTCCAATCGTCTGTGATGTCGTAGACCACAGGCCAGCCGGTTCTTTCGGCCAGGGCGGCGTAGCTGGTGTCGTTCAACCACAAAACCGGATGGCGAAGTCCGAGCCGCTTGGCTCGAACCTCCACCCTGCGACTCAGGCGGTCGTCAACCCCAGCTGCTAGACGCCGGGGAAGCCACTTTCTCGGCCTGTAGGCGGCGACGGGCTCGAAACCAACGATCCTCCGTGCGCCGCTCGGCGGTATCCGCTTTTCGCGGAGGCCTGACCACAGCACGTCGACGGGTGGCTCCACGAAGAGGATACGCATGTCAGGTCGGAGCTTGAGGATCTCGCGCACCAAGAACTGGTTTCTCCTCCAAACATCGTTCCACTCTTCGAGGGAACAGCACACCACGTCGAAATCCCCGTCGCCGAAAGTGCCATTCACTCTACGACGCTACCTCACAGTCGCAGATGCATAGGGGTGCCCGGTAAAGTAGGCGGAAGCGATGCCGAAGAAATCCTCGTGGCCGACACTCTCAGTGACGTAATTCGCGAAGTGATCACGCAGAACGCCAAGCTGGCGGTTGGAGTAGACGACATCGCCGATGTCGACGACCTTCACCGCCTGGGGATGACCTCTCACGCCTTGGTGGCCGTCATGTTAAGCCTAGAGGACGAGCTCGGCGTCCAGTTCCCCGACGAGGCGCTCAGCAAGGACACGTTCTCGTCGATAGCCTCGATACGCGACACGCTTTCGAATATAACCGGCCAGCGCGAAGCGGGCAGCCGCTAAGCCATCTCACGAACGATCCGAGGGTCAGACGCGAAGGCGCACCCGACGAGCGTAACCCCTGAGGATCACCCTGACCTCGAGATCATGCGACCACAGGTAGGCGCCGAGCGCCAACGTCGACACTACGACCACTATCACCGAACCAACCGGAGCCCACAGCTTGGAGTTGGGAAGCCAAGCCTTCATAGCGAGGCTACTCGTGACAGCGGCGAGCAGCGGGGCCCCAAGGGGAGCAATAGCAGCCCTAACATACGACCGGAGTCCGACTCCAAGCTCACGGCAGCAAAGCGTGGGCAGGATCACGAACTCGAAAATCACGACTTGTGGAAGAGATCCCACGATCGGCCCGATCACTCCGAGCCATATCGTTGCGCCTACGGTTAGCCCAAGGTTCGTTACGGCGAAGATAAGCGCTAGGCGTGACACAAGACGGACCTTCCCGATCCCGGTGAGGAACACCGCTGCTTGGCGGCCGGGCATGCGAACCAGGAAAGCCAGGTTCATAACCACGAGGATCTCGTAGGTGTAGGCCGGAACTTTTCCCAGCCAGAGCGACATCAGCTCCTGGCCGAAGGCTAGCAGGGCAGCTGAGACGGACAGGGCTATCGCAGTGCTTGCCAGGACGGCTCGCGTGAACAACTTGAACTGGCGCTCCTTGTTTTCGAGAGCGTTCGAGTGGGCGTAGGTTGGTACCAGCAACGAAGTTCCGGTCGTGGAAAGGTTGCCGGCCAGGTTGGCCGTCGAGAGGGCAATGTCGTAGGGCGCCACTTGGGAGATCGGGAGCACCACAGCGATGACTACGGCGTCGAGTTGGTAAGAAACAATTCCGCTGATACTCATCAAGGTGTTATGCCAGCCCTGCGATATAAGCTCCTTCGTTACAGAGCCTCTGAGATGTAGCCGCACACGCCTGCGAACCCCAAGGCGGTGGGAGATCACCCACGACGCGCCGAGAGCCAGCGCCTCGCAGCCGAGTGAGGTCGCAAAGAGCCCAACCAGTCCTCCGCCCAGGAGCGTGACCGCGATTTGGGAGCCCTGCGTCAAAGTGACCAACCCAGTCCCGATGTACGCGTTCAGGTCGGCGCGACCGCTTCCGTAGAGGCCGATGCTCGGGATCATCCTGGTGAAGCCGATCGTGGTAGTAGCGCCTTTTATCACCAGGGCAACGCGCGCCGCGTCAAGCGTTCCTGGCGGTAACGTCACGAGGTCCCCTACAAAGGGCACCATCGCCAACGTGACCAGACATGCCAGCAGGCCGGTCAGCACGAAGAACACGTTGACCGCGTCGAAGATAGAGTTGAGCCGGTCCTCGTCGCGCAGCGCTATGGCGGCAGCGACTTCACGAACTGCAGCTGTCGACACGCCGGCATCGAGAAGACCTACATAAGCTCCGATGGCTGACAGCGCCACCCACAACCCGTAGGCGACCACCCCGGCGTGGTGGAGGACTACCGGGGTAAGGACGACCGATAGCAGCACCGCCGCGCCGAAGGACAGGTAGTTAGCAACGAAGTTCTTCAGCATCTGCGAGCCGCTGGCGTTGGACCCTGAGGTCAGTTCAGGCTTACCGTGCGCTGAAAAGTCTTCGGACTTGGCTTGGTCGTCGGTCATCGTCCTCGACAGTCGAGGCCACGGTTGGCAGCGGTCGAAGCACGCATCTAAGACGCGACTCTAGGGCAAGCACCCCCTCGCGTGGAGAGCACCTGAAGACACCTCCCTGAAGCGCCGATGAGATAGTGATGCTCACGGGACACCACTCGAGGCCGATACGGGTCCTGTCCGTCATCCATAGCGCCGCCTTCGGAGGACCGCACAACCAGGCGCTAGCGGTAGCCGCTGCGCTGCCCGACGTTGATCTCACCGTAGTAATTCCCGACGAGCCAGGCGACGCCGCCTCCAGGCTCAACGACGCAGGAGTCCAGGTATTCAAGCTCGACCTGCGCCGACCGCGGGCTTCACTGCGAAGCCAGCGCCTGGGAGACTTGGTGCGCAACTATCCGGCCCAAGTCGCGCTCCTCGTGGACTTCATTAGACGACATAACGTGGACGTGGTCGAAGCTCATGGCCTGATGAACCTCGACGCCCCTATCGCAGCAAGGCTGAGCGGGCGAGCCGTGGTATGGCAGCTGATAGACACCCGTCCCCCTATGGCCTTGCGCTGCCTGATGATGCCGGCAGTCGTGGCCCTCTCGGACGTGATCATGACCACGGGGTTTGCACTAGCCAAGTCCTATCCCGGTGCCCGCCTGAGACCGGCTCGCCTGAGAACGTTCGTCCCTCCCGTCCTTGGTGCACGTTCGGAGTCGACAGGGCGCCGCGAAGTCCGAGAGAAGCTCGGCTTGGCCACCGACGACGTGCTGGTGGCGGCCATCGGCAACCTCAATCCCCAGAAGGGCTTCGCTGACTTGATCGAGGCATCCGCTTGGCCTGTGCCTTCGAAGGATTTTCCCAAGCGGCCTGCCTTGCGCATCCGAGGGTCTCTCCAGGCGGGCCACGAATCCCACGCTGCGAGCCTTGCGACACTCGCTGACACCTGCGGGTTCGGGAGGTCTGCCGTCTGCGAGTTCGAGCCGGACCTCGACGTGGGCAAGCTCCTCTTAGCCGCCGACATCTTCGCGCTGAGCTCCCGACCGCACTCCGAAGGCATCCCTACCGTGGTCCTTGAGGCGATGAGTGCCGGCCTACCGGTCGTGGCAACCGACGTCGGGGCGCTCCGAGAAGTCGTCGAAGATGGGAGGACAGGTTACCTGGTAAAACCTGGCGACCTCAGCGCTCTGCGCCAACGTCTCGCCTCCCTTGTGCAAGACCCAGAGTCGAGGTCAGCCGTCGGTAGCGCAGCGTCACGGGATGCTCTGGCGGTCAGCTCTCCCGGGCGGTTCGCGTCGACGATGCTCGACGCCTACGCCACAGCACTTCGCTACTCCGAGAAGCGAAGACTCGCGCGTAGACAAGCGCCCACATCGAGATGAGAGTCCTGATAATGCACCCATGGGCCGGCCTGCCGGCACGGCGCGCCCTATACAGCAAGCTCGGCGTAACTACGGGATGGTCGATCAGACTTTTGACGACTTCGGTGTGGAAAGACGAATACGGCAAACGCATCGCGGCCTCAGCCGTCCCTCAGCCCGGATCGGATCTGGTAGCCGTCCCCGTCGCACTGAGCGGCAACATCCCCCTTCACTTCTTCGTCGGACGCCTCCGCAAGCAGATAACCCAGTTCGACCCTGACTTGATCTACATTTACCACGAACCATACGCAGCAGCGACCTACCAGATGCTCAGGGCAGCACGGGCTGTCTCGAAGGCACCTGTCGGGGTTCGGAGCGCCCAGAACCTGGTGAAGCGCTACCCGGTGCCGTTTCGTCAGACCGAGAGCTACGTGTACCGCAACTCAGACTTCGCAGTCGTAGTTTCGGACAACGTTGCGCGGGTACTACGTTCCAAAGGCTACAGCAAGCCGATCGACGTCATACCAATGCCTGTCGACTTGTCAACCTTTACCCCCGCTGCGGGCCGGTCCGGCAAACCAGACGGCCCCCTCCGGGTGGGCTTCGTAGGCCGGCTTGTGCCCGAGAAAGGTCTAGACACAGCGATCTACGCCCTGGCGATGACCGACGCGAAAGTAGCCAAGCTCGAAGTGATCGGCGCCGGACCCGACGAAGGTCGCCTTCGAAGGCTCGCAGCCGAGGCCGGCGTAGCTGACCGAGTCACCTGGCGGGGCGCGCTCGAAGGCGCCGAAGTGGCCCGCAGTTACCAGGGGATGGACGTCATCGTCGTCCCTTCGAGGCCGACACCCCGCTGGAGCGAGCAGTTCGGAAGAGTCGTGATCGAAGCGGCCGCCGCCGGAGTACCGGCCATCGTCAGCAACTCGGGAGAGCTCCCATTCCTCGTCAGACAGATCGGAGCGGGTTGGGTCGTAGGACAGACCGACGTCAGCAACCTCGCAGAGACCCTCCGACGCCTGCATTGCGAGCCCAGCGAGGTCACAGAGGCCGGGAGGGCAGCTAGGGCAGGCGTGGAACGAGACTTCTCCGACGACGCGATAGTCGACTCGCTCGCTAGGACCTTTAGGCAGACGGCACAGCTCAGACGGGGTTCACTATGACAGAAGTCACAATCGTCCACGACTATCTGACACAACGAGGAGGAGCCGAGAGGGTAGTCCTCGCCCTCTGCGCAGCCTTCCCAGATGCACCCGTCATCACCTCTCTGTTCGATCCCCCTGCGACCTTTCCAGAGTTCTCCCAGTTGCCAGTTCGCACCCTGCCCATAAACCGCATTGCCCCCTTCCGGCACAATCACCGTCTCGCACTTCCAGTCCTCTCAGGCACCTTCTCAGCTGTCCGCGTAGACACACCAGTCACGATTTGCTCGTCCAGCGGATGGGCACATGGCGTCAATGCAACCGGACGCAAGATTGTGTACTGCCATAATCCCCCGCGATGGCTGTACCAAAGCGCAACCTATCTCGACGGCTTCGCGAAGATGACACGGCCTGTTCTGGCTGCGCTACGACCCGCGCTGGCTCGCTGGGACGCGAACGCAGCTCGAAGCGCCGACTTCTACATCGCCAACTCCAGCGTCGTACGCAAAAGAATCCTCGACGCTTACGGCATCGAGGCAGAGGTAGTCCATCCTCCCTTCACGCTGGACACCACAGCACCGACTTCTCCTATTTCCGCAATCGACAGTGGCTTCTTCCTCTGCGTATCCCGACTTCTTTCCTACAAAAATGTAGATGCCGTGATAGATGCCTTTAGGCACCTACCGAAAGAGCAGCTCGTGGTCATAGGCGATGGGCCCCTCGAAGCAAGCCTGCGCGCCACGGCACCTGCGAACGTGACCATGCTCGGGAGGGTCGACGACGCCGCCCTTCGTTGGGCGTACAAAAACTGTCGGGCCGTTGTCGCCGCCTCCTACGAAGATTTTGGCTTGACTCCACTTGAGGGAGCGGCGTTTGGCAAGCCGACTGCGGCCCTGAGCTGGGGAGGGTTCCTCGAAACGGTCCGACCAGACGTGACGGGATTGTTCTTCGACGCGCCAGCGCCTTCTCAAATTTCGCGAGCTGTTCTCCAACTAAGCCAGCGTAATTGGGACGACTCAGAAATACGTGAATGGGCTGACAACTTCTCAGTCGAGCGTTTCATTCGCCGGATGCGAGACATTGTCGCCAATCAACTGCAGACTATTAGCGAAAGTCGCTAGATGCAGCTGATCGCTAACGCGGCGCCAGGTCAAGTTGGCGTTGTCGGGGGCCGACTGACATGAACATGTCGATGCCGCGAGCGATATTTGGCCGAACGCTTCCCAGCCACAGCCTGTCACTGGCCGCGCAGAACTTGCCCCAAGGCAGAAGTAGGATTGGACTGCTCAACCCCGTACAGAAAGTGCGTGCAGTGCAACCGCCAACTTCTGGCACATCACCTAACTCCTCGGGAGCCACGTCTTGGTCGCTGTTCGCGCGCCGACAGTGGTGGGTCGTCCTCGTCTGCGTGGTTCTCGCTGCGAGCGCATCGGTGCTTTACACCAAGAGGCACAAGATCACATACCAGGCATCCGCTTCGGTGATCGCCAACCCGACAGCCTCGACGACTTCTTCTCAGTCGACGGCTGCACCCAGCGGACCAGACCCGCTGGTGCAGACACACGACTCTTCGATCGAGCAGGCAGCAGCGAAGGCTGCCGGTGTGCCCACCGGTAGCGTAGGGCTGTCCTTCGGGCTCGATACCACTAACCCGACGCTCCTAGACGTTTCAGCTATCGCGGACACTCCTAGTCAGGCGTCGGCTGCTGCCAACGCAGCGGCGAACGCCTACATAGCAGTTAGAGGTAAGGCCCTAGCGACTTCGGCCGCCTCCCTGGACGGCCAGCTGGCAGCAATCGCCGCACAGATCCATGCTCTCCAAGCCCAAGGAGCTGTCAGCCCAGGCTCAGCCCCGGGCGCCCAGACAAGCGGAGCCAACTTGGCCGCCGACGAACAACTGGCCGTCGCAATAGCCGACTACCAGTCACTGTTCCAGCAGCAGCAGACGTTGTCTTTGGATGCTTCGGGTGTCCAGGTCTACAGTGCCGCCACACCGGGCGCAGCTGCCGCTACCGGAAGCTCGCACAAGGTGATCGAACTTGCGATAGTAGCGGGCCTACTCGCCGGCTTGGGGATAGCACTGCTTAGGCACCGCCTCGACGACAGGATCCGTTCGGCGTCTGAGATCGAGACGCTGAGCTCCCATAGCCTGCTATCGCGTATCCCGCTGCGAAGCGCAGCTAACACCGCTGGTACCATCGCCACCAATCCCAACGACGAGCTCGCTGAAGCGGTTCGTGAGCTACGAACCGCCCTGCGCTTCGTAGCCGTAGAGCGCGAGGTCAAGACGATTCTCGTGACCAGTTCGGTGCCGGGGGAGGGAAAGTCTTTCGTAGCGGCTAACCTCGCAGCGGCCTGGGCGATGTCGGGAATGCTCACCGTGCTCGTCTCTTCGGACCTAAGGGCGCCGACCGCCGAGAGGCTGCTTGGTGTAGCGCCGAGTGAACGGGGCATATCTACCATGGTCGCCGATGCCACCGCCCGACTAGCAACTTCGCGCTCCGCCGAGACGTCGGGCAGGCGGAGGGCCCTTCCCGCCTCGGCGCACCTCGACATAGAAACCTTGGGCCACCTCGACCTCCCGTCGCGCGCGGGTACCTCCACCAATCTGCACGTCCAAGCCTCGGCCAACGGACACACCACGAACGGACACACCACGAACGGGCAAGGTGCTAAGACGGTTGCCGGCACCTCGGGCGGCGGCCTCGTTCGTAACGAGGCGAACTTCGGTTCTCCCGCCGATCTGCTTGACCTGCTCGTGTGGAGTGGCGTGAAAGATCTCTGGCTGTGCCCGGCTGGTCCTGTACCTCCGAACCCGGCGGAGTTGCTCGGATCGAACGCATTCGAGGACCTCGCTGCATCCATCGCCGCCATCGCAGACGTCGTGATTCTAGACAGCCCACCGGTTCTCACCGTTACTGACGCAATGGTGCTGACAGAGCAGGCCGACGGGGTCGTGTTCGTGGTAGCCGAAGGACGCACATCGCGCTCGGCCGCCCAGCGGGCAATCCAACTTTTGGAGAGCAGTCCCGCGCCGATCCTTGGTGTCGTCGCCAACATGGCTTCCCGTAGCGACGTGTCCGCCTACTACGGAACTGCCTACGACCCCTACAGAAGGCACTCCCGCGCTTCACACTCCGACCCCGACGATCACCTTTCGGGTCGAGACGTCAAAGCGAGACGATGACTCCGGCGGCACTCGCCAGGTTCCGAAACTGGCGACTACAGCCTGTCATGCGATCACAGAGTATCCTAGTACTGGGACTTGTCGTCCTGGTTCCCGTCGCCGCCTATCTGACCAAGGGAGGGTCCCGGTACACCCTCGCTGCCGGGGGGGCGATCCTGGCTTTGGGTGCAGTGGCATGGGACGTCATGATCCTGCCTGTCCTCGCCGTGCCGGCGACACTCCTCGTGTTCAGGGTGAGCGCTACCAGCTCCAACCTCAGCTTCTCGGACCTGATACTCGGAGTGGCGACTCTGTGCGCCATAGCGATGTTCCGGCTTCGCAGCGACATCTACGTGCGGAAGCTTCTCCTGCTTCTAGCCGTCTACGAAGCTACGACCGTTCTAAACGTCGTGTACAACCCGTACCGAGCCAACATCATCGAGTGGGCACACGAAGCCTTCCTCGTGGGCGGCAGCTTGGTAATCGGCTGGCTCGTTGCGAGCCGTCAACGAGCCGGCACAGCGACTACGGCGTACCTGGTCGGATCATCAATCATCGCCCTTTGGGCCGTCGCCTGGAGCGTTGCCCACCACCTCGCCCCGGCGTACCTTCCACTCGGAATGCAAAAGAACTACATAGGCGACATGCTCTGCTTCGCTTTTCTTCTAGCATACGCCCGCCCGGACTGGATTAGTCGACGAGTCGCCGATAACTCGACGAAAATATGGGCAATCTGCGCTGTCGGCATGCTTGCCAGCCAGTCGAAGCAGGCCATGATAAGCGCCGTAGTAGGAGTCGGAATACTGACGTTACGTGACCGCAAGCTGCGCCGGCACGCCAAGGCGATCGTCGTCGCGTGCGTCCCGATGGTCGTGATCGCCGCCGTCATCGTCGACAAGAAGCTGCGCTCATCGAACAAGTTCAACAGCGTCCATCAGCGTGAGACCTGGCTACGCCAGTCGCTGCAGATCTGGCACATGTCGCCGTGGTTCGGTATCGGGCTTCGCTGGTGGTACACGAACCGCGTGCCTTTCTCTTTCCAGCCCCCAAACGGAGAAGCTGAGGTGCTGACCTCAGCCGGCCTGGTCGGCCTCGCCGGATTCCTCGTGTTGATCATTGGAGCGGTCGTGGTGCTGCGACGGGTGCCAAGTCGTTACGGGACTCTGGCGCTCGCCATAGTCGTCGCTCGGCTAGTGCAGGGCCAGCTGGACGTCTTCTGGGTGACCGCCCAAGGATCGATACCCTGGTTGCTAGCGGGAATGTGCCTCGGCGCCGACTACCTGAGTCGTATCCACCCATTCGGCGACCCTGAATTCACACCCGCCTTCGTCGAAGATCTGCTCCCATGAGCGAACGAACAACTCGGCACGACCGGGGGTTGCACGTCGTGGTGATCGCCTACGGCGACACCAATACTCTGAGACCTTGTCTCGACGCTCTCGGCGGATCATACAAGACTACGGTGGTCGACAACTCTAGTAGCCCAGAGACGAGACTCCTAGTCGAGAGCTTCGGCTTTGACTATCACGACCCGGGACGAAACCTGGGATTTGCAGGAGGGGTGAACAGAGCCTTGCAGCTAACAGCTGGCGTCACCTACGACGTGCTGTTGCTGAACCCAGACGCAGTCATCGACTCAGCCGGCGTGGAGCGCCTCCGTGACAGCCTGCATGCAGCGGATGGCCTCGCTTGCGTAGCGCCGGCCCAGGAAGGTCCGAGCGGGTCGGACCGGGTAACCTGGCCGGTGCCGTCCCCTTGGGGTGCTTGGCTGGAAGCTTTAGGACTAAGCGCCCTGGACGACAAGCCCGTGTTTCTCATCGGGTCCATCCTGCTGATAAAAGCAGAAGCCCTCGCCGACGTGGGCCTCCTCGACGAACGTTTCTTCCTCTACGCAGAGGAGACCGACTGGCAGATACGCGCTTTCGCCAAAGGCTGGTCCGTAGCGCTCGTCCCCGACGTGCAAGCTTTCCACGTGGGGGCGGGAACGGGAGGAGACCGCAAAATACGCCTACGGCATTTTCACGCCTCCGAGGAGCTATTGGTTCGAAAGCACTACGGCCGTTCAGGCTGGACGTCCTACCGAGCGGCAAAGCTTGCCGGCTCGGCCCTGCGAGCCGTCGTCAGGACTGGCGAGCGACGTTCCGACGCTATCGAGAAGTACCGCCTTTTCCTGGCCGGTCCCGTCCGGGCTTTAGCACAGATGGGATCGGGCCGTGCTTGCTGAGCGAACCGGCGGGAATGTAGCTCCGCCGCCAAAGCGAGGGCGGCCGACGGTCGCGCATGTAGTGTGCACCCAGGACTTCGCCGGGGTTGAGCGCTATGTGAGCACCCTCTCAGTTGCCCTGGCAGGACGGGGCTGGGACGTGGTGGTATTGGGAGGTCGCGAGGAGTCCATGCGGCCGGCTCTCCAAGAAGCCGGGGTGCGGTGGATTCCGGCGCCGACGGTGGCAACTGCCGTGCTGCGTCTACGGGAGCAGTTTCCCGTCGACTTGGTACACGCCCACATGACCCAGGCTGAGGTCGCCTCTGTGCTCGCTTCCATCGGCACAAGGACGCCTGTTATCTGCACGCGGCACTTCGCTTCTGACCGGGGCTCGTCCACACTTCGCCGGAAGGTCAGTCACCTCTTCGCCCGCAGAATCGCCGAGCAGGTGTCGATCTCACAGTTCGTGGCAGAGCGGATCGACGGAACGTCGACTGTGATAGTCCCCGGAGTACCGAGCTGCGAAACCATCCTAGACTCGTCGCAGCGCCACAGTCAGGTCTTGATGGCGCAGCGACTCGAAGAGGAAAAGCGGGCTGATCTTGGAGTATCAGCCTGGGCTGCTTCAGGCCTCGCCGAGACTGGCTGGTCGCTGCTCATCGCCGGCGACGGCTCACAGCGAGAGTCGCTGCTTCGGCTAGCGGAACGCCTCGGAGTTGCAAGCTCATGCCACTTCCTTGGCTTTAGACCAGACGTAGCCGACCTGATGCGCCAAGCCGGGATCTTCCTGGCACCCCGCCCCGACGAACCTCTGGGCCTCTCGGTAATAGAGGCGATGGCGGCAGGAACGCCTGTCGTCGCTGCTGACGGCGGCGGTCACCGCGAGAGCCTCGGCCTTCACCCGACAGCGGCACTTTACCCGCCAGGAGATACGAACGCGGCCGGACTGCTCCTGCGCAGGCTCGCCCTCGCCCCGCACGAGCGCGACAGCTACGGAGCTAGTTTAGCGGAGATACAGAGAGCCCATCTAGGCATCGAAGTGCAGTTGGGCAGGACAGTCGACCTCTATCGCGAGTTGCTTAGGAGAACCCGATGAGGATCGCCCTCCTTCCGAGCCAGTACTACCCGAGTCTCGGCGGGGTGGAGGAGCTCACCCGTAACCTAGCGGCCAACCTCACGAAATCCGGTGACCAAGTGGAAGTGTGGGCACCGTCACCTGGGACCGGGACCGACACCCCGACCGGTGCTGAGTATCTCGACGGGATACGAGTCCGGCGCTTCCACTACCCCCTTCCCAGAGCCAACCCTGCCTCTTTGGTCCCGCTCCTGAGCGAAGGCCTTCCTACCCTCAAAGCGATGCTCCGAGCGGCTACCGACTTCCAGCCGGACGTTATCAACGTGCAGTGCTTCGGACCGAACGGGGTCTACGCAACGGCTTTGAGCAAGCTCACAAGCCTGCCGCTGGTCGTGTCCCTACAAGGCGAGACCTTGATGGACGACTCTGACATCTATACGATCTCGGCGACGATGCGGGCGGCGCTGCGAGCAGGAATTCGCCAAGCCAAATGCGTTACCGGATGCTCTGCGTTTACACTTCGCGACGCCGAAGCACGCTTCGGCCTTGAGCGAGGAGCGGGTCGGGTCGTCTTCAACGACGCCAACCCCGACATGGTCGGAACACGCGAGGAGATGGGTCTCCCAGATCGTCTCGACTTTCTCGAAGGTACACGCTACATCGCATGCCTTGGAAGGGTGGTCGACAACAAAGGTTTCGACCTACTTCTCGAGGCTTTCAACCTGATCCGCTCGGATCACCCCGGCGTCCACCTAGTGGTTGGCGGATCCGGCTCCAAGCTGGAAAGCCTTCGCCGCCTTGCCGACGACCTCGCCCTGTCCGACCGCGTGCACTTCCCGGGACGCCTCTCGCGCTACGAGGTCGCGCAGGTCCTGACAAGCGCGACGGTATTCGTGATGCCCAGCCGGCTCGAGCCGTTCGGGATCGTCGTCCTTGAGGCGTGGAGAGCCGGTACAGCTGTCATCGCCACCTCAATCGGGGGTCCCCCGGAGTTCGTCACCGACGGAGCAGACGGCCTGCTAGTCGACCCCCACGACACCAGACGCCTTGCGGATGCCCTTTCGCGCGTCCTAAGCGACGACACCCTCAGACACAGAATAGCACTAGCTGGAAAGGCGCGTTTCCGTGATTTCCAGTGGCCGAACCTTACTTTCGAATACCGAAAGCTTTACGCGAGCGTCGTTTCCACCAGTCGCCCGCTGCGCGGTCAACTCCTCCGAGGCGCCATACGCAAACGGGCCTACGCAGATCAGTCATCCACGGGGAAAATCCAGCTAAATCAAGGCAATCAAGGAAATAGCGGAAGTTAGCTCAGTAGGACCTCCCAATCAATCGATGTAGTCCGTAACATTCGGACTAGTCCACTGAAATGTCAAGCGTAATGACTTGATAGGTGGGAACGTAAGACCAGGGAAGGCCGTTGTGTTGTCGGTAACGCCAGAGGGATACATCAGGACAGGCGCCAGGTGACATCTCGTCGCTGGATCGAAGACTTACCCGGTGTTAACCTCGTCCCGGCTGCGACTTCGGCTACGGTCACCCCGATTCGCGAGAAGCCAGCGCGGCGCACACGTCCACCCAAGACGAGCCAAGCGCAACCCGCAAGTAGGCCCTCCAAATCTTCAAAGTCCTCGAAGTCGACTTCGTCGACTACAAGGACGTCAGCTGTCTCACTGCTCATGGCCGCCGACGCAGCGGGTGCGGCCCTGTCGATCGTCGTGGGGCAGATCGCCGACCATGAGCTCAGGTCGGTTAACGACTTAGCCGGAGCGTTCGCTTCGGTCTGCTATGCACCGGTGTTCATCTTGGTGCTCGGCGTGTACGGCCTCTACCACCGAGCACAGCGGAGGCTGGTCAGCTCCTCGTTCCCCGACATAGGCAGGATCGTGCACGGCATGGCCGTCGGGAGCCTGATCACGTTGTTCGCGAGCGGTGGCCTCCACCGTTGGCTTCAAGGGCCGTCTGTCGACAGAACGGCGGCTGCGCTAGCTGCGGCAGTAGGGGTGATCGCGATCCCGATATTCCGCCGGGCGGTTTCTGTGATCGTGAACGCGTCCTCGTCGGATTCCAACGTTCTCATAGTCGGAAGCGGGCAAGTCGCCGACATGGTCATATCCCGACTCGCCCACGTCGACGAACTTCACGTCGTGGGCTGTGTAGACGACTCCCCCGACGATCGCTACGAGCGTCCCGAGTCATCTCCGTGGCTCGGGACTCTTAGCAACTTGGCTGCGATCGTCGAGAGGTTCAACGTCGACCATGTCGTGGTGGCGTTCAGCGCATCCAATGAAGCGGGAATGGCAGCACATCTTAGGGCCCTCCCCGACCGAGTGAGAATCTCGGTAGTGCCAAGGATGTTCGACCTGCTCACCATCCGCTCCAACGTCGACGATCTGCGCGGCCTTCCTGTCATAGACGTGGCTCCCGCTGCGCTCGGCTTCGTTGACCGTTTCGTCAAGCGGGCGATCGACCTAATAGGCGCAGGGGTCGGCCTAATTGTGCTCTCCCCCGTGCTCATAGCTATAGCCGTTGCCATTAAAGTGTCCTCCCCTGGCCCGGTTCTGTTCTCTCAGACGCGGGCCGGGCGTGGTGGGAAGCCGTTCCGAATTCACAAGTTCCGTACCATGTACGTCGACGCCGAACACCGTAAAGCTGAACTGGCCAGCGAAGTCGACGGTCCCTTGTTCAAGGTCCGCGAGGACCCCAGGGTGACGTCGGTAGGGAGGATGCTACGCAAGTCGAGCCTCGACGAGATACCTCAGCTCCTCAACGTCGTCGCAGGACAGATGAGCCTCGTAGGCCCACGACCCTTTGTCATGAATGAGTCAGGTCAGATCGAGGGGTGGGCTGCGCGCCGCTTCGACGTTCGACCGGGCATGACCGGACTTTGGCAGACGTCCGGCAGGAACGACCTTCCATTCGAGGAGCTCCGCCGCCTTGACTACCTCTACGTAGCGTCGTGGTCACTGTGGTGGGACCTGTCCATCCTCTGGCACACACCGTCGAGGGTTCTCCGCCACGACGGTGCCTACTAAGTCCCAAGCCGAGTTCAAGACTGAGAGACGATGCCCGAGAACATGCCGTTCTTAAACGAAGAAACAGCTTTGCCGGTTCGCGGTGGGGACGCTGACGTAACCAGGGATGTCCGCTGCTCGGTCATCGTCGTCAACTTCAATGAGCGTGAGGTCCTCCTCGACTGCGTCGAGAGCCTCTGCGCTGCGGCGTCCGAACACGACGAGGTCATCGTCGTGGACAATGGCTCCTCCGACGGCAGCGCCGACGCTGTAGCGGCAGCCTTCCCGCAGGTCCGACTCGTTCGCCTGCCCCAAAATCGGTATATCTTCGGTCTCAATGACGGACTTGCTGTGGCACGAGGCCGCTACGTCGCCTTTTGCAACAACGACATGCTCGTCGAGGCTGCGTTCGTCGAGGCCGCTCTGGCGCTCTTCGACGAACCTGATGTGTTTGCCGTCTGCGCCAGGGTCATAGACCGCCGCGGCCGGGAGCAGGGAACACGCACGGCGGGCCTCTGGAAGCACGGCCTTTTGTTCTACGAGCCGCTTGCGCACAGCGAGGTTCCCACGGCTTGTTTCTTCGCTGTCGGAGGGCAGGCGTTCTTCCGCAGGGATCTTCTCGTTGCGCTCGGTTCCATCGACGAGCTCCTGTGGCCGATGTACCACGAGGACATCGAGTTGTCGTATCGAGCGTGGAAGGCTGGCTACCGGGTTGCTTATGCCCCTGACTCGGTGTGCCATCACCTGGGTGGCCACACGAGCGGCAAGGTGTTTACCAAGGTCCAGCTCAGAGCTTTTGTCCGTCAGAACGAGATCCTTACAGTATGGAAAGACGTCACGGACCCCTGGATGCTCTTGGAGCATCTGTTCTTCCTCCCGATCCGGCTCGCCGTCGCTGTGATCCGCCGGGATCAAGGTACGCTCCGGGGTTTCGTTTCCGCCCTCGGGAGACTCCCTCGTGCCCTAAGAGCACGTCGTCAAGCGACAAGGGACGCCGTGCTGACCGACAGGGAGGTTCTGGCCAGGGTGAGCGTGGAAGCTGTGAGCAAGCCACTACGCGCGGTGGTACTAGCCCGGCCGCCTCGAGCCGAGAGCGCGTCGTAACCTAGCCCCGAAAGGCCGGCGCGGCAGGCCTAGAGCTCGCTTTACGATCGAGTCGCAGGACGCCCCGATTACGTCAGGGGTGAAGCGCTTCTCTACTATCGCCCGTGACACAGCCCCTAGCCGGCGACATTCCTCCGGGTTGCCCAAGAGCGATATCACTGCGTCTGCCATACCACGCGAGTCCAGGTACGGAACCGTTACACCTGCGCCCCACGACGCGAACTCAGCCGATCCGCCTGAATGCTCGAAGGTGACGATCGGAACACCGAAGGCTCCTGCTTCTAACATGACGAGAGGAAATGACTCCTGCCTCGACGGGATGAGCAAGACGTCTAGAACTGCGTAGAGGGCTTCTGGATCCTTGCGTGCTGGACGGACTTTCACCATTCCTGCCAGGCCGGCAGCTTCGACGTCGCTCACCAGGTCGTCGAAGTCCGACGTTCCTTTCGAGCCGCCCAGCCAGGTCATCTCGACCTGGTCACGGTAGCCACGCCTTGCCAGCTCTACGGCGACAGCAAGGAACACGTCGCTTCCCTTCCTAGGTACAGGCGGACCTATCGCCGCGACCCGGAACTTGGACGTTCCGGGTTCCGCTCCAGGGGCCTCGCAGCGGCTTGGCTGACCCTCGCCAGACGGGGAGACGCTGCGCAACGGAGGTGTCGCGAGCTTAGCTATGCCCGGCAGTATCTCTATCCTCCCAGGGTCGACCTGGCACTGGGTGCTGAGCATCTCGGCTACTGGGTCGCTCACCGCGGCCCAAACGTCGACGTCGTCGATGGCGGCGGCCATCCACTCTGCAGGCAGGTAGGCCCTGAGGAACCGGGAGAGCTCGTGGATGTGGCACACTCGTGGTGCTGCCAGAAGGCCCAGGTCGTAGTGAGCGGGACCGTTCATCACTGTGTTGAACCAAACGGCTCTCACTTCGCGGTAGCAGAGCCAGTAGCGGAGGCACCAAAGCAGGTCCAAGCCTCGCGAGGGCCAGCCTGGCAGCCTGTTGGTCACGATACGCCTTAGGCGCTCGGCCCTCCCCGATACGAGCCGTGTCGGTCCGAGAGCCTCGAAGGCATCGAGGATGTCCCGATCGAAGAGCTCACCCGGGGTTCTCACCACAAAGCAGGGGCGGATGGCGCCCTGCTCGACCAGCCAGGTGACCTGCCTCTGCAAGGCGATGACTGCCCCGGTACGGCTCGATTCGTGGCTCACGAAAAGGACCTTCGGAGGCTGGGTTTTGCCCCGCCTGTCCGGCGGGTTGTGGAGGGCCAGCCCCAAAATCAACGGTGGCTCCTCGAACGGAGCTGTCGGGAAGCGTCGGTTGTCGATCTCAAGAAGGCCATCTCGCAGCCGAGCTTAGGACGGACAGGAAGCACCGAGCAGGAAGAACGCAGTCAACGGCGCGTTCCACCAGGTTCTCAACTCGGCGCTCAGATCAGCCGAGAAAGTTCTGGTGAAGCTTGTCGTTGCCGGCTCGTCCGCCTACCGCGGGGTTGCGGCAGGCTCGACTGGCACAGGAGTGTCGCGATGGTAGAGTTCGCCCTTCTAGCTACCGTCTTAGTGGCAATAGTCATAGCCGTAGTGTGGAAGCTCCGCCCCCGCGAGTCCCAAGGCTACGCAGATGGGGTAGGCGTGAACCCACCTCCTGAGACGGCTCCGGTCGCTACTAGACCCGAGTCGTCACCGAGCCTCCTTGAGATGGCCAAGCGGGAGCGCAACGGCGACTTCAGGGCCTCCCTGGCCGGCCTTGTGTCACCCGAACGCTGGAGGGGTTCGGGGTCCCCGTCCCTGGACGAGCTACGCCGAATCGTCGAGACTTGGGCGGAATCCAACGCCGAACCCAAAGAATCCACGGCCGGCGCTTCCGGCTGGAGTGCCGATACCCCAAGGCGCGTGGAGTTGGGCTCGGATCCGTCTGAAGATTTGGTGTCTAGCGTGGCTGGGGCCGTCGGCGTGCCCTTGGTAGAGGTGCGCATACGCAGCCGCTCCGAGGTGACCGTCCTAATGCGCCGGGACCGCCACGGCACCGCGACGACGGCCGTCGTCCGCTGAGAGTGCGGCGCACGACGGTGCTCAGCTGATCGGCCGGGCGAAGCTCAGTTCGTTCCCGTCAGGGTCGCGCACATGGAAGAAGCGCTCTCCCCACGGCGCGTCAGCGGGTTCAGTCTCGGTTCTCCAGCCGGCCCGGAGGACCGTTCGGTACATCTCGTCGACGTCGCTCACCCATATGACCACCCGTCCCCACCGCCTCGCCTCACCGGCCATCCCGTCGACCGCTTGGAGGTTCAGATAGCCGGGGCCTACCGCGAAGCTCGAGAAGGCAGTCTCCGCCCCGCCGAAGAGCAACTGCAAACCGAGAGACGAGTAGAACCCGACGGATGCTTCCATGTCCGCTACCACGAACGTGACGGCACTGATCGACACGAAACCCGAAGGCACCGTCCAATCCTGGCACAACGGACGCCCCCCATCGAGGGATCGCCGCGCGAGGCGCTGAATCGGGGTTCGACGCTAACCTAACTGGGTGCCCCGAATCGAGCCCTCCACGGTAATAGCCGACGTATGGACAGTGGAACCCGAAGCCCACGGAGACGATCGCGGGCGGTTCTACGAAACCTACCGGCGGTCCTGGTTCCCTCTCGGTCGTGAGATGGTGCAATCCAACCGCTCGGACAAAACCGCTGGCGCCGTCGTCGGCCTGCACTACCACTTGCACCAGGCCGACTACTGGCTGTGCTCGAACGGCACAGCCCGCGTCGTCCTACACGACCTGAGGGAGGGCTCCCCGACCGACGGTAACACGGAGATCTTCGAGCTAAGCGCCGGAAACGCCAAGGGCGTGTTCATCCCCCCGGGGGTGGCGCACGGCTTCGCCTCGATCACGGACCTGACCCTCACCTATCTGGTCGACAGTTACTACAACCCCGACGACGAGCTAGGCGTAGCCTGGGACGACCCCGACATAGGAGCCCACTGGGGAGTGGCCGACCCGGTCCTGTCAGAGAGGGACCTGATGAACCCAACTAGGAAAGACATCCCTCCGTCACGGCGACCCCACGCCGGGCTCCGCCGGTAGCCCCCGATCGGTCACAATAGAGACATGACCAAGACAGCTCTCATCACTGGGATCACAGGCCAGGACGGATCCTACCTGGCCGAACTGCTCCTCGGGAAGGGATACGAGGTGATCGGGCTGCATCGTCGATCGAGCACCGTCACCTTCGAGCGCATATCACACCTGGCGGATCGCTTGACCCTCGTCGCGGCGGACCTCTTGGACGAAGCGTCGATGATCCGAGTACTTCGTGATCACAAGCCGAGCGAGGTGTACAACCTCGCCGCCCAGTCGTTCGTGCAGACCTCGTTCGCCCAGCCAACCCTCACCGGTGAAGTGACCGCCCTCGGAGTGACACGACTTTTGGACGCGATACTGCTCGTGGACCCTTCAATACGCTTCTACCAGGCGAGCTCGTCGGAGATGTTCGGCAAGGTGCTCGAGGTTCCACAGGTCGAGACGACCCCGTTCTACCCTCGAAGCCCCTACGGCGTCGCCAAAGTTTACGGCCATTGGATGACCGTGAATTACAGGGAAAGCTACGGTATCCATGCTAGCTCGGGCATCCTGTTCAATCATGAGAGCCCCCGCCGCGGGCTGGAGTTCGTCACCCGGAAGGTGAGCTTCAGTGCCGCAGCCATCAAGCTCGGGATTCAGAAGACCGTGTCACTGGGCAACCTTGACGCCCAGCGAGATTGGGGGTTCGCCGCTGACTACGTCAAAGCGATGTGGCTCATGCTCCAACAAGACGAGCCAGGCGACTACGTGATCGCCACGGGCGTCACCAATCCTGTCAGCGAGCTATGCCGGATAGCTTTCGACCAGGTAGGTCTCCACTGGCAGGACCACGTCGTCATCGACGAGCGCTTTATTCGGCCCGCCGAAGTCGATCTGCTCATAGGCGACCCGTCGAAAGCCAAGGCCTCCCTGGGATGGGAGCCGGAAGTCAGCTTCGAGGAGCTGATCCGGATGATGGTCGACGCCGACCTGGCTGCCTTGAAGTCTTCGTAACAAGAGCACCGGCCGCTTGGCTGCGCGGTCCATCAGAGGTACCTCCACGGTCGGTGGACAGCGTTGGGTCTCCGAGCAGTTGTTCGCGCATGGCGTTGACGTAGAGCGCTATCGGCACGACCCTCCAGTCGATGAGGCGGCTTACCACGCGCTGTGCAATCGCCTTAGGGCCGACGCCGCGTTGACCTGCGGGCAGGGCGAGCGGACCTTGGAGGGGATCGCTCACCGCCACGTCGAGGATCGGTCGCTCGGACCGATCCAGCGGGTCGTACCACTCGTGGAGTATCCCGGCCCGTTGCGCTACAAGCCCTTGGAGATCTTCGCTAGAGGATCGTGACCTGCGAGTGGCCTGAGCTCCGCTCCCTGGGACGGGCTCGGAGGCACCGTCGACACTGCCCGCGACCGCTCCACAAGCTTCGGCCATCGCACGAATGAGCCCCTCGCGGTCTGAGACAACTCGGCTCGACGAGCTGATCTGCTCGGCGAGGCCGCCGACGTCGGTCGCTATGACCGGTCGCTCGTAGAGGGCTGCTCGCTCGGCGACCCCCGACGACCAGATGTGGCGGTACGGAAGCACCACAACGTCGCTAGCGATGATCCAACGGTCGAAGGTCTCGTCGCTCACGTAGCCGTCGTGGAGCGTGATCCTGGGATCTGACTCCGAAAGGCTTCGCAACAGGTCAAGGTATGCCTGATGTTCGGGGGTCCACACCCGCATCTCCCCTACGATCGCCAAGCGAAGGTCGTCTCCGTCGAGACAGCCAAGCGCCCGGGCCGCCCGATCGAAGCCCTTGTGAGGCTGGATGAAGCCTGCGCACAGGAACAAGAAGCTCCCCGGTTCGACCCCGAGGCTCGAACGAGCCTCCGAGCGTGTCGCCTTACTGTGACGGGTGAATCCGGACCCGTGATCTATGACGGTCAGCTTCTTGGGGTCCAAGGAGTACTCGTCGGCCATAGCTTTACGCTCGGCTTCGGTGTGGACGCTCACGGTCTCCGGCCGCCGCCACAAAGCTCCCCACAACAGCGCCCTCATGGAGTCCAGACGGCCGGCTGCTTTGTGGGGCGTCTCGTGGACCACCACCTCGACGTTGGGTGCCAAGGTGAAGAAGGCCATCAGCCACGCCCAGCCTTGGAGGAAGTGGAGGGGGTCCATTCCGTAGAAGAAAGTCTCGGGGTGGAACTGCACGACCACTCGGTCAAAACGGCGGGCGACCCTAATTGCCCGTAGTATGCCTGCCGGGGTCTTCAGATCGGCGTTGAACTGCGCTGCGCTAGGCTCGGGTGACAGAACCTCCACGCTGCGACCTTCGCCGGTCCAGGTCGCATACAGCTGTGCTGCATAGGTCGCTAACCCGTCCCGCGCCGGAGGGAATGGGCTAACCAGCAGCGTCCTCATGTCCACGCGCCCAGGCTTGCTTCCACTCTGTCCATGACCGCCGGCCAGGTGAACTCGTTTCGTACGTAGGAGGGGCCGTTTTGAGCCAGGTCCCTTACATCTTGGGGGCGATCCCTCAGAAGGCGCAAGCACTCTGCGAACTCGTATCGGTTCGAGTAGGTGAGACCTGCCCCTGAACGCTCGCAGTGCCACCTCACGACGGCGCTGTGCCAGTTGGCGACTACGGGGGTGGCGAGCAGGAAAGCCTCCAGAACCGTCCTGGAGAAGCTTTCCATTGCGGAAGGTTGGATGTAGGCAAGCGCACCAGCCTGGCCCGAAGCCCGGTCCTCGTCTGGGACAGCGCCGATGTCCCTGACCCCTAATCTCCCGCCGAGGCTGCCAACCTCCCCGACGCCGCATGTCACAAGCGGGAAGCAGTCACCCAGCACCTCACGGGCGAAGGCCAGGTCCTCCATCAGCTGTGGCCAACCCTTGCCCCATTCACGTCTACCCGCGAAGAAGAGGTAGTCCCCGTCCACGTTGTATCGACTGCGGAACGATCCCACGTCAATGCTCGCCGGGTTGGTCACCGCCGAGCCGACGAAAGCGTAACGTTCCCCTACCAGCCCGAGCCTGCTCGCCAGTTGGAACTCCGGGTCGGTCAGGAACCACAGTCCCCGAACCGCCCGCATCATGAACTTGTAGATGCCGAGACGAGCGAAGGGTTCGTCGTGCAGACACGGAAATAGCACCGTTCGCTCCGGGGCAACGTCTGCTAGAACCAGACCAGCCCAGAACATGTACGGTCCGCACACTATCGCCTGGTACTCGCGTCCGTGCTCGACGAGGAAGTCGTAGAGTCCCGGCACACGCATGCCGGCGTTCGCCCAGCGGTACTGCTCGGCCATCGTCAACTTTTCGCCGGCGAGGATACGGTGCGACAGTCGGTCTCGCAGCGGTTGGGTGAGCCCCACTGCCTCGAAGCGGCGCACTTTAAGGAGTCCTTCGTGGCGCGACCCTACTTCGGCCACGTTTTCCCAGGTGTATATGTCCTCGGCCGCAGTCGTGAGCATCTCGACATTCCAGTCGCGCTCCGCGAGGCCGATTGCCACGTCGCGCAGCATGGACTCGGCGCCGCCGACGTTACTGCCAGCCGTCGCGGAGACTACCGCTATAGGTCCCTTCACCCAGACAGCTCAGGCTTTCGCAGGTTCGTTCACCCGCGATGCCTTGTCTATCACTTTGTCTATGAACCCGTACTCGAGCGCTTGCTGGGCCGTAAACCACCGGTCACGATCTGAGTCTGCTTCGATCCTCTCGACCGGCTGGCCGGTGTGGAACGATATCCGCTCCGCCATCATCTTCTTCAGGTAGATGATCTGCTCGGCTTGTATCTTGATGTCGGAAGCTTGGCCTTGGGCTTGGCCCGACGGCTGGTGCATCAGGATCCTCGAATGCGGCAGGGAGAGGCGCTTGCCCTTAGCGCCAGCGCACAAAAGGAACTGTCCCATCGACGCGGCAAGGCCCATACATACCGTCGAGACGTCGCAGGGCACGAGCTGCATCGTGTCGTATATCGCGAGCCCAGCGGTCACCGATCCTCCCGGAGAATTGATGTAGAGGCTGATGTCTCGCTCCGGGTCTTCGGCCGCCAGGAGCAGCAGCTGAGCGCAGATCAAGTTCGCTGAGGTGTCGTCCACCTGGGTTCCCAAGAAGACGATGCGCTCCTTTAGGAGACGCTGGTAGACGTCCCCGGACGCGTCTCCACTCAGGGACGTTGCGGCGCTGGTCGTAGGTGTAAAATGCATCGCTGGCAGCCTACCCGCAACGCCAGGCGCACAGGTCCTCCTATCATTGCGGGATATGGTTGCCCCAACTGAGCTTCCCGCCCGCGGCACCGACACCGAGGTGACGTCCCGGGGGGGAGACCGGCCCCTCAGAGTCGTAGCGCCCAAGATCAGCCTCCGCAAGAGAGCTCAGGCCGTATGGGCGTACCGGGAGCTGCTCGGCGAGATGACCCGAAAAGAGCTGACCGTCCAGTACAAGAACTCGATCCTCGGCTTCTTGTGGTCGATGCTTAACCCCGCCATCAACCTCGTTGTATATTTCGTAGTATTTCAGCTTATTCTGAAGAATGGCGTACCGCGTTTCGCTATCTACCTGATGTGCGGGACCTTGGTATGGAACTTCTTCTCCATGGGGGTGTCGGGGGCGTGCGGGTCGATCGTGGGGAACTCCCCGATCATCAAGAAGGTGGCCTTCCCGAGAGAGATCCCTGCCCTTGCGCAGATCGGCTCGGCTCTCACCCAAATGGGCTTCCAGACCATCGTCTTGGTGGTATTCCTGCTCGCCTTCCGCTCCGGTCCGGCTGTCGCCTACCTACCCCTGCTGATACCGGCCATGTTGGCCCTCGTCCTGCTGGCATCCGCTATCGGAATCCTCTTCGCCGCTTTGAACGTAAAGCTGCGCGACGTCGGGTACCTGCTGGGCATCGGCCTGCAGGTCTGGTTTTGGGGAACACCGATCGTCTACACCTACGCCCAGATACGCGATCCTATCCAGTTCGGCCATTCGCACTATCTGTGGCTCTTCGTGCTCTACAGGCTCAACCCGGTCACCCCGATAGTGCTCACCTTCCAAAGGGCGATCTACTCCGTCACGTCGCCGAAAGGAGCCGGCGGAGTCGCGGTGCACATCCTCCCCGACCACGCCGGACTTTGGTGGTACGGATGGCAGCTCCTCGCGGTGATCGGCTTCGCCAGCGCCCTGCTGATCTTCGCCCTCACGGTGTTCGCCAACCGTGAGGGTAACTTCGCCGAACAGCTCTGACCGCTGCTTCTGACGCCCGGCCGGTAGGATCCAAGACGTGGCAACAGCTATCGAAGTCCGGGGAGTCTCCAAGCACTTCCGGCTCTACCACGAGCAGTTCACGTCTCTCAAGGAGCGGATGTTGCACTGGGGGAAAGTCCCCTACGAGGACTTCTGGGCACTCAGGGACGTCGAGCTAGAGATCCAGGAAGGTCAGACTTTCGGCCTGCTCGGCCACAACGGCAGCGGCAAGTCGACCCTGCTCAAATGCACCGCCGGGATCATCCAACCGACGTCGGGTGAAATCATGACACGGGGACGGGTCGCGGCCCTTCTCGAACTGGGAGCGGGCTTCCAGCCTGCGATGTCTGGGCGCGAGAACATCTACTTGAACGCGTCGCTGCTCGGCATGTCGCGGAAGTACGTGGACAGCTGCTTCGACGACATCGTCGCCTTCGCCGAGCTGGAGCAGTTCATAGACAACCAGGTCAAGTACTACTCGTCAGGGATGTACGTCCGGCTGGGCTTCGCTGTCGCGGTCCATATGGACCCCGACATCCTCATCGTCGACGAGGTGCTCGCCGTCGGAGACGAACTGTTCCAAAGGAAGTGCTTCGACCGGGTACGTCAGTTCCAGCGCGAGGGCCGCACGATAGTGGTGGTCACCCACTCCCCCGACCTGGTACGCCAGGTATGCGACAAGGCCGCCGTGCTGGACCACGGTTCGCTTGTCGGGTTGGGAAGCCCCGCCGAAGCGGTGCGGTCATACCGGGAACACCTCCTGCGACGCCAGGCTTATCTCGACGCCGGGGAGATGACGGATATGCTCACCCTCGCCCAGGCCGATCCCCCGTCGGACAGTTCCCCCGAAGCCGACGAACCCAGCTCTCAAGCCGGGCGGGCGTCCGTTCCCTCTCATGCCGTCCACGCGGTCCGCACGGACCCTGACCCGAGCGTCGACGACTCCGACTCACGAGACAGAGCGACTCCGGCACCTGCCGGCGAGGGAACATTGGTCGTCAGCTACGTGCACTTCGAGCCGGGTCACAGCTCAGGCAAGTCCTACGTGGAGACGGGCGCGCCGATGGAAGTGGTGATCGGCTACAACTCCACGGCGACCTTTAGAGATGTAGTACCAACTGTCACTGTTTACGACCACAAGGGGGTTGTGCTTTTCACGGCGAGTACGAAACTGTCACCCGCCGAGATAGAAGTGACGCCCGGCAGCGGGGAGATCGTGTTCAGTTTCGACTCGATGCCTCTCCTCGACGGAGATTATCCGGTTACGGTCGGTATAACCAGTTTCGACGACTACACGGTCTATGACTGGCAGGAACAGCAGTACACATTGAGCGTTATTACCCGCAGCAGCCAGACCGGCATGATCCACGTACCGGTAAGGATCACTCAGCGCAACCCGGTCGTTTCTCCGGCGCCGGTCGGCACCTGAGAACTACGGGGAGCCCCAGGTCAGCCGGCGTCGTCGAAGACGCCGACCGCACGCCCTGACCACCCGGCCACATTGAGAGCTGGGTCACCGTAAGAGGTGGCGTCACCGAAGGTGTAGATGACCCCGGTGCTGGTGATAACCATGTATCCACCGTTGTCGGGAGTGGCGCTCACCGACACGACGTCGAGGACTCCCTGTCCGCCGAGCGACCCGACAAAACCGGCGTCACCGAAACTGAAGATCCCGCCGTCCGCCCCCACAAGCCAGTAGCCTTTACCGTCAGACGTTGGTACCATACCGACGATCGGGTAGTCAGGTACGACGCCGATAGATGGCAGCGAACCGTAGAAGCCGGCGTCACCGAAACTGAAGACCTGGCCCATCGAGTCGACCAGCCAGTAGCCACCACCGTCGGGAGTGCGGGCCATTCCCACCACAGGATACGGAGGGGGGTTCGCTCCGGTGGAACCGTAGAAGGCTGCGTCGCCGAAGCTGAAGATCCCGCCGTCGGAAGCCACGAGCCAGTACCCGTTGCCGTCAGCCGTCGGAGCCATCCCCACCACAGGCTTGTTCAAGACCATGTCGCCGGTGGACCCGTAGAACCGTGCGTCGCCGAAGCTGAACACTCCCCCGTCCGAGCCGAGCAGCCAATAGCCGTGTCCGTCCGACGTGGGCGCCGTAGCGATGACAGGAGCGTTCAGACGGACGCCGGCCATGGAACCGTAGTAGGGAGCCGAGCCGAACGGCATGACCGACCCGTTCGAGTCGACCACCCAGTATCCGCTGTCGGTCGTAGACGAAGAGGTGACGTTGGACGACGAGGGCGAAGAGTTGGTTATAGCGAACCAGTCGGATTTGAGCCCGAGGGCCCATTCGAACTGGTCGCCGGTGACCGTCAGCGTCCCGCCGGTGCCGCTGAGCTGCATCTGCAAGACCCTGCCTCCCAGGTCTCCAAGACCGTTGCGCTGCGTCACGTTGATCGCCTCTAGAACACCTACCGAGGGAAAGGCCTGCTCGACTGCCGACGTAGGTACCGTCACCGTCCAGTCATGGTTTGGATTCGACGGTGTCGAATCTCCTGCGTCTACTACCGCCGGGAACGTGCCGCCTGCGGTATAGCCACCCGTGGAAGACGAGAACTCGGTGAAGGCCACTTGTCCTGGCGATCCGCAGGCCGTGTCGGTTCCGCAGTCGAGCACCTGATATGCGGTGGAGGACTCCGCTTGGTCGCTGTTTGCGCTCGCCCATCCCGTGTAGACCCCACCGTAGACCTGGCAGGCGGTGGTGTCGCAGATGGGCACGCTCCCGCCTGCGGTGTACGAAAGGGCATACGAGCGGGCCGCCACAGCCTGCGCCTGCAGCGCCGCAAGCGACCAGCTGGCCGGGGACTCGTAGGGGACTACTCCTGCGACGTACTGTTCTAGGGGAACGACGTTCAACACGTCGGCGTTTGAGGCCTTCACGACTATCGAACCGGCGAAGGTCCTCGTAGAACCGTCAGACCAGGGGCCGTCGACGATCACGTCGCCCCCCCCGCTGGCGTAGACGGTCTGGTCAGTGGCGGCCCTACTGATCGTCACAGAACTGAGGTTGGTCGCCATCCCGTCGACTACCAGAGTCGAACCCGATGCTGCAGAGACCGTGACGCTCGACGCACCATATAGCTCATATAGGTTGACAGGAATGTTCACCGGGCCGTAGGCGCTCAGCACCGTGCCCCCGTAGTAGTGAGCAAGGATCTGCTGGTAGCTCCAGCCGTCCAGAGCGTAGCCCTCAGCCCCGTATTGTCCCATGCCGCGACCGTGACCCCATCCGTGGCCTACTATCGTCAGTTGTGACGGCAGTGCCTCGGCGTATGGTGTCCGTGCACCGGGAATGGCACCGAGCGTCGTAGCAGACAAAAGGCCCGCGACCGCCACAACCCGGATTCCACGTCTGGTCCTCTCCGACAAAACTCTCTCCTGAACCTGGATCCCACTGTTAGGTCATGGAGTTTGTCGACGGCCTGACTATGTGGCTGAGGCGACCGGAAAGGTACGCTACGCGCCGAAATGTCCGAACTCGGGGATGAGGGCGGCATGCGGCGCGCAAACCCGAAGATCCCGCAACCCGGCCCGCCAGCCGCTGTCACGACACGTACCGCCGAGGGCACGGGTCTCGGGAAGCTACAATATGTCTAGTTGCGGGCGTGGCGAAATTGGCATACGCGCCAGGTTTAGGTCCTGGTCCTCACAAGGGGTGGAGGTTCGAGTCCTCTCGCCCGCACACAGAGGTTTCTAGCCGACAGTAGGGTTGCAGGCGTAGTCCGGATCAGCAGCAGTCGGTGGGCCGGTGTAGCCGTTACCTGCAAGCCCGTACTGGACCACGACGATGTTGCCACCCGCAAAGGGTGCGTAGTCAGGGCCTGCGTTCCCGTCGCAGATGCTCTGGGCGCTGTAGGTTCCACCGGTGACGTTTCCCCCGCCGGGCGACCACAGCAAGATACCCGGGAACGTCACCAAGTTGTCGGTTATAGAGGTCCACTGGGAGTACGTGGAGTAGAGTCCCGGCTCTACGTCCATTGCCCGAAGGCCGGCTACCGCACCGGAGATCACCTGGGAGTTGCTTTGGGTGCTCTGGGTGCTCCAACCCACCCCGGTTTCGACGTCGAGCCACCACAGGCTCGGGTTGGTTCCCACCGACCTGGCGTAGCTGACCCAGTGCTCGGCCCAGTAGAAGCCGAAGTTGTAGCCCTCGCAGACGGTGTCGCCGGTCGCGCAGTTCCCTGCCGGACCCGTGAGCGACTCTGGCGGAGCCGGAACGGTAGTGGTAGGCAACGGCAGGGGGTCCATAAAGATGTAGGCGGACATGTTCGGACCGGCCCACAGTGCTTCCTGCTGGTAGCACTGGTCCGGGCTGCTATTCGCTATGTATCCAGTGATTTCGACCATCGACAGGTCGGTAGCAGCGGGAAGGGTCCCGTCCGCGAGGGCGGCGCACTGGAAGTTCGAGACGTCGAAGCCGGTCGCTCCGGGGGGGAACGGCAGGCCGTTGTCGGTTCCAACCATGGCGACGATCGGGGCTGCGCCTGCGGGCTTGTTGGCCGCACCGAGGAAGGGTATCGAGCCGAAGGTGAACACTCCGCCGTCTTGGGCCGCCAACCAGTAGCCGTTCCCCTGTTGGGAGGCGACCATCCCCACGACCGGGGCGTCGAGGGTCATGGCGCCGGTGGAACCGTAGAAGGGAGCGTTGAATGAGAAGATGCCCCCGTCGCTCGCTACCAGCCAGTACCCGCCGGTCGCCGGGTCGGCAGCCATACCGACCACCGGCTTGTTCAGCTGTATGTCACCGGTCGAGCCGTAGAACCCGGCGTTACCGAAACTGAAGATACCCCCGTCGGCCGCTACCAGCCAGTACCCGCCGCCACCAGGTGTGGCTGCCATGCCCACGACAGGCTGGTTGAGCTTGACGCCTCCCATAGAACCGTAGAAAGGCGCGTTGAATGAGAATACTCCACCGTCAGCGGCGACCAGCCAGTAGCCCCCGGTGGCGGGATCTTCGGCCATGCCCACTATCGGCTGGTTGAGCTTGACGCCTCCCATCGAACCGTAATACTGGGCGTCACCGAAGCTGAACACCCCGCCGTCGGAGCCGACCAGCCAGTAACCGAGACCGGTCTGGGTGGCTGCACCGCCGACTATCGGAGCGTTCAGCGCCACGCTGCCCAAGCCGCCGAAGTTCGTGGTGCTGCGCTGGTATACCGAGCCGTCGGAGCCGACCAGCCAGTAGCCGGGGCCGGACGACGCTGTCGATGTCGCCGTTGGCGCGCTGGCGCTGGCCGCCCGGGCGACCGCCGGTTGCGCCAGCAGCGAAGCCAACACGACGACGCTCGACACGATCCCGTATAGAGCCGCCCGAAATCCGATTTTGCTGCGAAGCTTATTGATCTTACGACTCCAACTTGTCACGCGTCCAGATCACGGGTGCCCGCGCCAAGGACCGCCTTTAGGCTAGTGGATCGACTGCTCCGCTTTCTGCCCTCTTGGCGTTAGCCATCTCCCGTCTGGGCTCGGGGTCTCCACCGGAGTGGTGTTGCGCCCTGACGAGACGCCTGAACGTGCGGATCGGCCAGGGCTTAGATCCGTCCGGCCCGGGCTTGTCTACCTGGAGCGACAGGTACGTGATCCCTCCGAGCGGTATGGGCGCCCAGAAGTTGAACAAGCGATAGACGAGGACTCCTAAGGTCGCGACCCCTCTTTGGGTGCCGAAACCCACCAGAAGGGTGGTGAGGGTCGCTTCGATGACCCCTAGACCGCCCGGAGTTACCGGGACGACCGCCAAGACGTTGGCTAGGCCGTACGCGACGAGCAGGCCGTCAGGGTTCACCCAGTGCCCGAAGGCCCCTACGAACACGAAGAGCGATCCTGCGTCGAGGAGCCAGTTGAGCGACGCCCACACGAGCGCCCGGCCCATGACGTCGCGGTGCTCCCCAAAGACAGCCAGCCGCGTGGCCAGGTTCCCGAACGCCTTGCGTAATGCGGTGGCGTTGATGAAAGGAGCTTTGAGAGCGAGCCGCTCGATCAGTTCCCCGATTCTCTGCTCGCCTTTCGTCAGGGCGTACACCAAAGCAGCGGACAGCCCTAACAGCACTACCCCGACCCCGGCGGCGAGCAGGTAAAGCGCCGAGAAGCCCCAGACTGGTATGGACACGATCAGCGCCAGCCACAAGATCACGTTGAGGACCACGGCCGAGCCGATACCTTGAGCTCCGAGCACGAAACCCGCGTCGCCGGATTGCACCCCCGACTGTGTCAGAAGCCGGTAGCCGAGGGCCGTCCCGGCAGCGGAACCACCAGGGGTGCAGTGACTGACCGAGAGGGTGGTCACCTCGATACGCACGATCGTCGAGAACTTGATACGGCTGGCGGGGGGCAGGATCGAGGCGGTTAGGCGCCCGTAGGCGAGGATCGCGGCCGCCTCCAGACCGACACCTGCCAACAGCAGCAGCGGGTTGACCTCGGAGATAAGGTGAATCACCTTGCGAGGTCCGGCGAGTTGTGGCACGACTAGGTACTCGATTAGAAGTGCGACGATCAGCAGCCGCCCGACCTGCCACACCGGCCTCGGCAATATGTGGCTGATACCCCGCCTTTTGCGCTTCAACGTCGGTGTCACCTCCACGCCGGGCGATGGCCCGGCCGTGCCGGCGGAGCCGGCTGTGAAGACCGCTTGTTCGCTCATTCGGGCTTGCAGCGCTCTCAGAGCCCTACCCCGGTGGGACAGGGCGTTCTTCTCTGCGCTGCCCATCTCTGCGAAAGTCCGCCCGTCGCCGTCGTCGGGCACGAAAACGCAGTCGTAGCCGAACCCCTGCGAGCCTCTGATCTCGGTGGCTATAGATCCCGATGCCACGCCTTCGGCGACGATCTCACGCCCGTCGGGCCATAAGGCCACTACCACGGTCCGGAAGCGCGCGGCGCGTCGTGGGCTCGAGCCCATCTCCAACAAGAGCTTGGCGACGTTGTCCGCGTATGTGGCGTGGTCACCGGCGTAGCGCGCCGAGCGGACACCGGGTCGCCCTGAAAGGACGTCGACTTCCAGGCCGGTGTCGTCAGCGATTGCGGGCAGCCCGGTGGCCTCCACCAGGGATCTAGCCTTTAGTCGAGCGTTGTCTTCGAGGGTAGTTCCGGTCTCGTCGACCTCGCCTACCTCAGCAGGCCGGGCGAGCAGCTCCACCTGGGCTCCCAGGACGGCTTCGATCTCCGCCGCTTTGTCCTTGTTCGCGGTCGCCAGGACGAAGGCCGGTCTGGTCACACCGTTCGTTCTGGGGGTGGGTCCGCTAGCAGGGCCGACTGAGCGTCGAGGAGGGAGGAGATCCCCGACTGGGCGAGCGACAGTAGCTCGTCGAGCTCGGCACGACTGTAGGGAGCACCTTCTGCCGTGCCCTGCACCTCGACGAAGCGTCCGGATGAGGTCATCACGACGTTCATGTCCACCTCCGCCCGACTGTCCTCGCTATAGGCCAGGTCGAGCATCGCCTCTCCGCCTACCCTGCCGACGGACACGGCTGCGCAAGCTTCCCGCAAAGGATGCCTCTCCAACTTCTTCGCAGACACGAGGCGGCTACACGCGTCGTGGAGCGCGAGGTAGGCGCCGCAAATGCTAGCGGTCCGGGTGCCCCCGTCGGCTTGGAGAACGTCGCAGTCCAGGGTGATCTGCGTCTCGGGGAGCGCTTCCAGGTCGGTGACGGCCCGAAGCGAGCGGCCTATCAAGCGCTGGATCTCCTGCGTGCGCCCGGACTGTTTGCCCCTGGCCGCCTCCCGGTCGACACGCTCCGGGGAGGAACCCGGAAGCATCGAGTATTCGGCGGTGACCCAGCCTCTTGCGGTGTTCCTCATCCACCGGGGTACGTCTTGGGCCACCGAGGCGGTGCACAGCACGGCGGTGCGGCCCATCCTCACCAACACTGAGCCAGCAGCGAAGGCGGTGAAGTCTCTTACGAACTCGACGGGCCGCAACTCGTCGCAGGTACGGCCGTCGAGCCTTAGGGTGTCGTCTATCACAAGCGCGTTCCTCTTACGAACCGCCAGGGCGGCGGACTATCTCAAGACCTAACGCTACAGCAGCGCCTGTAAGCGGTGGCGACACGTCTGGGATATACCTGCCCTAGGGGACCCGCCGAAGCGCCTAGGCAAGGGGATCAGAAGTAGATGACCCTCTTGGCTCGCTCGGTAACGGTGTCGATGTCGTCGGTCCAAGCGCCGGTGGAAAGGTACTTCCACCCGCCGTCGCAGACGATCGTGACGATCACTCCTTCGTCGATCTCGGCGGCGCACTTGACCGCTGCCGCCATGATCGCACCGGACGAGATGCCGGCGAAGATCCCCACATCAGCGAGACGCCTGGTCCACTCGATGCTCTCCCGGGGACCTACCACCTTGCTCCTGTCGAGCAGGTCGTAGCCGTCGTTGTCCAAGAACACCGGCGGTATGAATCCTTCGTCCAAGTTCTTCAGGCCGTCGACCATCTCGCCAGCTGGAGGTTGCACCGCCCACACCTGTACGGCTGGGTTGCGCTCCTTCAAGAAACGGGCAACTCCCATGAGCGTCCCGGCCGTGCCGAGCCCCGCGATGAAGTGGGTTACCTCTGGGCAGTCACGCCAGATCTCCGGGCCTGTTCCCTCGTAGTGGGCCTTAGGGTTCGCCGGGTTGGCGTACTGGTAGGGGAACCACCAGTCCGGGTGCTCGGCTGCCAACGCTTGAGCTCGGCGCATAGCACCGTTCGATCCCTCCGAGCCCGGCGAGTCGATGATCTCCGCTCCCCAGGTCTCTAAGAGTTGGCGGCGCTCGATGGACACGTTCTCGGGCAGCACGATCTTGATCGGATAGCCCTTGACCCGGGCGATCATCGCTAGTGCTATTCCTGTGTTCCCCGACGACGACTCGAGGATCTGCTGGCCGGGCGTGAGCGACCCGTCCTTCTCGGCGTCTTGGATCATGGACAGAGCCGCCCGATCCTTGACCGAGCCGCCCGGGTTCCACCCTTCGAGCTTGGCGACTATCGCAACCCTCGGGTTAGGGCTCAAAGAACTTACGTCGACCATCGGCGTATTGCCGATGAGGTCCAGCACACTCTCATAACGGGCCATCACAAGGCTCCTCCCGCGACGGCCGGCATCAAGGTCAGGGTGTCGCCGTCGGCAACTTTGGCCTCCAGTTTGCCCAGATAACGGATGTCGTCGTCGTTGAGGAAGACGTTGAGGTGCCGGTGCAGTTCCCCGGCGTCGGTCAAAAGCTGGCCTTTCAGGCCGGGGTGACGGCCGATGAGATCGTCGAAGACCTCACCTACTGTGTCACCCTCAGCGGGCAGCGCAGCGACTCCACCAGTCGCCGGACGCAGAACGGTTGGCACACGAACTTCCACGGACATAAATACGACCTCCTAGCTCACCATTTTACAACCACCTTTTCCTCTTCTATCTTCCCGCCTTCGATTTTCCAGCTCCGCAAGGCCGGGTGGACGTCTCGCAGTGATACCAGCACGTAGTGCCAATACGGGTCGGGGGCCTTTGCGATGTCGGTCGGGGAAGGCTTGGCCTCTGTGTGGGTGTGGGAGTGGTAGACCCCGAGGATCTGCAAACCTCGCCCCTCAGCCAATCTATCAACCTGAAGTAGAGCTTTAGGGGCGATCTCGTACACCCTTGATGACTCAGCAACATTGTCGGTAGCCACCACCACTTCGACGTATGCAGTCGACTCCGGTGCTTCCGACTCAACTTCCTCTGTGGCGCCAGACGGTCCCAGATCGGTGTTGGCCCCTGCGTTCTCACTTAGACGGATCGGCGAAGACGTCTTTTCAGCACCGACTAGCAGCCCACAAACCTCAAGGGGGTAACCGTCGAGGGCCTGGGCGAAGATCTGCTGTAGGTCTTGTTTTCTGATCACGAGCACGCAGACGACGCTACCGTGGTCTCGACATGGCAAAGACGGCAAAAAGGGGCCCTGCTGATCCCCAGAATCGGACGGTCGCCCAGAATCGTCGCGCCCGTCACGACTACGAGATCGTCGAGACCCTAGAAGCCGGCCTCGTCCTCTCCGGCAGCGAGGTCAAGTCGCTGCGCGAAGGCAAAGCCCAGTTGAGAGATAGCTACGCTCGTGTCCAAGACGGGGAAGTGTGGCTGTACGGGGTGCACATACCCCCGTACCTGTTTGCGAACGGCTTCGGCAGCGTCGATCCCGACAGGCGCCGCAAACTGTTGCTGAACCATCGCGAGATCGATCACCTGGCGCAGAAGACCAACCAGGATTCGCTGACCCTGGTACCCCTCGCCGTCTACTTCAAGCAGGGCAGAGCGAAAGTGGACCTTGCCCTGGCACGGGGACGAAAGCTCTACGACAAGCGCCACGCCATAGCTGCAAGAGACGCAGATATGGAAGCACGCCGGGCTAGCGCCGGCGCCCAGCGCTCCGGCAGGGATTTCCGGTAGAACCCTTTTCGCAGCGGAAGACCCGAGAATAACCTGAGAATCCCCCGTCTGCTACCCCGCTACTCCCCCGGGGCGCAATAGCCTGGAAACCATGACAGACACGATCCGACTGGGGCGCGTAGCAGGGGTCAAAGTCGGGCTTCACTGGAGTCTGTTGGTAATGGTCGCTTTGGTCGCTGTCGGCCTGGCGAAGAGTAGGTTCGTGATCGACGCTCCCGGGTACTCGAACCTCGCCTACGAGACCGCCGGCGTGCTGACTGCCCTCGGACTTCTCTTCGGCGTGCTCCTCCACGAGTTAGGCCACGCCGTCGTGGCACGCCGAAGGCACCTCAGCGTCGACGGAATCACTTTGAGCTGGATGGGAGGTGTCACGAGAATCGAAGGTGACAGCCCTTCCCCAGCGACTGAGCTTCTCGTTTCGGGTGTCGGTCCCCTGACCAGCGCCGCCCTGGGTGGCGCTCTGTGGCTGCTGCGTTCCGCACTGCTCTCCACTTCGCTCGCCCGCACCGGCGGCGACGCCCTGGCGATCGCAGCCCTCGGATGGCTGGCGTGGATAAATATCGTCCTAGCAATCTTCAACATCCTTCCCGCAGCTCCCCTCGACGGTGGTCGGGTGCTGCACGCAGTCATCTGGCTCACCGGAAGAGACCGCTGGAAGGCGACGCAGGTAGCAGCGTGGGCGGGCACGATCCTTGGCGTTGCGGTAGTCGTAGCTGGTTTCGTGGCCACGGCTCGCTCTCACAGCGTGCTCGACGGCTTCATCGTGGGCTTCGTCGGGTGGTGGCTTCTCGTGTCAGCGCGCGCTGAGCTTTCAGAAGGTTCCGCCCGCCACGCGCTCGAAGGCGTCCGTATCGCCGACGTGATGCGCCCGGTTGGTGAGGCCCCCGGGTGGATCACGGTCCGCAACTTCGTCGAAACCTACGGCGCCGCGCGACCCGGCTGGGTGTGGCTGCTTCGGGACTGGAACGGGGGATACGGCGGGGTGCTTCTCGGCGACCTCATTGCGGGCGTCCCATACCCCCAGTGGGATGTAGCGAGACCGATCGACTTCGCCATGCCGATCGCGTCGGCCGTCGGGTCCGGTCCCGACGAGGACGCCCTCAGTGTCGCAGGACGCATGGGCAACGCCAAGGTCGTGCTCGTAGTAGCCGACGGCCACACCCAAGGCGCTGTGTTGGAGAGGGATCTAGAGTCACTGATGCGTACCGGCGGTCAACCCTTGGCGTTCAGAAGGCCCGTGGCAGGTCAGGCCCGCTCCTAGCCGGGTAGCCCGAACCAGCTCCGGCTACTCTCCCCATACTGGTAGAGATCCTGTAAGATCATTGGCGTTGGTACTTGACATGGGGGTGACTGGCTTCGACTTCGGTTGTCGATTCGGGAGAAGCGAGCCGTGGTTTCAGGAACCACGTTAAAGAGCCTGAAAACAAAAACAAATGCCGAGCCTCAGCTCGCACTGGCTGTCTAAGAAATAGCCCGTCCGTCCGACCCCAGCCCTGCGGGTCGGGTCCGGGCGTCATCAAGTAGGGCTCACCTGGTGGTAGCGCTGGCGGACCACCGGGGAAATTCAGCTGGCTAAGGCACCTCGCCGCTGCTGGTGGCGAGCGAGGCGCCCGACATCAAGCCACCAGATGCGCTCGGAGAAGGCCCGTTGAGTCATCGAAGGACGCGGGTTCGATTCCCGCCACCTCCACCTGACGTAACGAAAAGCCCACTGGTGTCCGCCTACTGGGTGGGCACCAGTGGCGCGTACGGCGCCGATTTACCGCTAGTTGATCGTTCATGACGGCCGTCGTCCGATTGGCATTGTCAGCGCCACCGGCATGGAGCGGATGGACAGGTACGGTGACATCGGCCGGCTTCTGCGGATGTCTAGGCCGAAGCCGCTGCCGGGACGGTGAACCCTACCCCGGCTATCGCGTAGGCCGGCAGGGTGATCGTGGTGCCGACGAGGCCGGTGGCGCGGGTCAGGCCCGAGACTGCCGTGGTAGGGGAACCGCTGACGGACACGGTGGAAGCCCCCACTGACAGGCCGGTCCCTGTGCCGGCGGGCACGGTGACGGACTGGTCGGTCAGGTTGATCAGGACCGTTCGGGTGCCGTTCGGACCGTCGAAAGACACCCCGATCACCCCAGCAGCGCCATCTGGCAGGGAGGGCGCCGCGCTGAAGGAGAGCGGCGTCGCCGTGTTCGCCTGGACGGAGGCGTTGGTCAAGAGCATCAGCGCCTCTCCCGCCACCGTCGGTTGCGGAGCCGGGCCTGAGGTGAAGGCACCCGTGGAGGGGGTGCCGAACAGATCCCAGTAGTCGTCTAGCTGCACCCGGGGTGACTGGTCGAACAGGGACATCGTCTCGGCTACGTAGAGCCCGTGGAGCCAGGTGGTACCCCGAGGCGGTTCCCCGCCCGAGAGGCCCTGCAGGGACAGGTTGAACTCGGTGAACCAGATCCGGTACCGGCTGGGAATGGCCGCCATGACCTGCTGGGTGGATCGCCAACTGGTCTGGGCAGCGGCAAGAACCTGCGCCGGAGTGGGGTCCTTGCCCATCGGAGAGGAGTAATCGTGCAGCGTGAGAGCGTTGATGTCCGCGCCGGCCATGGAGAGCAAGGTGGAGTTCCAGGACTTCTCGCGTGCGGTGCTCTGCGGGAGAGACCCGACCGCGGCGATCTGGGCATCGGGAAACTCAGCCCGGATCGCCGGCGCCCACTGCGCCACGGTACGTGCATAGGAGGCTGCGGTCGGGAACCCCTTCAGGTAACTGCTCGTGTTCAGGTAGAACTCGTTGCCCAGCTCGACATAGCGCACCGGGATCCCCAGGTTCTGGGCGGTGTGCAGCATCATTAGCTGGTCCGCCAGGCTGGAGGTGAGCAGGTTTAGGTCGAAGACGGGAATGGCCCCGGTCTCCCCGACGATACCTCGCAGGGTCTGCAGGGTGAAGCCGTAGTCGCGGACCCGGCCCGGCTTCGATTTGCCGGTGCCGGAGGTGGTCGCGGGCTGGTTCACCGATCCGCTCTGCCAGTTCCAGTAGTTCGCGATCGCTCCGCCCGGGTAGCGAATCGTTCCGCCCCGATAGTCCCCCAACGCGGTGATCACCCCGGGTGCGGCGAAATCCTCACCGACCCCGGAGTAATCCAGGTTCGACCCGTTGATCGGTGCGCTCAACGCCATCGGGGATCCCGCCCGGACCCCGACCCCAGCAGGATGCCCGCCGCTGGAAGACCGGTGTGTCACCACAGCGTCACCACACCCGGCCATGAGAAGCAGCAATGCGGTAGCGATCACAAGACTCGCCTTGGCGAACATGGCTCCAATGATCGGCCCAGCGTGTGAGCAGTTCATTAGGAAAATGTGAGCGTCCCGTGACTTTCCTCCGCCGGGTGGGCGCGAACGCCGCACCACGTACGCCGAGATAGTCGACCCGGCCAGGGAACGATCTAAACTGCGAGGAATAGTAGCCTTTCACGGTCCGCTGGTTCGAGCATGTCGATTACTGCGCGGATCGGCTTGGTCGGGCCGACCATCTGCTTCAGGGCGGCCGCCCCGGCCCCGTGCGCTGGAACGCCGGTGGTAAGCAACACCAGCGGCCCGCCGCCGGCTTCTCGCAGAACTGCCGCTTTGGCCAGAGCTTTCCAAAGCGTGTCCGCCCGTCTCAAGCCACCCCGATAAGTTGTGAAGCTCCCGGCGACGTCGAAATACCACAGTTTCCCTTTGGCGTCGCAGCCGGTGAAGTCGACGGATAGCCCGCCCGCTTGGCGCCGGGCGGCGCGAACGTCGGTGAAGCCGGCGAGCTCGACGGCCAGGCGGGCGACGTCTCTGGCGGCTAGGCCATCTTCGAGCGCGCGCAACAAGCGTCGTTCGCCGTCGCCGGCGGGCGCCGCCCCGACCGCCAGAGGCAGGCGCGGTGTCGCCGTCTCGCGCACAAGCGCCTGGCGTTCGGCGTCGATCCGCTTCTCGGCCAAGCTGATGTACGTCTGGTCGAGGTCGTAGCCGGCATAGTGGCGTCCCGTCCGGATCGCCGCCACAGCCGTCGTACCCGACCCAACGAACGGGTCGAGCACTAAGTCGCCCCGATAGGTGTACAAGTCGATGAGGCGAGCCGGAAGCTCTACGGGGAAAGGGGCGGGGTGGCCGACGCGGGTGGCGCTCTCGGCGGGAATCTCCCACACGTCGAGGGTGTCCTCCATGAAGTCATCTCGGGTCATCGACACCTCCGACGGCAGCCGGCGCGCAGAGCGCTCCTTCGCCGAGACAGCACGGTCGAAGCGGCCCTTGCTAGCCACGATCACCCTTTCGGTGAGATCCCGCAGCACCGGGTTAGCCGGTCGCTGGAAACTACCCCACGCGCACGAACCCGACGAGCCTCTCTGCTTGACCCAGATGATCTCACCCCGCAACAGCAGTCTCAGGTCGTCCTGCAAGATGGTGATCACGTCCGCCGACAGCGACCGGTAAGGGCGCCGGCCGAGGTTGGCAACGTTGACGGCTATACGACCGCCAGGCTCGAGTTTCTGCACGCACCTGGCGAACACCTGCCGCAGAAGTTCGAGATACTCCAGGTAGGTGGCTGGGACGCCGCCTTCGCCCAGCTCCTCCTCGTAGCTTTTGCCGGCGAAGTACGGCGGTGAGGTCACGACCAACGCGACCGACGAGTCGGGAACCTCGTCCATGCGTCGGGCGTCGCCGGCGAAGAGCTTGTCGATCGCCCTGTGGTCGGCCACCTCCGATTCTTCGGACAACACTGGCGGAGCGAACCTGGAGTAGAAGCCGCTGGCGTCGTGGCTTTCCCGCTTGGACACCCCGAACGCCGAAGTGGAAGTAGAGCGCCGCGCCATCGCCCCGTGATACTACGCACTTTGCCATCCAGGATCGTCCCGGTCGCCTCGGGGAGAAAGCGGCTCTCCCCCGTCTGCGAAGGGATCAAGTTGCTGTGTTAGCCTGCCGACAGACTCGGACGGAGAGGACTCACGTATGCCGACACGAGGATATGCGGGACGCGAACCCGGTGAGCACCGCCCCGGGGGCACTAACGGCGCTAACGACGCCGGTCCGAGCGCCAAACAGATGTCAGCTCCGACTCGGCTGATGTACGCCGTCTTCAACGAAGGTCCGCTCGGCAAGCTCCTGAAATACGGCCCTCCCAGCCCGTGGCACAGAGCTGGGTTGATCCTCATTCTGTTGATAGTGGTTGTGGGGCTCGTCCACGACATGGCGCGAAGTGCTCTCGCGCTGTGGACCGCGGTGGTCATCTTTGCGCTGATCTTTCTGATAGTCCCCGTCGGCTGGGCGTACGCCCAGTACTGGAACCGCCGTCATCCGGAACTGGTCGAAGAGGAGGAACGCAAACGCCAGAGCCGCTAACCAAATCCCGACGCGCCGGCATGCTAGCGGAGCGGTCGTCCTGGCGATCTCAGCGGAT
Source organism: Actinomycetes bacterium (assembly GCA_021808665.1). The sequence goes on from JAKBBA010000010.1 coordinate 59,321, forward strand.
GTTGAACACCGCCAACACTACGAGGAACAAGACAAAGACCACTATCGCCCACAAGAACATGATCGGGAACGACCGGTACCACAAGCCTCTCACGGCGCGGTGATGCCGGCGGTTCACTGACCACGGCCCTCTCATCGGCCAACGCCCGAGGGGCTCGGCGACCAACGGCAGACCGTGAGCCGCAAGCCTTGCCGCCGCCGGCTGCCACTGGGACCTCAGGCTCGTGTAGCGGTACTCGAACGTCGACGCCAACGTGCGCCCGTCCTCGTCGACGGCGAGAACCTTCCCGACTGTGAAAAAGCGGCTTGCGAGACTCGAGTAGTGGACCATCACGAACTGCTTCACCCCGGGAAGCTCAGGGTGCTGGTCGTCGCGCGCCCACCACGCGCACATCCTCACAGGCTTCTTGTCCCCCGAATGCCACGTCACCGTCCCCTCAGCAGGGTCGATCTCAATCTCGTAGCGTTCCATGGTCCCCCGGCGCATGAAAGCGTTGTACTTTCCGTAGTCCGGCGTGTCTACGTGAGGCTTGATCACCGCCGGCTTCATACGCCGGTAGCGCTCAACGGCAGCCGACAGCTTGCCGTCAGGCTCTACCCCGCCGCCTTCGGTGTCGTCGTGGGTCACTAAGCTCCTTTGGCAAGTTCCAACGCCAGCGAGGCGATGCCGTCGTGGAGGTCACGTCCAAAGCCTATATCGGTAGTTTCCGCCGCGACTGTAACGATCCTCTCCTCTGTGGTGACATCCGACGCCACGAACCATGTACCGGTGTGCACCACCCCCGAACTCTCAGCCCAGTCCAACCTGAAGCCTCGCTCCTCGTGTACACCCCTGCGGAAGGCCTCTGGAACGACGTTCAGAATGCTCCCACCAGCGTCCACCACGCTATCACACGTCACCTCGCAGAGCTGCTCCGCCAAGTCCTCCAACGTGACGGCGGATTCGACTTCGGAGAACTCCACTGTGGCAGCGGCCACCACTGGGTCCAGACCAGGTCCTCCCGCCAGGCAGGTTCCGAGGACAGACTCGAAGCCCAGAGCCTGCAGTCGACGTATCGCGTCCCCGACCACGACAGCTATCCTCTCGCCGAACCCGAACATGGCGTCCCACTCGGCGACCACGTCACGCGCGTCGTCGGTGGATTGATCCTCGACGGGACCGCCAAGCCATATGAGGCGCGTCGCTCTGCGAAGCTCCACGCCGGTAACACCCCCTCGTGCGAACGGGGGGACCGGGGCGCCACCCCCCGGGTCCGGCTCGCCATTCTGAGCCGTCACGAGGCGAAAACCCTCACTGTCGAAGCCATCGCGTCGAAGACTTTTACCATTGGCGCATCGGACGTGAGCGACCGCGACGAGAAACTCGCCTGAAGGCTCCGCGGCGAATCAGGTATCACATACGTGTAGGAGATCTGGTCGGAGCGTTTGAAAACTCGCGATTCGCTGTCGAGCACCGAGGTGGACTCCCTCAGAGCGTCCAACCCGCCGATTCGCAGCATGGTGGCAGTTCGCGATACCTTCTCCTGCGTCGCTTCGCTGGTAAACCCGAAGTCTGCTGGTGTCAAAAGATCTGCGACGCGTACCGGCGACGGAACCAACGACACGATAAGTGCGGCGTCGAGGGGTATACCTCCAGGAGGCTCGACGAGCATGTAGGCGTCGATGGATCCTGCCGCTTTCGCCTCCTCGAAACGGCTACGGCAAGCCCCTGCGATCGCATCCCCGAACTCCGCAGCCACCGGTCCGCCGAGGCGAGCGCACGCCTTTTGGACCAACCGGACAATCTGGTCTTCCAGATCGGCTTTCGAGCGGCTAGCGACCCTAAGATCGAACCGGAACCACCCAGGCGGGAGTATCATCCTGTAGGACATCTTGGACGATGAGGCTAGAGGCGCATCGACAGGTGACCCCAGGGCTGCCACCTCGGAGGCTGCCACTTCTTGGTCAACCCTTTACGAGGTCAATCACGTCTACTCCAAGAGAGAGATCGCTCGGGATATCCCCTCCTACAGCATGATATTTGTAGGGATCCTCGAACGTCGACTTGGATTGACCCCACACGTCGTTAGTGACGGAGGCCAGTTTCGACACTCTCGTCCATTGGGCTGCACTCTTGACCTGGGCGTCGAAGGTCGTCGTGTCCGCACCGATGTCCTGGAGGGAGGTCTTGGCGTCCTTTATGGCTGAAGAGCTGAACTTCGACGAGTGCCTCTCAAGAAAACCGACGATCTTCGGATGATCGTCCAAGAGGCTAGGAATCTTCTCTCCTTCTTTACCCCAGCTCTCCGCTTCAGTCTTGAAATCAGCCCGAGCCGCGTAACCGAGCTTTCGAGTGAAGTACTCCCCATAATCCGACTTGGCAACTTGGTAGGCTTCGTGCTGTCCGGTCTTTAGGGCGTCCTTAGTCGCAGTTTCTGTGATCGAGTCCGCTTCATTGCTTGCACCGTTACCGACAAGGTTCAGTCCCTCGGTGACGACGTCGCAGAGCACCGTGGTCAAGGTGTAGCCTTTAACGCCAGCGAACGCCAGCGCAGAGTCGTCCAGGATCTGCAGTGCTCCGAGGTCGATCTGTGCGACCCGTAGTACTCCACCCAGTGCCTCCGCTGCAGCGTCGAGAGGGGGCGGAAGGAAGAACCCCACGACTTGGACGATCGTGGCGATGTCCCCGATGATCGTCGAAAGAGTCGAGAGGATCTTGGAGATCTCTTCGAGGATCTTCGCATGCTCCCGGATCCAGTGTTGGACTCCGGCGACGAAATCTCCTACAGCACCTTCGACATCCTCCCACCAGTTGTTGGCCAGCCCGTCGTTGTTGATGACGTTCTGGATGGTGTTCGCAAGGTTGTTGGCTGAGCTTTCGTATTCGTCAGCGAGACGTTGACACTCCGCAAAGATTTGGTCTTGCGCCGAGTTGTAAGACAGCCATGCGTTGGCGTAGACAGATTGCTCTTTGCTTGAAGCGTTGGGCGGGGGTGCGCTCGGGGCTCGTAGCTCCTCTGCTCTTGCGAGCAGGTTCCTGGCCCGTGCTTGGAATCCGTACAGTTCGGAGGACCATGTCGACAGTGTCTGAGCAACTGTCGTATAGCGATGCTCTATGGACCCTAGATGATCATGAAGCGATCTGGCTGCGCCGTCGAAGCTCTTGACTGCTTCGGACTCCCAGTTGACGTGGCTGGTTAGGCTGGACAGCGAATGGCGATTCTGTTCGACTTCTGATGCCACGTTGCGGTACAACGACGCCAGGTAGCTCACTTCACTGTCGTCACCCGGCGCCGGATTGCCCCCCAGGGGTTCCCAGTCCAGGCAATAGTTAGGCGACATCGCCGTTAGCCTACTTCCCCGACGACAGCGCACACGCCAGTTGTGAGTCCACCGCTGCGTACTGCTTGTGTGCGTGGACGAGCATCTTGTGGACTGCGTTCAAACTCTCCAAGAGCTTCTTGCGTTTGAACGACCAGTCGTCCTCGAAGCTTTGGACTGCACTTATGAGAGGCTGCGCGCCAATAGTGGAAAGATCCCCGTAGTTGACATTGGTCGTCGACTCGATGTTCGACGTGAGAGTGGCAAGCGTGTCCGCGGCTGACTTCAAGCTCTGAAGGTCAACACGAAGCGTCGAGACTGCCATCCACAAACCCCTTTCCGGACCTCTCACAAGGCCCCCGCGTACAATCGTCCTAGCGTTGTACTGTGACACCCGCGTCAGCCAACGGGATGCGTCTCCTTTGGCTTCGACGTCGCAGGGCTCCACTTGGAGCCCTGCCGTACTAGCTCAGTCGCTAGCTGCGTTGCAGCAGCGAAGCTTTCTAGCCCATCGACGACAGAGCTTTGGCGAGTTGCTCGTCGGCGCTCTGGTAAACCTGCACTGCCTTGTTCAGGTAACTGCTCATTCCTGAGAGTCCCTCTATGACCTTAGTGGCCCCGGAGGTGAACTCCTGGAAGGCGGAGGAGAACGCGCCGCTAGCTGCGTCGGTCGTAAACCCATTGGCGACAAGGTTCTCTACCAGACTCTTAAGCCGGGCGAGTTCAGAGTCAATGTTGTTCTGGCCGGATGTCAGCTGGGTGGCTACATGCTGCAACTCGCCGTAGGTAATGTTCATGTCAGGCATTGTTCAACGGCCCCTCTCTATCAAGGTCTCACACTTCTGCGAGCTTTTGTATTCTATGTGATGATTCGTCGCCAGTCAAGTTCCTCTGGGATCGGAAGAAAGGTTGGTCTTTCAGGCAGTCGGTATTGCCACTTGGATCACGTCCCCGTCGCCGAGGTGTAGCAGCCCTCGCCCAGGCGTCGGCGTTGACGAGAGTTGCCCCCGGGTCAGCTTGGCTCCGATCAGCTCCCCGTCGGGCAAGTTCTGCGGCGACAGCAGAACACCTTGACGGGCCTTCTTCGCTTCCACCTGCCACCCGCCTATGCCGGCGCACAAGCCTTCTACGTGACCGCCGAGTATCAAGCCGCTCGCCTGCCGGCCGGGCTGGCGCATGACCTCGCGAAGGCTCTCACCGGCTGGGGAGTCGCGTAGCATCTCCCCGTCGTCTATCACCACGACCAGCGGACGTTCCCTCACCCCGAGCAGCACCGTCCAACGGTCCAGCCCGGCACTGGCCTCGTCCAGCAGGCCCCGAACCCCAGGGTGTGGCTCAAGGTCGGCCAGCTGAGACTTACGCGGTGTGGCTAACACCAACTCTGCGCCGGAGTCAAGCAGAGACCTCGCCATGGCGACAAGCGCCGTGGACCTTCCCGAGCGAGCCGGTCCTGCGAGCACGAACGTAGGGTTCGACGCCAAGTCCGGTCCGAGCGCGACCAGTTCGTCGCCGCCGACGCCGACGAGGGCGAACAAGCCAGACCCGGCTGGTCTGGGATACGACCCCGCTTGCTCGTAGGACACCCGGGACGGAAGCTCGTCCACCCGGAACGGCCGCTGATCGCGCGGCACCTCGACGTCGCGGACAGTGGCCCGCTCGGCGATCTGAGCCAGGGCTGCTGCTTGTGCCGGGCCGGACTCGTCGTCGCAGAGAAGCGCCACCTGGATTTCGACCATCTTGTCGCAAGAGAAGCACCTGCCGGGTTCGATGACCTCTGGCAGCAGACGTGCGTTGACCCCAACGTAGGTGTAGTCACCTCGATCTGCGAACCGCAGAGCGATCTTGTTGTCGCACATGGAACCCATCTTGGACACTCCGAGGGAGCGGTCGCCTGTCGCTATCACGTGGACTCCGACGGCTGCTCCGTCGCGAAGTAGCGACATGACGCCGTCGACGAGCCTTCCAGAGTCAACCTCGCCGAAACGGGCGACGAAACCCTCCCACCTGTCGACTAGCACCAAGATGTGCGAAAGGCGGTGCGCGGAGTCGGTAGCCCTTCTTTGCTCGGTGATGTCGGCGAAGCCGCCCGACGCCAGGATCTTCTGGCGCCTGTCGACCTCCTTGGCGAGGCGTCCAATGAGTCTCGACACGCGCTCGCCTTGCGCAGCGGAAGCCACGGCACCCGTGTGAGGGAAGCTGGACAACGCTGCCAGGGCACCGTTGCCGGCGTCTACAGCGTAGATGTGGAGATCCGCCGTCGACAGTGCCTGGGCGGCTGCGCCAGCCAGGGTACGCAGGAGCTGCGATCTTCCGCTTCGGGACGAGCCGAGCACGTAGAGATGCCCGCCTTGCAAGTCGAACGTCGCCGGCTCTTGGCGTTGCTCCGCCGGGAGGTCTTGCAACCCAAATACGATGGGGGCGAGGCGGCCGCCGGCGTCGCCGGCGATACCGTCCGGCGGTGTCGCCCAGCGGGCTGTCAGCTCATCTAGGGTCAGTTTGTCGGGCAGAGCGGGCAGCCACGGACTCGGCTGGGCAGAGCTGCCTTCTTGGGCTGCCGCTTCGCGGACTGTCTCGACCAGCACCGCAAGGTCAGTCTCGACGCTCTGCTCGGCTTCAGGCGTCTTGGGAGGTTCCGGCGGAGCGTAGCCCAGCTGACCCCACCCCACCTCGGCGACGAACGGCGGTGGTAGCTTGTCGGGGCGGGCACCCGGACGCCGGCCTCCTATACGGCCCGCTTGGAAAGGCTCCAGAGCGCTGTGGCCAAGCCGGGCGTAACCGCGTCCCGGGGTGGACTTGGAGATCCTAGCGGCGTCAGGCGCGTCGATCACGTCGGTGCTGTCGGTGGCGTCGGTGACCCGGAGCGACACGCGCAGGTTGGTGTTAGCGCGGATCTCCGGGGAGACCACGCCGCTCGGCCTTTGAGTCGCAAGGATCAGGTGGATCCCGAGGGACCGGCCTCTTTGGGCAATGTTCACAAGGCCGGTCACGAAGTCTGGCAACTCTCTGGCCATAGACGCGAACTCGTCGATAACGATAACCAGCCGTGCCAGCGGCGCGGAGGCTTCCCCCTTGTCGAAAAGTTCGCAGTAGTCTTCTATGTCCTTAGCCCCGACAGCTGCGAGGATGTGCTCCCTACGCTTGAGCTCGGCGCTGAGGGACACGATGGCCCGTTCTACGAGGTGAGCGTCGAGGTCTGTGACCATACCGACCGTGTGCGGCAACTTGACGCAGTCTTTGAACGCGCTACCGCCCTTATAGTCCACCAGGACGAAGCTCAGGTTCTCCGGGCGGTTGGAGACGGCAAGGGAAGCTATCATCGTCTGCAGGAACTCTGACTTGCCGGCTCCGGTGGTGCCTGCGACGAGACCGTGGGGGCCGTCTCGTCGCAGGTCGAGTTCGAACGCTCCCGACGAGCCGACCCCGATCGCCATCCTCGTCGTCCGTCCCTCCAAAAGCCAGCGAGCCCTCACTGCGTCAGCGGTTGGCGGCTCCATCGCCAGCACGTCCAACAAGCGGGCGGAGTCAGGCAGCGCTATGTCGCCTTCCTCTGCGGTCGCGTCCCTCACCGGGCTTAGAGATACCGACACAGAAGTGGCGAACGGTACCGTCGCGGCGTCGGCGAGTACCTTTGGAAGTTCCGGATGCCCACTCACCCTCAGGTCCAAAAAGGCGGGCTCCGCCTCGTCTAGCTGCACGACCGTAGTGCACTCCTCGGGTAGGAAGCGGTCTTCATGCGCGCTGCAAATAGCGAAGACACCGACTTGGGGTCCATCCTTGAGAATCTGCGCAAGCCCTGGGACTGCTCTCATGGAACGTGCGTCGTCGACGATGACAACGTGAGCCGGGAACGAGATCGGATCCGGCCGGGTGTCGCCAATCGCCGACTTTCGGGCCCGCACTGTTGACGCGAGCTCGCCGATCCTCGCCGCCACGGTCTCGGCGTCGTTTCCTACAGAAGCGACCATCGAATCGGGGTCGTTGGGGTTCGCGTGGGGTAACCAGCGGATCCAATCCCAGTGGCTAGCCGTTTTGGCGGTCAAAAGGGTAAGGGACAGATCGCGGGGAGGGTGCAAGCAAGCGAGCTGGCACACGAGCCAGCGCGTCATGCTGTCCACGGCGGCTGGCGGCCCGGCGACACCGGCGACACCGGCCTCTCGTAAGTTGAACGTTGCCGGAACCGAAAAGAGTGTCCTCGGACCGGACGGTACTTGCGCGTCGGCGTCGCTTCGAGCGCCCGACGATTCGACTTCGACGTTGGAAGGCAGGTCAGCGGTTCCGACACGCAGCTCCAAGAAGTCCGAGTCACGCCGACGCCTCTCCCAGAGGCGCCGTCCCGGACCTGTGGCGATTGCTAGCAGGGCAGGTGGGTCCGGGAAGGAGGTCCGGCGCAGCTGAGTCTCGGCTACCAGGGCCGTCTCGAGTTGGCGTGTCGCCTCGTCGAAGCGCTTTCGGTAGGCTTCGACGGTCTCCAAGTGCTCCTTGTTGTTCGTCCGCCGGTCGCTAACCAAGTTACCGACAGCCATGATAGGGCTGGCTACGGCAAAGAGAAGGTAGGTGGGGGCCTTTTCAACCAAGGCCATTACGACCCCGAGGATCAGCGGGGCTGCCAACCCGACGAGAGGCACCTTACGGGCTTTGCGCTTTTCTGGTTCGTCGGGGAGGCGGATCCGAGTGCGTGACGCTGGGGGGCGCAGCCGGGGAGGTCGGGTTAGCTCGAGGGTGCCACCTGGTGCGGGTACGACCGGAGCGTCCGCCTCGGCTGCGTTGCGCAGGCAGAACAGGTTGTCGCCCATCGCTATGATCGCGCCGAAGGGCACCTCGAGCGGCGCCCCTTCGCCTTCCATTGGGACTTTCTTCCCGTCGACCGACGTACCGTTCGACGAGCCTAGGTCCAAGATGGTGACACCCGACTCTGAGACTTGCAGCTCGGCGTGACGTCGGGACATGGAGCCGTCGACAAGCCCGTGCTTGCCTTGGCGGCCGAGCTCGTGGGAGCCGACCGGGAGCTCTATGACAGTCCCCGAATCGACACCTCCGACGCAGTGAAGCTGCCATCCCTTGCCACTGGTGAGCAGCTTCTGCTTGTCAGGCCGCGCAGCTGCTTCGCTCAGGGCCAGAAGAGACCCTTGCCGTATCGGTGTGGTCGAGACCAAGGCGCCACCGTCCAGGCGCACAGTGTCAACCCAAACTCCCTCGGCGGCGTCCCCTCCGCTCGCCTTGGCCAGCGCGTCGGCGAAGGCGTCGACGTTACAGGCGTCGTCTACTGTCACGTGCAACGTTTTGGGAGCCGACCCGGGATTTGCAATCCTGACGCGCAAATCCATCTTCAGATCCTTAGGCGCCGGAAGGCGACGACAAGTTCACCGGGTTGCTGGTGCCGGTCACCTGGCCTATCGTGGCGCTGAGCTGGCAACTCGATCCGCCGAGGGTGTAGAAGGTGAATACGTTGTTAGCCCCTGCGCGAAGAGCGTTACTGCACGACCCTATGGAAGGCTGTATGGCGAAGGTCGACTGGCCTGTCAGCGACTCTACCAAGGGTGTGTCGTATGGCTGGGCGAGGGTGCTGTTGTATATCTGAAGAGCCTGGTCTGGGCTGGAGCTACCAGCCCAGACGGGGGATACGCTCACGTTCAGCACCTGACCGAGCGACGGCGGTTGCACGTTGATGAGAAGCGACTGGAGCCGCTGAGGCGCGTAGGCCGACGAGGACGGGCCAATCGCCCCCAGTTGGGCGTCGGTGTTCTGCTGCTCGGCGCCGAGCAGTGCCGCCAGGGCAGTGCTTCGGCTTTGGTGGGACGGAAGCGCTACGGGGTAGCTCACCGTGACCTGCTTCGGGCTCCCCGACGACACCGACGCCACGTCCACAGCGTAGCCGCAAGGCCTTCCTTGCGGGTCAGCCTGCGCAGGGACAGACCATGTGACCTCGTCGGCAGCCGGGCATCCGCTAGCAGTTTGGAGATCCTCGAAGAACGGCCCGCTCACCGTCACACCTGAAGGCACCTGGTATGTGATCGTTACCGTCACGGTGCCGTTCGAAAAGGTCGCTTGGCGTTGTATCGACAATCCCACTCCGACCGTTTGTGGGGGCAAGGACGCCTGCGGACCTGAGCTTTGGGGCGCCTGCACCGCCGACGCTGTTGCTTTGGCCTTGGTGCTATGGCCGAGCGACATGGCAGCGACTCCGGCTCCGGCGGCTACGACCACCGCTACCGCGGCGATCACCGCGGGCTTCACCCAAGACGGACGCTCCTTGACCGCAATGTCGGGGCGGACGACTACGTCGACGGAGCGCTCCCTCAGCCTCGAGCGCTCAGCGTTGACCGTCGTGCCCGCAGCGGCGGAACCGTCGTCGATGCCCCCCTCGGAGTATCCCTCCTCGTGGGGCGAGAGCACCTGGGCGGCTCCTGCGGTGCTTGGACCCTTGCTAGCGGCCGGCTTGGAGGGCTGACCCTTGATTAGCGTTCCGTGGGCTCCTTTGACCCGGGTGGCGTTCGGGTCTCGGGTGGCTTGCTCCTGGGAGTAGCCGCGTACGGAGAGATCCTGACCGGCCGTGTCCGCGGCCTGCTCCGAGGAGTGCTCCCACGCCTGGGGAGGACCGAGAGGAGTGAGCTTCGCAGCGCCGGCGAGGGAGGGACCCTCTCTGCGCAGCACGGCGGCGGCTTCGGCGGCGCTCGGACGTCGCCGCGGGGCCTTGTCCAGCATAGAGGCTAGAAGCTGCCACAGCCATTCGGGAATCGCGGGGATCGGCGGAGGGAGGGCGTTTACGTGGCGGTTAGCGACGGCGTAATCGTTACCGGCTCCTGCGAAAGGAGTCCTCCCGCTGAGCAGTTCGTATAGCATGATGCCCGCGCCGTACACGTCTACGGCTGGGCTCGCCTCCTCGTCGGTGAACACCTCTGGGGCGATGTACTCGGCTGTGCCGAGGACTCCTGTCATCTTGACCGTGGTCTGCTGTGCGAGCCGGGCGATGGAGAAGTCGGTCAGTTTCGCTTCAGGCAGTCCGGCCGCGTCGTCGAGGAGCACGTTGTCCGGCTTTACGTCGCGATGCAAGATCCCGATTTTGTGCGCCGCTGCCAGCGCTTCGAGCACCTGCGCCGTTAGGCGAACTGCTTCGCCTGGAGGGATCGTGGTTTCGGCCCTCAGAAGCTTGCGGAGGTCCGAACCTTTCACGTAGTCCATGATCAAAGCGAGAGCGTCACCCTCGACGACGAGGTCACGGACTTTAACGACGTTCGGGTGGTCCAAGGAGACGAGGATGGTTCGCTCCTGCACGAACCTGCCGACGAGAACCGTGTCCGAGGTCATCTCCTTGCGCAGCAGCTTCGCAGCGACCTGCTCACCGTTCGAGACGTCGTCTGCCAGCCAGACCTCTCCCATCGCCCCGGAGCCGATGAGACTGACGAGGCTGTAGCGGCTTCCTAGGGCCCTAGCTGACGTCTGACCTGCTGCCATTTACGGTCAACCTCCCGATGTTGGGGTCGACGATACCGCAAACCACTGTAGAGGCGGCGCTTGGAATACGCTAGGTGCGCTTTGGCCGTTTGCGCACGGCTGGCCGTAGGACGCCCTAGAGCTGTCGGTTTGGCTGGTCGCCTCTTTTATGACCGTCGACGACGCTGAGGCGAGCGAGTCTACGTTAGAGAAGTCTAAAGGGGGCCCTGCGATCCCACCTGACAGACCGACGCGAAAGCCGCTCTGCAGTTCGGAGAGGACCTCTTGCGCGCTGATCGGCGTGGCGACTTGCCCGGTCGTCTTGGTGGCTTTGGTCGGGGCCTGCTTGGCAGCGGCTGCTGCCGCTGCGTCGGCTAACGCCACGACTGCGTCTTCGCTTCGCCGGTCCGCGGTCGCTGCGCCGCCAGCTTCGAAGCAGAGTCCTCCGCCGGTCAGAGCGGGCTCGGACTGCTCTGCAGCGGCGAGACGTAGCGCTCCCAGGAAGGCGAGGTTACCCGCCTGCGGGGAAGCGTCGAAGGCGTCGTCGCCTACCGAGTAGAACACCCCTTGGGTGGTTGCACCCGACAGAGGCCCGGTTCCCGACTGCAAAGAGGCGAGCGTGTCTGAGAAGAGCGGCGTCGTCGCCCCGGGACCTAGGAGGATGGTTGTAACCGCCTGGTGCTCCAAACCGGCGACGACTTCTGCGCTTACGGTAGCGCCGGCGATCACAATGGCAGGCGGCGGGTTTGTCGCGTGGGAGACCTTCTCGACCGAAGCCACTTTCGCCGCTATAGCGCTTGCGATGAAAGCCGACGTGTCGCTTGCAGTGAGGGTCAAAGAGCTTGCGTAGCGTCCTTTGTAGGTCAAGCCGCCCGCTCCCGGTCCGGTCACCACCAGGGGTGGCGGGAGCTGCTGCGCCCGAACGAAGCTGGACATGGCAGCCTCGATTTGGGTGTCGTCGGGACCGGTCAGCCACGCCCCTGCACCGAAACCACTCGTCGAGGTCTCGTACGGGTCCAGCACGGCTATTTTGTCTGCTTTGGCGGTGGCTACTCCCCCCAAGATGTGCTGTCCCTGCGACGCGTAAACTATTCCTACAGCGCCGTCCTTGGCTAGCTGCTCGACTGCGGAGACCGAACCGGCTCGCGTACCTTGGTCGTCGACGACTACTAGTCTCACAGGGTCTGAGGAGCCCTGATCGAGGCGGTATTGCGCCACCCGGGCGCCGGCTGCGAGAGGGTAGTCGCTGTACCCACGCTGACCGGCCTCCTCGGTGATTATCACCCCGATGGTCAGGGGGGATTGGCCGGCCGTGAACGTCGACAGGAACACCTCCGGGGCAGGAGCTGGTGGCTCGGCCTTGGCCGAGGATCCGCAGGCGGAGGCGAGCAGGCTGGCGAGCAGTGCTCCGGTCGCTCGTTTGGCGTAGCGTTTCACGGCAGCTACCTACACCGTGAAGTGGTAGACGGTCAGGTGCGTCGACCCAGCGGGCTGGCTCTGCTCGAACGCCGGTAACTGCTCTGCGTAGGTTATGCCGGCTTCGAGCTGGGCTTGGACGAGACCTTGCGCTCCGACTTCTTGGAGGCGGACGTTGCTGAACTGCTGGCTCGACGACCGCACCGACTGAACCTGGCTCGCGGAAGTCCCTGTCTGGGATGCGCTGACCCCTATAAAGCCGAGCACCCCACCGCCGTTCGGTGACCCGAGGTCGGTTAGTACGGTCGCTAGGTCGCCGATGAGCGTGGCGGTAGCGGTCGAGTCGCTCGTGTCAGCGCTCGTGATACCCGAGTTGATCGAAGCCACCGCAGAGCCGATAGCGCTCCCCAACGTGGCCTTGGCGTTGGAGTCGGTGGCTTGGAGCGAGCTCACCTGCGACGACAGCGCAGACGTGTCGGCGCTGTTAGCGCTACCCGCTTCGCCGTTGAGGTCCGCCGCCAGGGTGCTGAGAAGCTGGTCGACTCCGCTGTTGTAGCTCGAAGCTCCCCCAGACAGGACCGGTATGAGCCCCGACACGGCCGTGGCCTGCTTGGCGACGGTGCTCTCGTCACCACTGGCGAAGCTCTGAAGAGCTGAAATACCGGTGGCGGTGTCGGACTGCAGCTTGGCGAAGTCGGCCCCGAGGACGTTCGCTGGGTCACTGGCCGATGATGCTGCGTACAAGGCACCCACCTGGGTTTGAAGGGCGCTAATCGCAGAGGCCAGGGAGGATCCCGCAGTCCCGGCGGACAGGTCGTTCTGTGCAGTGGTGAGGTCGGTCTGGGCTGTGCCGATATCGTTGCTCAGGGTCGTGAAGTCCCCGCTCGTGGAGCTAAGGCCGTTCAGGTAGCTCTGCGCTGTCGACAGGTCCGTCCCGAGGGTTCCTGAGCTCGATGTAGCCGATCCCAAAGCGCTGGTCGCCTTGCCCAAGGCCTTGTTGGCACCGCTCAGAGCGGTCTGCAGCGTTCCCGTGTCGGATGTCAGGGAGCTTCCCAACGTAATCAGCAAAGTTTCAAGGTTGCTCACGTCCTTAGAGACGGCGTTGAGGTCGAAGTACACCCCGCTCGTAGCCGTCGAACTTCCTTCCGTCGAGGTTGCGATCGAGTTGAAATCGTCCTGTATGCAGGTTAGGAGGTCCGCTACGGCTGTATTCTGGCTGTAAAGCTCCGGGCATGATGCTGTCGGAGCCGTAGTCGGAGAGTTCTGAGAGCACAGAGTGCTGCTAGGCGTGAGCCCGTACAGGTCTTGTAGAAGAGCCTGCTGAAGAGATCCCCCGGTATCATTGCAGTAGCTGGTAACGACCGGAGCGTAGAGGCCACCTAAAGCGTTCTCTGCGTAGGTGGTCTCGCCGCTGGATGTGGTTTCGTTCGACGCTGTGGTGTTGAGGGCGGTAACGGCGGTGCCCAGCGTCGCCAGGTCGGTTGACAGGGTCGTCGTGGAAGGCACGCTCAGGTTGCCTAGGGCCGTTGCAGCTGTGCCAACCTGGCTGAGATAGTCCCCAACTCCACCCGACCCCGTAGTCGAAGAGAGGTCACTGGTCGTGGTCGACAGATCGGTAGTTACGGTCTGCAAGTCGCTGCTTACCGTGGACAAATCCGCAGTGAGGGTCTTCGACAGGTCACCGCCAAGGGTTTTCGCCTCGCTACTGAGGGTGCTCAGGTCAGCGCTGACTGTGTCCAGGGCGTTGCTGGTCGATCCGGTGCTCAGATTTTCGGCTGCTGTCTGCGCGGCTTCTATAGCTTTGTCCAGGTTGGTGATGTCGCTGCTCACGTTGGTGATGTCGCTAGAGGGGAAGTCGGCGCTGACGATGTTGTCGATGCTTGTCGGGATGCTGGAGGCGACGTTGGAGAGGTCGGTGCTCGCCGACGACAACAGACAGGTGAGCGTCGTGGCGTTCGCTTGGCAAGTCGACGTCGCCGCAGGGCCGATGGTCGACTGAAGGGTAGCGTCGAGAGCCTGAGCACACTGGGAGTCAGCGCTGGCTAGTTCGCCGGCTTGGGCGACTATCAGGGCGAGCTCGCCGGTGAGCGTCGAAGGAGGCGTTTGGGTTTCGAGGTTTGCCACGGTGCAGTTGGCGGGCGGCGGGGGGAGGCTCGGAGCGTTCGAGGATCCGAGCCCGATGAAGTTGACGAGAGCCTGCAGAGCCGAGTCAAGTGCCGCGTCGGCGTTCGTGGTGGCCTGCCCGAGCGATGCCGCCAGGCTCGAGTTGAGGCTGTTGAGGTCTGACAGTAGGTTCGCCGAGTTCGCCTGTATCGCCGTGTTCGTGCTCGCCAGTTGGGCCACTGCCTGGCTCGCCAGGTTAGACGTCTGCCCGGCAAGGCTCGATTGGACGCTGTCCAGCTCCCCGGTTGCCTGCGCGAGCTGCTGTTGGACCGTGTCTATGAGCGATATGGTCTGATTCTCGACGTTCAAGAGCACATCGGCGTTCGAGCCGGACTGACCTCCAAAGGCTGCGCCGATCAGTTGCGCCGTCGACGGGTTCGTGATCAAACCGGGTTGGGCGGAGATGTCGAACGTGGGCACCACGAACTTCGACGTCTGCTCGACGAGACGGAACGTGGTCGTGGCGGACAGGGCGGGCGGGGCCAGGATCGTCTCCCACTGGACTTGCGTCTGGGATCCGCTGGTGCTGATGACGCCGTTGGTGTTCTGACCGGTCGAGGCGGAGCCCGATGCAGGGGCTTGCACCTGGGAGAACGAGCCGTTCGCCAGGTCAGCTGACGCTTCGACAGTAATGGGCGCGCCCACCAAAGCGTAAGCCTGGTGGGTACCGGTCGAGTCGGTGTAGGTCACGAGCTGGGAGTGGACGGTGGTGTTGGTAACCGTCACGTCGACCTCGACAGTGCCAGATGCCCCGGCGATCTGCGACAGATCAGTTCCGGTGCGACCGTTGGCTACCCACCCCACCATTACCGACACCGGAAGAGCCGCCGAGTCGGACTGCGGGCTGAAGTTCGTCGTGACCGCTTTGGCCGTCTTGGCGGTCTTGGAGATGTCGGTAGACGTCAGCTTGACGATCGAACCGTCAGGAGCGAGTGCAACGTCGACAGCTTGGAGAAGGTGGGTCGGACCCGGGGACGGCGCAGAACTCGCGCCCGCAGACCCTGCCGCCGTCGCGACCAGACCGAGGGCTCCCACCAAGACCAACCATTTTATGGGTCTACGCCGAGAGTGCACCGGTCCTCGACTCCTGGAATGCCACAATCCCATTGACGGTACCGCCTTTTGTCTGCCCTAAGTAACGCTGCCTGCCCTGCGAAAGCGCCCAGTTACGCCTCGGCCTTCGCGATAGTCATAAGAACCGGGTACCCTCTATGATCGCGCGCTGGTAGCGGGGGTGCAAGCTTTCTAGCCTCCTTCGCCATTCAGGCGCTTTATACCTATTGCCCCTTTAATGGTGTTAGATTGCCCTTTCGGCAGCGTCGGTCGGGTCAGCTGGTAGGGTCCGGCACAGCTGTCACTACCACGGCCGACTCGTAGGAGTGGGTTGCGGTATCGAAGTTGCCGCCGCAGGTGACCAGACGAAGCCTCGGCGGGCCGGTGTGGGTGTAGACGATGCCGTCGGGGAAGTTCTGGTCTGGATAAAGGGCGTTGGAGGTCACAGTCCACTCGGCGGTGGACCCATCTTGGAGGGTCACGAATATGGTGTCACCAGGCTTCAGGTCGCCCAGGTGGAAGAAGACGCCGAGATGACCCGCTCCCACCGCAGAGTCGACGTGGCCGAGGATCACCGCCGAGCCGGCCTGGCCGGGGGCGGATCCCCTGTTGTACCACCACGGAAGTGACCAGATCGGACCCGTCAGCGGGGCGTCGTTCACCGTCCCGTCGGGGTTGAGCCCCCTGGAAGGACCGAGCTGGGAGGACACTCCGATGGCCGGTATGCGGATCGACACCGGGGCTGACCTCGCCGTCGAGCTGAGCACGGGAGGGGCAGTAGTCGCGGGAGCAGCCGTCGAAGCCGAAGCAGCGGCCGGGGCTGGCGGCGTCACCCGGGCCGGTCGCAGCAGCCCGTAGGCGGCCAATGCCAGGCCAGCCACGACCGCGCATGCCGCGATGAGCATCGCCATGCGAGCCGGCCGGGTGCCACCCCGGCTAGGCGGTGTAGGCACGATGACGCCTCGACGCTTCGGCGGTGGCTGCTATTCCGATCAGACCTAACAAGATGAGAGCGCCGCCGAGTTGCAGAGGCCACTTCGACTTCGCAGGCGGCGTACCGCCCGTGCCGGGCGACCCGGTCGGCGTCGCAGCACTCGACGACGACGACCCACCCGAAGATGACGAGCCGCCCGACTGCCCGCTCGACCCCGAGGAACCCGTCGTCGGGCCGGCCGACGAGCTGGCCGAGCCACCCGTCGTCGAAGTGCTCGAAGGTGTGCTACCCGACGACGTCGACCCTGTCAGCGACGCTGACGCCGGGGTAGTATTGGTGTCCGCAGGTGCGGGCGACGCATTGCCGGACCCTCCGCTCACCGACACCGCCGCGGTCGCCGTGGCCTGCTGGAAGTTAGGGTCTCCGCTGTAGGCGACAGCGACCGTCACGTTGCCGGGGGGCAGGGCGCTGGTGGTGAAGGAAGCCTGCCCGGCGTTGTTGAGCGGTGCGCTACCTAGGTTCGTCGACCCGGAGGTGAACACCACGGCGCCTGTCGGGGGGTCTCCGCCGCTGACGGTCACCTGGAACGTAGCCGGCTGGCCTTGGGAGATCTGCGAAGGCCCGGTGACCGTTACCTTCGCCGGCGCCTGGTTGACCGTCTCGGTTACCACGCCGGACCCGCCGGCCGCCGACGAGGGCCCGAAATCGCCGTCACCTGTATAGGACGCTGTGACCGTGTCGGAGCCGGCGGCGAGGGTGGTGAGCCCGGGGGTCGAAGCCTTGCCACCCGACAGCGTGACGGGAGAGCCGACGGCGCTGCCCGACACGTAGAACTGCACCTGCCCGTCGGGGGTTCCCGCCCCGCTCGCCGTGGTGGACACCGTGGCGGTGAAGACGACCGGCTGGCCGTACACCGACGGGTTCGCCGAGGAACTGACAGCTACAGAGGTCGGTGCCGGCGTGACGGTGAAAGACAGCGGCTTCTCCTCGGTCGCGCTCGACTGTGCGAAGTTCGAGTCCCCCGAGTACACGGCGGTGATCGAGTCGCTGCCGCCGGGAAGCCCCGAGACCGACTCGCTCGCGGTCCCGCCGCTGAGCGCCGCCGGGGTGCCCACAGGGTTCCCGTTCGCTTCGAAGGTGACCGTCCCTGTGGGGGTTCCAGCCCCCGGCGACGCGGCGGCCACCGTGGCACCCAGCGTGACCGCCGACCCGTACACTGCGGTGCTCGGGTTCGCCGTGACCGTCGTGGCCACCGACGCCTGACCTACCGTCTGGTCCACCTGCTGGGCGCTCTTGGCGGAGCTCGGCGAGAAGTTGGTGTCGCCGCTGTAGGAGGCGGTCACTGTGTGGCTAGCCACACTGAGATCGCTCACGGCGGCGCTCGTGGCGCTGCCACCAGACAGTGTCACAGGAGAGCCGATATCTGTTCCGTCGACGGCGAACTGCACCGCTCCGCTCGGCGTGCCCGACCCTGGGGAGGCCGCAGCGACGGTCGCGGTGAACGACACAGGCTCTCCGAACACCGAAGGGTTCGCGCTCGACGAAAGGC
Source organism: Actinomycetes bacterium (assembly GCA_021808665.1). Next base: position 77,166 of record JAKBBA010000010.1, read on the forward strand.
CAAGCGTGACGCCGTCCTGGCCTACGCTGACGGTGGTCGCCGTCGAGGTGGTCGACGCAGCGAAGAGGTCGTCGGTCGAAGCCGGTGTGAAAGCGGCTGTCACGGCGTCCGTGCCTACCGGTAGGGACGCCGTCGAGATGACCACGTCCCCGCTCGACGTCAAGGTCCCGGAGCCAACCTGGGTGGCCTGACCGCCGCCGGTCGACGCGTACAACGTCACGGCGCCTTGAGGCTCGTTACCGTTGGTGTCGAAGCCCTGCCCTTCGGCGACGGGGGTGACAGCCACGTTGAACGTGTCGGCTTGGCCGTAGACGGAGCTAGACGGGCTCGACGTTATCGCGGTGGTCGTCGGGTCGGGATTGATGGTGATCTGCCGGGATGCAGAAGTCGACGCCACGAAGTTCGTGTCCCCCGAGTAGGCGGCACTTATCGTGGCCGTGCCGACGGTCAGGCTTGTGTAGGGCCCGAAAGTGTACGACCCGCCGCTGAGGGTAAGCGCCAACCCCGTGCTGGGCGCTGTGGGAAGGTCGGGTATCTTCAGGGTGACCGTGCCGGTCGGCGTTCCCGACCCCGGGCCGTTGGCCGCGACGGACGTCGGGAAGGAGATCGGTTCGCCGTAGTAGGCCGTCAGCAGCGAAGGCTGGAGGGATGTCGACGTGGGGTCCTGGTGGACCGTCTGGCTCACCTGCTGGGTGGTCGAAGTGGAACTGCCCTCGTAGCTGATGCCGCTGGTGTTCTCGTCGCCGCTGTAGGTCGCTGTTACGGTGTGCGCGCCGACCGACAGGTCCGACACTCCTGTCAGGGCCGCCTGGCCGTTCGAGACGCTCACCGGGCTACCTACAGTGGTCCCGTCTACGGAGAACTGGACGGTGCCGACCGACGGCGCCGGTACCGACGAGTCGGATGCAGATACCGTGGCGGTGAAGTTCACCGACTGGCCGAAGACCGACGGGTTGGCGCTCGAGGAAAGCGATATGGACGTGGAGCGGGCCACGGAGAATATCGCCGGTCCGGCACCGCTTGACATCTCAAGGTAGTCGCCGGACGGACTGAAAGACATGTAGTTCGCAGTGATACCCGTTGCGAAAGGCGACCCGCTCACCTGGTTGAAAGTGGACCCAGTAAAGGAACCGTCGGAGAGATCGACGGTGGTGTTGTTCAAGCCGACAGCGAGGAGGTTTCCGTTGGGGCTGAAAGCGACCGACGTTGGCGGTGCTGGCAGAATCTCGTCATAGCCCGGACTGACAGTCCCGCTCCTGATCAACCACGTGCCAAGGTCTCCCTGTTCGCTCTGGCCGGTGGACGTCTGGCCGATCACCGCGAGCACTGTTCCGGCGGAGTTGAACGTCACCGCAGACCCGCTGAAACCAAACGTTTGTGTCTGTGGGGTGCCCAGGACGCCGCCATCACCCACTGGAAACACGTCGAGGACATTGTTGCCATTGGTCTCGGCCAGCAGGGTGCCGTCGGGGCTGAAAGCCAAACCGGCCCCCGTCGTGTAGGAAGTATAGTCATGCAGCACCGTGATACCGCTGGTATTTACCGAGAAGGTCTGAATCCCGTTGCTGTCAGCAACTGCGAGCACGAACCCGTCAGGGTTGTAATTGCCGAAGCTGATCGGGCTGAAAGCCAAAGCCTTAATACTGTCAAGGCCGACTATAATTAATGGAGAGTATGGACTCCCAATCTCGCTGAGAGCACCAGCCGAGGTCTCTGCGTAGATGTCTATATAACCTGTGGTCGTCGCCACGGCTACCACGTAGTCACCGTTGATCGCCGAAGGGCTCACCGCTACCGCAGATGCTCCGCCGAGCATCTCGACGGGGACAAGACCCCCTTGATAGGTGAAGATTGGTGCCGAACTGGTCGAACTGCTGGTGGCGATTCCTCCGGTAGGGCCCTGCACGAACGAGTTCACAGTGCTTCCGCTTGTGAAGTCTATGACGCCAGCACCGCCGCCTGCTTCGATCGGCGTGTAGGCCGAGATGTCCGCGCCACCAGGAAACGGGGAGCCGGTGACCTGGGTGAGATATCCGGCTGGTGTGGTCACCGACGCCGCGGGGGTCGCCCCTGCTAGCAGGGAGCGGTGAGCGGGACGTTGGGAGGGCAGGCCGAACCCTGCGAGCACCAGACCGGCCAAGACAACCAGGCTGCTGACCCGATAGGCGAGTGAGGCCGGAACCCTCCTCGGAGGCGTCTGTGAAACTTTACGCTTGGTGATCATAGCGAAGCTTTCCTTGAGTTGCCTTACTATGCTAACTGCGGAGATGGCGAACGTTCAACCGGCTTGACCGCAGCTCTCGGGGCCAGGGTTGCCGAACCAGACCAACCAGCCAGCCCGCCACTTGGGCCATTGATCTCCCCCGCCGTGCCACTACCCAGGGCCGTCGCGGCTTCACGGTCTTACGCTTGACTGCCAACGGGTTTCGCCCATCGACACTAATGGTACGACCCTGGGTTTTGCTCTTTTGCTGGCGGCTTGCCCGAAGGGACATGATTGTGTGCCTCTACGTGCCAATATCTTGTCGCATACCTTGTCGCAGGCACCGTTACCTCGTAGGATTCATCTCGTGGGGAGCCTCGAAACCAGCCGTGAGAGCGATGAAACCCGACGCAGCGAGAGGGCAGCGGACGCTTTGCACGACAACGCACGTCGGCCAGCTTTATCGGGGGGCGTGGCGAGGTCAGTGCAACTGTTGGGACTTCAGAGGTCTGCCGGGAACCGGGTCGTCGCCCGCCTCGTCTCAGGATCCGGGGTCACGGGCGGGGAGCACTCGGTCGAGGCCGGCGCTCACAGTCTCACCCCGGCAGTCGAGACTGCACTCGCAGGTGGGAACGAACTGTCAGGCGGGACCAGCCTTGCCGGCGGGCCGACCCTGCCGGCTCCGGGATCCGACAAGGGTGGCTTCGCGATCCCCGACGACGTCGGACGCGAGATCGACGCCACCCGCGGTGGTGGCGCCAAGCTGCCCCAGCCTGAACGCAGCCGGCTGGGTGCGGCTTTCGGGGTCGACGTGGACACCATACGGGTGCACAACGACGCCCGCGCCGACTCCCTGGCCTCACGCCTCGACGCCCGAGCCTTCACCTCGGGCGCGGACATCTTCATGCGGGCGGGTGAGGGACGCGACGTGCTGTCTCACGAGGTGGCCCACGCGATCCGAGGCGACGCCCCGGGCGGCAGCAGCCAAGTCGCCCGCCTGACCGACGAGCAGCGCACGAACCTCCTCGGACGAGCCGCCGCCCTCGACTACAACCTTCTCACGGACCTCGCCACGAGGGCTCCGATGGTCGGACTTCTGAGCGCCCTTAAGCCGGTGGTCCCCGAAGGCGGCGACCCGACCGACGCCGAGATGGAGCGGGAGTCGCTCAAGCAGCTTCTCCTCGTGTCGGGCGCGTCCACTGATGCGATAGAACCGCTGGCTAACTCTGCGGTCGCGTCGGGTGACCCGACCGCTCTGCGGCGACTGCTGCGTAAAAGCACCCGGTCGACCGGGACGATCATGAAGCTCGTATCCGACTGCCGGAACCTTCTGAACGACTACTTCCGCTTCGAGCAAGCCCGCGGCGGCGAAGCGAACACCGACGAGCTCAAAGCCATAGCGAAAGGCGCCGACACCAGAGGCGAGTTCGCAGGTCAGCTCCAACACCAAGAGACCTACCGCAAGTTCCTTTTCTTTAAGAAGACCCGGACTGTCACCCACACGCTGGAAGACGTAATGGCCAAAGCGAAGCTGGTCGGCCAGATCGACCTCCGCCACTACAACTCCCCCGAGTCGATGCCGCGCAGCAAACCCGAGGAGCCCGTCGTTCGCCGGGCGAGAGTCGGCGTGGCCGGCGGTGGACCAGTCGGCCTTATGGCCGCCCTGGAAGCCCGGATGGGCGGGGCGGAGGTCATCCTCTTCGAAGGCAGGACAGACGAGTACACCCGTCGCCAGGTGCTCGCTCTCGACGAGAGCACCAAGCAGAAGTTCCTGAAGTTCGGGATCAAACGAGAGCTACTCGACGACCCTTCCCGCAAGGGCAGCCCCACCAACGTGGCGGTGAAGTACATAGAAAAAGCCCTTCGTGACCGGGCCTTGGAGTTGGGGATAGAGATCCGGACCGGGTGGTACCTCGCCACTGCATCCGAGGGCGAGGGCACCACCAAGGCTACGTTCTTGAACGGCAAGGCTGGGCTGAAGTCGAAGAAGGTCGTCGAAGAGCTCGACCTGCTGGTAGTAGCCGCCGGGGCGGGAGTCGCCAAGCAGAACAAGTACACAGGAGTCACCCTTGGCGACGAGCTCGGCTTCAAGTACGAAGTGAAGCAGGCTCGTGACTACGCGGTCGTGGGCATCTTCAACCCGACCGAGCAGGGTGACATCATGAGAAGAGGGGCTAACAACGACGAGAAGAGACGCTGGGCCTACAGGTTCAACACGCCCAAGGTGACCTACGTACTCCAACAGATCCCTGCCGAGCTCTACAAAGAGTTCACGGACAAGAACGGTGGCCAGCAGAAGATGGAGGCGTTCATTAAGAACATCGCCAAGGTGCACTACGAGATGGCGGACGGCGAGCTCGCGAAGGACGTCAACTCGAAAGGTCAGCGCAGCCCGAACGTCGGGGTCTTCCCCATCGAGATCCAACAGGCCAAGACCTTTGTGAACCAGTCGCTGCGCACCCTGCTCATCGGGGACTCGGCAGCTACACCTCACCCTCATACCGGCAGCGGGCTTAACACCGGGGTCAGGGAGCTCGACGCCCTAGCTGACGTCGTGGAAAGCGTCAGGGCGGAGTTGATAATCCGAAGTCAAGGCGGCTCCAAGGGGTCCGACAAGGACCAAGACTCAGAGGAGCCGACACAGGTCAAGTCCGCCCTCGAACGCTACAACACCGAGATCAAATCTCTCACCGACGGGATGGTCGCCAAGGCATTGAAGACCCTGGCCGGAGAGCATTTGAAATACCTGCAAGACTCCGTGAAGGGCCTGCGAGCCAACTACGGTTCGCTGCTGGCGTCGGACTTTGCCCTAGGTGGCAGGGTTGATCGCATCGACGAGGCCGTCAAGAAGATCACTGCCAAGGACGGCGGATGGGGCAGTGAGGACCAGCTCGACGCTCTGCTCGAATACCAGTCGGAGCTGGCACGCATCCGCTCGCAACTCGAATCCTTGGTACCTCAGGGCGGCGAGGAGAAGTGACCGTCCAGGCAGCACCTTTCGGCACGACACTAACCCCCCCAAACCCGTTTCGCCCCATGATGATCACGAACAAGCCGCGACTAACTGGAGTTTCTCTGTGGGATCCTCGCTCGACCGTCAAAACTATGCCGCCGAGCGGTCAGACCAACGTGCTGCGCCTACGCCAAAGGGCGTCCACGATCACCGCCAAGGCGTAGCACCTCCGTACCCGAACTGGGCTCCCGGTGGGGGACAACTCACTGCTCCTAGTGTCTTGTCGCTGCAACGAACCGCCGGCAACAAGGCGACATCTCAGCTCATCGAACGGATGCGGGCAATAGCACCGGAGTCGACCGAGTCCACTGCGGGGTTCGACAACCGAAGCGTAGGTCTCGCTCCCGCCCACGACCCGGCCAGCGAGGCGGAAGCCGACAACGTGGCGGCTGCAGCCACCCGCCGATGGGATACGGCTCGACGCTCAGCGGGCTCTGGCCCTTCCTCCGGCGCAGCCGGTGGCTCCGCCGAACACATGGTGGCCCGCGCCGTAGCCCCGGAGCTGTCGGGTAGACCTGGAGCGCTCGACCGCATCCGAAGCGTCGAGTTCGACGCTTCTCGTGCCGCGGCGCAACAGTCAGAGGCGATCGGCGCCAGGGGCTTCGCGCAGGGCAACCGGGTGGCCTTCGCAGAGGGGGAGCTCGACATGACATCGAGCCGGGGATTCGACTTGGCTGCGCACGAGATGGCACACGTCGCGTTGCACTCCACCGTATCCGGCGGTGCCCTTGGCGAAGCAGGCAGCAACCTCGTTCACGCCAAGCTTCGAGGCACAGCGCAGGCGGCGGAGGCGATGGGAGGAGAGCAGACCACCAAGGGATTTCGCGGTAAGCTCGCCTCGATCGGGATCAGGGCAGCGAAGACCAATTGGGATCGAATCCTCGATGGCTTGAGAGCGTACGAGAGGCTAGAAGAGACCCTCCTCTCCAACGGCACACCGGACCAACGGGCGTTAGCGTCGGCGAAACCGAAACTCCTCAAGGTCCTGTCGCGAGTCGAGTCTGACCTCCTCGCATGGCAGGAAGCGAACCCCGAACCGACAGAGTTAATGGACCAGATACACGACCTGATAAAGGAAGGCCGACAGCAGCGCGATGATAAGGACAAGCGCGACAAGTCAAACCGTCGCCAGACTGTGGCCTTACTGCTTCCGCGCGTGAGATCCGAGCTGGAGGCACTGAGAGCGGACTCCTGGGCGTCGACCCTCGGCCTCTCGGATTCTCAGGTGATGGAAAAGGGCCGGCAGGACCAGGGAGGTAAGAACCAGGTCCAGGAGTTGCACTACCAGACCGAGCAGGGAGAGTTCTCGGGGTATTTCAAGGCCGATACTGGCTTCAACGCCACTACGGAAGGTCACGAAACCGACGTAGGCATTCGCCAGTGGGATCCTAACTACGGCTCCCGCTCGGTTGCGATGTACCGCCTCGACCAGCTCCTCGGAGCGGGCGTAACTGCAAGGGTCGAGTTTGCTGTACACGATGGAAAGCTCGGCACAGTGATGGAAACCGCCACTGGCACTAGAGCAAACGAAACAGAGATCGCCTTTCGGAACGATTCCAAGGGCTTGGCACCTAACGCTGTTTCGCTCGAGGACGCCACTCTGCAGCGGTGCCTAAACAAGCTTCAGATTCTCGACGCCATCGCAGGCCAACTCGATCGACACGCAGGGAACTACTTCATCCAGCACAAGGGCGGCAACGTTACCGGCGTGACGGGCATCGACTTGGACATGGCATTTGGGCGAGACATGGGCACACCCGACCGGAACGGCGCTGCAAGCCTGGCCCAGAACTATCGAGGCTTGCCTTCCCAGTTCGACGAGGACTTTGCCAACAGGATCCTTTCGATCACCGATGACATGGTCGCCTCAGCGTTGCGAGGACTGCTGCACCCCAAGGAAGTTGAAGCCACAATCGAACGATTCCGCCACGTCCAATTGGCGATTCTCGGGGCGAAGAACACTGGGATGTTGAAATCAGACTGGAACTCCGGTACAGCCACAGCCTCTATAGGCGACAAGAAAACCATGAGCTACCAGCGATCGAACTACTCCCAAGACCTCGTGCCCCTAGCTACCGGCACGGTCGAAAATATTGCAATGCCCGCAATATCCGAGGCAGTCAAGTCAAACCTGCCGGATATCGAGCACCCTAAGATGCTCAAGGACTACCTGGAACTTCTGCTACCCACGCCCAATGGCGGGTCGGGGCCTATCGTTTCGAGTTTGGTTCCGCTCATCCACGCCGGGAAAGTTCTCGAAAGCGACATAGAAAATTTCGTCCACAAAGTGGTCGAAGAGCTGTCCTCGGATCACGATTGGCTGAATAACGTCATCGTGCTGTCGCAGGATAACGACACGATCCACACCCTTAGCCACGGGACAATCACCGCCGTGGATAAGGCTATCGAGCGAGTCATGGCCGGATGGAAGGTTCGGGCGAACTCTAAGCGGTGACCTGTACTCCCCCATCCGACCAACACAGCGGCCGGTCCCACCAAGCTGGTAGCGACTCGGCCTGGGCCGCCACCAGCCTCGCTACCCTCGGGCTTCCAGAGCCGCCTAGCGCACTAAGGAACCAGGTACGCCAGCTTGCCGGCACCCGTGCCGGGTCTAGGGACCGGGCCCCCGGACTTGCAAGCGTCGGGCACTTTACCGACGAAGCCCGGCGTCGCACGGTCGACGATTACGTCCTCGCCGGGATCGAAGACGTGTCGATCGACCTCGACGGCCTGTACTTCCACGTTGTCTACGACCGTCTCGCTGTCTTCTCGCAGACAATCCTCTCCGGCGGACAAGTCACCCCTAAGGGTCGCTACCTCTACGAGAACTACGCCGAGCTCAACTCGGTTTTGCAGACGCCCGTCGCTGCCTACCTTCTGCCGGCGCCAGGCAGGATGCTCGTCGCCGACTTCGAGTTGGGACCGCACGAATGGACCTGGTCTGGTAGCGAACCCTCCGAAGGCCTAGGAGGGATCGCCGGAGCTCTAGCGTTCGTGCGGAGTCTGGTCGGCATCACCTGACACCGATGAGCGGCACGCACCCCGCCTGGCTGTACGACCTGGCCCTTTGGTGTCATCTTCTCGGGGCTTTCTCGCTGGTATCGGGAAGCGTCCTCGCAGGGGTGGCCTTGGAGGTTGCCCGCAGACGCGGTGACTGCGCAGAGATCGCATTGATCTTGGGCTTAGCCCGCCTAGGAGCTCTGCTCGTCATGGCGGGAACCGTATTCGCGGTCGGGTTCGGGCTCTGGCTTGTGGATCTGGGGAACTGGGGTTACGCCACCCCGTGGGTTGACACCGGTATCGGACTTCTCGCCGTCGTAGCCGTCCTGGGCACCCTGGGCGGCCAGCGACCCAAGGCCGCCCGAAAGCTTGCCGCAGGCCTCGCCGAGCACCACCAGCCGCCAACCTCGCAGCTGCGAGCCCTCCTAGACGACAGAGTCGCTTTAGCTCTCAACTATCTCTCAGGGCTCCTGCTACTGGTGATTGTCGCCGTGATGGTCTTCAAGCCCGGTTCCCCTCACAGCTGACAGAACCCCAGCCTTTGGGAACCGCTCAGTGGCTGAAAGCTCGCTTGTTGGCGCGCAAATGCTCCGGCAGTCCTTCGGGAAGGCTGTCGAGCTCCTTTGTCTTTTCCCGCAGATCCTCCAGCAGAGAGTCGGCCATATCGAAGCTCATCCCCGAGCGCACCACGATCCGCAGGACAGCGAGGTCCTCGCGGTTTGCGGGATAGGTGTAGGCCGGGACCTGCCAGCCTCGCTCGCGGAGACGCTCCGACACGTCGAAGACGCTGTAGCGGTCCACTTCCGGCTTGAGACCAAAGGCGAACACCGGCAACTCCCTACCGGAGCTAACCAGCTGGTAAGGGCCGATCTGGGCGATCGAGTCCGCAAGGTAGGCGGCGACCGCTTGGGACTGTCCCTGCACCTGGCGGAACCCTTCGAAGCCGAGGCTCGCGAACATGTAGTACTGGGCAACCACCTCGGACCCTGGCCTCGAGAAGTTCAGCGAGAAGGTGGGCATGTGCCCACCGAGGTAATTGACGTCGAAGATCAGCTCCTGAGGTAGCGCCGCGGGCTCCCTCCAGATCACCCATCCCACCCCGGGGTACACGAGCCCGTACTTGTGCCCCGACGAGTTGATCGAAGCGACCCTGGGCACCCGGAAGTCCCATTGCAGATCCGGCGACAAGAACGGAGCTACGAAACCACCCGACGCGGCGTCCACGTGCAAAGGTATGTCCAGGCCCGTCCTAGCCTGTAGGTCGTCGAGGTTCGCTGCTATATCCGAGACCGGCTCGTAGCTACCGTCGAAGGTGGAGCCGAGCACGGCGGCGACCCCGATGGTGTTCTCGTCGCAGTATTTGACGGCTTCCTCGCCTGTCAGATGGAGGCGGTCGCCCTCCAGGGGCACGAGTCTCGGCTCGACCTCCCAATAGCGGCAGAACTTCTCCCAGCACACCTGCACGTTCGCCCCGGTCACCAGGTTCGGCCGATCGGCCGGCTTGCCGGCCGCCTGTCGAGCTTTGCGCCAGCGCCACTTGAGGGCCATCGCCGCCAGCATCACCGCCTCGCTCGAACCCGTAGTCGAGCAGCCCGTCGCTACGTCTCCCTCGGGAGCGTGCCAAAGACGCGACAAGATATTGACGCAGCGACGCTCGATCTCAGCGGTCTGGGGGTACTCGTCCTTGTCGATGATGTTCTTGTCTGCAGTGTCGGCCATGAGCTTCGCTGCACGCTCGGGCATCGAGGTGGTCACGAACGTAGCCAGGTTGAGTCGTGCGCTGCCGTCGAGGAGCAACTCTGAGGTGATCAGATCGTAGGCTTCCTCGCTTCCGACTCCTTGGTCTTCGAGGACGTCCGACGGCAGCCGGCGGTGCGCTCCCGGCTGGCGGTCGGGCCTCGTGGTCCCGGCGGCGGAACGCGAACGTGGATGCGACACTGCCATTTGGACCTCCGTCGTGCTACGGGTACTTTTCGACGCTACCAACCGGGATAAGGTCGCACGGTGTCGCTCGGTCAAGGCGGGGATGTTGCTGTCGGCGTGGACGTCGCCGAGGAGCGCAAAGGTCTGGACCTGGTCGCCCTGGACTCGCAGAGGCGGATCGTCGCCAGCTACGGGAAGCTCTCCGTAGCCGCTGTGGCCGAACTGGTCATCGACGAGCTCAAGCCTTCTATCGTGTGCGTCGACTCGCCGCCTGCGTTCTCGCTGTCAGCGACTACCCGCCAGGCCGAGCGCCAGCTTGCACGCCTGGGCATCCCTGCGTTCCCGGTAGGCCCGGATCCCGGCGACCACCCGTTCTTCCGGTGGATGAGGGTCGGGTTCAGGGTATTTACG
>JAKBBA010000189.1 GCA_021808665.1 Actinomycetes bacterium
CCGATGCATCCACGTCCTAGCCCTGCCCGGCGAGGAAGATTCGGTGGAGGCCTGCAAACGCATAGCCGACGCCGGAGGCGGCACCATGGCCCAGTTGCTGCGTCCGAGCGACGCTGTCAGCGCGATACGTCGGCTCCTCGAGCCTTGAGCATTTTCGAATAGCCATGTGGCCTGATGCAGAGGTGGAGATCAATGCAAGGCTCGTTCGCATCTTGCTCGTCGAGCAGGCGCCGGGCCTTGCGGGCTTGGACCTGAGGCCGGTCGGAGCTGGCTGGGACAATGTGATGTGGCGGTTAGGCGATCGCCTCGCGGTGCGGTTGCCGCGCAGGCAGTCGGCGGCCCCGCTTGCGGCAAAAGAACAGCAATGGATGACGGAAATCGGAAGCGGATTACCCCTCGCCGTGCCCCTACCCGTCTTCTCGGGTCGTCCAGGTTGCGGTTACCCGTGGCACTGGTCTGTCGTCAAGTGGCTGGAAGGCGAGCCTGCAGACCGGGCAGTGATCGAATCCCCGACTGCAGCGGCGAGCGCTCTCGGGGAATTCCTTCGCGCACTTCACCGCCGCGCGCCCACCGACGCACCAGTCAACGAGTTTCGTGGCGTCCCTCTCGCTTTGCGAGCGGACACGCTCGAAGCACGCCTCGAAGCATTGGAGGCACACGTCGACGGGCCGGCTATCCGAAGGGCCTGGGCCGCGGCCCTCGAGGCGCGGGCATATCAGGACCCACCCGTGTGGCTGCACGGTGACCTGCACCCGGCGAACATGATCGTCGCTCGAGGAGCACTCGCCGGGGTCATCGACTTCGGCGACCTTTGCGCCGGCGATCCCGCAACCGATATTGCCGCGCTCCACATGCTTATTCCAAGCGAAGCGGCGCCGACCTTCTGGGAGGCCTACGGGGGCTGGGAGGAACACCTTGACCGAAGAGCTGTCGGATGGGCCCTTTTGTTCGGGCTCATGCTCATGGAGATCGGCATGCAAGGCCCCCCCCTCGTACACCAACGTCGGGCGCTCTACGCTAGACAGAGCAGTTGGCGCAGACGCCGAAACTTTTTTCACTGCTGATGACAGGGAGGAACAGTAATGGACTTTGACATTCCGTCCGATCTCGTCGCATACCTGGACGAGCTTGATGCTTTCATCGAAGCCGAGATCAAACCTCTCGAAGGCGCCGACGACAACATCCGCTTCTTCGACCACAGACGTGAGTGGGCCCGAACCGACTTCGAGCGGGGAGGACTTCCGCGCCGGGAGTGGGAGGAGCTTCTAGGAGAGGCCCGCCGGAGGGCGGACGCCGCAGGCCATTACCGATACCCGTTTCCCGCCTCCTTCGGCGGTCGCGACGGTAACAACGTGGGCATGGCGGTGATCCGGGAGCACTTGGCCCGCAAAGGCCTCGGTTTGCACAACGACTTGCAGAACGAGCATTCGATCGTCGGCAACAACGTGGGGTTGCTTTTGATGATCAACTACGGCAGCGACGAGCAGAAGGCGGAATGGATCGACGACCTCGCCCGAGGCAGACGCCACTTCGCTTTCGGGATCACCGAGCCTGCGCACGGCTCCGACGCCACGCACATGGAGACCTCCGCTGTTCGCGACGGCGACACGTGGGTGATAAACGGCGAGAAGACCTGGAACACCGGCATCCACACTGCCGCGGCGGACCTGGTGTTCGCTCGAACGTCCGGCGAGGCCGGCGATGCGCGAGGGATCACGGCGTTCATGGTTCCAAGGGACACGCCCGGATTCGAGGTTCTCGAATACCTTTGGACGTTCAACATGCCGACCGACCATGCGCACGTACGTTTGAGCGATGTCCGCGTCCCGGCCGGTGCGGTCTTCGGCGAGGAGGGCAGGGGTCTCGCGATCACCCAGCACTTCTTCAACGAGAACCGGATCCGCCAGGCAGCGTCGAGTCTCGGTGCTGCCGAGTTCTGCGTGGACAGGGCTGTCGAATACGCGAAGAAGCGGGCCCCTTTCGGCAAGCCGCTCGCCTCGAACCAGGCAATCCAGTTCCCCCTCGTCGAGCTTCGCACGCAATGCGAAATGTTGAAAGTATTCATTTACAAGACGGCGTGGCTGATGGACCGAGACGGGGCTTTCAGCGCTTCGGAGCAGGTGTCGATGTGCAACTTCTGGGCGAACAGGCTGTGCTGCGAAGCCGCGGATCGAGCGATGCAGGTACACGGCGGCCTTGGCTACTCGCGCCACCAGCCTTTCGAGCACATCTACCGCCACCATCGCCGTTACCGGATCACGGAAGGCTCAGAGGAGATCCAGATGCGCCGAGTCGCCGGCTACATGTTCGGGTTCATGTCCCAGCGCGCCCCGAAGGGAGTCGACGCCTGAACCTCACGGGCGGATGAGCATCAGAAGGTCCCATTCCATTTCGGGTACCCGCCGACCGCTGGCCGCCATGATAATCGACGGGAAGGTCCCGCTCAAATGCGCTGACGCCTGGCCATAGAGGCCTACCGCCCAGCGCAGAGTTCCAAGGACTTTCCACCACTCGAAGCGCTCCACGTCGAAGGAGCCACCTGCCTGGTTGTAGCCGTCAACAAGGGGTTGAAGGGGAGAGAAGCCACCGACCTCCAACTCGTCGCTCCGAAAGCGCCACATACGCAGCGCGGGCCAAGCGAGGTCCTCCATCGGGTCGCCCAGTTTGCGCGACCCTTCCCAGTCGAGGATTGCCCGGAGTCCGTCGGGGCCGACGATCAGATTCCCGTTGCGGACGTCGGTGTGCACGATCGACGTAGCGCCGCTCGATACGGGGAGGTGGCCCTCCAGCCATTTCATGCCGAGCGCAAGTGCCGGGCGATCTGCCAGTCCTAGGTCGACGATCGCAGCGCCGACGTCGCCGAGTGCCGCCTCCGCTGGCGGGCGCGGACCCGGGTCGATCAGTCCTGGCGGCGCAAGTTCGGGGCTGATCGAGTGGAGTCTCGCCAAGGCAGCGCCGAGCTGGCCGGCGACCTGCTCGCCGTTCCCGTTGTCTCCCACTAGTCGGAGAACTCTCCTCGGGACTGTTTCGCCGTCGACGCGCTCCGAGATGAAGAATGGTCCTCCGAGTATTCCGGCGTCCTCCGACATCGCGACGACCTCGGGTACCGGAACCCCGCATCCGCGCGCAAGCGCTCGCATCGTCGCCTCTGAGGCAACCGTGTTGAGACCTCCAGCACCCTCCGGGACGATCGTCACGACGAGACCGGTGGGAGAGCGGCCCTCGCAGAGCGCGTCGAACGCTACATTGCGCCTTCTCGCTCCGGCAGATGAGGCGGTGACGTTGACGACGCTGACCGGGAGACCCCACAGCTCGGCAAGGAACGCCTCCAGCCTCTCGGCGAGGGTCGCTTCGTTGCCAGTCAGATGCAGGCTGGTCATCTGCCCTCCCACTCGTCGTGTCCGGGTTTGACCACGCCAAGCTCGTCGCGCACGACCGCTACCATGGTGAGCCACGCCGAACGCTCGAAGTCGGGATCGTCGCAACTTCTCAACTTCTCAGCGAGCTCCGCACGCAGGTCTTCGACTTCTCCAGCGTGGCCGAGAAGGGCTGTAAGTCGGGACTGTTCGGCGCTTCGGGCGGCGGCAGCCAGATCGGTCTCCCGCCCCACGATACGGGCCAGGTTCGCCGCGACTCTCACCTTGTGTGCGACGTCGCCCGGCACGGCGGCCATGACCTCGGCCTCGAGGAAGTCCGCTACCGCGTCGAGCAGTTGGGAGGCACTCGGGTACATGTTCATCGACGCAAGGCTACGCGTCATCGATGCGGCCTGGCCTGCCCTCGGCGAGTTCGCTACGATCCGACTATGAACGTCAACGACCTGATGGCACGCGCCTGCCCTAGCCTCGGGCATCTCGGCTCGGCCTTCTATTTCACCCCGGAGACTGTCGGCGTGGGTAAAGGAGTCGGCCTCGACGGATTCCGGTTCTACTTCCTCGGTCGGGGCGGGGTTCTAGGCGACGTGGAGCCGGCGGTTGTGACGAGCACCTTCGGTTACTTCAAGCCGTCACTCGTCGAGAAGATGTGGACCTCTGCACGTGAGCGCTATCCCGCCCGCGACGCATCCCGGCTCTACGTCCGCTGCTGCCAGGATCACGGTCGGGCGCGCCTGGCCGGCGCCGACGGTCTCGAAGGCTTCTGCGACGCAGGAGAAAAGGTGATCGCCAAGGCGATGGAGGACCTCGCAGGGCTCACCCTGTTCGCGGGATGGGCGGCGGAGCCCCTAGCGGAGGATCTGCCGGGACGGGCGATGCAACTCGTCGCAGTCCTTCGCGAGCTTCGCGGGTCTGCCCACCTCGTCGCAGTCAAAGCCAGTTGCCTGCCGACGCCCGTAGCTCACGCGATCAAGCGACCCAAAGACGTCGCAGTATTCGGCTGGGCGGAAGGCGAGGTGCCCGAACCCACGGACGACGACAGGAATGCGCTCGAGAGCGCCGAAGCGTTGACCGATCGACTGCTCGCGCCCGCATTCGTAGCGTTGGACGACACCGAGGCGGCGGCATTCCTTGCGGGTCTCGAAGCAATAGAGTCCGCCTTGGCCTGATCGGCCCCACCTCTCTTCGCCGTGCCGCTGCCCTGCCGTTAGTCGGCTATCGCCATGGGGCGGTACCGGCTCTCCGCGCTGGCAGGCGAGGTCCGTCGAAGGCTGCGGGACGGGCCTTGCCCGGAGTGCGGTTCGCGATAGAGGAAAATCTCGGCATTGGCGACCGATTCGCGCTTCTGGTCGCCGCCTTGATGTTCCCAGGTTCCTTCGCTACCGGAGAGCTGCAGGGTGCGAAGCGCCTGAACTGGTTCGGCGTGCGTGACCAAAAGGACTGCGTCTCCGCTACGAAGGCGAGGCCAGGCGGTTTCGTTCCAGAAGCTGATCACGCGCCGGTGGGTATCACGGCGCGTTTCGCCATTCGGCAGCTCCTCCCGACGTACGTGCGCGTACTTGCCGCCGTTGCTCGGATTCGCCGGATGACCTAAAGGAAGCGGGGGAGGGGCGGCGTCAGGATCGTCCCGCCAGATTTTGCGCTGCCGGTTTCCGTACCGTCCTGAAATCTCGCTCTTGGTCATGCCCTGCAACTGCCCGAGGTTTCGCTCGTTTAGCCGCCAGTCGGTGCGAGCCGGCACTGTCGGCCGTCCCGCCGCCTCAAGCAGTAGCAGCGCGGTCGACCTTGCACGCTGCAGTTCGCTGGTGAAACACACGGTGGGTGCGGCAGCGAGGTTGCCGATGATTTCTCCTGCACGAGCTGCCTCAGCGCGACCACGCTCGCTCAGCGCCGGATCCTCCCACCCGGCCAGGCGACCACCTGCGTTCCAGGTGCTTTCAGCGTGGCGCACCACGATCAGCACCACCATGCGCCCCAGGCGCGTCCGTATGCGTCCGGTGGATAACTCTGGGAATTCGTCGCCACGGATCGATTGTGGGTTGACTACGTGAAGGATTCGTGAGGCGTGGATGAGTTCGATCAGCGCCTCGCCTGGTAGCGGGCGATCTCGGCGCGCCCGACCACCATGTGGTGAACTTCGTCCGGCCCGTCAGCGAAACGCAGGGTGCGCTGAGACGTGTACATGTCTGCGAG
>JAKBBA010000190.1 GCA_021808665.1 Actinomycetes bacterium
GGCAGGTGTCGGGGCGCAACGATCTGCCTTTCGCCGAGCTGTGCCGCTTGGACTACGCCTACGTGTCGTCGTGGTCCCTGTGGTGGGACCTCTCCATCCTGTGGCGCACACCGGGCCGGGTCTTCGGTCAGGACGGGGCTTACTGATATTGCACCTGCCCCGTACTCATGCCGCCGGAGACGGCCCCACGGGTGACCGGCAATCGGCATCGAACCCACACTCCAGCAGGAGCGAGATCCGATAGGTGACCCTCGACAGGAGCACACCCATCGATTCCAGTAGAGCTCACCAGAATCGGATGCCAACACTCACTCTGGCCTCCCTTGCCTCCAGCGAGGGCATGGGACAGCAGATGTACGAGGAACGAGTGAGGGAGTTGGCCGGGCCGCACATGGAGGGCGCCTGCAATGTTCGGAGTATCGTCCTCCGAACACTTCGATCGCGGGAGTCGGGGACCCACAGGGTCCCAGCCAGAATGCTCTACTCGGGGTCAGAGCAGCTTCGGGCAGCCATCGGACGGCTCTTGTACCGTGGGGCCACTGTTTCGCATCGTTTCGACCTTCGAATACCGCCCTTTGCGGGTCCCGAGGCGCTGACCATCCACGACGTGGTGTCCTGGAGATTCGATGACGAAGCCGTCCCTCCTCCTGCTAGTCGAGCCGAAGCGCAGCGGGCGGCGGCGGTGATCTGCGGATCGGCATTCGCAGCAGACGAGGTCCAGAGCGTGCTCGGGGTGAAGGACCCGATCGTCATACCGCACGGCGTTGCTCGTTCGTTCTTCGAGGCGACACCTTTCACGGGATCCGAATTACAGGCACTCGGCCTCAACCGACCGCTAGTGACTCATATTGGGGGTTGCTCACGTCGCAAGAATCTGCATGCGTTGGCCAACGCCTGGCCGCTCGTCAATCGGCAGAGCCCGGGAGCCCAACTCGTTCTCGTCGGCCGGGAGCATCCGACCAGGACGAACCTGTTCTCCTCTCTCCCCCAGACCGCCCTCCTAGGTCGGTTGCCTGACCCGTTGGTTCCGAGGCTGATTGCGTCCTCCGCCGTAGTGGTCGTGCCATCGCTGTACGAAGGATTCGGCCTCCCAGCGCTGGAGGGGATGGCAGGTGGAGCGGCCGTCGTCGCGTCCAATAGGAGTTCACTACCAGAGGTCTGCGCCGATGGCGCCCTTCTCGTGGAGCCGGATGCGACCGGCCTCTCCGAGGGGATCATAGAAGCTCTCCGCGGTGACTCGGACATCAGAGACATGACAGCCCGCGGGAGGACTCGGGCGGCGATGTTCACCTGGGAACGCAGCGTTGCGGCCCACGCCGAAGTCTGGAGCTCGCTCCTCCGGTGAACGCCTTCTCGGCGCTCCTAGGCGGCTACTCAAAGCAAAGGACGCCATTCGGTGACGGAGCTGCGTAAGCTCGGGGGGGTCGACGCCTCGTCCGGAATCCCTAGCGAGCCGAAGCTCCTCGAGGTGGACGCTATCCTGGTCCATTACCGAAGCGACGGGCTCCTGCTCGATCTTCTCGCTGATCTCGCCTCCCAAGAAGATGTGGTGGTCCACGTCCACATCATCGAGTGCGGTCGAGACGGCACGCTGGAACGGCTGGCCGATGACCAGGATCTCGACATTAGGACACCAGGGCAGAACCTTGGCTACACAGGCGGCAATAATCTAGCTCTGCCTGAGCTGAGCACGAGCGGCCGTCTGGTCCTGGTCATAAATCCAGACGTGCGGCTCTCGGGAACAAGGTGCCTGACCGAGCTCGCCAACGCCCTCTTGACCAATCCCCGTTTGGCGGCCCTCGCGCCGACGATTAGGACTCCAAAGGGACTCATCGAATACACAGACAGCCTGATCGATCTCGACACCAACCGAATCGAGCATACGGGCACGAACGTGGATGCTTGGCCGCCTGAAAGTCCCGAATGTGTCGATCTGAGTTGGATCGACGGATCTTGCATCCTGTTCCGAGGGGAGGCGTTGGCTGATGTTGGACTCTTTGACGAACAATTCTTTCTGTTTGCCGAGGAAGTCGACTGGTGCATGAGGGCTGGTCATCAAGGCTGGCGGCTAGCCGTGCATACACGGATCGAAATCACTCATACCCGATCGGCGTCCTTCGGAAACTCACCCAAGGGCGCGTATTACTACTGGCGAAATCGCTATCTCTTGGGACAGAAGTATAAGGGATTTGGCCCCTGGATCCTACCATGGCTACGCGCGCTCGTTCGATTCTGCATCACGCGGAACGCCCTCCGGACAAGACAGTCGCTATTCGCCATTCGCGGAGCCATCGATGCCATCCGCTCGAGAGGCGGTCGCATGCCGAGGGACGAGTAGTCAACGTTATGCGCGAGTAAGGCCCCTTTCTGTCGCCCTGGTTATGCTCGCCTGCGGCCTCATACACCTCCAGCTCCCACACGAACAGCCACCCCAATCCGCCGCCGCACGATTCGCATAAGCGTCAGGAGAACCGAAAATCCCATCCACAACTTTGGACGACTTCTCAGGTTCGTGAGCCGTTACGATCAAGGTCCGGATCCTGGGATCGAGTATATTCCACGCTACTTAGGCTCATGCTGAAACCGGAACGGAAGGTGCTTTGCAGTGCAGACACGGGGCAGCGTTAACGCCTATGTACTTGCCTCGGATCCGGCTTGGCTGACGGTCAGCGTCGGGGCCTATTACCAGCACGTCGACCGCATCGTGGTCTCCTACGACGAGTCAGGGCACGGCTGGACCGGCCGTCCCGTCCACTCCTCACGTTGCATTTCGGAGCTCAAGGCAGTTGATCTCGATCGCAAACTGATTCTGGTCCCTGGCGACTACCGAGCCAAGAGCGGTGAGTCGCCATTGGAGGCGGAGACTCGGCAGCGTAACGTAGCCAGGTTGGAGGCTGCGAAGGGGGCTGATTGGGTGATTCAGATCGATACCGATGAGTATCTCCCCAGCTTCGCGTCACTGGTCCAGGCACTAGAAGTCGCAGCTCAGAGACGCCTGCCGGCAGTTGACTGGCCGATGAGGGTTCTCTACCGTGCGACGCGCAGCGGACGCTTTCTTGAGGTCGTCAACGCCGATGGTTCGGTCCACACTGATTATCCGGGTCATGTCGCCATCCGACCGGACCTACCCCTGGTCCACGCCCGCAGATCGGCGGCTCCATTTCTGCGACCAGTGCTGATAGGCGATCGGAGCAGCCTCACCATTAGCCGCGAGCCTGAGGAAGGTGAAGAACGCTTGGAGGTCCTGACTACTGAAGACGCCATTCTGCACAATTCGTGGGCCAGAGGCATCCGAGACACCTGGGCAAAGGTCTCGTCCTGGGGGCACAACGACGGCTACCGGACACAGGTCTATTTCGTGTCACAGTGGCTGCCATCCCCTCTTACGTGGAGACTCATGCGCAACTTCCACCCGATTTCGCCTGAAGCGTGGCCGCGCCTCGCTCGGACCCGGCTGGCAGATTGAACGATGAAAGTTTTCTTTCCCTCTGTTTTGTCGCCAACGTCGAATGGGGGGCCCGCGGCGATGTTCACCCAGTTGGCCCGCCAGGACCGCATCGGGATGCACGAAGTAGTGGACGATCCCGATGAAGCGGACCTCCTGCTCTTCACCGAGGCGCATCTTCTGGGTACCGACTGGAAGCTGTCGGCAATAAGGGACTCGCCATTATTCAAACGGTATCGTCACAAGTCTCTAGTATATGACGAGCGCGATCGACCGTGGTGCTCCGTGCCGGGAGTCTACGTTTCGATGCCGTCTGCATCGTTCAATATGCGTCTGCAGCGATCCTGGTCCTACTTCAATATCCCAGAGCGGGATAGAGGTGCTGACCGAACAATTCTGGGTTCGTTTGTTGCTTCTCGTTCGGCTCGTTGTCGGGCTCCCCTGTTTGAGATACATCATCCGAGAATGCTCATTGAAGAAGCAGTTGGTTTCATCTTTTACGACTCCTCCTCGAAAGACTACGCCCGTCGTAAGGGTCTATTCGAGGAATCGATCGTGAGCTCGAAGTTTGTGTTGTGCCCCAGGGGGCATGGTACGTCATCCATCCGAATGTACGAGGCAATGGCGGCGGGAAGCGTGCCGGTGGTCATCTCTGACCATTGGGTCCCCCCAACAGGGGTCGACCTCGACGGTGCCATTCTTCGATGGCCAGAGGGACGGATCACCGGTCTCGTCGAGTTCTTGGAAAGCCAAGAGCCTGATTGGAGATCGATGTCCAGTCGAACGGCTGAAGTGTTTGACCGCTACTTCGCTCCGCCTGTCTCGTTCCACAACATCGTTGAACAATGCGCTCACATCCTGGGCTCGGGATTTCTGGCTAATTACCATCCCGAAACCCTCAGTCGGGCATGCTTGGCCTCTGCCCTAAATGCGACCTTGGTTCGATCGAGAGAGCGTGTCGTGCGGTTGCTGGCGCCGGTGCGAGGAACGTAGTGACGTCTGGGGTTGGCACGATCTGACGGACGTCCACCACCCGCCGCCCGCCGCCTGTATCGGACCGCCGCCAAGGCGCGTAGCGCCGGAGAGGATGCCGTATCGAGGCTCTCCAGCACTCCAGCCGGGGAACCCCGGCCGAGACGCTCACGGTTGCCCGCACGAGCCGGACCCCGCTGCTTCATCATTCATTATTGCCCTGAGCCCCCGTAGACACTATCTCGGGACCTGTATGTCGACTGCTCAACCTGGCTCGGTCAGCGGACTTCAGATCGGTAGCCGAGGCGGCTGCCGGCCCGCTGCGACGAACGCCGTCCTTCCTCCCGCGGGGCCAAGGGCCGAACTCGACGTGCGATCGTGGTCCTGTGTTTGGACCATCCGATCCGTCCGGGATCGATGCTCGACGGGCGCCACAGACCCCGAGACGGACCGCGCGGCTCGCCGCCTACGTAATCGGCCTGGTCATCGCAGCACTGGCCGTCGTCGCTTCGTCGTTGATGTTCGTGTGGCCGTCGTCGAGTGCGCCCCGGCCGGCCGACGCCATATTGGTGCTGAACGGCGCTGATGACGCAGAGCGGGCGCGCCTCGGCCTATCGTTGCTCCGACGCCGTTTCGCTCCTGTCATGCTCTTCTCCGAGGGCGCAGGAGGCAACGACTGCATCCGTTCCTCCACCCTCGACATCGTCTGCTTCGACCCGAAACCGGCCCGCACGGTCGGCGAGATCATGTACGCGTCCCGCTACGCCTCGGCCCACCACCTGACCTCCCTGCTTGTGGTAGCCGGCCGTGAGCAGACATTCCGAGCCCGGCTGCTGGCCGCCCGGTGCTTCCCCGGACGGGTCCAGGTGCTTCCCGCTTCGACCCACTGGTGGGAAGTTCCGTTCCAGGTGATATACGAGTGGGGGGCGACCATCAAGGCCGAAACCGTCAACTCCGGTTGCAGCTGACCGCGACCGAAACTACCGTGGCCGTCCAGCCGGCAGGGGTGGGTGTGCAGAAGGGGGAACGGTGTCCAACCAGTGGGTGAGCCTCAAGGCTTCGGAGGTGGAAGTGGGACAGCGGGTGCGCACCCCTGACGGGGCCGAACTGATCGCGACGCGCATAGAGCACC
>JAKBBA010000191.1 GCA_021808665.1 Actinomycetes bacterium
GGCCCATCCGCTTCACGAGGTCCGTCGTATCGAAGCGCTCCCGCGCAGCCTCGATCCCGACCAGCGAGCGGTCCTCTACGAGCACGTGAGGCGCGATTGCGACGACAGCACTGACCGGATGACCGGAGCCGGCGTGGATCAGCGCAATCGACGCGCCGTCGCTGTGGCCGACAAGTACCGGAAAGGTAAGCGAAAGGTGTTCCAGCAAGGAAGGTAGGACGACGAGTGCCTCGTCGTGCATGTAGCCGACCGCTCGCGAGCGTCTTGTCGGTTCTGAGAAGCCGTACCCGTGACGGGACCAGGCGATGACGGTGCGCCGGGTGCTTTGATGGACGTCCACCGGGAAGGTTCGCCACAGGCGAGCCGATCCGAGCCCCTCGTGTAGGAGGACTACCGGCGCGAGCGAAGTGTCACCGCTCCAAGCGAGTACTTCCACGGAGCCGCCGTCGAGTTCGACGGTCAGCTCCCCGTATCCGCTCACAAGCTCGGGGCGAGATTTGTTGCAGCCGGCGGCACTTCGCCTTCGAGGCGGGTCCGTAGGGCGAAGCGTTGGATTTTGCCAGTTGCCGTCTTCGGCAGCGAGTCGACCAGGAAGATCTCGCGTGGTCTTTTGAATGACGCAAGACGCTGCTTGCAGTGCGTGATCAGCGCGGCAGTGTCTATCTGGTGACCTGCTGCTGCGACGACAAAAGCAACGGTAATTTCGAGGCCTTCGGCACTGCGGCCGCCGACGACAGCCGCCTCTAGAACGCCGGGGTGCTCTATGAGCGCCGCCTCTACCTCGGCGGGGGAAACCCAGATGCCTCCCGCCTTGATCATGTCGCTGTTACGGCCGACGAAGTAGTAGTAGCCCTCCTCGTCGCGCCTGTAGACGTCTCCAGTTCGACACCAGGCATCGAGGAAGGTCGCCTTGTTGGTCTCCGGGCGTGCCCAATAGCCCTGAGTTACCGAGGGGCCGCGCACCCAAAGCGCTCCCTGTGCGCTCGCCGAGCGGATCTCGTCACCGTGGTCGTCAGTGAGGCGCACCTTGTAGCCGTCGACGACCCGGCCGGTCGAGCCGGGCCGGACGTCACCAGGGTGGTTGGAGATGAAGATGTGCAGTGCCTCGGTGGATCCGATCCCGTCGAGCATCTCAACTCCGAAGCGCTCTTTGAAGCGACGGTAGACCTCCGCTGGAAGCGTCTCTCCCGCAGTGACCGTTGCCCGGAGCGAGGCAAAAGTGTCAGCCGATACAGCGGAATCCACGAGAGCTGCGCAGAACCCGGGAGGAGCGAAGAACAGGGATGGCTGGTGTCGCTGCGCATTGTCGGCCACGATCGCAGGGGTGGGTGGGCGAGGATCTATGACAGCAGAAGCGCCAACCGACAGAGGGAAAAACAAGCAGTTTCCGAGGCCGAACGCGAAGAACAGCTTGGCCACCGAGTAGCACACGTCGTCTGGGTCGATCGCAAGGACCGACCGGGCATAAGTGTCGGCCACGCCTTTGATGTCACCGTGCGTGTGAACAGCGGCTTTCGGCTGGCCCGTCGTGCCCGACGTGTAGAGCCAGAAGCCAGGCGTTCGATTGTCAGTCGGCGGTGAGGGGACCTCACGACTGTCGATGAAATTCGACCACAGGAGAACCCCTGACCCGTCGCGCGGGGTGTCATCATCTGGTGACCCTAGTGGGGGAGCCGCGAACGCGGTGTCGACGAGCACCCCCACGCAGGCAGCGGTGCTGGCACCTGCTGCGGCGGCGTCTGCTGCGGCAATTGCGGCACGCATGTGGGCTTCGAGTGGTCTGGATGCGATCACAACTCGAGGGATTGCGTCGGCTGCTATCACCGCGACGTCGTGTGGGCGAAGCATCGTCGACACAGGGACGGCAACGGCGCCTACGCGCATAGCGCCCAGGTACAACGCCGGGAAGGCCGGCTCGTCGAGCACAAGCATCAGCACCCGGTCACCCGGTCCCACGCCCAACTCGTGCAACATCCGGGCTGCCCGCCAGGTTTCAGTCGCCAAAGTGGAATACGTGATCGCCGAATCCAAACAGCGGTAGGCGATCCGATCGCCTAGCCCGGCGTTCAGGTGCCGGTCGACGAGCCAGGCCGGCGCGTTGAAAGGTTCCGTCATCGCTAGGTCAGACTCTGACGTAGTCGAAGTCGACGGGCTTTTGGTGGATTCCCGCCGACGGCGGGGAGATCCAGCCGGCCATCTTTCCTGGTTCGCTGACCGCCTGCATGAGCGATCGGACGTGCTGTTTGTCTGCGTCGGTCGGAAGCCATGCCGTGGCCCGTCGATCCCATTCGTCGCGGCCGACGATTCTGCCGTCGGGGGTTACGGGGACTCCTGCGAACGCCCCGACCGACCGGTGGAAACTGAGGTGGGGGAGCACCAGGCATCCACCGACCGCCTCGAGTGTCCGGTTCCAGCGGTCGACTCCTTTTTGGCAGTCGGAGATGTAGTCGTGCTGCAAAGTCGTGTTGAGCGCGGACAGGGCTGGCAGTGGGCGAGTAGCTATCTCTCCGTCCACGATGCACGGGACGTCCACGAGACTCGAGTGCAAAAGGTGGTCGTCGTCGCGGTCGGCTTCCTGGTAGCGCCCCTTCAGTCCTGCTGCGAAGTAGTTGGCGGCGTTGGTTGAAGTCTCCGCCCCGAACAGGTCGAGGGACACGCTGTAATGAAGGTTCAGGTAACGCTGAAGGGTGTCGATGTTGATACCACCGAATGGTGCCACATCCGCAGTGTCGTGCTGGCGCATCAGGTCCACTGTGCGCTGCACCACCCGGCCGATGCCTGCCGCACCGACGAACATGTGGTACGCCTCCTCTTTCAACATGAACTGGCATGAGCGCGCGAGCGGGTCGAAACCGCTCTCGGCCAGCGACGCCAACTGGAATTTGCCGTCCCGGTCGGTGAAATAGGTGAAGAAGAAAAATGACAGCCAATCCGGCGTAGGTTCGTTGAACGCACCTAGTATTCGCGGGTTGTCAGGTGAACCTGAGTGCCGCCCGAGGAGCATGTCCGCCTCGTCGCGCCCGTCGCGCCCGAAGTAGGCGTGCAGGAGGTAGACCATGGCCCACAGGTGACGGGCCTCTTCCACGTTGACCTGGAAGAGGTTGCGCATGTCGTAAAGGCTCGGGGCGCTCAGGCAAAGGTGGCGCTGCTGCTCGACCGACGCCGGCTCGGTGTCGCCCTGCACTACGATCAGCCGGCGCAGATCAGAGCGGAATTCACCGGGTAACTCCTCCCACACCGGTCTCCCGCGATTCTCGCCGAAACTTATCGTTCGGCCGTCTTCTGCGTCTGCGAGGAAGATTCCCCAGCGGTATTCGGGCATCTTGACGTAATCGAAATTGGCCCAACCGTCACGGCCGACGGACACCGCTGTGCGAAGAAACACATCATGATCCTGGTGCTCGACCGGCCCAAGCTCCTTCCACCATTCGAGGAAGCGCGGCTGCCAACTTTCGAGTGCACGCTGCAACTTGCGGTCCGAAGCGAGGCCGACGTTGTTCGGGATTTTCTGATCGAGGTCGACAGCCGTCATTTCATACACGCTTTCGGTCGTAGGTCGGACGCGACCCCGTACCGTAGCGGCGCAGCGCCCCGTCCGGTCCGGACGCGTTTGGTCGTAGGAATATCCAGTTCTGCCATGTGGAAAGGCGCCCGAAGATCTTGGACTCCATCGTTTCGGGACCGACGAACCTTAGGTTAGCTTCCATGCCGGTGAGGGCGTCAGGGGAAAACGATGAGCGTTCTTCGAGGGTCATGCGCACCTCGTCGTCCCAGTCCAGCTCGTCGAAGGCGAACGTGACAAGCCCGAGACTTGCGCATTCCTCGCTGGACAACGGCTTTCCTGTGAGCTCGACAACCGTCTGTAGGTCGTCGTCGTGTCCCCAGTAGCGCGCCTGCAGCCGGCTGAGTCCGTTCCCCATTGGGAACTGCGTTTGGTTCGCGGAGGTCAGTGTCAGGCAGGGGGGTGGGTCTATCCCTTCGCCTGGGGAACCTTCGAAGATGAGGCTGCGATCTGCGGCGAGGACGAACTCGGCGAGTGTGCCGGCAAAGCAGCTACCCGGCTCGACGAGGGCGACCACAGTGCGCGCCGAGGTGTCGAGGCGCTTGAAGGTGCGTTTCCAGTAGGCACGGATTTCCCTTACGAGCCAGTGCCCCCTGTGGCTGTCCAAAGCATCCTCCACCGCAACGACCGCGGAGGGGTCTCCGCTCGAGTGGAATACCCACGTACCGATCTCCGCCTCGTTGAAGCGGAGATGCAGTAAGGCATCATCGATCTCCCGGCAGAGCCGCAGGATCCAGGCGGAGTCGCCTTTTTCAAGGAGCTGTGACGCGGATGACGGCTCGTCGTGGGAGGGCCCCCGGATGCGGAAGTGCGCGACCGACAGGTTCCGGTCGAGCTCGATGTCGAGCGACGAATAGCTGATCTTCGGCCCGTCAACTTGGCGTGACAAGGGGCTTAGAGTCACCCCGGCGCCGCCGGGACGGTCTGAGCGGGCCACCGCTTCCAGCGCCCGCTTCCGGACCGTCTCCTCGAAGATCGATGGAGCTGCGATCACGTCCACCAGCCCCCATGCCCGGGCCTGCTCGCCCTTGATGCCTTCGGCTCTGGTAGCGAAGAGATCGGCCCGGTCTCGTCGGACGTGGCGTTTGTCGATCACCCGTGAAAGGCCGCCAGTGCCCGGTAGCACTGCGAGAAGAGGCAGTTCGGGTAGAGAGACGACTGACGACCGGTCGTCGACGAGGATGATCTCCTCGCATGCAAGCGCCAGCTCGTATCCCCCACCGGCGGCGGTACCATTTACGGCTGCTATCCAAGTCTGGTGAGAGACTTCCGTGGCGTCCTCGATGCCGAGACGGGTCTCGTTGGTGAACTTGCAGAAGTTCACTTTGTGCTCGTGGGTGGACCCGGCGAGCATCTGGATGTTTGCTCCAGCGCAGAAGATCCTGTCTGGTCCCCCGGTCAACACGACGGCACGAACTTCAGGGTGCTCGAAGCGAAGGCGTTGCGTTATGTCGTACAGCTCGATGTCAACACTCAGGTCGTAGGAGTTGAGCTTGAGCTGGTATTCGTCGCTCAGTCCGCCTTCAGGCGCCACGTCGAGGGTCACCCTCGAAACGCTTCCCGCTACCTCCAAGCGCCAGTGCCGGTAACGGTCGGCGCTTGTACGGAAGTCAATCGGACCTAGCTTGCGACCCTCGCTGGACATGAACCCATTCCTCCCTCCTTCGCCGTCCGTATTCTACATTTATGTCATCGCAACGTCAAGAGATTGTCAAATATTCGCAGGTTCAACTCGCAATTCTGCGGGCGCAGGTTTGCGTCTCCCGAACTTGTGGGTATCCGACAAGGGTTATGGCTATCGCAACGGTCAATCCAGCCACAGGTGAAATACTCAAAGAATTTGATGAGCTGAGCGACGACGAAATTGAGGGCCGGCTCGCCGTTAGCGTGTCGACGTTTGCTACCTACAGGCGAACCTCTTTCTCCGCGCGGGCCGCTTGGTTGAATGAAGC
>JAKBBA010000192.1 GCA_021808665.1 Actinomycetes bacterium
GTGGCGCTGCTGGCGGACTTCGTCGAGGATGACCCGCAGGCGGCGACCGTCAGCGGTACGAGGGCTGTCGCTGCGATCGCCCACTTGCGGGCGCTCCGGCGGGACTTGATGTTGGGGCATGCAACAGTTGCTGTCTCTACACGCGATGACATTCAATATCATGTTATATTGTAGGTGTGAACCTCGCAGAGTGGGCCGAGTCGCGACGTGTTGCCCGAGTCACGGCCTATCGCTGGCTCCGGGACGGCGAGCTCCCTGTCCCCGCTCGTAAGGTCGGCGGTCTCATTCTTGTCGACCCGCGGAGCGACGTGCCGTCCGGCCAGACGGTGCTGTACGGGTGCGTGTCGTCCGCCGGCCAGAAGGTAGACCTGGATCGCCAGGTGGCACGCGTCGCCACATGGGCGACCTCGCAGGCGGTGAGCGTTGACCCGGTGGTTGCCGAGGTCGGCTCTGCCTTGGACGGGCGTCGCGGGAAGTTCCTCGCGCTGCTGCGCAATCCGTCCGTAGCTAGGATCGTCGTCGAGCACCGTGACCGTTTCGCCAGGTTCGCCGTCGACTACGTGGGGGCGGCGCTCGCTGCGCAGGGACGCGAGCTCGTGGTTGTGGACCCCGCCGAGGTGGACGACGACCTTGTTCGGGACATGGCGGGGATCCTCACATCCTTGTGCACGCGGCTCTACGGTAAGCGAGCGTCAGCCAACCGGGCCAAGCGAGCGGTAGCGGCTGCCTGCGCGCCACTCGGGGATGACCGGTGAGCGCAACGTCGATGCTGGTGGAGATGCGGACCGTCAGCCAGGCGGCCAGGGTGGCGGCAGCGACGGGCGGCGTCCATCTAGCGGGGAGCCCCGATCGGTTCGGGAACCCGCGCATGTCTCGCCGAGTGGACGTAGGGCCGGATTTCGAGACGCAGCGGGCGGCGGTGGAGTCGGTGTCTGTGTTGTTCTGCCTGTTCGCGCAGACGGGGGAAACGCTGTCCCGAGTGCCGTCCGGCTGGACGGTGACGGGGGCCAGCTTCGAGGTGGAGTGGCCGCGTGAACCTGAGCGGGCATCGCTGGTCCGTTCGCATTTCGGGGCCCGCAGGTACGCGTACAACTGGGCGCTGGCCCACGTGAAGAAGGACATGGACGCCAAGGCCACCGACGCTGACCACGAGTCGGCTGCCTGGAGCCTGCAGGCGCTGCGCAGGCGGTGGAATCAGGTCAAGGTCGAGGTCGCCCCGTGGTGGGCCGAGAACTCGAAGGAGTGCTACAGCTCAGGGATAGACGACCTGGTCACGGCACTGTCGAACTGGCGGCAGTCGAAAGACGGGAAACGAAAGGGCAAGAAGGTCGGGTTCCCCCGGTTCCGGTCAAAGAGACAAGATCACGGTAGGGTCAGGTTCACCACCGGAACGATGCGCTTCGAAGCCGACCGGCGCACCATCGTCGTCCCGGTCATAGGCGGCCTACGCTCGAAGGAGAACACCCGGCTGGTAGAGCGGCCCCTCGCTGCTGGCCGGGCACGGATCTTGAACATGACGCTGTCTGAGCGGTGGGGGCAGCTGTTCGTGTCGGTCAACTACGCTATTCGCACATCGTCCACACGCCGGGTGGCGAAGCCGGGAGTCCGTGCCGGTGTGGACGTTGGCCTGCGGACGCTGGCCACGGTGGCCGACAGCGAAGCCAACATCGTCGAGTTCACCAACCCCGCGCCTTTGCGGGCCACTCTCACCGAGCGGCGTAGGGCGGGAAGGCGAATGTCTCGGCGTATACCCGGCTCCAACGGTCATGAGGCGGCGAAAACCAAGATCGCCTCGCTCGACCGCCGTGCCGTGCACCTGCGTCGAGAAGCGTGGCACCAGCTCACTACCTGGCTGGCCGCCACATACAGCGAGGTCGTCGTCGAGGACCTCGACATAGCGGCGATGAAGCGGTCCATGGGCAGGCGAGCATTCCGGCGCTCTGTCTCTGATGCCGCGATCGGGATGTTCCGCCCAATGCTCGCCTACAAGATGGACAGGCGTGGGAACACTCCGACCGTAGCGGATCGCTGGTATCCCTCCAGCCAGATCCATCACGGCTGCGGATGCCGGCTCGTCGCTGCGACCAAGTTGGCGAAGGTGCTCACATGCGCCGTTACCGGCGAAGCAGTCGACCGCGACCACAACGCGGCCAAGAACCTCCGCGACTGGCCGGAGACACAAGCCAGTCCTGGACCAGTCGGGTCCAGCGTCCCAGCGGACACCCAGGCCGCCCCCAGCGGCGGTACAGACCCTGGCTCGGCTCACGAGAACACTCATGGGCGGAGGAGCAACCATAAGACCTCGACGCAAGTCCGGGCGCGTTGCGGTGAGACGAGAATCCAAACCCCGCAAGGGGACGCCGCATGACTGATCGCTATAGATCACTCAGCGGCAACGGTACCCGTCACCACCAGGTCCATGTCCATGTCGTTGTAGGCGAGGTTCTCGCCGCCGGTCGACCAGACGAACCGGTAGGGGGCGGTTCCGGCCCCGGTGTGGATGGACCACGGTGGGCTTATCACAGCCTCCTTGTCTGCGAGGATGAGGCTCCGGGTGGCGTCGGGCCTGCCGCAGAGGTGCACGACGCGTTCGCCTTCTGGGACACCGAAGTAGAGGTAGATCTCAGTGCGCCGCTCGTGGGTGTGACACGGCATCGTGTTCCAGACGCTCCCCGGTTCGAGTGTCGTGATCCCGAACGCCAGCTCGCAGGAGGCGATCCCGTCCTCGTGGACGTACTTGCGCAACGTCCGGGCGCTGGCGCGACCGGCGTCGCCGATGCGGTGAGTTTCGACGTCGCCGCGGGAAACTTTTTCCGTAGGTCGACTCTCGTGGGCGGGTGCCGACACGAAATAATACGAGGCGCTGTCGCCTTGCAGGTCTATCGAACGGGCGCCTTTGCCCACGTAGAGCGCGTCCTCCTCGACCATCGGGTAGTCGGTGCCGTCGACGGAGATCGAACCTTCGCCTTCGAGGCACGCGATCGCTATCTCGCGTCGATCGCAGAAGCGCACGGAGCGGATCTCGTCGGGTGCGTCGAGTTGGATGTCGCGGCCGGACGGCACCACCCCTCCGATGACGAGCCGGTCGGACAGAGACATCGCCATGCGAGCCTCGCCGGGAGCGAACAAGCCTTCGACAACGAAACGCTCCCGCAGCTCCTGCGGGGAAAGCCGGGCCATCTCCTCAGGGTGAGTTGCATACCGAACGTCCATAAAGAAATCCTCCTATTCCGTCTGACGGGATACACTTGCACTCTAGCGGGACAGTTCTTACAGTTTCAATTGATGACCAATGTCAAGGGGGTACCCTCCGGTGAGCTCCTCGCAGTGGTTGCTCGACGAGTTCGGCCTGAAGGGCCGGACGGCGTTGGTGACCGGGGCCCGGTCAGGCATCGGCCGGGCATCGGCTGTCGCCTTGGCGCGTGCCGGCGCCGACCTTGTGCTCGTCGGGCGCAGCGCCGACGGTCTGGCGGACGTCGAGCGCGAGGTCTCCGAGTTCGGTGTGTCGGTCCGCTCGGTAGGGCTCGACCTGGGCGACCTCGACGCAGTCAAGGACGTCGCCAGCCGGCTGGCCCAGGACGGGGCGATCGACATCGTGGTCAACAACGCCGGCAGCATCTTCCGGGCACCGTTGCAAGGCCAGGGCGGCGAGCACTGGCGTGGCGTCATGACCGTCAACCTCGACTCTGTCGTCGAGCTCACCCTTCCCATAGCGGCGTCGATGATCGAAAAGGGCTTCGGTAAAGTCGTCAACGTGGCATCGCTGCTGTCATTTCAGGGGGGGATCAACGTCGCGGGCTACACGGCAAGCAAGCACGGCCTTGCCGGTCTGACCAAGGCCATGGCCAACGAGTGGTCCCCGCTAGGTGTCAACGTCAATGCCATCGCCCCCGGCTACATCGACACTGCCAACACGGCGCCTCTCAAAGCAGACGCCGTGCGCTCGGCGGACATCTCCAAGCGGATCCCGGCGGGGCGGTGGGGGAGTCCTGAGGACATCGCGAGCGCAGTTGTTTTCCTATGCTCGAACGCAGCGCGATACATCCACGGTCACGTGCTCGTCGTCGACGGCGGGTGGATGGCCAGGTGAGCGCCCAGCCCGCACCCGCCTCGCCCGCCGCAAGCAGGGGGGTCCCCTCCTCGCCCGCGTCGCCCGCGTCGCCCGCGTCGCCCGCGTCGCCCGCGTCGCCCGCCCCACGCGCTTCGCCTCCGGCGACTCCCGCTAGCGGGGTGCCGGCTGCGCCGCTCCCGGCGGTCGCGGTCCCGGCGGTTGCGGTCCCACGAGGCGGCCGGGATGAGACCGACGGCCGTCAGAGTTTCAACGCGATAGCCAAGGTAGTGGCAGTCGTCGAGGCTCTGGCCAGCGAAAGCAAGGTCTCCCAGATCGCCCGGACTACCGGCCTCGCTACGTCGACGGTGCACAGGATCCTTCAAGGTCTCGTCGAGGTCGGGTGGAGCCAGGAAACCAACGATCGGGGATACCGGCTCGGCACCCGCCTTCTGACGATAACCGCGCGTGCCGACACGACCTCGTTTCTCGCGGACGTCGCCATGCCGTTTCTTCGCGAGCTCAGGGACCAGTCGGCTTACACCGTCCATCTGGCCGTCCGCCAAGGCGACGAGGCGATCTATATCGCCAAGCTCGACGGGCCGAAGGCCTACCAGATGCGCTCCCACGTCGGTCTCACCGTCCCACTCCACTGCACTTCAGTCGGCAAGGCCATGCTCGCCGGCGCCAGCGAGGACGAGGTTCGGGCGATGGCGTTGCGGACCGGTCTCCCGGCGCGAACCGAGAACACTTTCACCGACGTCGACGCGCTCTGCGAGGAGTTGAACGTGGTGAGGGCTTGCGGTTACGCGGTGGACGAGCAGGAGAACGAAGGCAATATCCGCTGCATCGGAGCGAAGATCACCGCCCGCCACGGCCTGCTGGCGGGCGTCAGCGTGTCGTCGCTGACATTCGATCTGAACAACCGCCAGGTGGGACGCGTCGCCAAGCTGGTCGTGGCGACTGCGAACAAGATCAGCTCAGAGCTCGGGAACCCGGTCTAGCTCGCGCCGCCGCGTCGGTAGCGGGTGACCGTCAAATTTGGTCAGGATTTTCAAGTTGGAAAACGTTTGTACCAAAAAGTGCGTTTCCTAAGCGAGGGCTGGTACAGGATTTTTTGGGAACGAAGATCGTGTACCAAAAAGTGCGAAAAAACGCTTCAAATGGTCAGACGTTTCGCGCCGCGCGAAAATCCTGACCAAATTGAACGTTCCTGACGAAGGGCCAGGAGGTCGGGTTGAGTGAGTTAGTGGCCGGGCGTCGTTGATCTTCTAGACGCCTCGGCGACTCCTTCCCCGGGTTCGTGCGCAGCGTGGCCACCGGCCAGATACTCGGGCTCCCAGTCTTCTAGGTCGATCCAGGGGATCGACTCGGTAAGGCAGCTACCACGGTCAGGCTCGGGCTCTTCGGGCCTTGAGACCCATGCAGCGAAGAGCGGCAATCCTTTCCATTTCGAG